>JAFQEJ010000002.1 GCA_017399105.1 Clostridia bacterium
AGGAATTATCCATCACCAGCAGACGCACACCGCGAATTCCGTCGGGCGCATTATAGCTGTCGGCATAATCGGTGACAATGCGCTTGACCTCACGAGAGGTAATGCCAAGCAAATCGGCGAATTTTTTATATTCCACCGGATAGCCTGCCGCAAAGAGTACAGCTTCGATGATTCGCTGCATTTCGGCGACGCCAAGCTGAGGCTTATCCGATTCTGTTGTGAGTTCCATTTCTTCGATCATGTGGGAAGCTCCTGTACTTCATTGCTTTTTTCTCTGCGCTCACGTCTCAGTGAGACATAGACCTCGTCTTCTCCTTCGCCGTAGGGCTCGATAATCAGCCGCTGCCCTTTGACAAGCTCAAGCAGAGCCGCAAAGGATGCGATCAGATCGGAGCGGCTTTTGGAGGTCATGAGCAGATCCTCCAGGGTCATTTTTCCGCGGCGGCAGAGGGTGCGCATAAGCGAAATAACCCGCTCGGCGACAGGGGTAACACGATGCTTGAGTATACTGCCCACAGCCTCTTCGGGAGGTGCATTGCGTGATTCTTCGCTGATCCGCTTGCGGCGCAGGATACGCTGAAAGGCTTTTACCAGCAGGTCAGCATCATGGGGGGTAACAAATGTCGTATCGATATCAATCTCATCGGTCTCCTTGATAAATCTGCCGGCATATTCACCATAACGGGATTGCAGCAGTCCTGCAGCTTCCTTTGCGCGCTTGTATTCAGCGATGGCGGCGGCAAGAGCGGCACGGGGATCTTCTTCATCACCGCTCTGCACCTTGGGAAGCAGCATGCGGCTCTTGATCAGCATCAGCTCGGCAGCCATGGTGATAAACTCGCCTGCAACCTCCATATCCAGCATGCGCGCTTCTTCAATATATTCCATATACTGGTCGAAGATCAGCGCGATGGGGATATCATATATATCAATTTTTTGCTTTGTGATCAGACTGAGCAGCAAATCGAGAGGTCCCTCAAAGGCGTCCAGTCTGAATTTTAACTCTTCCATGGAAGAAACTCCGAAATAATATTATAAAAAGGGCAGGAATCCCCAGATCCGGATAAAGAGATTCTGGATTGCCGTAACCGCGTAACCAAGCGGCAATGTGATGATATCAAAGATCAGCAGCAGCATAAAAATCAGCGAAATATAACGCTCATACTGCATCAGCTTGAAATAGTACTTGTCGGGGAGAAAAATAAAGAGCAGACGCGATCCGTCAAGCGGCGGTACGGGAATCAGATTGAATATCGCCAATGAGATGTTCAGCGACATGAAAACCATACAGAAGAGCAGAAGAACATACAGCACCGTCTGCATCAGACTGCCTGCACCGCTGTATACCGCGTTGATATACAGATTGCTGAAAATCATATAAAGCAGTGTTCCGAAGAAGCCGAGTATCAGATTGGATATCGGGCCGGCAATGGCGGTCAGCGCCATATCGCGCTTGGGATTTTTGAAATAGCGTGCGTTCACAGGCACCGGTTTTGCCCATCCGAATCCCACCAGAATCATCATCAGTGCACCAATGGGATCCAGGTGCTTCAGCGGATTCATGCTGAGTCTGCCAAGTGAGCGCGCGGTTGGATCCCCCAGCTTATATGCCATCCATCCATGGGCACTCTCATGAAAGGCGAGTGCGATCAGGATGCAGGGGATTCGCATTAAATATATGGGCAGCTCTTCAAGTGAAATGCCAAACATGCTGTTACCTCAAATTATACATCAAGACGGTAAAGATCCTCATATGTCTCGCGCTTGACCGCCACCTCGACCTTACCATTCTTGACAACGAGAATCGGAGGTCTGGGAATGCGGTTATAGTTGGATGCCATGGCGTAATTGTAGGCTCCTGTCACCGCAACAGCGAGAATTTCACCGCGATGGGGCTTCTGGAGCTTAGTATCCTCCGCGATGAGATCACCGCTCTCACAGCAGCGTCCGGCGATGGTGCAGATATAGTCACGCACCTCGGCAGCGCGGTTGGCGATATAGGATTCATAGAGCGAACCGTAGAGCGCATAACGAGGATTATCGGGCATGCCGCCGTCAATCGAAACATAATTGAGAAAGCCTGTAATTTCCTTCACAGAACCTACAGTATAGAGCGTAATGCCGGCACCCGCCACAATGGATCTGCCGGGCTCCATAAAGATATGAGGCGGTGCGACATTATTTGCAGCGCAGAGCTTCTTCACCTCGTCAGCGACGCGGCGAAGGAGTGCTTCACGGTCAATTTCGGGATCGTCGTTGGTATATCTGACACCGTATCCGCCGCCGAGATTCAGCTCGGCGATATCGACACCGACCTCGCGCTTGATATCGGCAATAAATGCGATCATAATGCGTGCCGCATCGATGAAGGGATCGGCATCGAAAATCTGCGAGCCTATATGGCAATGCAAGCCGACAAGCTCCAGATTCGCCTTTTCAGCCGCAGCACGGACAATTTCCATTGCCTGTCCGGTTGCAATAGCAGAACCGAACTTGGATGCAATATTGCCGGTAACAACCGCCTTGTGGGTATGGGGATCGATACCGGGGGTAATGCGAAGCTGAATTTTCACCTTTTTGCCCATCTCACCTGCGATAACATCAAGAATGTCAAGCTCGGTCATATTGTCGACGGCAAAGCGTCCCACACCGAGGGTGAGTGCGTATCTGATATCGGCGTCGGTTTTATTGTTGCCGTGGAAAATTGCGCGCTCAAGTGGAAAGCCTGCCGCATGTGCGGTTGCAATCTCACCGGGAGATACAACATCGATACCGATGCCCTCCTCGGCAGCGAGCCGATATACATATTTACAGGAGAGCGCCTTGCTGGCAAAGTAGGGCATGCTTCCCTTACCGAATGCCTCTTCCATGGTGTCTCTGTACATACGCATCGATTCGCGCACCGCAGCTTCATCCAGCACATATGCAGGTGTGCCGTATTCTTTTGCAATATCAACACAGTCAACGCCGCCAATAGTAAGATGCCCTGCGGCATTGACAGCAAGATTCTTCATGGGAGATATAAACATGATTTCAAATCCTTTCGTCAGTTGAGTCCGAGACGCCGTGTAATCTCGGTGAAGATGGCATCCCTGCCCTCTCCCTTCAGTGCCGAGAAGGGGAGAACCGGGGTACCTTCTACGATCATTTCGTAATCAATCAGTGCCTGAAGTGCAGCCTTGCGATCGGTAACATTCAGCTTATCGGCTTTCGTTGCCACCACAATATAGGGAGTCTCGGTGCGATAAAGCCACTCGAGCATCATGTCATCGTCAGTAGTTGGACCTGTTTTCAGGTCAATGAGCTGAACCACCAGCTGGGGTTTACCGCCGTCCGAAGTGAAATAACTGTCTGTCAGCTTCGACCAGCGCTCCTTATCGGCAGGGGTACGCTTTGCATATCCGTAGCCGGGAAGGTCGACGATATACATTTTTTTATCCACATTATAGAAATTGACCGTGATGGTCTTGCCGGGTGCCGAGCTGACTCGCGCGTAGTTCTTCCTTCCGATCAGTGCATTGATCAGCGAGGATTTGCCCACATTGGAGCGTCCCGAAAAGGCAGCCTGCGGCAGTTGATTTTTCGGGAACTGCGAGGCAAGTCCGGCTGTAATTTCAAGATTTGTGTTCTGTGTAATAATCTTCATGTCAGCGTACCGTTACCGAATCCGACACACCCTTGGTGTCGGGAATTTCGGGGATCATGGTAATTATTGCATCATTTTCTTCTCTGCATTCACAGGGAATGCATGCAACCTTGAGCTTTACTTCACCATAACCGATCAAAGTCCGCTTCAGCACTTCATCAATGTGAGAGCAGAGAACAAATTCTGTATTTTCGCGCACAATTCTGTCGATTTCATCAAGATCACGCTCATTGTCCTTGGGAATCAGAATGGTCTTTACACCGGCTTTGTATGCTGCCATAGTCTTTTCCTTCAGACCACCGATGGCGAGCACCCTTCCGTGAAGGCTGATCTCACCGGTCATAGCAATACAGGAGCGTGCCGGCATTCCAGAAAGCTCACTGGCAAGGGCAGTGGTAATGGTAACACCTGCGCTGGGACCATCCTTGGGAACAGCCCCCTCGGGAAAATGGATATGCAGATCGCGGTTCTTATAGAAATCGGGATTAATGCCCAGCTCCTTTGCATGAGCGCGTATATAACTGACAGCAAGGTGGGCAGATTCCTTCATCACATCGCCGAGAGAACCGGTCAGCTCCAGCTTTCCCGTGCCCTCCATCGACATAACCTCTACCTTCAGCAAATCGCCGCCGACCTCGGTGTAGGCAAGTCCATTGACCACACCGATCTCACCTGCGCCCTCCGCTGTATCCACCACATCGGGAAGGCTCTTGCGAGGGCCGAGGAATTCATGAAGATTTTTCGCGGTGATCTTCACTACGCTCTCGCCGCTCTCAACCAGCTTTTTGGCGGTCTTGCGGCAGAGACTTGCAATCTCACGCTCCAGGTTGCGCACGCCGGCTTCATGGGTATAATAATCAATCAGCTCGATCAGTCCTGCATCATCCAGCTTCATCATACGGCGGTTGAGACCGTGACGCTTCTGCTGCTTGGGAATAAGATGATTCTTTGCAATGGCAACCTTTTCGTTGCGGGTATAGGTGGAAAGCTCGATGACCTCCATACGGTCAATAAGCGGACGCGGTACGGTAGAGAGAGTATTTGCAGTTGCGATAAACATACACTCGGACAGATCTACCGGCATTTCGATGAAGTGATCGCGGAAGGATTTATTCTGTTCACTGTCCAGCACTTCAAGCAGCGCCGATGCGGGATCACCATGAGCATCTGCCGTGAGCTTGTCAATCTCGTCCAGCACAATCAGCGGATTGCGTGTTCCCGCCTGCACCAGTGCATTGACGATTCGACCGGGCATGGAGGCAATATAAGTTTTTCTGTGGCCGCGGATATCTGCCTCATCACGGACACCGCCAAGCGAAACACGTACATACTTGCGGTTCATAGCATGAGCAACCGAAGCTGCAATCGAGGTTTTTCCGACACCGGGAGGACCTACAAGACAGATAATCTGATTTTTCAGATCGGGGGTAAGCTGACGAACAGCCAGATACTCCAGCACGCGCTCCTTCACCTTTTCAAGGCCGTCATGATCCCGATCGAGTATTTTCTTCGCCGTTTCGATATTCACTCTGTCGCGGGACATCTTCTCCCACGGTATTTCAAGACAGGTATCAAGGTAGTTGCGGATAACGCTGCTCTCAGCCGAGCTGTAGGGAGTCTTAGCCAGCTTGCCAATCTCCTTGATCAGCTTCTTCTCAACCTCGGCTGGAAGATGCGCCGCATAAACCTTGTCGTAGTATTCATCAATCTCGGTGTCAGCGTCAGCAGCTTCACCGCCAAGCTCATTCTGGATCACCTTGATCTGCTCACGCAGGTAGTATTCCTTTTGATTCTGCTCGATCTGAGCACGCACACGCTTGTGGATGTTCATCTCGGTTTCGAGGAGCTGGATTTCGCGTTCCATGAGCACAGCAAGCAGCTCCAGTCTGCGCAGCGGCTCAAATTCGGCAAGGATCTCCTGCTTGTCGTTATAATTCACCAGCACACTGCAGGCAATATAGTCGGCAAGCAAACCGGGAGACTGGATGCTCTTTACAGCCAGCACAAGCTCAGTCGAGGGCTTTGGAAGCAGCTTGACAAATTCCTCAAAGGTTTTCATCACCTCGCGGATGAGCGCGTCAGCCTTGACTGTTCCCGCGATCTCCACATTCACTGTCTTGCAAAGCACATCTGCCACCAGCATGCCATCACGCTCTGCCATCGATGAGGTCGTTGCACGGCATAGTCCTTCCGCAACCACACGCACCGATCCCTCGGGCAGTTTTACATAGGATTTAATCTTTGCGACTGTACCGATGCCGAAGAGATCCTCGGGAGTGGGAGCATCCTGAGCAATATCTTTCTGGGTGACAAGATAGATCTGCGAGCCCGCATCATTGGCAGCTTCGCAGGCATGCATTGCCAGCTCACCCGTGACCTCGAGACTGATCGGAATGCCGGGATAAGCGACAAGTCCGCGCAGAGGCACTGCCGGCAGGGTTAGCATTTTGATTCGTTCGGTATATTTAGACATATGTATGAGTAATTCCTTTCAATATAGCCAATCTGTATAAACAGATATTCATATTATTATATCATGTATATCGGATAAAATCAAATCTAAATTTTAAACATTTAAGAAATTGATAAATATAATCAACATCTCAAAGAAATTTTCGCATAAAAAAACACAACAAATGATGCACCTCTGCAGGAATATCATAAGCTTGATATTTCATCGGGCAATCATTTGTCGTGCTGTAAAAATAATCTGGTATCATTATACACACCAAATTGCATTTTGTAAATATCCAAAATAACCTATTTTTTGACCGAATTTTTGGTATTATTTCTGCTTGACTCAATATATTGTGCAATCTTTCTTTTCGGGTAGCAAGATGTTGCGAATTTCATATGATATGAAGGGAGACAAAATCTACAAAAAGGAGATCAGATATGGAAAACGGAAAAAATTTTTGCCGCTCGGACCGGTCCGGTATGCCCTGCTGTGACCGAAACAGCCGCAATTCGCTCTGCAGCCCCCCATCTGACTATGGCTGCGACTTCCCTTCTCTGGCTATGGTATACAACCCCGCACAATGCTTTGTCGATCTTTACGAACAGGATGAAGCACTCTGCCAAGGTACACTCTTCAAAGAGCTCAACATGCCCTTTGAGGGATCAAGAAATGTTTTGAGAGGAGTTGATGGAAGATGCGTCAGATGAGAAGCGGCATGTCTGCAGGCTATCGCACATATCCCATTACCCGCGCCGATAAATCGGAGCTGACCGTATCTCTCGATGATATCAGAAAGCTCTGCTTTGCCCTCCGCGAAACAGCGCTCTACCTGAACAACCATCCCTGTGACGCCGACGCACTCGCATACTTCAGAAAAACCGCCTGCATGCTGGATGCGGCCAAAGCCGAATATGAATCCACCGTAGGCCCCATCACCTGGAATGTAAGCGAAGACTGCGAAGCCTGGAGCTGGGTAGCATCCCCCTGGCCCTGGGAAATTTAAGCACTTCCTTAACCTCACTATTCTCTGATAAAGGACGGTAACAGCTATGTGGCAATATGAACGAACACTTCAATTTCCAGTAAAAATTAAGAATCCCGATCCCAAAGCAGCGAAGATTATCATCACACAGTTCGGCGGACCGAGTTCCCATAAATATGATTCCCTCAAACCCTGGATTTATCTGTTGTTTATTTGTATTCCAAATATAAAATCTGCTCCGGTTTTTTATACGTGATTTTATGAATCAGAAAATGTGCTGTCTGATATTTCACATCAATCGGAACAGTTTCATCTGTCAGCAATGTATATGCTGTCTCGATTCTTGTGTAAATGTTTCTATCACATTCTTTGGGGTGCTTCAGATTATTATCAAGCTCCGCAAGCTGTGACAAAAGCGTTTCTTTTTCTTTTTCCAAATTTGCTTTATTCTCCCGATATTCTTCCTTCGTATCAATTCCATCCTGATATGCTTCTCGTATACGCTGTTCTTTTATTTTACATTTTTCCAATCGTTCATTTAACAAGGTATACTCATTTGTATTGTCGGTATCGCTTTCTTTGGGCAGAACTTTGATTTCGAGCTTTTCAGAAAAATCCTTTTTCAATTGCTCAAGAATCAGATTTTCTGCTTTCTGAATTTTTATAGAATGGCTGACACTGCACATACCTCTTGCATATCCGCAGCACTGATATGAACCTATAGCTCCCATCACAAGTGATTTACCGCAGTTTCCGCATTTTATTAAACCATATGACCAATTCTTTATGTTTGTTGTTGAATGCGTTTTTCTATGATGAAGTTCCCTTGATTCCCTTACTGCGATTTGCGCTTGTTCCCATAGTGCTAAATCTATTATCGGCTGATGTTTACCATCCTCTACAATAATATTGGGATTATCAAAATCCCTGTTGGTTTTTCCGGTAGGATTCCAACGCAGTTTACCGATATATACAGGATTTCGCAGTATGTATTCAATCGTGCGATTTTCAAATTGACATCCTCGGTGACTGTGAATACCTATTTCATTTGCATATCTGGCAAGCTGTAGATAATTCATTTCCTTATTCGCGAATTTCTGAAATATGAACTTTACAAATTCTGCTTCTTCGGGAACAATTTCGAGAACATTATTAACCACTTTATAACCGAAGGGCGAACCGGTTTGCAGTCCGCCTCTTGTTGCTTTTTCGGTCATTCCCTTTTTTACTTCTTCTGCAAGGTTCAGTGAATAATATTCCGCCATTGCTTCAAGCATAGCTTCAAGTATGATGGAAAATTTATCATCTTCAATACTTTCGGTAATAGAAACGACCTTGATTCCTGCTTCTTTTTTAAGAAGTGATTTATATACAACACTGTCCTCACGAGAACGAGCAAAGCGGTCAAATTTGTGTACCAATATTACATCAAATGGACGCGGTTTACTTTTTGCAAGACCGATCATCTGCATAAAAGCAGGACGCTTTTCCGCTTTTTTACCCGAGATACCCTCATCAATAAAAATGAACTGCTTGGTTAATGTGATATTATTTTTCTGCGCATATGATTTAATCGCCTTTAATTGCGCTTCCGGCGAATATTCTGTTTGGTCATCGGTTGACACCCTGATATAACAGGCTCCTGTTTGCCACATAATTTTTACCTTCCTTTCTATCAGGCTAAAAAGGAAGATGTTCTTCACACATAATTCATTGAAAACACCTTCATATTAGGTATATTCATGAATTGTATTTTTTTGCTTGTCTGTTTACGTCATTTATTTTCACCATCTCTTTCCGAATGCGAAAAGTATTTCTATATTAATAATTTAATATCATACTATATGCAGAAAGACAAGACATTTCTACAAATCAGAAATAGGAACATTTTCTCCCGAAAAGTCATATATTGGAGTAAAAACAATAGGAAAAATCACTCTTTCAGTGACTTTGTTGGTGGTGAAAATGGATAAGGAAAAAATTTAAAAAGCAAGACGAGTAAATTTAGGTGAATATTTAATGTACAGAGGCGAACCGATTAAACGAAATGGAACCCGATATCGTCACAGAATTCATGAAAGCTTGGTATTTACCGCAAATTCATTCTACTGGAACGCACGATCAGAAAAAGGCAACAGTATTGATTTTCTAATGCTGTATTATGGCATGGACTTTATTTCTGCTGTTAATGAACTGCTAAGCTACATAAACATATCCGCCGAACCATATAAAACACCACAGCCCAGAGAAGAATTTCGATTTTCTGACATTCGTCTTGATATCAGTACCGATTTTGTAATGCATTACCTTTCAGATATGCGATGTATCGACAGAAAATTGATCGCGGACTTTATTGCGCGTGGTTATATATATCAGGAATATGCAACAAATAACATCATATTTCCGATGTATGACGAAAAACATAAAGCAGTCGGGGCAGAAATTCATGGAAGTACAAAAGACAGTCGTTATAAAGGAATAGCTAAAAACTCAAAGTATGGGTATGGATTCAATCTTGTATATGGAAAACCTGAAACAGTATATTTCTTCGAGAGTGCTATAGATTTACTCAGTTATCTTGAATTAATGATGAAAGAGCAAAAACAACTTTCAGAAAAATGCTTTGTTTCCATGGGCGGTTTAAAGGAAAATATTGTGAAGCATATGACTGAATTATATAGCAGTCGTATTGTTTTATGCGCTGACAATGATTCTGCAGGTCATGTCTTTACAAATAAAATCTTGCAAACCTATTCAGACACAGACGTGCTATACCCACCAAAAGAAAAGGATTGGAATGCATATCTGATGAATATCAAAAGGCTTGAAAACACAAACTAATGTTTTCAAGTTTTTTTATTCAAATATAAATTCTACTATTATTATAAAAGGGGGTATCGCAATGGTAAAACAATATGGTTATGTTCGTGTTTCATCTAAAGAGCAAAATACCGACAGACAGAAAATTGCGCTTCTTGAAGCAGGAATAGTGGAATCAATGATATACACTGACAAGCAAAGCGGAAAAGATTTTGAGAGACCGAAATATAAACAGCTATTGAAAAAGCTAAAACAAGGTGACACGCTGTTTATTCATTCAATCGACAGGCTCGGCAGAAACTACGATGAAATTATTGAACAGTGGCGATTGATCACAAAAGAAAAACACGCTGATATTGTAATTTTGGATATGCCCTTACTTGATACGCGTAGCAAGGGAAAAGATCTGACAGGAACCTTTATTGCCGATTTGGTACTTCAAATTCTTTCCTATGTAGCACAGACCGAGCGTGAAAACATACGAAAACGACAAGCGGAAGGAATCGCAGCAGCAAGAGAGCGAGGCGTTCATCTGGGGCGAGAAAAGAAACCGCTTCCGCAAAATTTCCCTGAAATTGCCACTGAATGGCGAAACAAAATAATCACCCTTCCCCAAGCTTTGGAAATGCTCGGAGTCGGGCGAACTTACTTTTATGAAAAGGTCAGGGAACTCGGCATATAAATTTGGAAAAAATTCGCAAAGGTATACCTTCGCGAACTTGACTTTTTCTCAAAAATATGTATAATAATAGTATCAGAATAGGGGATTTTTTCGGATATTGTTGTATTTTATGTCAAGTTTTATGTAGTTTGATAAGGTATACCTTTGCG
>JAFQEJ010000017.1 GCA_017399105.1 Clostridia bacterium
GAACGGAATACTGCCTTAACAGCACCCATCAATTGCTCCTTGGGGTCAGAGGGGAAGTCAGAGCCGATCTTTGCCTTGTACTCTGCCTTGAACTGGTTAGCCAGCTCCTTCAGGTCGTCAGCGGTCAGATCAACGTCAAGGGAAACACCCTTTTCTTCCTTCATCTTGTCGATGAGCTCTTCAAAGTACTTCTTGCCGACTTCCATAACGACGTCGGAGGATATCTGGATAAATCTTCTGTAGCAGTCATATGCCCAGCGAGCATTGCCCGACTTCTTAGCCATAACCTCAACAACCTCTTCGTTGAGACCGAGGTTGAGGATGGTGTCCATCATACCGGGCATGGAAGCGCGTGCACCGGAACGAACCGAAACGAGAAGGGGATTTTCAAGGTCACCGAACTTCTTGCCGGTAACGCCCTCCATCTTTTCGATGTATTCCATGATCTGCGCCATGATTTCGGGGTTGATCTGTCTGCCGTCCTCATAGTACTGTGTGCAGGCTTCGGTTGTGATGGTGAAGCCCTGAGGAACGGGAAGACCGATGTTGGTCATTTCAGCGAGGTTTGCACCCTTACCGCCGAGAAGCTCACGCATGTTGGCGTTGCCCTCGGAGAAGAGGTATACATACTTCTTGCTCATTTTAGGAACCTCCAAAGTTTTTATTTTATTTTTATTATTGGCTTAGCAACACCCTGTATTATAACATAATCGATCAAAAAACGCCAGAACTCTTGAAAGAATTTACAATTATTTAAACATTTTCATGTGAAATCAAATCAGAGAGGGAACATATCCTGCTTTTTGTGCATCATATATAATGTTGAGCGGGAATCTGTTGACAGATCGCCCGAAAACAGTTATAATTAATAGTAATGAAAATTTTGGAGCATACTGATTATGATGAAAAAAACAAAGAACCACCTCGCATCCATCGGCATTACCGAGCGTGATACTGTCTGCGGGGAGAGTATTGATGCCCTGATCGAAGCCGAGCTGATCACCGAATCGCTTCTTGGCGAGCTTGTATCGCGTGTCGATTTCTATGATCTCACCGATGCCGTCAAGCAGGTTGTTATAGAAGATCTCATTGAAGCCGGCGTCATCATCCGCTGCCCCGAGAGTGTCACAATTTCTCCCTTCGTCAAGATCGGTGAGGGTACAATCATCCGCGCAAGCTGCGAGATCCGCCGCAATACCGTCATCGGTAAAAACTGCGATATCGGTCCCTGTTCCGTGATCGAAAACAGCAGGATCGGCGACGATTGCATTGTCAATGCCACCCAGATCTACGATTCAACCCTTGATGCCAACGTTAAGATCGGCCCCTTCTGTCATGTCCGTCCGAACAGCCACCTCTGCTCGGGCGTCAAGATCGGCGATTTTGTGGAGGTTAAAAATTCCACCGTTGGCTGTGACAGCCATGCTTCGCATCTTACATACATCGGCGACAGCGATGTGGGAGAGCGGGTCAATTTCGGCTGCGGCGTGGTTACGGTGAATTATGACGGTATCAATAAACATCGCTGTGTCATCGGAAATGATGCCTTTATCGGCTGTAATACCAACCTCGTCGCTCCGGTTACCCTTGAGGACGGAGCTTATACCGCCGCAGGATCGACGATAACAGATAATGTTCCTGCCGATGCTCTCGCCATCGCCAGAGCAAGACAGACCAATATCGAGGGCTGGAACGCCAAACATAAACTGACCCCCAAAAAGCCCCGTAATTAATTCATCCTGAACTTCCTCGACAACCTAATCACCCTACCCAACTGCGGGCGCCTGCCGTTCGCAGTCAATTCCCGTTACATCGAAAATAAAGGATTACCATTATGTCAAATATCTTCGACCTCTTCAAGAAAATCGAATCTCCTTCATCCTCCCATACCCCCATCACCCATCTCGTTGTCGGACTCGGCAATCCCGGCGATGAATACCGCCTTAACCGCCATAACGCAGGCTTTATGGCACTCGATTACGGCTCCCAGAAGTGCGGCGCATCGGTTACTAGGCTCAAATTCAAAGCCCTCTGCGGTGAAGCCACCCTCTGCGGTAAGCGCGTCCTGCTCATGAAGCCCCAAACTTATATGAATCACTCGGGCGAAGCTGTTCGTGAAGCTGCCGATTTCTACCATATCCCCCCCGAAAATATCATTGTCATCTTCGACGATATCAGCCTCGATCCGGGCAAGCTCCGCATCAGACGTTCGGGCAGTGCCGGCGGTCATAACGGCGTTAAAAGTCTCATCGAACATCTCGATACCAATGCCTTCCCCCGCATCAAATTAGGCGTCGGCGATAAGCCCTCCAAGGATTATCCCCTCGCCGACTGGGTTCTCGGCAATATTCCCAAGGCTCAGCAGGAGGATTTCTTCGCCTGCCTTATCAAAGCCTGGGAAGCACTTGAACTCATGCTCTCGGACGACATAGATCGTGCTATGAGCCTCTATAATTAAAGCAAGCCGTAATTAAACCCTTATGCCGCAAAGCTGCATACTTCATTTCCCGAAAGGATTCACCTATGCAAATTTCCACCATCGCCGCATCCATCCGAGCCGAGCGTGAATATATCAACATCCTCAAAACGGTCGATGAAATGGCGCTCCGAAAAAAGAAAGCTCCCATGCTGGTCACCGGTCTCTGTGAAGGCGCAGGTACCCTTTTTCTCTGTGCTCTTGCCGCCGATATTGTCGAGAAGAAACAGCACCCCTTTCTCTGTATTGTCCCCGATGAAAAACAGGCGCGCATCCTCTCGGAAGAGCTGAGCGCTGCGGGACTTCGTGCTCCCGTTTTCGGCTGGCGTGACTTTGTCTACCATAATATGACCGCCTCCCGCGAATTTGAGCATGGTCGCCTGGGCATCCTCGCCGATATCTGTGCCGGTAATATCGATGTCTGTATCGCTACCCCCGACGCCGCCCTGCAGTTCACCATGCCGAGAGCTACCCTCGAAGCCTCGATGCTTACCCTCACCCCCGGCGATGAAATTTCCCCCGAAGCCATCTGCGAAATCCTCGTCAACGGCGGCTATGCCCGCGTTGATACGGTAGACGGTGCCGGTCAGTTCTCCCGCCGCGGCGGTATCCTCGATGTTTTCTCGCCGCAGAGCAAAAATCCCGCCCGTATCGAGTTCTTCGGCGATGAAATCGATTCTGTTTCCTCCTTCGATATCATGACCCAGCGCCGTCTCGATATGCTCGATTCCTATGCTGTTATCCCCTCCCGTGAAATTGCCGCCACCGATGAAGTCCGCGGGAAGATTGCAGACGATCTCCGACTTCGCATCAGAAAGGCAAAGGATGACCGCGTGCGCGATATGCTCGCCGCAGAGCTTGAGGCTGCTTCCAATGATTCTGAGCTCGATTTTATCGATAAATATATCAAGCTTGTCTACGGTGAAGGCGCATGTCTCCTCGATTATTTCACCGACTCCGATTTCTGCGTCACCGTGGAATCTGCCGGTGTCAGCGATCGAATCCAGTCCTACGAATGGCACCTGAAGCAGCAGATTACAGAGCTGCTTGAAGAGGGAAGCATCTCTGCCGAATACGCCGAATACGGCAAATACCGCGCCGATTATGATGCCTATTTTGATACCCGCGCAGGTGTCATCCTCGATACCTTCGCATCCAGCCTTAGCGGTAAATCACTCTCGGGCATGTTCAGCTTCACCACCCGCCAGACGGTGGGATATGCAGACAATATTCCCCTGCTCCTCGAGGATCTTGCCGCCTACAGAAAGAATAAATTTGCCACCCTTCTTCTCTGCGAGAACGAAACTACGGCAAAAAATCTCCTCACCACCCTTACCGATGAAGGCTATTCCGCCGCTGTTCTCGGCGATTCGCTTCCCGAAGCCGGCACCATCGGCATTGCCCATGGCATCGATACGGCAGGCTTTGAGCTGTCGGTGACAAAATTCGCTGTTCTCTCATTATGGCTGGACAGAGGACACCGCCGCTCTACCTATACCTCCAAAAAACGCAAAGCCGCCAAGAAAAAGGCTGCCGGCGAGAAGATCATCTCCTATGCAGACCTTGAAGTGGGCGATTACGTGGTCCATACCGGTCACGGCATCGGTCAGTATCTCGGTCTCCAGAGCCTTACCGTCGACGGGGCAACCCGAGACTTTGTCAAGATCAAATACGCAGGCAAGGATATGCTCTATCTCCCCTGCAACCAGCTCGATTCCATTTCCAAATATATCGGTGCCCACAGCGATGACGGCATGCTCAAGCTCTCGAAAATGGGCGGTGCCGAATGGGGCAAGGCAAAGGCAAGGGTGAAAGCTGCCGCCAAGCAGATGGCAAAGGAGCTGATCGCCCTCTACGCCGAGCGTATGCGCCGCGACGGCTTCGCCTTCTCCCCCGATGACGACTTCCAGCGTGAGTTTGAGGATTCTTTTGAATATGAGGAAACCGACGGTCAGCTCGAAGCGGTGGAGGATATCAAGCGCGATATGGAGCGCAGTGTCCCCATGGATCGCCTCCTCTGCGGCGATGTGGGCTTCGGTAAAACCGAGGTCGCTATGCGTGCCGCCTTCAAGGCGGTCGCCTCCCAGAAGCAGGTCGCTATCCTTGTTCCTACAACCATCCTCGCTATGCAGCACTACCAGACCCTTCTCGCTCGTATGCGCGGCTTCCCGGTCCATATTGATATGGTCTCCCGCTTCCGTACCCCTGCCATGCAGCAGGAAGCGCTCCGCAGACTCCGCCGCGGCGAGACCGATATCATCGTCGGCACCCATCGACTGGTATCAAATGATGTGAAATTCAAGGATCTCGGCCTTGTTATCGTTGATGAGGAACAGCGCTTCGGCGTTGCTCATAAGGAGAAGCTCAAGCAGCTTTCTAAAAATGTCGATGTGCTCACTCTCACCGCGACCCCCATTCCCCGTACCCTCAGCATGGCTATGTCGGGCATCCGCGATATGTCTGTCCTCGAGGAAGCTCCCGGTGACCGTCTCCCAGTCCAGACCTATGTGCTCGAGTATGATGAAATTATCCTTGGCGAAGCCATCAGACGCGAGCTGCGCCGAGGCGGTCAGGTCTTCTATCTCCACAACCGTGTGGAGAGCATGGATCGGGTTGCCGCCATCGTCTCGGGTATGGCTCCCGATGCCAGAATCGAAACCGCCCACGGACAGATGGATAAGGAAACCCTCTCCGACATCTGGCGCCGCATGGTGACCGGCGAGGTGGATATTCTCATCAGCACTACCATCATCGAGACCGGCATCGATGTTCCCAACGCCAATACCCTCATTATTGAAGATGCCGATAAAATGGGACTCTCCCAGCTTCACCAGATCAGAGGCCGCGTGGGACGCTCCAGCCGCCGTGCCTATGCCTATTTCACCTATCCCAAAGGACGCATCCTGTCAGAGGTTGCCTCCAAGCGTCTCTCTGCCATCCGCGATTTCACCGAGTTCGGCTCGGGCTTCAAGGTGGCACTCCGTGACCTTGAAATCCGCGGTGCGGGTAATATTCTCGGCGCCGAACAGCACGGTCACCTGGACAGCGTCGGCTATGATCTTTATATGAAGATTCTCAATGAAGCCGTCCTCGAGGAGCGGGGCGAAACGGTCACAAAAAAGCTGGAAGCCACCGTCGATCTCAACATCGATGCATATATCCCCGAAAAATATATCCGTACCGCCGCTCAGCGCATCGATGCCTACAAAAAGATTGCCGCCATCGAAAACGACGAGGATCTCTCGGATGTTACCGATGAGCTGCTCGACCGCTGGGGCGATATGCCGAGGGCTGTCCAGAATCTGCTCTCCATATCCCGCCTGCGCGCCCTTGCCTGCGAGTGCCGCATTTTCAAGATCGAGCAGAAGGAATCCTGCGTCCTTCTCCGTCCCGAGAAGATCGATGTCCGCGTCTGGAGCACCCTCGCCGCCCAGAGCAAAGGAAAGCTGCTCATGAATATGTCGGCAACCCCCTATATCTCCTATCGCATCCGCCGGGATGAGGATCCTCTTGCCTTCATTTGTGCATTGTTAAAAAATTATCTGCAAATTAAAGCAGAAAATGCCGCAAATTCGTGATATAATAGATCAAATATGATGAAATCAAGGAGCCACGAATGAAAAAAATCAGCACGCTGATTCTGGCTCTCCTGCTTGTTCTCTTCTCCTTTGCGGGATGCTCGGGCAAGGGGGGGAGAGCGGTAATGGAATACGGAGACTACGCCATTACAGAAGAAATGTATGCTTATTGGATGGTCTCCATGAAGAGCTATTTCCTCGAATATTACGCAGATGCTGAGGATACCGACGAGTTCTGGAGCTCCACCCTCGATGACGGCTCCACCATGGAGGAATATGTCACCGAGATTGTCAATAATAATGTTCGTAATTACCTCATTGCCCAGTCGCTCTTCGATGAATACGGCATCACCCTCACCCAGACTGCCCTCGATGATATCAACCTCCAGGTCAGCGATATGATCGACTACTACGGCAGCCGCGCCGAAGCCAATGCCGCCTTCGGTACCTACGGCATCAATCTCGATATCCTTGAGCAGATTGTTACCGCCGAGAAAAAGCTGGAGTGCGTCTATGACTTCCTCTACGGCGATACCATCGGCATCGAAAAGCCCACCGATGAGGAGCTGGATACCTACTACAAAGCCAACTATATGCGCATCAAGTATATCTATATCAATCTCACCGACCGTTTCGTCTTTGATGAAAACGGCAATATCACCTACGATGAAAAGGGCTACTATAAGACCACGCCTCTCACCGAAGAGGAGATTGCCGAGAAGCGCACCAAGGTGGAAAATGCCCTTTCCAGAGCCAATGCAGGTGAGAATTTCGACGCCCTCGTGGAGGAATTCACCGAGGTTGATATGAGTCTTTATCCCAACGGCCTTTACATATCGAATAACGATATCGGCAACTACGGCTATGAGGTCATCTCTGCGGTTATGGACATGCAGACCGATGAAATCCGTCTCGTGGAAGATGCCTACGATGCTTACATCATCCTAAAATGTCCCCTTGTGGACGGTGCCTATAACAGCGAAACCGACTCCGGTCAGTTCGAGGCTCTCAGTGAATATACAATTCTCGAAAAGTACGATAAAAAATTCGATGAGCTTGCAGCATCGGTGGTTTTCCACAAGGATGTTATGGCAGAGCATTCGCTAAGAACCTATTAATAAAAATACGATTTAAAATAAAACTTGACACTACGAGGAGGATACTCCCATGCAGATTCAAATTGTAACCTATAACCTCCGTATGGATAATCCGGGCGACGGCGAACAGCGCTTCACCTACCGTACCGATTTCATCAAGCGTAAAATTCTCTCCGAAAAGCCCGATGTTATCGGCTTCCAGGAGGTGCTCCCCCACATGCGTCGCTGGCTCATCGAGAATCTCGAGGGATATACCGTGGTCGGCTACGGCAGAGGACCGGTCTATGATGATGAGTCCAACTGCATCGCATACCGCACCGATAAGTTCGAGCTCTTCGGACTCCATCAGTTCTGGCTTTCCCCTACCCCCTACACCCCCGGCTCCCGCTACGAAATCCAGAGTCAGTGTCCCCGCATCTGTACCATCGCCATGCTCTGCCCCATCGGCAGTGCCACTCCCTTCCGCGTCTATAATACCCACCTCGATCATATCAGCGATGAAGCAAGAGTCAAGGGACTTGAATTCATCCTTGCCCGCATCACAGAGGATAACACCGCCTTCCGCTGCCCCTATCTCCTCACCGGCGACTTCAATGCACTCCCTCACCATACCCCCATCCGCGCAGCACTTGAGTACAGCGACTTCCCCATGGAGGATATTACTGCCGAAATTACCGGTTCCTTCCACGGTTATGGTACGGTAGACCGCGATAATAAAATCGACTATATCTTCACCGATGCAGGCACTCCCTTCGAGGATGTCCGCCTCTGGGACGACCGCGACGGCATCCTTTACTTAAGCGACCACTACCCCATCTCGGCAAAGGTCACCCTTTTTGAATAAAATCAATCCCATCCGCATAAACCTAAGATGAGCGATCCGCTCAGTAAAGAAAGGCAGACATAATTATGGCAGATATGGAAAAGAAAGTTGAAAAGATCGTCAAGAGCGTACGCGACACCGCAGGCGCCCTCTACGAAAAGGCGGATATTCAGGTAGAAGCCGCCAAGATCAAATACTCCATCAACAAGCGTGCCGAAGAGCTTGGCGCACTCTACTCTGAGCTCGGTATGGCAATCGACAAGAACCGCGTCACCTTTGAAGGTCCCTTTGGCGATCATGTGGAGATGCTCTATTCGCTCATCGATGCAAAGAAGGAAGAGCTTGACGCCGCAAGAGTGAAGCTCGATCTGCTCCTCGGCATCTCCCGCTGCGAAGCCTGCGGTCACGAGCTTGGCGAAGATATGGCATTTTGTCCCTACTGCGGCGCAAAGCAGAACGAGGCAGCCTATGCCGACGAAGTCAAGGAAGAAATCGGCGAAGCAGACGATGTAAACGAAATGGAGAATCTCTGATTTAAGGCGGAATTTTCATTAAAAATGAAAAAACTCCTTTTTGAATGATAAAAATCCAAAAAACACTTGCATTTTCTGTTTCTTTGTGGTATACTTGTATTGTAAAGTAAATGATTATGATGTAGAAGGGCGGTTGAAACAAACCGCTCTTCTTCATTGTCAGGCTAAGGTCTGCTGTATTGCCGGACTTCGCCTGCTTAAAATTAAGGAGTTTTACATGGCTGAAAAGAAAAAATCTTCGGGCAAAAATAAAAACATTGCGGGCAGCGTGCGTACCCTTGTCGCCGATACCGTGGAGAAAATGGGCTTTTTGCTCTGGGACGTGCTCTACGAAAAAGAAGGCGCCTCCTGGTATCTGCGTATCATCATCGACCGTGAGACCGGCGTCGATATCAACGATGTGGAGGCTGTCCACCGCGCCATCGATCCCATCATTGATGAAGCCGATCCCATCGAAGATTTCTACTATCTGGAGGTTTCTTCTCCCGGCGTTGAGCGCGAGCTGAGACTGCCCGAGCATTACGAAGCCTTCCTCGGTGAGCTTGTGACGGCAAAGCTCTTTGCCGCAGCCGAAGGTGTCCCCGCCTTTGCAGGCATGAAGGAGATTACCGCAGTCCTTGCCGCCTATAACAGCGAAAACGGCGAGATCATCCTCACCGAAGGCGAGAACTCCATCACCCTCGCCGCGAAGGATGTGGCAAAGGTCAATGTTTACTATGACTTCACTGCCGACACATCACAACAAGATAAAGAATAATTTATATACAGAATTTTGACGGAGGAAAAGATCAAAAAATGAATACCGAATTCTTCACCGCTCTCGAGCTGATCGAAAAGGAAAAGGGCATACCGAAGGAATACATGCTCGAGCGTGTGGAAGCAGCGCTCATCAGCGCTTATAAGAAGGATCAAGGCGGAAACAGCAACGTAAAGGTTGTTATCGATCCGGTTAAAAAAGAAGTCCGCATGTACCAGCAGAAAAACGTGGTCGAGGTTGTCGAGGATGAAGCAAACGAGATCACCCTTGCCGATGCCCGCGAGGTCAGCCGCCGACTGGATATCGGTGATGTCTGTGACATCGAAATCAAGCCTAAAAACTTCAGACGACTCAGCGCACAGAATGCAAAACAGGTTATCGTTCAGGCAATCCGCGAGGCTGAGCGCGGCATGATGATCAAGGAATATGAAAACAAACGCGAGGAAATCATCACCGCTACGATCCAGCGTGTCGATCCCACAACCGGCAATGTAACGGTTGATACCGGTACAAGCCACGCCACCCTTCTCAAGAGCGAACAGATCCCCGGCGAAACCTTCGAGGTCGGTCAGATGATCAAGGTCTTCGTCATGGAGGTTCGCAAGGAAACAAGAGGCCCGCTGGTCACCCTCTCCCGTACTCATCCCGGTCTTGTCAAGCGGCTCTTTGAGCTGGATGTACCCGAGATTCAGGACGGCACCGTAATCATCAAGGCGATCACCCGCGAAGCCGGCTCGAGAACCAAGATGGCAGTTTACTCCAGAGATGAAAACGTCGATCCCATCGGCGCCTGCATCGGTAACCGCCGCATGAGAATCAACGGTATCGTCGACGAGCTCTGCGGAGAGAAGATCGATATCATCAAGTTCAGCGAAGAGCCTGAAGAATTCATCCGCGCCGCTCTTTCCCCTGCCAATGTGCGTGATGTTATCATCGACGGTGAGCGCTCCTGCCGCGCCATTGTTGATGCCGATCAGCTCTCTCTTGCCATCGGCAAGGAAGGTCAGAACGCACGTCTCGCAGCAAAGCTCACCGGCTTCAAGATCGACATTAAAACAGAATAAATAGCCAAGATGCAAAGCATCTTGGCACCTGGAAATATTCCTTAACAGCCAATGGCTGTTATTTCGGAGCAGACTCCGAAAACGGAATATTTCATGAGAGAAGATGTGAAGCAAACAGTTTAAATGCAAAGCATCTTGGCACCTGAAAATATTCCTTAACAGCCAATGTCAGAATGTTTCTCAGCTTAAAATTTAAATCTGATCGTTAAGACGCAAAGTATCCCGTCAACCATAAGCGAAATTCCGAACAGGAGGCGACTGCAGCTTGCAATCCAAAAACAATGCTCAAAAACCGCAGAAGAAAATCCCCGAGCGAAAATGCACCGGATGCGGTGAATCAAAGCCCAAGAAGGAGCTCATCCGCGTGGTGCGCTCGCCCGAGGGTGAGGTTTCTCTGGATTTCACCGGGAAGAAATCGGGCAGAGGTGCCTATGTCTGTCCCGATCCCGCATGTCTCAAAAAGGCGCGCAAAGCCAAACGGCTGGAGCGGAATCTGGAATGTGAGATTCCCGAGGAGGTCTACGACCAATTGGAGAGTGAGCTTTCAAAACAATGAATCAGAATAAGCTTTGCGGCATGATCGGACTTGCCAAACGGGCGGGTGCACTCATTACGGGAGGCCCGCTGGTCTGCGAGGCTGTACGCGGAAAGAATCCCCCGAAAATCGTGCTCCTCGCTTCCGATGCCGCCGAAAATTCATGCAAGCGCGTCACGGGATGCTGCGCGTATTACAATGTGGGATGCGTGAAGATCGATGTCACCACCGAAGCTCTTGCCCACGCCATCGGAAAGCGCGGATTTGTCGCGGCTGTCGCCATAGCCGATGAGAATTTTGCATCCGCCATAAAAGAGCTAATCAATACTACCGAAACCTGCGTATCCCTGTCGTCAGAAAGGAATGATCAATAATATGATTATAGACAATCAAAAGTACCGTCTCAGCAGTCTTGCAAAAGACCTGAATCTTAAAAATAAGGAGCTTCTCGAGCTGCTTGCCGAGGCAGGTATGCCCGCCAAGAGCCACTCTGCAGTCCTTGAGGATGTTCAGTTTGACTACATCATGGAGCACTATACCGCAAAGACCACCATGACCGGACTCAATGATTATATGGACGGCAAAACCAAAATCGAGCTGAAGGAAGAGCCCAAGCCTGAGGTTAAAGCAGAGCCTAAGGAAGCGCCCAAGGAAGAGGTTAAAACCGAGGCGAAAGAAGCACCCAAGGCAGAGCAAAAGCCTGAAGTGAAGGCAGAGCCTAAGGAAGCGCCCAAGCCGGAGTCTAAGCCCGAAGTGAAAGCAGAGCCTAAGGTAGAATCCAAGCCCGAACCCAAGGCAGAGTCCAAGAAGCCCGAGCAGCCGAAGAATAAGTTCGACCGCTTCCAGAAGCCTGCCGCTCCCCAGAAGCCTCAGCCCAAAAAGCCCGAGAAGAAGCAGGAGCGCCCGAAAAATGACGCCAACCAGCTCATCGGCAAGAACGCGCAGAATGTCTCTGAGGTTAAGACCATCGAGGCAAGCGATAACGCCAACCGTGCAGGTACCCGTGTCATCGATACCAGAAGCAGCAGTGTCGACCTCTCCAAGTACGACGAGCGCCTCGATACCCTCGTCCCAGAGACCGCACGCGAGCTGGCTCCCGAGAAGCAGAAGCTCAAGAAGCAGAATAACAACAACGCAGGCAGCAACCGCCGCGATAATAATAACCGCGATAATAAGAACGGAAAATTTGATAAAAATAAGCGCCGTGACAACACTCCCGCAAAGAAGCCTCAGCTGAATGTCACCCTTCCCGAGGAAATCGCTGTGGGCGAGCTGGCTTCCCGTCTGAAGGTTACAGCATCCGAGGTCATCAAACGTCTCATGATGCTGGGCGTCATGGCAAGCGTCAACCAGACAGTTGATTATGACACCGCCTACCTCATCGCCGATGAGCTGGGTGCAAAGGTTACCAAGGAGGTTGTCGTCACCATCGAGGATAAGCTCTTTGATGAAGCTGAGGACAGCGAAGAGCAGCTTGAAGAGCGCGCTCCCGTCGTTGTCGTCATGGGTCACGTTGACCACGGTAAAACCTCGCTTCTTGACGCCATCCGTCATACCCGTGTCACAGCAGGCGAGGCAGGCGGCATTACCCAGCACATCGGTGCTTACCGCGTCAAGATCAACGGCAAGGACATCACCTTCCTCGATACCCCCGGTCACGCTGCCTTTACCGCAATGCGTGCAAGAGGTGCACAGGCTACCGATATCGCTATCCTGGTTGTCGCAGCCGATGACGGTATTATGCCTCAGACCGTAGAAGCAATCAACCACGCCAAGGCGGCGGGCGTTGAAATCATTGTCGCCATCAATAAAATGGATAAGCATACCGCCAATCCCGATGCCGTCAAGCAGGAACTCACCCAGTATTCGCTGGTTCCCGAAGAGTGGGGCGGTGATGTCATCTGCGTGCCCGTATCCGCACTCACAGGCATGGGCATCGACGATCTGCTTGAAAACGTTCTCCTCGTTGCAGAGATGAAGGAGTTGAAGGCGAACCCCAACCGCCGTGCCAAGGGCGTTATCATCGAGGCAAAGCTCGATCGCGGCAGAGGCCCCGTTGCCACCGTCCTCGTCCAGAACGGTACTCTTCACAGCGGTGATGTTGTCATCGCCGGTACTGCTGTCGGCCGTGTCCGCGCCATGACAGATGAAAAGGGCAAGAACCTCAAGGCTGCAGGTCCCTCTGTTCCCGTAGAGATTGTCGGTCTTGCCGAAGTTCCCGGAGCCGGTGACGAATTCAACGCCGTTGAGGACGAGCGCATGGCAAGAGAGCTTGCCGAGCAGCGTAAGCAGAAGGCAAAGGAAGAGACCTTCAAGGCAAACGCCAAGGTCAATCTGGACGATCTCTTCGCCCAGATCAACGAGGGCGTCAAGGAGCTCAACATCATCGTCAAGGCAGACGTGGGCGGCTCTGCAGAGGCAGTCAAGGCATCTCTCGAGAAGCTTTCCAACGAGGAAGTCAAGGTTCGCATCATCCATACCGCAGTCGGCGGTATCACCGAGGGCGATGTCATGCTGGCAGCAGCCTCCAATGCGCTGATCATCGGCTTCAACGTCCGTCCCGATAAGGGTGCTATCGACTCCGCAGAGCGTCAGGGCGTTGATATCCGCACCTACCGCATCATCTATGAGTGCATCGAAGAGGTTACCGCAGCCCTCAAGGGTATGCTTGCTCCCACCTTTAAGGAAGAGGTTCTCGGTCATGCCGAGGTTCGCCAAACCATCCACGTTCCCAACGTCGGTACCATCGCAGGCTCCTACGTTCAGGACGGTAAGGTTTCACGTAACGCTCAGATCCGCGTTGTCCGTGACGGCATCGTGATCTTCGAGGATAAGATCTCCTCCCTCAAACGCTTCAAGGACGATGCCCGTGAGGTTATGCAGGGCTATGAGTGCGGTATCGGTCTCGAGCGCTTCAATGACATCAAGGAGGGCGATATTCTCGAGGCCTTCATGATGGTTGAGGTTGAGCGCAGCTGATAAAGCCTGAAGACATCGCGCCAAAACTGAACAAGATTTGATTTCGGCGTGACCGTCATTGCCAGATGTATGGCTTTGTCTGTCACGCCAGATCTGTCTCTTGAATTTTCTCCGTAGGGCAGGGGCTTGCTCCTGCCGCACATGTATGTATATCCCCGAAAGGAGGATCTCTATGAAGCAATGTACCAAATGCGGCACCACCCAGAAGAATTCCAATACTCGCTGTGTCAACTGTGATGCCGTCCTCGGCGCACCCCTTACTAAGGAAGAGGAAGAGGCACTTTCCTACGAAATCTCACAGAATATTACCGAGCTTGCCAATACCACCGATCCCTTTTACGTCTCACCTCTGCGCCGTACCGTGGGAATCATCTCGGTTGCGATGATTGTTCTCTGTGCACTATGGTTTTTGATTTTCAACATTACAGGAGATAACCGCGATTATATCCTCGGCGCCCTTGCAGCTATCATTTTCTTTATTGTTCCAGCCTTTGAGCTGCTATGCCCTGAGACCGCATGGAAGCTCTCCCGTCTCGGCGATACCTGGAAGTATGGTGTCGAGCTGTCGCCCTCCGATATGTGGGTTTCCTTCAGCCGCGGAATTTCCTATTTCTTTTTCGGCACAGGCTGGCTCGCCGTTGCCTTTGCCGTTATTCGTCTGCTTGATTATATTTAATAAATTTTGAGTCAACCGTTATGAATGAATTTTTACCCGTCAACAAATCCGACATGACTGAGTGCGGCTGGGATCGCCCAGACTTCGTCTATGTCACAGGTGATGCCTATGTGGATCACCCCAGCTTCGGTGTGGCGATCATTTCCCGCGTCCTTGAAGCCGAGGGCTTCCGTGTCGCCATTCTCTCTCAGCCCGACTATAAATCCTGCGATGCATTCCGTGAGTTCGGACGTCCCCGCCTCGGCTTCCTTGTCACCGCCGGCAATATCGACTCAATGGTTGCTCATTATACCGTCTCAAAAAAGAAGCGCAACTATGACTACTACACCGCAGGCGGCAAAATGGGAAAGCGTCCCGACCGTGCCTGCATCGTATACTGCAACCGCATCCGCGAAGCCTACGGCGACGTGCCGATCATTTTGGGCGGACTTGAGGCATCGCTCCGCCGTTTTGCTCACTATGATTACTGGGATGATAAGGTTCGCCGCAGCATCCTCGTGGATTCCCGCGCCGATATTCTCACCTACGGTATGGGAGAAAATATCCTCATCCGCATCGCCAAGCTGCTTGACCGCGGTATCCCTGTAAAGAAAATCCGCGATGTCCGCGGTACCGTCTATATGGCATCCCCCGAGGACAAGCTCAACTTCGAGTGCGCAGGCAGCTTTGATTACGATATCCTTAAAACCGATAAAAAGACTTATGCCGATGCCTTCGCTGTCCAGTATAAGGAGCAGGATGCCATCCGCGGCAGAGCCATTACCGAGCGTTATGACAACAAGCTTCTGGTGCAGAATCCCCCCATGCCGCCGCTGGAGAGAGAAGAGCTGGATCGGGTTTACGCACTCCCCTATACCCGCCGCTATCATCCCATGTATGAGTCTGAGGGCGGTGTTCCCGCCATTACCGAGGTGGAATTCTCCATCACCCATAACCGTGGCTGCTTCGGCGCCTGCAACTTCTGCGCTCTCGCCTTTCACCAGGGCAGAACGGTACGCTCCCGCAGCATCGAATCGGTGGTGGAGGAGGCAAAACGCATTACCGCATCTCCGAATTTTAAAGGCTATATTCATGATATCGGCGGCCCTACCGCAAACTTCCGCTATCCTTCCTGTGAGAAACAGCTGAAATCGGGAGTCTGTGCCGCAAGAAAATGCCTCGCACCCAAGCCTTGTCCCAATCTGAAGGTGGATCACAGCGAGTATATCGAGCTGATCCGCCGCGTGGAGTCCCTGCCCAAGGTCAAAAAGGTCTTCATCCGCTCGGGTATCCGCTTCGACTACCTGCTTGCCGATGAGGATGATGCCTTCTTCAAAAAGCTGGTGCGCGACAATGTCAGCGGTCAGCTGAAGGTTGCTCCCGAGCATTGCGCCGCAAATGTTCTCCGCTATATGGGCAAGCCGGATATCTCGGTCTACGAGCGCTTCAAAGCCCGCTATTTCGAGCTGACCAAGAGCTTCGGCAAGGAGCAGTATCTCGTCCCCTACCTTATGTCCAGTCACCCGGGCAGTACCCTGGAGGATGCCGTTGAGCTGGCACTCTATTTGAAAAAATGGGGCTATTCTCCCGAGCAGGTACAAGATTTCTACCCCACGCCGGGCACCATTTCTACCGTCATGTATTACACTGGCATCGATCCCATGACAGGCAAATCGGTCTATGTGGCACGCGATTACAACGAGAAAAAACTTCAGCGTGCCCTGCTTCAGTTCAGCCGTCCGGACAACGCGCCTCTGGTTCGTGAAGCTCTCCTCAAATGCGGCAGAGCAGATCTGATCGGCTACGGTGAAAATTGCCTGGTCAAGCCCGAGCGAAATGTACAGCCTGCCTATGGCGGTAATAATTTCTCCAAAGCAGCTTCTCAAAGAGGCATGAAAGGACAGAAAAACGGCAAAAAATCACCGAAAATACAAAGAAATCGAGTGAAAAAATAAGAAAATTCAAGGGATTCCGCGTATATAAACGGAATCCCTTGTGCTTTTTTGTGGATGATGCAGCTTTTTTCAGCCGGATACTGTTTTTACATTTTACAAGATTTCTATCGCTGCCAACAGTCCCAACATGCATTTTGCCGTGGCAGCAGGATCAGCTTCATCTATCGGTGAATACACCGTGCGATAACAGCCGGCGCGGATAGTTCCCTCCGCAAGTATGTGCTCATATAACACACGACAGAGTCTGCGCAGCTCATCATTTCCGCTGCCCGTTGAAATCAGGTCTGACATCAGGCGCAGGAGTACACCCGATGCACTGCCTTCAACAAGCTTGTCACTGCCCTCAAGCAGCCTTTTGGCATGGATGCAGGCAAGCTCGGCAAGAATTCCGTCGGGGAGCACACCTCGGGCATATGCCAATGCTGTAACGGCGGGAATCCGATCGGGATAATTACACGATGGGAGAGGCTTTCCTCTGCAGGCAAGACAGACATAATGCCCGCTATTTTCACGCTCCAGATGATCAGCCTTGCCGCAGACCGCGCAGACAGCATAAATAAAGCGAGGCTTTCGCTGATACTTCCTGCGGCGCGGATTGTTCTCCCACAGCATGCCGTCCGAATAGAATTCATTCATAAAGGCTGCTTTTACCAGCCTGCAGGATTTTGTCAGCGCTTCAAAATAGCCTTTTCTTGCGCGGAGTCCGTGCTCCGTTACAAAAGAAATCACAGCCTCGGCGAGAGTAATAAAGCGCAGTGTTGCCGCTGCCGATGCCTGATCGAATGCATCGGGAGAAAGCATGCCGTATGTGAAAATTTTCTCGTCTCCTCTGAAGTGGAGCAGATTATCCGAAATCTTACCGCACAGCTCCATCGCCGCCCTGATCAGCACAGGCAGTCGAAGGCGAAGAAAGGCATCATCTCCGGTCGCTCTGTAATAGGCAAGCTGAGCTTCGGCCCTTTGAATTGCACTGAAGCTGTGCGATGTCTCCTCTGCAATCAAATCGGCGGCGGCTCTTGCCTCGTCGGTAAAGCCTAGCTCTGCCAGGCATTCGATGACAGCGGCACAGTCTGAAAAACGCATCAAACTGTGCCCTGCAATGCTTTTTCCATCCGGAGAAAAGTGGGCAAGCAGAAGCAGTGCACATTCCTCGCTGATCTCGCGAAGCCATTGCGGCTTGCGATCAAGCACAGACAGGCGGCGTCTCCAATATGCAGAAGATTCCTCATAAAGCCTGCTTTCCACGACGGGCAGATGAAGCTCCAGCCTGCCGATCAGCTTTGATGCGGCAGAAATGATTTCGGCGGGATCTCTGCCCACCGCCAGAATCAGCGCCGCTCTGCCGGGAGATACGCTGAGATTGCCCATGCTGTCAAAATGCACCTCGCCTATCGGAATGAGATAGAGACGGCAGACCTCGCACCGCCCTTCACCGCTTCGAAGTGTAATGACGCCGACCGATCGCTTTGCACCACCGACAGAGTAATCGGACAGCAGTTTGAATTCTGCTTTTTCGGATGGAATCATGCGGAAGGTCACGCCCTCAGTGCTTTCGATCAGCCGCAGCACCATCGAAGCCTCGGGGAGCGGCATATTGGTCACTCTGCAGTCGGGCGCACAGCGCTTGGTGATGGTGAGCTTCTCTGCCGCTCTGCGGTTTATCAGCTCATGAACCGTGATATTGCTTCCCTTCATACGATGAGATTTCGCGCTGTATATCCGCTCGTCCCATTCACAGCGCAGCTCGCCGAAGGAATTGGCGGTAAGCGCAGGTGCAAAAATAGCGCTTATCCCGATGCGGTTATGGACAAGCTGAATTTTACCGCTGCCAATAAGCATGCCGCTCATGTGGTTTCCCAATCGAAGGTGGTGGGCTGTCCCGCTTCACGCAGTCCTTCAAATTGACGTTGACGAAGAAGCTCATAGACTGCAATCGCAGCCGAGTTGGAGAGGTTCAGACTGCGCAGATGATCGAGCATGGGGATGCGCACACAGGTGTCGGGATTTGCTTCCAGCAGACTTTCGGGAAGTCCCTTTGTCTCCTTGCCAAAAAGAATGAAGCAGCGCTTGGGATAGGTAACCTCGGTATAGGCGCGCGGTGCCTTGGTTGTGAAGAAATACATCGCCTCGCCGCGGCTTTTCTCAAGAAAATCCTCAAGCGATGCATAATAGGTAATATCCAGCTTGTCCCAGTAATCGAGTCCTGCACGTTTCAGCTTTCGATCGTCGATTTTAAATCCCATAGGCTCCACCAGATGAAGGGAAGCTCCGGTAGCCGCACAGGTTCGTGCGATGTTGCCCGTGTTCTGGGGGATTTCAGGTTCAACCAGAACGATGTTGATATCAGTCAAGGAAATATCCCTCATTTCGTATGTTGATAATTCATTATAGCACTTCGGAGATAAAAATGCAAGGTCAGACCAAGTGGTGAATATTGTTTACAAAAAAGTATATCATAAAGAAGAAAAATGTTGTATCATTATAATGGTTTAACATGGATACTTATCAATATTTTTTAAGGAGATACAAATAATATGGGATTAATCGATAAAATTTTCGGCACCTACAGTGAGCGCCAGATCAAAAAGCTGACGCCTATTGTGGATGAAATTGAGGCGCTGGCTCCCAAGTATGAGCAGATGTCCGACGAGGAGCTTCGTGCCCAGACCGAAATCCTGAAATCCAGACTGGCAGGTCTTGAGGGACTGGATGACATTCTGCCCGATGCCTTTGCCGTTGTGCGTGAAGCGGATGCCCGCGTCCTTGGCAAGCGTCCCTTCCGCGTACAGCTGATGGGCGGTATCGTGCTCCATCAGGGACGCATTGCCGAGATGAAGACCGGTGAGGGTAAAACGCTGGTGGCAACCCTGCCTGCCTATCTGAATGCGCTGACCGGAGAGGGCGTGCATATCGTCACGGTCAACGAATACCTTGCCCGCACAGGCAGTGAGGAGATGGGGCGTGTCTACAATTTCCTCGGTCTCTCCTGCGGTCTGATTTATCACGATCAGACCAAGAAGGATAAGCAGAAGGCATACAACTGCGATATCACCTACGGAACCAACAACGAGTTCGGCTTCGACTATCTGCGCGATAACATGGTGCTTTATAAGGATCAGATGGTTCAGCGCGAGCATGTCTTTGCCATCGTGGACGAGGTAGACTCTATTCTCATTGATGAAGCGAGAACACCGCTGATCATCTCGGGCGCAGGTGAAAAATCTACCCAGCTCTATGATCTTGCCGACCGCTTCGTATCAAAGCTCAGGTGCTTCCGCATCAAGGAGCTGGATGATAAGGAGCTGAATGAGGACATTGATGCCGATTACATCGTGGATGAAAAGGCAAAGAATGTTACCCTGACTCCCGAGGGCGTCAAGAAGGCTGAGTCCTTCTTCAATATCGAAAATCTCTCGGATCCCGAGCATTCACTGCTGGCACATCATATCAACCAGGCAATCAAAGCGCACGGCATCATGAAGCTGGATGACGATTATGTGGTCAAGGACGGTCAGGTTATCATCATTGACAGCTTTACCGGACGAATGATGCCCGGACGCCGCTTCTCTGACGGTCTCCATCAGGCAATCGAGGCAAAGGAGCATGTGAAGATCGAGAAGGAATCCAAAACGCTGGCGACCATCACCTTCCAGAATTTCTTCCGCCTTTACAAAAAGCTGTCGGGTATGACCGGTACAGCACTCACCGAGGAAAACGAATTCCGCGAAATCTACAGTCTCGACGTAGTTGCAATCCCCACCAACAAGCCGATGATCCGTATCGATCATTCGGATGTGGTATACAAGAATCAGCGCGGCAAGTATAACGCCATCATCGAGCAGATCAAGGCATGTCACGAGAAGGGACAGCCGGTGCTGGTCGGTACCATCTCCATCGAAAAGTCGGAGGCACTCTCCAAGCTGCTCAAGATGAACGGCATCGAGCATACCGTCCTCAACGCGAAATTCCATGAGAAGGAAGCTGAAATCGTCGCTCAGGCAGGTATGTTGGGCAAGGTCACCATCTCGACCAATATGGCGGGACGCGGTACCGATATCATGCTGGGCGGCAACCCCGAATTCAAGGCGAAACAGGAGATGCGTCATCTCGGTTATGAGGATGAAATGATCGGTCACGCCATCGGAACAGCGGTTACAGAGGACCCCGAAATTCTGGCAGCCCGTCAGGTCTACCATGATCTCTTTGAAAAATACAAGGAGGAGATCGCACCTCTTGCCAAGCAGGTGTGCGACGCAGGCGGTCTCTTCATCGTCGGTACCGAGCGTCATGAAAGCCGCCGTATTGATAACCAGCTTCGCGGTCGTTCCGGACGTCAGGGTGACCCGGGTGAGAGCCGCTTCTTCCTTGCCATGGATGATGATCTCATGCGTCTCTTCGGTACCGAGCGTGTCAGCGGCATGATCGAAAAACTGGGACTTCCCGAGGATCAGCCCATCGACGCGAAGATTCTCTCGGGCTCCATCGAGAGCGCGCAGAAGCATCTGGAGGATCAGAACTTCAACCGCCGTAAAAACGTGCTCACCTACGATGATGTCATGAATACCCAGCGCGGTGTCATTTATAAACAGCGTCGTGAGGTGCTTGACGGTGCCGACCTGAAGGATAAGATCATCGGCATGATCAGACAGACGGTGGAGCACACTGTAGCTTCCTTCACAGGCGATGAAAATCCCGCAGACTGGAATTTTGACGGACTCCGTCAGTATTTCATGGGTCTGATCGTTACCCCCGATGACTTCCGGTATGATGCATCCGAGATTGGAAGCGTCACCCGCGAGGATATCACCGAAATGCTCACCGAGCGCGCCATGAAGCTCTATGAGTCCAAGGAAGAAATCTTCGGAGCCGAGCAGCTTCGCGAAATCGAGCGCATAGTGCTGCTGCGCAATGTAGACTCCAAGTGGATGGATCACATTGATGCTATGGACGATCTCAAGGGAAGCATCGGTCTGAATGCATACGCACAGCGCAATCCCGTCAGCGAATACCGTATTCAGGGTGCCGATATGTTTGACGAAATGAGCGATGCTATCCGTGAGGATACCGTCCGTATGCTGCTCTCTGTCATGCCCAAACAGCAAGAAATGAAGCGCGAAGAGGTGGCTAAGGTCACAAACGAAGGCTTCACCGGCGGTGACGGAACGGTCAAGAAGGCTCCAATCAAGAAGAAGCCCACCGAGAAGGTCGGACGCAACGATCCCTGCCCCTGCGGAAGCGGCAAGAAGTATAAAAAGTGCTGCGGCATGAATGAGGGCAACGAGGACTGATGGGCTTCGGACTGCTGCTCTTCGGCTATCTGATGCTGATCACCGTCCCCTTTCACGGAGTAGATGTCTTTGTGGATCTCGTCGGGTTCCTCTTCATCCTTGCGGCAATGAAGAAGCTGGAGGCTTATAATATTTACTTTCTTCGGTGTAAGCAGACCGCAGTCGTCATGTGCGGTGTCGGTGCGCTTACACTGATCACCCAGGTGATGTCGTTTTTTGTCACTTTACCCGGAATTGTCACGACTGCAACGGCACTGATCAATGCGGCAGGTATGCTGGTGTTCCACTATTTCATGCTTCACGGCATTCGTTCCATCGCGCGCTATACAGAGCTTCCCAAATGGGCGGCTAAAGCCGAGCGCAATTGGTCAATCACCGTGATCTACTATGTGGCGGTGCTGGCGCTGATGATTCCCGCTGTGGAAAGCTTTGCAGGTCCCTACTTCAGCCTGCCCGTATATGTACTGGGACTTGTGTGGCTGGGACTCAACATCTGGCTGATCTTCAACTGCTATGCCCGCATCTGTCTGGAGGGGGACGAGGATATGCCCTATACACCGAGCAAATTCGAGGTCGCCTTCAATGAAATGCTAAAGAAAAACAAGAAGAAGTGAGGGATCATATGGGAATCCGCTATATCATCATCGGACTGTTATTCTTCATCAACCCCAATATCAACATCGTGGATATTCTGCCCGACTGCATCGGCGCGGCGTTTATCCTCTTCGGCATAACAAAGCTTGCCGATATTTCCGGCGATCTTTCCGATGCAAAGCAAAGCTTCAAACGACTGCTTGTCACCGAGCTTGTCAAGCTGGCACTGCTTGTTACTGTTCCGATCATTACCGATGCCGAAAAAACCTATTTTCTTATCTATGTGCTGGTATTCGGCACTCTTGAGGCAGTATTCTGCATCGGCGGTATCGGGAAGCTCTGCGATGGCTTGATCTACGGTGCATCTCGCTACGGAGGTTCAGCTCCCTTTGCCGGGGAGGGAGATGTCCGCACCATGACGGTGGTCTTCTTTATTGCAAAGCTGGCACTCACAACTCTGCCCGAGCTGCAGTATCTGCAGATTACAGAGGACGGCTATGAGGACGGCACCTTCGGTATATCGCTTGCCAACTTCCAGCAGCTGTTCATCATCGCCAATGTACTTCTCGTGCTTGTTATCGGCATTGCATGGTTTGCGATGATCCGCCGCTATCTGAAGCGCTGTGCCAATGACAGCGAGTTCATCGAAGGGCTGGAGCGTAATTATCTTGAGGAAGTGGCTCCCAAGACCGCGATGTTCATGCAGCGTCGGGTGATGCTGGTCTTCACACTGCTCACCTGTGCCGCTGTTTTCATGATTGACATCTATTTCGACGGCGAGCTCTTCCACGGACTCAACATTCTCCCCGATTTTGTATCGGCGGGACTGCTGATTGCGGCACTGATCTGCATGAAAAAGCTGCTGCAAACCGATAAAACCGCGCTGATCTGCTCGGCTGCATATGGCGTATGTGCGCTTCCTCTATGGTTGATCACCACATACAGTGCCTTTGTCTTTGGTTATACCTCCATTTATCGTATTCAGGCTGCTTATAACATCAGTTTGATTTCGATTGTGCTGACAGTCCTTGCTTCCGCGGCCTGCGCCATGGCATTCTGGTATATTGGCGGGATGCTCATCGAGTTGGTTAAAGCCTACGCCACCATGGAAGAGCGTGCCGATCTTCAGCTGGAGGATAAAAATTCCTACATCATTGAGCATTTTACAAAGCGTATCCGCGTGATCTGCAGCGGCGTGATTTTTCTTGGCGTCCTGTCGATTGCAGAACGCATCCTGGTTCATTTGGAGCTTTTCGGCTTCTTCTGGCTGATCAATCTGGCAGCAACTGCCATCTGGCTCTATTTCTTTATTAAGCTCCTCGGTGATATCCGTGACCGCATCGAATACAGCCATCTGTTTGAAGCCTGAATCATCTTCACATACAGATCATTTATGACGTAAGGAGTGAAAAATATGCTCGACTATATCTATACTCTGAAAAATCCCGAAAAGGAATACCGTCCCCATCCTTTCTGGTCATGGAACTACAAGCTTGATCCTGAGGAAGTGCGTCATCAGGTTCACATCATGAAAAAGGCAGGCCTTGGCGGCTACTTCATGCATGCCCGCGGCGGTTTGATTACCGAATACCTGTCGAATGAATGGTTTGATGCCATCAGAGCCGGTGTTGATCAGGGAAAAATGGAGGATATGGAAGCCTGGAGCTATGACGAAGAAGGCTGGCCCAGCGGCTTTGCCGGCGGTATTGTAACCGCAATGGGCGATGAATATCACGTGCGTAATCTTCTCTTCGGTGAGGGCGCTGAGATTCCGGCAAATGCGGCGGTTCTCGGACTTTATGCAGTCACCGAAAGCGGTCATTATCGCTGGGTCGGCGAGAACGCAGTAAATGCTGAAAAGTACATGACCGAGGGCGAGAAGCTTTATTATGTCGCTCACGAAAAAAATCAGTATTATGTGGATATTCTCAGTCCCAAGGTTGTCCGTGCCTTTATCGACTGTACATATGAGCGTTATGCTAACGAGCTCGGCAGTGACTTCGGCGGAATGAGCATGCCCGGCTTTTTCACCGACGAGCCTCAGTATGCAAGAGGCAGAGTGCCGTGGTCCTATGCCATTCCCGATGCCTTCCGTGAGGCGCACGGATATTCCCCCGAGGAGCATCTGATCTGTATCTTCATGGAGGTGCAGGGAGCTGAGAAATTCCGCTATGACTTCTGGCAGACGGTCAGCAAGCTATATACCGAATCCTTCGGCAAGCAGATCTATGACTGGTGCTGTGAGCATAACTGCAAGTGGACGGGACACGCCATGATGGAGGATAATCTTCTCTCTCAGATGGGAGCCACCGCCGGTGTTATGCCGCTTTACGAATATATGCATGTTCCGGGCATCGACTGGCTGTGCAGAGGCATTTCCTCTCCGATTGTTCCCAAGCAGGTAGGCTCTGCCGCACGTCAGCTGGGCAAAAAGCTGGTGATGACCGAGTCATTTGCCGGAACCGGCTGGGATGTCAGCTTTGAGGAGCTGAAGTGGATTCTTGAATTTCAGTATGTAAACGGCGTTAACTGTCTCTGCCCGCATCTTGAAAGCTATACAATCAAGGGAATCCGCAAGAGAGACTGGCCGCCGTCACTCTTCTATCAGTCTCCCTGGTGGAACGATTATAAGTGCTTCAACGATTATGTAACACGGCTCGGAAAGCTGCTTGCTGACGGTGAGGAAAAGCCTGAGGTACTGCTGCTTCACCCCATGCACAGCGCATGGATTGCTTATGACAGCACAAACAACGAACGCATTTCGGCACTCGATCATTCCTTTGTTCAAACAACACTCATGCTCATGGGTGCTCATATCCAATATCATTACGGCGATGAAAACATCATCGCATCTCACGGCAGCGTGGAAGGCGCAAACTTCGTGGTCGGAAACTGCCGCTACCGCAAGGTAGTGCTTCCCAAGCTGGAGACCATCGATGAGACAACCTTTGAGCTGCTCTGCCGCTTCCTCGACAACGGCGGTAAGATTTATGCCGCAGATTCGCTGCCCTACCGCATAGGCGGCAAGATTGATTCGCGTATACGTTCTCTCAATGACCGCGTGATTACCATTCCTTCGGATGCAGAGCTGAGATCTGCACTCTTTGCCGCTGACGGATTCACCAATGTGTCGGTCAGCTCCAAGCGAGGCGAGGTGGGAGCGATCCACATGTGCGTGCGCCATATCGGAGGAGAGCGTGCATACTTCTTCGTGAATCTGGACAATGAACACGCCTATGACGTGAAGATTACTCTGCGCGGCGAGAAGAACGCGGTGCGTCTGGCGCTGGAAAATCTCAAGGTTTACGAGTGTGATATGATCACCACCGATGCGGGGGTTGAGATTTATATGCATTTCGAGCCGATGCAGTCTGTGGTACTTCTGGCAGGTGAGAATCTCCCCGACAGCATCCGTTTTAACCGCAATACATCCACGCTTATCCCCGCGCGTGAGTGGAATATCGAGGAGTGCAGCGAAAATATTCTCACCCTCGATTACATCTCCTACTCTGCGGACGGAAGCGATTACAGCGAATATAAGCCTGTTCTCGGCGTGATGGATGAGCTGCTTGCACGCCGTGCCAACAGCGATCTGCTGATCAAATACCGCTTTACTGTGGCAGACGGCACCGATCTTGAGGCGATGAAAGAACTCACCATGGTCATGGAATATGACGAAAGCTGGGAGATTACTGTCAACGGTGCGCCTGTACGGCATGATCTTGTTTCCTGGTGGAAGGATCGCGAGTTCAAGGCGATTAACATCAAGGAGCGGGTTCAGATCGGTCTCAACGAGATCGTCATCAAGGGCAAATTCTATCAGCGTCAAAAGGTTTACGATGTGCTCTTCGGCGAGAATGTCCTTGAAACCGAGCGCAACAAGCTGACTTATGACACCGAAATCGAGAGCATTTATCTGATCGGCGACTTTGGTGTGGAGACAAGCGCGCGCTTCACCGAGGGCGACAGAAAGGCACTCTACTGCGACGGTCCCTTCCGTATCACCAACCGCAGACACACGCTGATCGGCGGTGAGATTGTTCGGCAGGGATATCCCTTCTTCTCGGGAACAATGAAGATTTCCCAGGAGTTTGAGATCTCGGCAAAGCCGACAAACAGACTCTATCTGCGCTTCCCCAAGCCTTATGCAGTGCTGGTGAAGATCTATGTGAACGATAAGTTTGTGAAGATTCTGCCCTGGGCGGAATATGCAGCTGACATTACCGATTCACTGAAGGTAGGTACCAACAAGCTGACGGTAGAGCTGATTACAGGCAACCGCAATCTCTTTGGCCCACATCACAGACCTGAGGGCGAATCCTATGTGGTGACTCCGAACAGCTTCGGTCCCAACGGCAACTACAGTCCAAGCAATTGGCGTGATCGCTATTGCTTCGTAAAGACCGGCTTTGGAAACTGATCTGACCGAAATCAATCCGATCAGCTTTGCATGCCCAGTGAAGTTGGTTGCCGAACAATAAGTGAATAGAACAAAAAACAGACCGTAGGCGTTTCTCTGTTGTCCTTAACGGAGAATTTGTAAGTACAAGAATTTCGGCAGAGAGATATTGTTTTCTCTGCCGATTCGTGTTATAATGTTATAATTATATTGGTGATGGAAATGGATCATGAAAAAGAGTTACCCAAACGAAAAAAGAACCGTTTGGAAAAATATGATTATAGCTCCTGCGGTGCGTATTTTATTACAGTTTGTACGTTGGAGAGAAAAATATTTTTGGAAAAGTGTAGGGGCGATCATTGATCGCCCGCAAAACGTTGAATTATCGCTGTACGGCGAAATAGTCGATAACGCAATACAAAATATTACTTCTGCCTATCCCGCATTGTCGCTTGAAAGCTACGTGATCATGCCAAATCATATTCACCTTTTATTAAGAGTTTGCGCCGATGAATACGGACGACCACTGGTCGCCCCTACAATGTCAAGGGTTATAAAACAACTGAAAGGATTTGTTTCCAAGCAAACCGGGATAGGTATTTGGCAAAAATCGTTCCATGATCACATTATCCGAAATCGTCAAGACTATGAAGAGCATTTGCGGTATATCTACGAAAACCCGATGCGCTGGTATTACGACGAATTGTACGCAGAAGAATAGGGGTATGGGCTTTGCCCAAAGCCTTTGTAATACAAAGGCGAAAAACTGTCGATAAAGAAGAGTAAAGAGGTACTATATGGGTATAATTCTCGGATCATGGAGCGGAATGAGAAAATATCTTGAACGGGATATGTTAGCAGAATCATTGCAAGGAAGAATTCGATATGGTTGTACCACATATATTGGAATGGACGGTTGTCGAATTTTCGAAATCTGCATTGATAAACAACAAGTAAAGCGTTTTTCGTGGGAAACAGTGAATACTTATTTTATCGAAAATGGATGTACGAAAAATCCTTTTCCAAGCGGAAAAAGTGAATATTGGACAGAGTTTTGGACATTATTGGATAAATATGCTATTGACAAACGAACGGAATATACTGATGATGAATTTTGTGGAGCATTAGAAGAATATCGCAATCAAGACATTCAAGATAGCATATATTCCCGCAATCCATTAGTAAGAATGTTTGCAGTATTAGATAGACGAATCGGTAAAAGAACTCTTCAAAAATTAAAAAACACCATCCAAGATCAGCCGGAATGGTTGCGTCAGTTTTATCTTTTGAGATTAAGCGCAGAAAATATTTAACTCCAAAACGACAACAATACCCCGACAGACTTAAAAATCTGCCGGGGCTAATTATTTTGCGGAGCAATTCTGCGCTATATAATCAAACTAAATTATAATTTCTCCGATAAGTATAACACGCGTTGGCTTCTGGTCTGTTTTTTATATAAGGTTTGCTTGAATTCAGAAGATTATGAATTCTTTCTTCAGGCTTTCGAACTTGGATTCGCCATCTTTTCGGAGGTAGCTGCCATAGATCATCATGACGCGCTCGCCATTGTTGACATCGCAGAGGATATAGGCGTCGGTGCCCCAGCCGGCGAGGATGTTATTGCTGTTGATATGCATGTTTCTGCCATCAGCCTCAAAGTTATAGCAGAGACGATAGATATTGCCGCGGCAGGTGATTTCACAGCCATACCAGTCAGCACCGTCGATGGGAGTCACGGTAAGCTCATCGTCACCGAGGGAGATGACGTTGATCATATTGAAAAGGCGGGATTTTTCATTTGTTTTGAGAGCTGCGTACTCAATTTCTTTATAACTGCGCCGCTCAAGGGTATAGGAAACGGGGGAGACTGTCGCAATCGTAGCCTTTGCCTTGCCTGTTTTGACGGTTATGCGGTTATTTTCGTCGGTCATCTCACCGTTATAATGGAGGAGGAAGGTGAATTCGGAGGGAACGTAGGTATAGAGATCATCGATGACAACAAAGAGATTTTCATCGAGACGGAGGAAGCTGCGGTGATTACGCAGACAGCGATTGGCGGCAGGACCGGTTGCATCGGCGAGAAGATAGGCAAGCTTGCCGTCTTCAACGAAGTGAGGAAGCGTACCGACGAACTTGTTGCCGCGATAGTTATTCTCATGCCATTGCGCTTCACCGTCGATGGTGACGATGTTGTGAGCTTCAGCCGCGCAGTAGAAGGATTTGTAGTCGGCATTGCCATAGCCGGTAGTTCCGCAGTCGCAGAGAAGATTTTCGCCCTTGTGGAAGAGAATGAAGGAGCCTGCGTCATCGTGGGCGTGGTTCCAGGAGAAGCCGCAGCGCACTGCGAGCATGGTGGCATCCTCACCCTTTTCATTTCCGTCATCACTGCGCAGGAAGGCAAGACCGGTACCGGGGTAGAGATCGGTTTTGGGATAGGTTGGAGCACTGCCGTCCCAACCATCGAGAATATCGGGATAGAGCATATCGAAAATATTATATTCGGTTCTCTGGCGGCAGTAGAAGCGCTTGAAATTTTCGCCGCCATAACCGAGAAGCAGCAGATAAATGGGAAGCATGGGGAATTTGCCTTTGAGGGCGCTGTCGCCAAAGTTGACGAAGTAGTTGCGGTCATCCTTAGATGTGGGATAGGAGAGTGCCATAAAAGCATCGGGGAGCTTTTTAAGGACGGGAATATCCGAGTCTCCGTTATCCTCGAAGCAGTTACGCCAAGTAAAGAGGAAGCGGCAGAGCTCACCTGCACCGTAGTTGAAGTAGTTGCAGCTCTCATAGAACATGCCCTTGTTATCGAAGTTGGCAACCTTATTGAGGAGCGGCTCACTGTCATATTCGCAGAACATGCGCAGTGATTTGATCACATCCTGCAGGATCGCAATCGAGCCTTCTACCTCATCATAGATGGCACAGAGTCCAAGACCTGCAAGACCGGTACAAACCGCCCACCAGTTGTGACCCATGGAGTCGAGAGCATGGACGCGCACGCCGTCATACATCCAGTCGGAGAGAAGAGGATTGATGGCGAGCTTCATCATAGCATTGCGGAAGATGGCGCGCTCCTCTTCGGTGAAGGCATCATACATGCAGTCGTATGCGACAGCATATGCATAAAGGATGCGAGTGGTCGAGAGATCCGACTGCCACGGAACCTTGCGGAACTTGTTGGAGGGGCCTGTCCATGCTTCAAATTTTGCATAGTGGAGCATGGCTTCCTTCATTTTTGCGACATACTTTCCCTCTTTGTCTTCGCCGAGCTGGTACATGAAGGAGAAGTTAGGTGCGAACTTTTCAAGCTGTGCGCCGATTTCATAGAAGTTGCCGTGCTGCGTCATGGCGGCGTTGGCATACTCCTCGGTGAGCAGTGCTTCATCAAGCATTTTTTCGCATTTTTCACGGATATCAGCAACGAATGCCTTCCGCTTGTCGGAGCTGCCCAGTGCTTCCTTGAAGGCGTCGATTTCTTTTTTCGAATATATGAGACGTGGATGGATACCGCGGACTTTTTCTTTGATGATCATGATATGACTCCTTTCGGTGGAGAGATTTTTGATAGCTTCATTGTAACATGCATGAAAAAATGCGTCAAGCATTACAATCGATTTCACAAGAAATTCGCTATCCAAAACCTAATAAATTTGATATTTTCCACGTGATATGATATTGACATAAACAAAAAGGATGATGCACAGGCACCATCCTTTTTTGTTTTTTATCCGCGGAGCTTCTTTGCCGTCTCCATCGAGCGCTTGGCGCAGGCGGAGATGGCGATGGGATGGAAGTCGGGAATGTTGGAGTAGAGGGTGTCATTCAGCGGAACCTTCCATTTTTCGGGAATAGCCGTTGCTCCCACAAGCGCGCCTGCCATCGAGCCGACGGTGGCACCGTTGCAGTCGGTATCCCAGCCGCTTCCCACAGCCGCACGGATGGCGGTGTCAAAGTCGCCCTCCGAGAAGAGGAAGGAGGCTGTGCAGGCGGCAGCATTGTTGATGGTGTGTACCGGACTGTAGTTCCCGAAGGCTGCCCAAAGTGCCTCATGCATTTCTTCCATAGAGGAAGCACGCTCTGCAATGACGATTGACTGCTTAATTGCTTCATAGAGTCTGGAGGTGGTGGGAATCTGTGCAAGTCCCGCCTCAATGCATGCCATGGGATTCTTTTCGGTGAATGCGGCAGCAATGACAGCAGCACAGTACATAGCGCCGTAGATGCCGTTCTTCACATGTGAGAATGCCGCATCATTAAAGGCCATTTTTGCCGCCAACTCGGGATCTCCGGCTGCTGCGTAAGCATAGCCATCGATGCGGATCTGTGCGCCGATCCATTCACGGTAGGGATTGCGGTACTCACGGATATAGTCGAGGAATCGGTTCATTTCAGCTTCATCCTTGGGGGTAAGCAGGCAGTATTTTGCATAATTGATATAGGCGGCAGCCTCTGCTGTGAAAACCTCATTGTAGGTGAGATACTGGTGCCAATAACCGCCAATGTTGAGTGGTGTAAAGTCAGAACCGAAATTTTCGGCTGCCAGCATGCTGAGAACAGTATAACGAACGTCGTCGTCGGTCTCCATGAACTTGATGTTTTCACGCTGACTGAGAGGAGATAGCAGATGACAGGAGCTGTATTCTTCTTCAATGGGAGAATGTGCCGGTGCATAACCGTTCAATACTTCTTCCCCCTGTGCTTCATACCAGCGGCGGATGTAGTAGGGACCGATCTTGCCGTCGGGGGTACCGTTGTTGAAGGGCGCCGCCTCGAAAGGCTTTCCCAGCGCACAGCCACAGCAGCGTCCAAGCCATGCGCCCTTAAACTTGTCAGCGGTGACCGAAGAGGTGAAATCAATCGATTTTACGGGAATATTCAGCGTGGAGAGCGAACGGATCTCTTTGTAGCCATTTGGTTCGTTGTAAGGAAAATCGGCTTGGATCGGCAATGCCATCAGCTCGTCGTAGCGTGCGGCAACAGCGACATCATCTTCGCCTGCAGCATCGATGCGTGCCTTGATTTCGCTGATATCACAGCCTTCTTCGCGCCGCTGGACAAGTTCGTCTCGGATCAGTTGGGGGAGGTTGGTAATTCCGGGCATAATAAGCTCCTTTCAAATGCGATAGGGGATGCTTGATACATCCCCCGGTGTATGTGTTTATGAGTTCTTGATTTTTCTTGCCACTTCTCTGGCGCGACTTGCACATTCGGAGATGGCGATGGGATGGAAGTTGGGAATGTTGGAGTAGAGGGTGTCATTCAGCGGAGCCTTCCAGAGCTCGGGAATTCCCTTTATGCCCACAAGAGCACCTGCCATCGAGCCAACGGTAGCACCATTGCAGTCGGTATCCCAACCGAAGGATACTGCCGCTGTGATTGCCTTTTCAAAGTCGCCCTCCGACCAGAGGAAGGCACCTGTGCATGCGGCAGCGTTGTTGATGGTATGAACCCAGTTGTAGTGGCGGAACTCTGCCCACATTGCTTCCTGCATCTCTTCCATAGTAGCCGCTTTTTCGGTGATGGCAATGGCGCGCTTCATATCAGAATAGAGACGGGATGTGGTGGGAATCTGTGCAAGCCCTGCTTCGATGCATGCCATGGGATCCTTCTCCACAAAAGCGGCAGCGATGACGGCGGCGCAGTACATAGCACCGTAGATGCCGTTCTTCACATGGGAGAAAGATGCATCGTTGTATGCCATCTTTGCAGCCAGCGCAGGATCGCCTGCAGCAGCGAAGCCATAGCTGTCTACGCGGATCTGTGCACCGATCCATTCACGGTAAGGATTGCGGTATTCGCGGGTGTAGCGGATCTTTTCAGCCAGTTCTGCAGGATCGGCAGGCCTTTCGCCGGCTGTATGAGAAGTAACCTGAGCGAAATTGAGATATGCCTGCGTTTCTGCTGTGCATACCTCGCTGTAGGTGAGCCTGGTGTGCCAGTGCTTGCCCAGATCCCATGCATCGAAGTCAGCACCGCGCTGTTCGGTGAGGATCAGTCCCAGTACCAGATAACGGATGTCGTCATCGGTTTCCATAAACTTGATGTAGTCGCGCTGGCTGTTGGGGCAGTGAACCGACATGTCCTTGACTTTCTCTTCCGCCTTGGAATGTGCGGGAGCGTAACCCTTGATCGGCCACTCACCGATGCCTTCATACCACTGCTTTACATAGGATGCACCCGAGCGTCCGTCCTGCGTACCGCAGACATAAGGCCAGCGCTCAAAGGGCTTGCCGAGGGCACAGCCGCAGCAGCGACCGAACCATGCGCCGTCGAACTTATCCTTTGCAGAGTCGCTGTCATAGTCGATCTCCTTTGCGGTGTAATCCTTTGTCGCAAGAGAAGTGATTTCGTCATAGCCGTCCGGCTCCTTGAAGGGGAAAGAATCTTCTACCTTCAGTGCCATGAGCTTGTCATAAACCTCGTTCTGCTTAGCGGTATCATCGCCCGCAGCTTCAATCAGCTCTGCAAAGCCGGTGATATCGCAGCCTTCTTCTTTTCTCTGTGTCAGCTCCTCGCTGAGAAGCCATTTTAAATCGGTCCAACCTGCCATAATGTAGTCCTTTCTGTTGTTCAGATTTTTACAAGCTCGATGGCAAAGAGCTCTTCTGCATTTCCGCTGAGCTTGATAATGCCTGCCGCGCCGCCCCTGTAAGAAGTGACAATTTCGCGGTCGGCGTTGTAGATTGTAATGTTGTATTCGCCCTCACCGCACCAGTCTGTGAGATCGTAGCTGAGAGCTGCATTTTCTGTGTCATGCTTGACAGCGAAGATCAGCGCCGAGTCGGACAGGGCATAACCGGTGACTCGTGCCGTGGTGCATTCCTCGGAGAGCAGACACTCGCCCACGAGGTCGGCATCAAGGAAGTAGGTGAGGAACTTTTCACGGAGTGCCGCACACTGCTTGAGGGCCTTGGAGTATTCGGGATAGTCGCGGATCAGCGCCGAGCCGTTGATGTTGTTGGGCTTGGAGGGATAGGCGTTGATCATGTAGTTATCCATGAAGCTGTACTTGACAAAGAGAGGTTCCGAGTCGATGTTCATATTGGGACGCTCGGTACGTACAACATTCATGTAAGGTCTGCAGTCACCTACGCCCGGCCAGTATTCCCAGACCCAGGTGTAGTCCTGCTGATCGATATCGCCCTCAAAATAGAAGGTGGATTCGCCCGAGAATGCCGCATCGGGATATTTCTTTAAGGTTTCTTTGCGGTATTCGTCGATGATCTGATAGATGCTCTCATTCGGATTAATGAGATACTGATCCCAGCAAATGTCGGGGGTGTCAGCCTCATCGCGCAGGAAGGCGAGAGATGCACGCACATCATTGCGCCACTTCTCGTTGCCGTTCTGATCCGAGAGGAAGTGACAGCAGTAACGCTTCATGTAGGGGGAGCGGAACATGGGGATGCCCTTGAGATTCTCGCTCCAGCCTGCTTCTGCTGCAGAGGGGGCAGGCAGACCGTATCGCTCGCAGTTGATCGACCAGATCGAGAGCCAGGATACCAGAGGAGACAGATGAACGCCCATCTCGCGCAGTATATTTGCGCTCTTTTTCCACTCTTCAAAGCCGCCAAGCTGTTTGTAGAAGCATTCATCCGAGATCGGCAGCTTTCCGAGGATGCCGCCCCAGATACAGAGCTCGGTGAGGCCGTGCTCCTTCAGATCTTCTGCCAGCATGGGGAAGTCGCTGTATTTGTATATGACAGCATCGGGATCGGCTTCATACTGCTCGCAGATCCAGGCGGTACGGAAGCCAAGGGTCTTTGCAATGCGCTCGGGCATGGGAACACAGCGCTTCTTGTTGGCGTTCACATAGTCGCGGTAGGGAAGAATGCCCTTTGCCCAGCCGCCGCTGTGAGGGGTCATGATAAAGTCGCCGCTGTCCCATTCACCGCCCTTTTCCACGGTGGTGTCAAGATATCCGCTGATACGCAGACGGTTGTTGATGCTGTCCAGCCATACCCAAACCGAGTGATTGCGTCCCATCTCGTTCATGTTGGTGGGACCCCATCCCCAATGCTTCTGCCAGACCGAGAAGCCACGATCGAGTCCGCCGATATCATACCAGCGTCCGATCATCCCTCTGCTGCCAAAGCATCCGCCTGCACTGTAGATGACACCCGAGTTGGCTGCCAGTGAGGCATAAAAGCCTTCACGGGTACGAGTGGTGCTCTTCAGCTCCTTGAAGGGACGGGTGTTGAAACCCATGGTGGTGAAGCGTGTGTCATCGCCTGCCACGGGAAGAATGCCCGAGAAGGAGGGGAAGAGAATCTGCTCCACATCGGCGGAAGAATTGTTTTTCAGCCTGCAGCGCCAGACAAGCGAATTGCCATCAGGGGCGGGGGATACGGTTACGGTAGCCTCAATGCCCCCATTGAAGGGCAGGTCAATGCGATCCATATCGCAGTTGAGAGCCATGCGCTCCCATGCCAGAGTGAGTGTTCCATCCTCAAAGGTGATGACCGGTGCAGACTGACGGTATTTGAAGGCAGGTGCGGTGCGCAGAACCTCCAGCTCCATGTGAATCGGAATTGCGAGATCGAGAATGCTGCCGCCGCCCTCAATGAGTGTGCCGCCCATTTCATCGGTCATGCCGACGAGTGCGCCGTTTTCGGTATCGATGGTAAGTGTTGTATGATTGATTTTATATTGCTGTAACATGGTTATTTCCATCCTTTCGGTTGTTTGTACTCACATTATAGCAAGATTATATTTGGAAAGCAATCGGTCAGAGTGCCAAATATTCAGGGTGATTTTTGTTGAATCTGACTTAATTTGCGGCAAGACTCTCGCGGATGTTTTCGCTGAGCTTGTCGAGCTGCTTCTGTACCTGTGTTTCCTTCTTTGCAATATCCGATGCGAATCTGAAATTTCCGCTTGCCACATATCCGCGGAGCATGGTCATGATATTGCCTGTGTTGGCAAGGAGCACCATTGCCAGGTCATAATCGAAGCCGGCGCGGATGATGTCGAGCATTTCCTCCGAATCGTTGTCGCGGGAGGTCTTGGTCTTGAGCGTGGTGTCATAGTAAGCGGGAACAACCTTCTTGTAGCTCTCAGCCGAAAGAACGGTGGTTACATCGGCAGACATCTGCGGATCTGCAGTGCAGGAGGGGATGATCAGCGCTGCAAAGCCGGATTTGGAGAAGGTCTTGTAATTTTCCTGTGCCTCATCATACTTGGGGTAGGGGATGATACCGAAGTCGGTGTCCATATCACGGAAGGCGATAGCCGAATTGAGCAGAGAGGTGAAGAAGAGTGCCTTGTTGTTCATGAACATGGGCTCGAGAATTTCGGTGTTCTTACCCTCGTCGATCATGTAAACACCCTTTGCCTGAGAGAGATTGAAGACCTTTTCGCACATAGCGACAGCCTTTTCGGTATTGTAATTGAACTTGGGGAAGCCTTCATCATCGTTGATAACCATCTTGATGTCACTGGAAACGATGAAGTTGTCGATCATGTTGCCGTTGCCCGAGATAAGACCGAAGAGGTCGTTTTCATCAAACTTGGAGTCACCGTTGAGGTCTTCGTTGATGGTGGTGGAGAGCTCTGCAACCTTGTCGAGGGTCCACTTACCCTCGCGTACCAGCGCATACATATCGCCGATGTTGTTGTCGTTTGCCAGCTTCTTGTTGAAGAATACAACGCAGAGACCCTTGTAAAGTGTCAGATCGTAGTCGCTCGAGATGAATTCCAGCTTGCCGCCGATGTTCTGGCACTCAACCGATGCCTGCGACCACCAGGGCTTGCTGAAATCGATTCCGAAGTCCAGCCAGTTGTAGCCGTAGTTCTGACCCATTGCGTCGAGGATGAGTGTATCGCCCTCATAAAGCGAGCAGACGGCATCTCCCGATTTAATGACGGTATCAAGCGCGGACATGTTCTGACTACGGTCATTGCTTCTCAGGTTTGCTTCAATTTCGATTTTCATGCGCTCTTCGACAATGAGCTCACGCTTGAAAACTGCGTCATCAACCACGTCGCCGGTTTCCTCATCGATTTTGAAGTCTCTTTCCTCGCGGACATATGCTGTGAAGGTGGCGCCGTCATAGGTGACATTCTCCAGTCCGTCAGAGATGGCTTCACGGGGATCGATGGGCTCGGTTTCGGCAGCGGTGGTGGCAGCTTCGGTCACGTCAACGGCATTGTCCGAATCGTCTGACGATGAACATGCGGCTGCGGATAACAGCATAGAGAGTGCGAGTAGAAGTGATAGTGTGCGTTTCATTGTAATGTCCTCCTGCATGGATGATATTTATTGAATTCCCTTAAAGAGTTCGAGGGTTTCGGTGAGTGCCTTGATCGTCTTGTCGCGGAGCTTTTCGATGTTGGAGGTGAGGCGGTCGCTGTTCTGCATGATGGCGTTGTTGACTGTATCCTTCATGCCGCCCCAGCCGAAGAAACCGCTCATATCGTACATAGCACCCTCGGCGGCGAGCTTCAGCATCTCGATAGATTCCTCGTCACGTGTCTGCTTGGTGAGCAGAGTGACCTCATAGACCTCGGGGGTGACGATAAAGCGGGAGGATGCCGCCATTGCCTCGGTGATATTGCCGATCATGGAGAGGTTGGAGGCTGTGATGGGGATCATGATGGCAGTTGCACAGTAGCCGTTTACCCAGGAGTGGTACTGATCCTGCTGCTCATCATACTTGGGGAGGGGAAGAACGCCGAAATCCGACTCCATTTCCTTGAGCAATGCCAGGTTGATGGCTGTTTGGGAGGTGAAGAGCGCTCTGTCATCAGCGAAGATGTCGAGTGAGTCATACTGGGTCTTTTCGTTTTTATAGAAGGTGTCCTCCAAAGCGAACAGCTCTGCAATCTTCTGTGCCTTGCTGATAAAATCCTCGGTCTCGAAGTTCAGGACAGGCTCACTGCCTGTGGTATTGACGATGCCGGTATTGAAGCCGTTGAGGAAGGGATAGGAGATTCCTTCGTTTGTATAGCCGAAGAAATCGTCATACTTCATCTTGCCGTCGCTGTTGAGATCTCGTCCCTGCCCCTTGAGCATCTCCATCATCATGTCCATTGTCCATTTGCCGTCACGTACTGCCTGATAGGGGAATTCCCAGCCATAATCGGTGAAAAGCTTCTGGTTGAAAAGGATGACAAAAGAAGAGAGCATGTAGCGGGTGGTGATATCGCCGGTTGCCAGCAGCATGGTGCCGTCTACAGTCAGATCGCGGTTGGCAGTCTGATGCCACCAGGGCTGCTCCAGATGGATCTCGTCGATGGCGGCAATGTTGCGGATGAGCTTGTTCTCAATGAAGTTTACCGCGTAAACCTGCATGTTGCCGAAGATGAGATCGCAGACATCCTCGTCTGCAAGCATGGATTTTGAAACGGTGTCGAAGAGCTTGAATTCCGCATCCGGCTCGATTAAGGTATAATCAAAGGTAATGCCGAACTTTTCTTCGATCAGTGCATCGCGCCTGATGAGAGCATCGTTGACGCGGTCTCCGTTTGACTCCTCATAGGGAGCCTGCTGCATGGTCAGCGAGGAGTTAATAATATTTGAGGTAACAATGCGGAAGGATGTGCCGTCATAGGTTTCATTAAAGCCTGCCAGCACACCCTCGAGTGTGAGCTCACCCGAATAAGTTTCGGCGGCTGTGGTGACGGCTTCGTTTTCAGTGTTGATATCGTTGGAGCTGTTTCTGTTGTCAGGATCACCGCAGGCTGTTATGACGCAGAGCTGAGAAGTGACAAGTATTCCGGCGAAAATTCGGGTCAGCATGTTTTTTGATAAGTGCTTCACATAATAAACCTCCGTGATGAAATAAGGCTCCATATAATATAGAGCTCGGTAACTATATTATAATACAAGCAAATCATTTTTTCAACGCAGATTCGATCATAAGTTATGCAGATTCGAACATGATTTGCCGAAAATATAGGTGATAAAAAAAAGACCGTCCGAAATTTTCCATTTCGGACGGTCTTACTGTTCGTTTTTGATTTTGTTCAATCAGCCGGCGAGTCCTTCGCGGATGTTTTCGCTGAGCTTATCGAGCATCTTTTGTACCTGTTTTTCCTTCTTTGCAATATCCGATGCAAATTTGAAATTTCCGCTTGATACATAGCCGCGGAGCATGGTCATAATGTAGCCGGTGTTGTCGAGCAGTACCATGCCCAGGTCATAATCGAAGCCTGCGCGGATGATGTCGAGCATTTCCTCCGAATCGTTGTCACGGGAGGTCTTGGTCTTGAGGGTGATGTCATAGTAAGCGGGGACAACCTTCTTATAGCTTTCAGCCGAAAGAACGGTGGTCACATCGGCAGACATCTGCGGGTCTGCAGTACAGGAGGGGATAATCAGAGCGGCAAAGCCTGCCTTGGAGAAGGTTTTGTAATCCTTCTGTGCCTCGTCATATTTGGGATAGGGGATGATGCCGAAGTCGGTGTCCATGTCGCGGAAGGCAGTGGCGGAGTTGAGCAGTGTTGTGAAGAAGAGTGCCTTGTTATTCATAAACATGGGTTCAAGGATGGCACTTGTCTTGCCCTCATCGATCATATAGACGCCGTCCGCCTGAGAGAGATTGAAGACCTTTTCGCACATGGCGACAGCCTTTTCGGTGTTGTAATTGAACTTGGGATATCCCTCTTCGTCATTGATGATCATTTTGATGTCGCTGGATACAACAAAGTTATCGATCATGTTGCCATTGCCCGAAATGAGACCGTAGAGATCGTTTTCGTCAAACTTGGAGTCACCGTTCAGGTCATCCTTGATGTTGGCGGAAAGCTCGGCAACCTTGTCAAGAGTCCATTTTCCCTGGCGTACCAGCTCATACATATCGCCCAGATTGTTGTCGCCAACCAGCTTCTTGTTGAAAAATACAACGCAGAGTCCCTTGTAAACGGTCAGATCATAGTCGCTGGTTACAAACTCCAGCTTGCCGCCGATGTTCTGACATTCAACCGATGCCTGCGACCACCAGGGCTTGCTGAAATCAATGCCGAAATCCAGCCAGTTGTAGCCGTAATTCTGTCCCATGGCATCGAGAATCATGGCGTCTCCCTCATAGAGCGAGCAGGTGGAGTCTCCCGAATGAATTGTCTGATCAAGAAAGGTGAGATTTGTGCCGCGATCATCGGTGCGGTAGGAGGGAACGATTTCAACCTTCATGCGCTCTTCAACGGTGAGATTGCGCTTATAGACAGCATCGTCGACCACGTCACCGGTCTCTTCTTTGACAAAATAATTTTCACCGAAGCTGCCCTCACGGCAGTAGAGGGTGTAGGTTGAGCCATTATAGGTGACGTTCTCAAGTCCATCTGAGATGGCTTCGCGGGGATCGACAGGCTCGGTTTCGGCATCAGCTTCGGCACTTGTAGTTTCAGCCCGGCTGTCTGTATCCTCGGGGGCAGAGCATGCGGCGGAGGAGAGCAGCATCAGAAGGGCAAGAAAGAGGGATATGCTTCGTTTCATGGCAGATTCTCCTTTATCATATAGTCTGTATTCTGTGGCTATATTGTAGCATATCATAAATGTCAAAACTATCGAAAAATCGAACATAAACTGTGCGAAAACGAGCCTGAAACCGGGAGAATGCATAAAAAAAGGATGCCGCATTTTGGTACGGCATCTCGGAGACTTTATATAATTTCCAGTCCATCCTTGTCGGGCAGCTCGGGCAGATATTTGCTTGGATGATCAAGGTAGAAGAAGGCTATCGATGCGATATCGTCCTGCAGGGGGAGATAACGTCCGCCCTCGCGCCATCCCAGTGCCTGAATGGTGACACGCAGATCCTCGGCGAAGTAGATGGGATCGGTGATATGCCAGCGATAGAGCGAGAAACGCTGGTTTGCGGCATAAAGTCCGTCGGGGCGGATGAGGTTCATGCCTGCGTAGGGGGTGTTGTAGGGCATGTAGCCATTCACATCGAAGTTGTAGGCGCCGCAGAAGTAATCTTCAGTTCCGGTGCCGCAGATGGTGGGAAATTCGCTGTCGCCATCCATGTAGAATTTGATCTCGCCTTCGCCCCACCAGCCGTTATTGTTAACCTGCCATGCCATGTAGGTGCCCACATACTGACCTTTTCCGCTGATCTTATCAAGGATGGTATGGACACTCTTGTAAGGCAGGGGATTGCTGCGGCAGAAGTGAGCGTGGAAGTAGGCGATGGAATCGGGCTGAGCGCCGAGAATGTAGTCGATCTGGTAGTAGAGGATAAATTCGGCATCCGAAATGTTCTCAAGAGTGATGCGGCAGTTCTTTTTGAAGGGCATCTCCCAGTAGCAGTTCATGCCGTAGCGGGGATTGACGCAGACTGCCAGTGAGGAGATGGGGAGGAATTCCTGCTTGGTCAGCACGGCGCTTCCCATTGCCTGATATGCAGAGGCGAAGAAGTCGCAGAGAGGACATTCAACCGAAGGAATTTCGCTTCCGTCCCAGTAGATGCGCAGAATCATAAAACGGGAATTTCCGGCGGGAGTCAGCCAGATGTGACGGATGGCACCCTCACCGTCGATATCAGCCAGTGTGGCTGTGGTGTGACCGGGGATGGCAATACAGGGGGATACCTTCCAGCCCTGACCCAGATCGCGGGCACAGCCGGCACCTCTTCCTTCTGTAGCCATACCGCCCTTACCCTTAGCACCGTCAAAATTTTCGGGACTGATCGAACGGCTTACCGCATCCGAAAGGCGTGAGATGGATGTCATAAAGCTTTTTTCTGTGGGGAACATCGTAAATACCTCCTTGAAATAATTAATAATAATAAATAATATCGAACTGTCAGCTGCCGATTGATGCTGCACTCGGCACTGTTTATTTTTATTAACAAATTATACTTTACAAATCACAGAATGGATAGTATAATAATATTAAAAAATAGCATAATTGTTGCAATTCAACAGAGAACGGAGTAACTATGAAGAACGAATACAATGTACAAAAGCTCCAGACGCTTTTTCGGGATTTTTACTGTGTGACCGGCCTGCGTGTCGGACTGTTTGATGCGGCGGGACGGCCTATCCTGGAATATCCCATCGGCTGTTCAAAGCTCTGCAGTCTTGTGCGTGCCACTGAAGAGGGAAGACACCGCTGTCTTGAGTGTGATGCCTACGGAATCAAGCAGGCAGGGGAGCGCGGCCAGGCTTTTGATTACCGCTGTCATGCCGGCTTGATTGATGTCTGTGCTCCCATGCGCGATGAGGATGGCATCGTGGGCTATGTGATCTTCGGTCAGAGTCTCGACAACATGAACCGCGAACGCCAGTGGGAGGTTGTCAAAAAGAATTGTGCCGATCTGGTGGCTGACACCGATGCACTTCGCAGTGCTTTTGATGAGCTGAAGGGCGTGGATGCCGAATATATCGGTGCTGTTATCCATATTCTTGATGCCTGCATCGGATATATCCGCCTTGACCGTATGATGAAATCGAGCAAGAGCGGCTTGTGGAGAACCATCCTTTCCTATATCGGGCGCAATCTCAGCAGCAAGATCAGTCTTGCAACGGTGGCTGAAGAGCTGGGCGTCAGCGTTTCCACCATCTGCCGCTGCGTCAAGAGCAATGCCGACTGTACCCTCGGCGAGCTGATCTGGCATGAGCGCATCGAGCTTGCCAAGCAGATGCTGTCCACGACTGATCTCTCGGTTATGGAGGTCGCCTCCCGTGTCGGTGTGGATGACTACAATTATTTCATCCGTATGTTCCGCCGTCACTGCGGAAAATCTCCTGCTGCATGGAGACGTGACGAGAAGAAAAATCGCCTCTCTGTTAACTGAGCGGTCGGTATATCTGCGTTAAAATGCCATTCTCGCCCATCCCTCTGAGGTGATCGGAGGCAGATTCAGCAGCTCGCGTCCCAGATTGACATAATAGCGGTAATTTTCGATAGATACACCGTTGGGAATGCGGTGATCCAGTCCCCAGATGATGCCGCCGCCCATCAGATCGGGCTGCATTTTATAGTTCAGCTCTGCACGAATGGTTTCAAAATCGCCGCGCAAGGCAAATTTATCGATACCGCCCTTGAAACAGAGCTTGCCGTCATATTTGCGGTGAAGCTTGACAATATCCATGCCGGCAGCCGGCTCACAGGGATGGAAGCAGTTGAGTCCGCATTCAAGCAGTGCATCGAGCACCGGTTCCATATTGCCGTCGCTGTCCTGAGAGAAGAGGCGCGCACCTGCGTCCTTTGCAGCCGCCCAAACCTTGGTATAGTAGGGATAGAAAAATTCCATGATCTGCGCAGGACCGAAAAGCGGCCCCGATTTTCCTGCCATATCCTCATGGACGATGAGCGCGTCGATTGTGACATAGTCCTTCACCCGTTCGATGACCTTGACGCAGGTGTCTGCCATGGTGGTCAGCATATCATGAATCATTTCGGGCTCCTCGTAGCAGGCGATGCAGAGCGCTTCCTCACCGAGAAGCTGTCTGGGCTCGTCAAAGGCACCGGGCATGCCGATCATGGTGAGATAGCCCTTGTCGCGCAGGTCGCGGCAGCGGCGAAGTCCCTCGATATCGATGCGATCCTCGGAAAATTCATACCAGTGCTTGATCTTCAGCCAGTCCTCCATGCAGGTTACCGGATATCCCATGGGCAGCGGAATGGTGGCACTCTGCTTGATGAGCTTGGTGGTGCGACCCATGTGATCGCGGGAAATGCGGTATTCGGGGGTGTCCTCAATCACCTGCGCTGCGATGCCTGTTCTGGCACCGGTGTTTGCCGTGATGCCTGTCAGCAGCACATAATCCCAGTCAAAAGCGGTCATGGCGATCTCCTTTGAGGTGGCTCCCTGTGCTCTCCATTCTGCCTCCAGACTGTGCAGCGGACCAAAGAGCTCGCAGAACATTTCTCTGCCTGTATCTTCAAATAAACTGTGTGCAATATAGCGTTCTCTGTCCCAGATCATGATGAATATACCTCCAATGATGTATCTGTGCATATTTTATCACAGCCGAAGAAAAAATGCTATGGAAAAATTTAATTTTTATAGAAAAACCATAAAATTTGATCTTCGTTATTCATTCTTGACAGTACAGTGTGCTGATGATATAATAATCCCGAGGTGATCGCATGTTTTCCGATCTTCATAACGAACCGAAGCGCGGCATGCTTCGTCTCTGTCCTCGCTGCGGTGCAAAATCCTTTATCGCAGAGGATGCCGAATGTCCCATCTGCGGAAGATCTCTGACTTATGAGCCTCCCTGCGAGGGGGAATGTGAAAGTGTGAAAATGGGCAAATATTTCGCACTCTATCTGGTAAAAATAACATGGTGGATGCTGCTCTCCCTTACTGTCGCGGTGATCAGCCTGATCATTGCAAAGCCGGCGGCTCCGGTGGTGTTTCTTGTACTCGGAACGATGATTCCGGCGCTTTTTATGGGGATATTCGAGCGGTATCTGAATCGCAGGAAAGAGAAGAGCTTCTATGCTCTCTATCAATACAGAAGAGCGATGACAGTCTTCAATTTCGCGGGACTTCTCTGTTCTCTGATCGCTTATGCTTTTTAAGGAAATTACATTTATGAAAAAAAGAATTCTGGTCTGCGGCATTATCATGAACTGCGCAGGCACCGAAAAATCCTTTCTCTCCTTTGCCAATCAGATCGACTATGACAAATACGATGTGGATCTTCTCCTTGCCGAGAAGACCGGTCTGCTGCTCGATTATGTTCCGAAGCAGATTAACATCATCGAAATGCCAAAATACGGCGATATGTTCACCCTCAGCGGAGCTAACGCCGCGTCGGTCATCTGGCACGATTTTGTGAAGGAGAATCCGCTGACCCTTTTTGAGATTCTCCCCTACGCCATGAAGATGGTGCTCAACCCGAAGAAAAAATCGGATACCGCCATGCGGATGTGGTGCCATTTTCTGCAGAAATTCCCCGAAATGGCAGGTGAATATGACATCTGCCTCGCCTACTGGGGAGACAAGAGCATGTTCTATATGGCGGATAAGGTGAAGGCAAAGCGCAAGATCGCATGGCTTCACTTCGATTACGCAAATCCCCCCCGGGATGATGAGCTTTATCTCGGTTACTTCAAAAAGTGCGACAACATCGTCACCGTTTCTGAAGTGATCGACGCTTCACTGAAGGGGAAATTCCCCGAGATTGCCGACCGCTGTGTGATGATGGAGAATATCAACGATCCCGCGCTGATCCGCGACATGGCTCTGCGTGGGGATACCTTCCCCGATGCCGCATACCGAGGACTGCGAGTGCTGTCGGTAGGCAGAATCAGCCATCAGAAGGCATATGATACGGTGGTTCCCGCACTGGCAAGACTGAGAGCTGAGGGCTTCGATTTCCGTTTCTACATTCTCGGCGGCGGTGATGAAGCCGATGTGAACGCACTCAAGGAGATGGCTGTCGATGCAGGCGTTGCCGATATGCTCATTCTACTGGGAACAACGGCAAATCCCTACACCTATATGCGTGACTGCGATATCTATATTCAGCCGTCCCGTCACGAGGGCAAGCCGATTGCGGTGGAAGAGGCAAAAATTCTGCTCTGTCCCATCATCGTTTCGCGCTACCTCTCAGCGGATGAACAGATGGCAGGCGGTGAACTGGGTATGGTCACCGATATCGGTACCGAAGGCGTGTACAGCGCTCTGAAAAAGATGCTTTCGGACAAGGCACTGCGCGATTCCTACAGCGACAGGCTCTCAAAAATCCGCTTCGGAAACGCTTCCGAATTTGCCAAGTTCGAGGACATGGTGAGTGATCTGTAAGTCATAAAAAGTTTACAAAATACGCGGTAAAAAAGAGCAAACCTCTTGAAATGCCGCGCTTTTTGTGTTATAATACCCTTGTTATGCGGGTGAATTATGCCCGCAGGATTAAGGACAGTCCTCTGCGACGCTCTGCACGAATGTCCGGATTTTTTAAGGAGGAGCCACAAATGGATCTCATCAAGGCTTTAACAAACGAGCAGCTGAAGGAGAACGTACCCGCTCTCGCTATCGGCAGCACTGTCAAGGTGCACAACAGAATCAAAGAGGGTAACAGAGAAAGAATTCAGATCTTCGAAGGTACCATCATCGCTAAGCATGGCGGCGGAATCTCCGAGACCTTCACCGTAAGACGTGTTTCCTACGGCGTAGGCGTTGAGAAGACCTTCCCCGTTCATTCTCCCAACGTTGAAAAGGTTGAGCTTGTCCGTAACGGTAAGGTCAGACGCGCTAAGCTCTACTACCTCAGAGACAGAGTGGGCAAGAGCTCCAAGATCAAGGAAGTTCTTTGATTCACGAAATGAGAAAAAACCGTACGTTGTACGGCTTTTTTCTTTTTGTTCATAAAATTTGCTTGTTATACGCTCTGCCCGGTGCTATAATAATTAAGTATGAACTTTAAGTTCCTATTCAGAGACAAAAATGAATTTCAATATCATACAGGAGCGATTATCATGAAATATGCGGTTATTCTCTGCGACGGAATGGCAGACTATAAGGTAAAAGAGCTGGGCGGAAAGACGCCCATGGAGACAGCAAAGAAGCCCACGATGGACATGCTGGCGAAGACATCGCTTGCCGGCACCGTTTCCAATGTGCCCGAAGGCATGGTGCCCGAGAGCGATACCGCCAATATCGCGGTGCTTTCCTACGATCCCAAAATCTATTCCAAGGGACGCTCGCCGCTGGAGGCTGTGAGCATGGGTATCGAAATGCAGCCCGATGAGACTGCCTACCGCTGCAATGTGGTGACACTCAGCGAGGATGAGGAGAACTATGAGGATCGCATCATGCTCGACCATAGTGCCGATGAGATCACCACAGCCGAAGCCGATCTGCTGATCAAAGCCATCGACGAAAAGCTGGGCAATGAGCTGCGCAAGTTCTATACCGGTGTCAGCTACCGTCACTGCCTGATCTGGAAGAATACTCCCGCCGAATACAACTTTATGCGCCCCCACGATATCCTCGGTCGCTGTGTAAAAGATTATCTCCCCGCCGGCGAGGACGGCGCGCCCTTCCTCGAGCTGATGAAAGCCAGCTGGGATATTCTGCGCGATCATCCGGTCAATGTGGATCGCCGCGCAAGAGGTCTGAAGCCTGCCAACTCCATCTGGCTCTGGAGCCCCGGTAAGAAGCCCGCGCTTCCCAGCTTCAAAGAAAAATGGGGGCTTGACGCCTCTGTTATCTCTGCAGTTGACCTGATCAAGGGAATCGGTCTGTGCGCGGACATGGAGTCGATCGACGTGGAAGGTGCTACCGGAAACGTACATACCAACTACAAGGGCAAGGCAGATGCCTGCATCGATGCGTTCGAGCGCGGACGCGATTTCGTTTACATCCATGTGGAAGCTCCCGATGAGTGCGGTCACAGAGCCGAGATTGAAAATAAGGTGCTCTCCATCGAGCTGATCGATGAGAAGATTCTGAAGCCGGTCTATGAGTATCTGAAGGGTACCGGCGAGGACTTCTCCATCATGGTTCTGCCCGATCATCCCACACCCATCGAGATGCGTACCCACTCCATGGATCCCGTTCCCTTCATCATCTACAAGAGCAATGCGGAGAAGCAGGGCATCGAATGCTTTACAGAGGATGTCGCAAAGGCAACCGGCTTCTATCTCGAGCACGGATATGATTTGATGAACTATTTCATTGAGAAATAAGGAGTATCACCCGATGAACAAGGACGATAAGATCAGAGAAGAGGGCATCGAGCCTGAAAAGAGCGCAGAAGAGATGATTGCCGAAGAACTGTCTGAGGACGGTGAAGCAGTTATCGAAGAGACCCATGAGAAGAAGCCGACTCTTGTTGAATCGCTCTTCGATTGGGTGGAGCTTTTTGCATTCTCGCTGACCTTTGTACTGTTGATTCTCACCTTTGTGGGACGGCACTCACCTGTGGACGGCACCTCGATGGTTCCGACACTTGCCGACAAGGATATGCTGCTGGTATCTAACCTTTTCTATACCCCCGAAAATGGCGATATCATCGTGTTCCAGCCTACATCCGCTTATAATGAGCCTTATGTAAAGCGTGTCATTGCAACAGGCGGTCAGACGGTGGATATTGATTTCGAAAACTGGATTGTAACTGTGGACGGGGAAGTGGTTGAAGAAGATTATATCAACCGCGTCAGTATGCCTATGCGCGATTACAACAACGACATCTATCCGCTGGAGGTACCCGAGGGGTATCTTTTCGTAATGGGAGACAACCGCAACGGCTCCAAGGACAGCCGCCATCCAGAGGTGGGACTTGTCGATGAGAGGCTTGTCATCGGCGAGGTCAAATGCCGCATTCTGCCGGTGGATTCGATTGAATTCTTCAATTGAACTGCAGCTCCGGAATTCAGTTAACATTCGCAGGGGAAGTGTCTCGCTTCCCTGATCGCAATATCTTCACACAAATATCAAAAAACGAAACAGAGTGTTTCCTCACTCTGTTTCTTTATTAGAAAGAGAGGGAGCACAATGCCATCTCAAACTATCCAATGGTTTCCCGGTCATATGGCGAAAACCCGACGGCTGATTACAGAAAATCTCAGTCTTGTCGATCTTGTCATCGAAGTGGTGGACGCCCGAATTCCCGCATCCAGCCGTAATCCCGAGATCACCCGACTCACCGCATCCAAGCCGAGGCTGACTGTGCTGACTAAGGTGACCCTTGCCGATCCTGCAGTATCCGATAAATGGCGCGCTCATTTTGCGGCAACGGGAGAGCACTGCCTCTTCTGTGACTGCATCAGCGGTGCGGGGCTGAATCAGATTCCCGCCGCAGTCAGGGAAATTCTCTCCGAGAAGCTGGAGCGCTATGACGCAAAGGGAATGACCCGCGATCTCAAAGCAATGGTGGTGGGCATCCCAAACGTGGGAAAATCCTCGCTGATCAACCGTCTTGCGGGACAGAAAAAGGCAAAGGTGGAGAACCGCCCCGGTGTGACGCTGACCAAGCAATGGATCAAAACTACAGTCGGACTTGATCTGCTCGATATGCCCGGCGTGCTCTGGCCCAAATTTGAGGATCCTACAGTCGGTGAAAATCTCGCCGTTACCGGTGCGATTAAGGATGATATCCTCGATGTGGAGTCGATTGCAATGATTCTTTGCCGCAGACTGCGTGCGCTCTATCCGAAGGAGTTTGCTTCCCGTTATAAGCTGGGCGAGCCTTCCTCCTGGCAGGACTGCACCGATTTTGAGCTGCTCGAATTGGTTGGACGCAAGCGTGGATTCCTTGTCTCGGGCGGCGAGATCGACACCGAGCGTACAGCAAATATGCTGCTTGACGAATTCCGTGCGGCAAAAATCGGACGTATGACGCTGGAGCTGCCCTCCGAGGTGGAAGCATGAAGCGTACACCGCCAAAGCCTCTGACATGGGAAATTGAAAACAGCTATTTTGAGCAGGGCTATACCCTCATCTGCGGCTGTGACGAAGCAGGACGGGGACCGCTTGCAGGCCCTGTTGTTGCTGCTGCCTGTGTTCTGCCTGCAGGTCTCATGATCGAAGGCTTGAACGATTCAAAGAAGCTCTCCGAAAAGAAGCGCGACGCACTCTTTGAGCTAATTAAGCGGGATGCTGTCGCTTATGCCATCGCCGAAGCTTCTCCCGAGGAGATCGACGAGATCAATATTCTGAATGCCTCCATGCTTGCCATGAAGAGAGCGATTGAAGCACTTCAAGTGAAGCCCGAGATGGCACTGATCGACGGCAACACGGTGCGAGGATTTGATATTCCCGCCTATCCCATTATCGGCGGTGATGCGAAATCTCCCTCCATCGCAGCCGCATCCATCCTTGCCAAGGTGACCCGTGACCGCTATTGCCTTGAGATGGACAGGCTCTATCCTGAGTACGGCTTTGCGGGGCATAAAGGCTATCCCACTAAGCTGCATATGGATCTTGTCCGCGAGCTTGGCCCCTGCCCGCTGCACCGAAAAAGCTTTCTCAAATTTCTCGAAGGTGATGCCAAATGAATCCCTCCGATAATACGGCGAAAGGCCGCCGCGGAGAAACCATCGCCTGTGATTTTCTCCTGCGCGAGGGATATACTATCATTTTCCGCAATTACCATGCAGCCCATGGGGAAATTGATATCGTCGCTGCCGACGGACAATACCTGGTTTTTGTTGAGGTCAAGGCTCGGAAGAGCGGTCAGAGCAGCCGTTACGGGCGACCTGCAGATGCGGTTAATACAGCAAAGAAGATTCATCTCACCTCAGCCGCCGAGCAGTACCTGAGGGAGCATCCCACAGACCTCCGACCTCGCTTTGATATCATCGAAGTCTATACCGATATCAATCTGGGGGATGCCGGTGTCGCCGCAGAGGTGAAGCATTTCAAGGGGGCATTCACTGCATGCAGGGAGCGAAAATGAATTAAACGGTTGTGATGTGCGTTCATCATGACCGTTTTTTGTGCGATTTTACAATTAACTTTCGCAGAATAGGCGCTTGTTTATTCAATCATCCGAAATTCTATTTTAGGGTGGAATTACAGGGAATTTCGTGATATAATTATGCTTGAATCAATGTCAGAACAACCATGCGATAAGCAAACAAAATACAGAAACCAGAGGAATTATTTATGGACGAACTTCGTTATACAAGCACGAGAGGCAACGGCGCTGAGGTCACATCTGCTCAGGCGATCAAGCAGGGTCTTGCCGATGATGGCGGTCTCTTTATGCCCCTCGATATTCCGCTGATTGCGGATGATACTCTCGTGGAGCTCTGCAAGATGAGCTATGCAGAACGCGCAGCTCATGTGCTGGGATTATTCTTAACCGATTACAGCCATGACGAGCTGCTCTCCGACTGCATCGCAGCCTACGGAGAGGATCGCTTCCCGGGCGGTGCCGCTCCCATCAAGGGACTGGGCGACAGCATCCGTGTGCTCGAGCTTTGGCACGGACCGACCTGCGCTTTCAAGGATATGGCACTTCAGATTATGCCCAAGCTTCTCTCCCGTGCCCTCACCAAGACCGGTGAGATGCGCAAGGCAATGATCCTTGTGGCAACCTCGGGCGATACCGGCAAGGCTGCTCTTGAAGGATACCGCGACGCTGCAGGCATCAGCATCAAGGTTTTCTATCCCACAGGCGGTGTCAGCCGTATTCAGAAGCTTCAGATGGCATCCCAGGAGGGCAATAATGTTTCTGTTACAGCCATCCGCGGCAACTTTGACGATGCACAGAACGGTGTCAAGCGGATCTTCTCGGATGCAGACTTTGCCGCTGAACTGAATGAGGCAGGCTGCTTCCTCTCCAGTGCCAACTCGATCAACTGGGGCAGACTGGCTCCTCAGATCGTCTACTATATTTCCGCATACTGCGACATGATCAATGCCGGCGATATTCTGCTGGGCGAAGAGATTGATGTCTGCGTTCCCACCGGCAACTTCGGCAATATCTTTGCTGCCTATATTGCAAAGTGCATGGGTCTGCCCATCAATAAGCTGATCTGTGCCTCCAACAGCAACAATATCCTTACCGATTTCCTTGCAACAGGCACCTATGACCGCAACCGCAAGTTCTATACCACCATGTCTCCCTCCATGGATATCCTCATCTCAAGCAACCTGGAGCGTCTTCTCTATGTAACCGCCGGCAGCGATAAGACCGCCGGTTGGATGAAAGAACTCTCCGAAAAGGGCGTTTACAGCGTGGATGACGAGACAAAGACCATGCTCCAGCGCAGCTTTGAGGGCTTCTACTGCGATGAAGCATCTACACAGGCTGCTATTAAGCGCATCTTCGATACATACGGTTATCTCATCGACACCCATACCGCAGTTGCCATGCACTGTGCTGAGCAGTATCTTGAGCAGAATCCCTCCAAGCGCCATATGCTTGTTGTTTCCACCGCTTCGCCCTATAAGTTCGCTGCCAGTGTTCTCGATGCGGTGTCGGATGAAAAGCCGGGCGATGACTTTGAGACCATCGATACCCTCTGCCGCGTAACCGGAGCTGCTGTTCCCGCACCGCTTGCTTCGCTGAAGGATAAGAAGGTTCGCTTTGATACGGTTATCAATGCAGACGAGATGAAGGCGGATGTCGCTGCGTTCGGTGGAATCAAAGCATAAGTCCGACCCGATTCGCATATTCTTATAGGGACGCGCGCGGCTTGAAGGTAGCACAGACCGTTTCTGTGCTGTTCTGAGCGAAGGTCGTGCCTACCGCAATTCGCTCTGCCGTGCAGTAGTTGTCACCGTCATGGTAAACGCAGTTCTTTACGTCGCATCTTACCCCCGCGATGTGCTTGGGAATGCTGCCCATAACCCCGCGGCGCATGTCCTCGTAACTGTCAAAAAGACCCATATCATCACTCCTTGAATATCAGGTTTCGTATCAGAAACGGCCGACTTCATATTTTCGGTCGTTTTTGAATATATGCCTGTCATATCGGCTTTGGTAGTATCGGTCAAAAACTTCGTTTCATACCAAGAAAATTCTCACAAAAAGGAGGCATACCGTGGCGCTCTTTGTACTCTCGGATACCCATTTTTCCGAAAGCTCCTCAAAGCCAATGGACATCTTCGGCAACCGCTGGCAGAATTATACCGCCAAGCTCACCGAGCGCTGGAATGCCTGTGTAGGTGAGAATGACACTGTTATTGTCCCTGGCGATATCTCCTGGGGCATGTCACTGAAGGAAGCCGAGGCAGATCTGAAGCTGCTCTCCTCACTGAAGGGACAAAAAATCATCGCCAAGGGCAATCATGACTACTGGTGGGCATCCGGGGCGAAGATGCAGTCCTTTTTCGATGACTGCGGCATTGATAATATCGCAATTCTCCACTGCAATGCCTACCCCATCGAGGGAAGAATGATCTGCGGCACGCGTGGCTGGTATAACGACGAGGGCGCATCTCCCAAGGATGTGGATTACGCCAAGATCGTCAACCGCGAATGCATCCGGCTTGAGATGAGTCTGGAGGCGGCAAACAAAATCGATGCCGGCATGGAGAAGCTGATCTTCATGCATTTTCCGCCGGTGTTTAACGATTATATCTGTCGGGAGCTTGTGGATATGCTGCATAAATATGGCGTGAGGCGCTGCTTCTACGGGCATATTCACGGCAGCTACAATATGCCTCCCTCGCGGCTTTTTGAGGAGATTGAATTCACCATTGTATCAGCCGATTACCTCAATTTTATTCCCAAGCTGATTTAAGTCGTTTTTTACCCGTAATTATTGAATTTTTTAATAATTTTATCCCCAATACCTTGACTTTAAGGTTGCTATTTAGTACAATTAATGTATTATGAAAAATATTGCATTTTAATGGCATAGTTCCGGAGGAAGTATAACAATGACTCTTAAAAACATCACCAATCCCGAAAAGAACGTAACCGAGCTTGAGTTTATCATAGAGAAGGAAGTCTTCGACGCAGCTGTTGACAAGCAGTTCAAGAAGAACGCTCCCAAGATGAACATCCCCGGTTTCAGACGCGGCAAGGCTCCCAGAAGCATCATCGAAAAGATGTACGGCAAGGGTGTGTTCTATGAGGATGCACTCAACGATGTCCTTCCCGCAGCATATGAAGCAGCTCTTGCCGAGTCCAAGGCTGAGGCTGTCAGCCGTCCCGAGTTCGATGTTGATTCCATCGACGAGAACGGCGTTGTAGTAAAGGCTAAGTTCTATGTAAAGCCCGAAGTTACCATCGACGGCTACAAGGGCATCGAGGCAGAGCGCACACTGGTTCCCGTAACCGATGCTGACGTTGATGCCGAGATCAATACCACCCGCGAGCGCAACTCCCGTCTGGTTGACGTAACCGACCGCGCAGCTCAGCTCGAGGACACCGTTGTGATCGATTTTGAAGGCTTTGTTGACGGTGTTGCATTTGACGGCGGCAAGGGCGAGAAGTTCAATCTTCGCCTCGGCTCCGGTCAGTTCATCCCCGGCTTCGAGGATCAGATTGTCGGTCATAACATCGGCGATGAGTTCGACGTAAACGTTGAGTTCCCCGCAGAGTATCATGCGGCTGATCTTGCAGGCAAGCCCGCAGTATTCAAGGTTAAGCTTCATGAGATCAAGTTCAACGAGCTTCCCGCGCTGGATGACGAGTTTGCAAAGGATGTTTCCGAATTCGATACTCTTGATGAATATAAGGCTGATGTTAAGGCAAAACTCGAGGCTAAGAATACTAAGACTGCCGACAACGAGGTGGAAGAGAAGCTCATCAACACCCTCATCGACAACCTGGGCGCTGATATCCCCGAGGCAATGTTCGTGACCGAGACCGAGAACTTCCTGCGTGACTATGATTCCAGACTCCGTATGCAGGGTCTCGATCTCAACACCTACTTCAAGTATACCGGTATGGATCTCGATACTCTCCGTGCACAGTTCAGACCTCAGGCTGAGCGTCAGGTAAAGACCCGCCTTGCTCTCGAGAAGATCGCAGAGCTTGAGGCAATCGAGGCAACCGAAGAGGATATCGAGGCAGAATTCAACCGTCTTGCAGCAGCATACAACATGCCTGCTGATCAGATCAAGGCTACCATCGCTGCTGAGGATCTGGCAAAGGATATTAAGGTTCAGAAGGCTGTTGATCTGGTTAAGTCCAGCGCAGTTGTAACCGATAAGGCTCCCGAGGCTGCTGAATAATCAACAGCATATACCGGGCAAAGACCATACACAGTGCATTTTTAATGGAAGGTGATAGCAAATGGCACTTGTACCTACCGTAATTGAACAAACAAGCCGCGGCGAGCGCGCATATGACATTTATTCGCGCCTGCTCAATGACCGTATTGTATTCCTTGCCGATGAGGTGAACGATGTGACCGCATCTCTTGTGGTTGCACAGCTTCTTCTTCTCGAGCAGCAGGATCCCGACGCGGATATCAACTTCTATATCAATTCCCCCGGCGGATCGATCTCCTCGGGCATGGCAATCTATGACACCATGAACTACATTAAGTGCGATGTCTCCACCATCTGCTTCGGCATGGCAGCAAGCATGGGCGCATTCCTGCTCTCCTCGGGCACAAAGGGAAAGCGCTTCGCACTTCCCAACAGCGAAATTATGATCCACCAGCCTCTTGGCGGTATGCAGGGTCAGGCTTCGGATATCAAAATCCACGCCGATCATATCCTGCGCGTCCGCTCCAAGCTCAATGAGATCCTCGCCTCCAATACAGGCAAGCCCATTGATGTGATCGAGCGCGATACCGACCGTGACAACTTCCTCACCGCCGAACAGGCGCTGGAATACGGTCTGATCGATAAGATCATCACCAAGAAGCAGTAAAAACGCAGCATTTATCCGACAGACAGCTCTATTATCGGGCTGTCTGTCCCGATTTCTAACCAATTCCGATGAAAGGACGCTTTGTTTATCAAAGCTGCTCAAACAATGGCAAATTCTAACGGAAAAACTCCGCGCTCCGAAAATACACGCCGCTGTTCCTTCTGCGGCAGAACCGAAGAGCAGGTCATGTTCCTCATCCCTTCTCCCAGCGGTGCCTATATCTGCGACAGCTGTGTGGAGGCTTGCAGCAGACTGATCTATGAGCATACCCACACCGTAAGCGAGGACGGACTCTCCATTGACACCCTGCCCAAGCCCAAGGAAATCAAGGCTTCCCTCGATGATTATGTCATCGGTCAGGATGAGGCAAAGCGTGCTCTTTCGGTGGCGGTTTACAATCACTATAAGCGTATTCTTCAGCGTTCCGAGAATCAGCAGGAAGAGGACGGCGTCGAAATTCAGAAGAGCAATGTGCTCCTCCTCGGTCCCACCGGTGTCGGTAAGACCTTCCTTGCGCAGACACTGGCAAAGACTCTGAAGGTTCCCTTCGCCATCGCAGACGCAACAACCCTCACCGAGGCAGGCTATGTGGGCGAGGATGTGGAAAATATTCTACTCCGTCTGGTGCAGGCTGCAGACTATGACATCGAGCTTGCCGAAAAGGGCATCATCTATATCGACGAGATCGACAAAATATCCCGCAGAAGTGAGAACCGTTCAATCACCCGCGACGTTTCGGGTGAAGGCGTACAGCAGGCACTTCTCAAAATCCTCGAGGGAACTGTCTCCAATGTTCCTCCTCAGGGCGGACGTAAGCATCCCAATCAGGATTTCATTCAGGTTAACACCGAAAATATCCTCTTCATATGCGGCGGTGCCTTTGACGGACTGGATAAGCTCATCGAACAGCGCACCACCAATAAGGCGATTGGCTTCAACAGCAACATTCTAACCAAGGCTGAGAAGGCGAAGAAGAGCATTTATAAGGATGTCACCCCCCACGATATCGTCAAGTTCGGTCTCATCCCCGAGCTGGTGGGCAGACTGCCTATCATCGTGGGACTGGATAATCTCGATCGCGATGCACTTGTACGTATTCTCAGCGAACCGAAGAACTCGCTGATCAAGCAGTATCAAAAGCTGGTAGGCATGGATGGTGTCAATCTTGTATTTGAGCATGAAGCATTGGAAAAGATCGCCGATCTTGCCATCGAGCGTAATACCGGTGCGAGAGGTCTGCGTTCAATCATGGAAGAGTTGATGCTGAGCATCATGTATGAGGTTCCCTCCCGCGAAGATGTGGAAGTGGTCGTCATTACTGCCGACTGCGTGGATAAAAAGGGAGAACCTCAGCTCAGACTGAAAGCTCCTCTGCCGGATGCTCCTGTAAGTGAATAAAAGACAGAGCTGCCGTAAACAAGCATTTACAGCAGCTCTTTTTTTATATTCTGTATGCTTCAAGCGCCTTCATCAGTCCACCCAGCATGTCACGGGATGCGCCCAGATCAAATTTTACCGTTGCGGCAAGCTCACCTGCACAGATATGCTTAGCGACGGCGGCACAGCTGTCAGGCTTCAATCCGATCATAGAAAGACGAATCAGCGTCAGATCTTGATCGTTTTCGTCCGGCGTGACGGTGAATACCGCGGTCAGCTCCTTCCCAATGCGAAAATAGCTTCGCGAAAAGGTGAGGATGCGCATGTCGGCGATGCTGCGGTGCGAAAATTTGCAATCTCTCAAATGATGGCAGAGCAGTGTCACCGCGTCACAGGCGCGGCATCTGATACGAAAACTGTTCATACGGCGTGAATTTTATTTTCGCGGTCTGCATTCTCGCCGTCAATGCCCAGCTTGATGTCACGGCGATAACGGAAGAACTTCATGGCGACCTGCTCGAAGAGGGCATAACTGAGTACATCCTCATCCTGCTCCATCCAGTCAGTGATTTCTGCGCGGAGCTTATCAAGCTCCGGCTTGAGATTGTCGGCGGGACGGCAGGTGACAGGCTTTTCGTCTCCGATGATCTTCTTCATGAATTCGGAATCAATGGGCGCGGGAGACTGACCGTAATCGCCGCGTACCAGTCCCTTGAATTCCTTGGTTACCATCTTATAGCGTTCACCGCCGATGATGTTGAAGACAGCCTGTGTGCCCACGATCTGGGAGGAGGGGGTAACAAGAGGGGGATATCCTGCGTCAGCACGCACTCTCGGCACTTCCTCAAGTACCTCGGTGAGTTGCTCGGAACGGCCTGCCTGCTTGAGCTGAGAGACCAGATTGGAGAGCATACCGCCGGGAACCTGATAGAGCAGGGCATTGACATCCACCTTCAGTACCTTGGGATCGAGGAGACCCGACTCCAGATATTTTTCGCGGAGTGGAGTGAAATAGCGGCAGACTTCGTCCAGCTTGTGCAGATCAAGTCCAGTATCATATTCGGTACCCTGCAGGGTGGCTACAATCGGCTCTGTGGGCGGCTGACTGGTGCCTAGTGCCATGGGTGAGATTGCAGTATCAATGATGTCAACGCCTGCTTCCACCGCCTTGAGAACGGTCATGGAAGCAAGTCCCGAGGTGTAGTGGGTGTGGAGCTGGATGGGCAGACTCACCGTCTCCTTGATGGCTTTCACAAGTTCATAAGCATCGTAAGGCTTGAGCAGACCTGCCATGTCCTTGATGCAGATTGAATCTGCGCCCATTTCGGCAAGCTGTTTTGCGTAATTTGCGAAATAGGCGGTATCATAAACGGGACCTGTGGTATAGGAGATGGCAGCCTGAACATGACCGCCCTCCTTTTTGGTGGCATTGATGGCAGTTTTAAGGTTGCGGGGATCATTGAGCGCATCGAAAATGCGAAGAATATCAATGCCGTTCGCGATCGACTTCTGAACGAAATATTCTACCACATCGTCGGCATAATGGCGGTAGCCGAGGATATTCTGACCGCGGAAGAGCATTTGAAGCTTGGTATTCTTTACAGCGGCGCGGATTTTTCTCAGTCTCTCCCAGGGATCCTCATTGAGAAAGCGCAGGCAGGAATCGAAGGTTGCACCGCCCCAGGCTTCGAGGGAGTGATAGCCGATTCCATCCAGCACCTCGAGGATGGGCAGCATGTCGTCGGTAGTCATACGGGTGGCAACCAGCGACTGATGCGAGTCACGGAGTACCGTCTCGCAGATTTTTACCTTTGCCATGATCTATTTCCTTTCAAATTATAAGCTTAATATGTGTATCGGAGAAAATCAGCCTGCGAACCGGGAGAGGAATACACCTGCCGCAACAGCAGAACCGATAACGCCGGCTACATTGGGCCCCATGGCGTGCATGAGCAGGAAGTTGGAGGGATCCTCCTTCTGACCGACCATCTGCGATACGCGCGCAGCCATGGGAACTGCAGAAACGCCTGCCGAGCCGATAAGTGGATTGATCTTTCCTCCTGTGAGCAAGTACATCAGCTTGCCCAGCAGCAGGCCTCCGATGGTGGAGAAGATGAAGGCGGCAAGACCGAGGAAGATGATAAACACTGTCTCTCTGGAGAGAAAATTCTCTGCATTGGCAGTAGCGCCTACCGATACGCCGAGGAAGATGGTGACGATATTGCAGAGCTCGTTCTGCGCGGTCTTGGAGAGACGGTCGGTAACTCCGCAGACATTGAAGAGATTACCCAGCATGAGGAATCCCACCAGCGGTGCCGCGTCGGGCAGAATCAGCGTGACAACCAGCGTAACCAGAATGGGGAAGAGCACCTTCTCAAGCTGCGAAACGGGACGGAGGGTGTCCATCTTCACAAGGCGTTCTTTCTTTGTGGTCAGAAGCTTCATGAAGGGCGGCTGGATGATGGGGATGAGTGCCATGTAGGAGTATGCGGCGACAGCAATGGCAGGGAGCAGAACCGATGCCAGTACCTTTGTAACGAGAATTGCCGTAGGGCCATCAGCACCACCGATGATGCCGATGGCAGCCGCTGCCTCAGGCGTGAAACCGATGAGCAGTGCGCCGATGAAGGCGAAGAAAACACCGAACTGCGACGCCGCGCCCAGAAGCATACTCTTGGGGTTGGCGATGAGCGGGGTGAAGTCGGTCATGGCGCCAACGCCCATGAAGATCAGCGAGGGGTATATGCCCAGCTTGACGCCGAGATAGAGGAAGTCGAGCAGACCTCCCTCCGCAACCACGCGGGCAATGTCCACATGATCGGTGAGAAAGAGCTCCATATGAATCATGTTCGCACCCGGCAGATTGGCAAGCAGCATGCCAAAGGCAATGGGAAGCAGAAGCAGAGGCTCAAACTTCCTGCCAATGGCAAGATAGATCAGACCGCCGATGATGGCGTACATGAACAGTGTTTTGAGAGCAAGCTCAGGATTCTGCATCAGCCGCGCAATGCCGGTGGTTTGAAGAAATGTTCCGATTGTTTCAAGCATGACCGAATCCTCCCGATCACATCAGCGATACAAGGAGATCTCCGCTGTTGACCGTAGCGCCCTGGGATACATTGACCGATGCAACCCTGCCGTCCCGGGGAGCGAAGATTTCGTTTTCCATCTTCATCGCTTCAAGAATGCAGACAATGTCTCCCTTCTTGACCGCCTGACCTGCGCTGACCGATACCTTCATGATGGTACCCGGCATGGGAGAAGTGATCTTTACACTGCCGGCAGCCGATACGGGAGCAGCCTTAGGAGTGGCAGGTGAGGCTTTCGGAGTGGAAACAGGGGCAGCCTGAGGCGTGGAAGCAGATGTACCGGTAATTTCCTCAACCTCGACTTCATATGTGGTGCCGTTGACGGTAATATTGAATTTTCTCATGATAAAACCCTCTTTATTTATTCTTGTTGATACGCTTGAAGGAAACGACGCGGAAGGAGGATGCAGGCTGATCGAGATAAACTGCGACCGCGGCACTGATGGCGGCGATCAGCTCACCTTCATCCCCCTCGGCATCACTTATCACTTCATTTACGTGAGCAGTCTCGTCGACAGCAGTCTCGGTGACGGCTGCCATTTCTTTGGTCGAAGATGCGTTCTTTTTTCTGTTCGGGAGTGTGTAAAAAAGGAACTGGAAGAGATAGAGAATTGCCATAATGATGATCAGCACGCCGAACACAGTGCCGAGACCGATCAGCATGGTTTCAAGTCCCAGACCCAGGCGTTCGGGCAGACTCATTCCATTGTTCATGACGCTGTCCATGTCAATTGCGGCTGATATAATGCGCGGAATCATAACGGCTTCCTCCTTTACAGCGGTATAACGCCATGCTTCTTCGCAGCCTTTGCATCTGCCTTGAAGGTGAGCATCTCAAAGGCGGCGGCGACACGGACGCGAATTTCATCAACGGCAATAATATCGTCAATTTCGCCCACAGAGGCAGCCAGAAGAGGAGAAGCCATGTCGCGCTTCCACTCCTCGATGAGAGCAGTGCGCTCGCCCTTTTTACCGCTCCAGACGAAATCTACAGAAGCTTCGGGAGAGAGGGCGGTAATCTCGGCGCGTTCAAGTGCGAATACAACATCAGCACCCAGAGATTTTGAGCCCATCAGAGCAAAGGCGGAGCCGTAAGCCCTGCCTGCGATCAGCGTCACGGTGGGGCAGGTTGCAGCAGCATAAGCGGATGCAAGCTTGGCAAGGGCTGCTGCGTAGGGCGAAGCCTCCATTGCATTGTTAACAGCATAGCCGCAGGTATCTGCAATCGTCAGCAGCGGAATGTTGAAGCTGTCGCAGAAGGAGATGAAGTGTGCAGCCTTTCTCGCTCCGTCGGGAGTGATGGCACCCTGATTCAGCTTGGGCTGATTGGCAACCACACCGATGATCATACCACCGATCTGTGCAAAACCGGTCAGCATCTCGGGGGCGAAAGCATCACTCAGCGAAAGAAAACTTTGGTCGTCTGCAAGAGCTTCGATCAGTGCACCCATGTCATAATCGGAAGCTGCGAGAATTCCGTCAGCTTCGGGAATCAGACGATTTGCATCCTCTTCATTTAAGGCGTAGACAGTACCCTCGGTGTTGTTCTGCGGCAGATAGTTGATTACACGGCGCAGAGCAGTACATGCTTCCATCGGATCGGTGGTGACAAGCGAAATCTGTCCCAGCTCGGCAGCACTTTTGATGCTTCCAATGCTGTTATCTTTCAGCAGGAAGGGAGAATTCACATAAAGCTTACCCTTATCGGCAGCTCCGATCACAAGATCGAACATCTGCACGATGACTGCAGAGCCGCCTGCACAGCTTCCTGCGATGACAGCAATCTGAGGGATAACTCCCGATGCCGCAGAAACATTTTTCATGATGCTGCCGTAACCTGCCAGTGCCCCAACACCTTCGGTTATGTCAGCGCCGGCTCCGTCAAAGATGCCGACTACAGGCGCGCCCGCTTTCACTGCCATCTCGTAGAGCCTGTTGATTTTTGCTGCGTGAGCTGAGCCGATAGCTCCCTTGAATCGGGTGAAGTCCTCCGCAAAGGCGAACACAAGCCTGCCGTCGATGGCACCGTAGCCTGTAATTACACCCTCAAGGCTCATATTTTCCCCGAATTCGGAGCGCGCACGCTTCACATAAGCACCAACCTCAAGGAAAGTGCCATCGTCAAAGAGCGCGGTGATCATATCCCGGGCGGGAGATGCTTCAGTATACACCTGCTCCTTTTTGATCTCCATTAACATTACCTCCGATCAAATATAGTGAAAAAATGTGACAATGTTCACTGAAATGTGCGCTTTCTGTTTGTAATCACACGAAAATGAATGTTAAAAACAGAATAAAAACACACAACAGTATTCAAAACCATTCTTCCCCATTATAGTTATATTATATATCAAAAGTAAAGCTTATGCAATAGTTATTATGAAAAAAGTCATAAAAAGTGAAAAATACACCGATCAGGCAAAGATTTCGGTGTTAACAGACGTTTTTTGTAAAAATCCAAGAATGGTTGAAATTTTCACATCCCTGCGCTATACTGATAGTATAACCCAAACAGGAGGCAACTCTCATGATTACAGATTTTCATACACACTGCTTCCCCGACGCGCTGGCAGAAAAGGCTCTCGGACGGCTTGCGGTGATCAGTGAAATTCCCTATTACACCGGAGCGACCCGTGCTTCCAATCTGGCAGCCATGAAGGAGGCAGGGATTGACCGCGCGGTGATCTTTAATATCGCCACCAATCCCAAGCAGACAACCAAGGTGAATGATTTTGCCATCGAGACAGCGGCGCTCTATCCAAATCTGATTCCATTCGGCTCGGTTCATCCCGAAAGTGAGCCCGACTTTATTGAAGCCGAACTGCGCAGACTGAAGGATGCTGGTATCAAAGGGATCAAGCTTCATCCAGACTACATGGAGTGCCCCATCGATGATGAAAAATATACTCCCATCTTTGCCACCTGCTGTGAGCTGAATCTGACTATCTCTACCCATGCGGGATGGGATTTTTACTCTCCCGATTTCATTCATGCAACGCCCGAGCGAATTGCCCGTGTCCTTGCCGCATATCCCGAGCTGAGGCTGGTGGCGGCGCATATGGGCGGCTACAAGCTGGGAGCGGATGTACTGCGGCATCTGGCAGGGAAGCGGGTGTGGTTTGATACCTCACTGCTGGCGCTTGCGGAGGATAAAGCACTGATGCGTGAAATATTACTTTCACACGATCCCGACAAGCTGCTTTTTGCCACCGATACGCCTTGGAGCCGAATGACAGATGAGCTTGCCGCGCTGGAGTCGATGGAGCTTCCCGAAAAGCTGATGGTAAAAATATTGAATGAAAACGCTGAAGTCCTGTTGAAAGAATAAAATACAACCGGATTCATCCGAGGATGAGTCCGGCTGCCGTTTTTTATCTGGTTCAGTTTCTGAAGCTTGCGATAATGGCGAGCTTTTTGTTTGCGCAGTTGTATGCACCTTCAAAGTTGTTCTCATGGGTATGGCAGATTTCCAGCTCGGAATAGAGTCGCAGGAGCATAACCGCGCCAATTTCTTCTTCGCTGTGCTTGCCAATGGTGGATTCCAGGAGCATGCGTGCAATGGTGTAATCGCCTCGTGCCATCATCAGCTTGGAGGTGATATGGTTGTTATAGATTTCGGAGGAAAGCAGTCTGGCGCTGATGATTGCCTCGGTTTCGGTGAAGTGACCGCTGTTGACAAAATCGATGAGGCGGTCGTAAATATAGAGATCGGGGGAGGAAACTTTCACATCCGGAATCACACGCTCGATATCGATCAGCGGCAGATTGGCATCGGCTTCGCTCATAAATCGCATCAGAAGCGCCGCTTCGGTCTTGATTTCTTCAGTGGGATAGATGGTAGAAGAAGCATGGCGGAGAGCGGTCAGCAGGCTTTTCTGAGCCGCCTGAAGCTTGCCCTGACGGTATTCCGCGAGTGCTGTGCGGTAATGGGAGACCGCGAGCATCAGTGAAACCTCGTCATCCTGCTCGGTGATGGCAGCGGCGCCCTCAATGCATGCCTTGTAGTTTCCTGCGGTGAACTGAATGCGCAGAGAATCCAGTGTCTTGGCTTTGTTGAGAATACGGTCATCTTCACCATCAGCAATGAGATAGGCGGCGCTGACCTCCAGCATATTGGCGAGATAATATATGGTTTGCAGTGAAGGGGATGCACTGCCATTTTCTATCTGGCTCAGCATATTGCGTGTGATGTGCGAGCCTGAAAGCTGCGTCTGAGTCATGCCTCTTTCACGACGCAGTATGCGTATTTTTTCACCAAGTGTCACAGGTTATTTATCCTCCGATAACGGTTTGAGTATTGTTGTTAGGGGTGGAGTCGGTTCAAATCCCGGATGATTCGATGATGTCTGAGGACAGCGTGGGATCGTTTGGACGCTGCTGTTCGGGAGAAAATTCATCGCGAATGCGCCGGGTATAGCTCTGGGTGATCGACTCGAATTCGCGGATCATACTGCTGCCAAGCTCACCTGCACGGCGGAGCTTTTCCTCGCTTTTCTGCTTGGCATCGGTGAGGATATCATTGGAACGGGAAGCAGCTTCGGCGGTGATGCGTTCGGCTTCTGCCTGTGCTGTGATCATCATGCTTCCGATTTTACCGCTGATTTCGTCGTAAAGCTTTGCTTTTTCATCGTTGCAGGAGGCAAGATTTGCGTCTGATGCTGCAAGTGCGGCTTCCAGCTCTGCGATTCTTTCCTTAGCCGCTGCAAGCTCTCGGGCAAGAATGACATTTTCGTCCTTGGCACGTTCACTTTGTTCCGCAGTGTACTTCTCTGCCGTGGCAGCCGCGGAAAGGGCAGCTTTTGTTTCGTCCAATTCTGCTGTGACCGCATCCAGCCTGCTCTGATAAGAGGCAATCAGTGCGTCACATTCACCGATTTTTTCCTTTGCGTCCACAAGCTCATTGCGAACCTGTGAGAGCTTTCCCTCCAAGTCGCCGCAGAGCTCGAGATTTTCGCGGAGCTGTGCGTTTGTGTTTGTCAGCGCATCGATTTCTTTTTTCTGCGCTTCAACAGTCTTTTTCAGATCTTCCTCAATGGCGGTGAACTGACCGTTGAGTCTGGTGATATATTCGTTTACATCCTGCTTGTTATAACCGCCGATCGAGGTTCCGAAAAGGCGCTTGCGTGTAATATCTTTATTACTCATAGTAATCACCCGAAACTTGATAATGTGATGTGTTTTTTATCATTTTACCATATTTTCAGCGGGAAATCAAGAGAATAACGTAAATTAATTTTACCTGCTGATAAAAAAAGAATCGGGGACTGTATTTAAAACAGTCCCCGAACAGGATTATAGGATAATATTACTTGTGATCAATAACCCATGCGAGAGCAGTTGCGAGGTAAGCTCTGGTAGCGGTGTCGCCGGGCTTGAAGTCGAGGTCGAGCAGGAGACCGTTCTCGATGAGAGATGTGTATGCGCATCTGAATGCCAGAGTCTGGTTGGTCTCAGCGCTGTACTTCAGAAGCTTGATGGACTCCTTGCCGTTCTTTGCGGAAGGCAGGATACCGGTGTTGGAACGTACAACCTTGAAGAATGCATATACGAATTCCTCGAAGGTAAGATCGTTTTCGGTGTCGATAAGCTCAAGATTCATGCGAACCTTGGTGGTATCAAGACCTGCAAGCTCAAGGTACTCGAGCATTTCTTCATAAGTGAAGCCGCCTTCGGGATCAAACTTGCCGGTGGAGTTGGTGATAACGTCAGCCTCAACGAGGGTACGCAGATCGTTTGCAAAGTCATTTCCGTAGGAAGCGATATCGCTGAAGTCAACGGGATTCTTTGCTTTGTAGGTGAAGGTAGCAACCAGGCTGGGGAGCTTGCCGTCCTTGATGGCGATTGCCTTGATGGTCATGCTCTTGGTGAGCTCGATTGCATCGGTGTACTCGGTCGAAGCCTTGGTAGGAGTTGTGCCGTCGGTGGTGTAATAGATCTTGACATCGTCCTCAGAGGAGGAGAGGAAGATTCTGGTGCCCTTATAGAGCTCGGAGCCTGTGGAGTGGCTTGCTGTGGGAGCGATGCTGCGGTATGCATAGTTGGGAATATAGCCGCCAAGCCAGCCGTCTACCCAGTTGTAGTTGTGGTAGATGTAATGGGAGGATGTGCATGCGGAGCATACGAACATATTGCAGGTAGAGCAGTAGACAAGCTCAGCATATGCATGAGAGGTTCCGCAGTAAGCGCAGTTGTAATAGTAGCTGCTGCCGTAGTGGAGCGCACCGTGACCGGGATTGCATGCGGGGCATACATAAGCGCCGCAGGTTGCGCAGTACTGACGGTAGTTGCCGCATGTGCCGCAGAGGTAGCTGGGCATGGTATGGTTGGAGTAGTGGTTGGGCTCACAAGTGGGGCAGTACTTGGTGCTGCAGAGTGTGCAGTAGTGACGTACGCTGTTGCATGTGGAGCAGAGGTAACCTGTGGTGTAGTGAGATTCTACATGATCCTCTTCGCAAACGGGGCAGTACATGCCGGTGCATGCAGCACAGTACTGGAACATGTTCTTGCATGTGGGGCAGAGATAGCCGGGAGCGATGGTGGGATTGTAGAAGTTGTTGCCGTAGTGATAGGGATTCGCAGCGAAGTGTGCAGTAGAGCAGTTGGGGCAGAGATCCTTGTCATCGCTGTAGCAGTGAGTGATGTAGCTTGCATATACATACTGGCTGCACTCATCGCACTGAACGCGTCCGTCATAACCGGGGAGGATAACTGTACCGTTGCCGGGGATGATAACACCGTTGCCGGTGCCGGGAATAATGCCTGTACCGGGAAGATAGATGTTGAGGCTGGACATGTAAGCGTAATACTCAAGATAGCTCATGTTGCCATTATAATAGAGCTGAGTATAGATCTGATAATCGCTCCATGTGGGATGTGCTGCTTTCATCTCATTATAATACTCAGTGAGAGTCTTGGAGTCATCTCCTGCGGAGACGCTGACTGCCAGGGAGCTGAATACCATGAGGCAGACGAGAAGCAGCGAAAGAATGCGGCGTGTAATTGTCTTCATTTTTTTCTCTCCTTGTGAAAAATTTGGGTCTACTGAGTTAAGTATACCATCACTGTTTACGCTTGTCAAGAGATTCATGAGGTTATCTCAGTAAATTTTAAGAAAATTGCTTCACCTGTATGACGATCAGGCGAAGAAAAAAGTTCCACAGGAGAGAAAATTTTCTTTTTGCAAAGTAAATTATTTGATATTGCGGTCAAAACCGTGCACAAAGCCGTTTACATCAGCC
>JAFQEJ010000018.1 GCA_017399105.1 Clostridia bacterium
ATGTGTCCGTTCTCCATCAGCCAGCGAACAACTTCGTCAAGGGTTCTCTGGTCGGAGACATCAAACTGCTCGGTGTCATGAGGGCGCTCTTCCTGGGTGTAGCCGCCGACAGAGGTGCGCGAACCGCCGCTGACCTGAGAAACACCGAGTCGGAGCAGTCTGGAGCGGACAGCCTCGGTCTCGCGGGTGGAGATGATGATGCCGGTATAGGGAACAGCGAGACGGATGCAGGCGGTGATTTTTGCGAAGGTATCGTCGTCGATGCCGTTGTCAAAGACGTTGGGGTCGATATCTGCGGCGCGCTTGATACGGGGGACACTGATAGTGTGGGGACCGACACCGTGAACTGCCTCCAGATGCTCCGCATGCATGATGAGACCGGCAAATTCATATTTGTAAAGCTCAAGTCCAAAGAGTACGCCAAGACCTACATCATCGATACCGCCTTCCATTGCGCGGTCCATCGCTTCGGTGTGATAATTATAATCATGCTTGGGTCCGGTGGGATGGAGCTTGAGATAGCTTTCTTTATGATAGGTTTCCTGGAATAGGATATAGGTACCGATGCCGGCATCCTTCAGCTTGCGGTAGTTTTCGACTGTGGTAGCCGCAATGTTGACATTGACGCGGCGGATAGCACCATTCTTGTGATTGACGCTGTAGATGGTCTTGATGCAGTCGAGGATATATTCGATGGGATTGTTCACAGGATCCTCGCCGGCTTCGATGGCAAGGCGCTTATGACCCATATCCTGCAGGGCAATGACTTCAGCTTTGACCTCTTCCTGGGTCAGCTTTTTGCGGGGGATCTGCTTATTCTTTGCGTGGTAGGGGCAGTACACACAGCCGTTGACGCAGTAGTTGGAGAGGTAGAGGGGGGCGAAGATGACGATGCGGTTGCCGTAGAAGGCAAGCTTGATCTCTTCTGCGATTTCCTCGATCTTCCTGTTCAGCTCGGGGATGTCGCATGCAAGGAGCACCGATGCTTCGCGGTGGGTCAGTCCTGCACATACACAGCCCTCGGCAGTTTTCTTAGGGCGTGCCTTTTCGAGGATGGAGTTGATCAGCTCATAGTTGTGCTTGTTTGCCTCTGCATAAGCGAGGGTTTCGCGGATTTCACCGTCATGGATGAATTCTTCCGCATGAAGAGATTTTGGATTGTAGATTGCCATGATATCGTCCTTTCTTATGGGTCAGAAAATCTTTCCCGTTAGATATTATTTATTTTTTGATGTCTCCTCTGGCGCATACGATCTCATATCCGATCGCTCTCATCCGCGCTGCAAGATTTGCCTTGCACTGTGCAGATTCGCTGCCGTCCGAGAGCTTGTTGTTGTAGAGCAGGTATTTACGTCTCACTGATGTGGGAGAGAGGTTGGGCATGACCACGTTGGCTCCCGAGAGAATGCCCATCTCGCGACCGTCCTCACGCAGGGTGCCGAGGGCAGTAGTGGAAGGAAGGAGCAGTGGTGGATGAATCAGCCGCAGGATGGAGAGCAGATAACAGGTCAGCTCTACGCTGCCGGCGGGATGATCGCGGAAGGGGGTATCCTTGTGGGGAATAAAGGGACCGATGCCGCACATGTCGGGCTTGAAGGTTTCAACAAATTTGAGATCTTCGGCGAGCATGGCGTTTGTCTGATAGGGAGAACCTACCATGAAGCCGCAGCCTACCTGATAGCCGATTTCACGCAGGTCACGCAGACAGCGCATGCGGTTTTCGTGGGTCAGCTCAGCGGGATGGAGCTTGGCATAATGCTCTGCATTGGCTGTCTCATGCCGAAGGAGATAGCGGTCGGCACCGGCGGCATAGAGCTTTTCGTAGCTCTCGCGGCTTCGCTCACCCAGCGAGAGGGTGACAGCACAGTCGAGATAACGGGATTTGATCTCGCGCAGCAGGTCACAGAGAAGGGAATCGCTGAAGTAGGCATTTTCGCCTCCCTGCATGACAAAGGTGCGGAAGCCAAGCTCATAGCCTTCCTCACAGCAGGAAAGGATTTCATCGGGGGTCAGCCGATATCGCTCACAGGCTGAATTGGAGGCGCGGATGCCGCAGTAATAACAGTTGTTCTGACAGATATTGCTGACCTCGATGAGTCCGCGGATATAGACGGAATTGCCGTAGATCTCACGGCGGATTCTGACAGCACGCTCGGCAAGAGTGGCGGCGGCTTCATCATTCCGTTCGGTGATAAGGCACTCATATTCGGCGAGGCTGAGTGAATGGGTTTCTGTCAGCTTGTCGATTAAGGGTAATAAATTATTATTCATTGTTTGTAATTACGCTCGAATAAGCGGTTTTGACGCTGATGCCCGGGAGCTTGCCAACCTTGCCTGAGAGGGCGGCGATGATATCCTGGGGGGCGTCGATAGCGATACTGATGATATTGATCTTCTTTTCGCGGTAGGGGATGCCCATGCGTCCGACGATATACCGTCCGTAATCATGAAGCAGGGCATTGAGCGCTTCGGTGCTGTCGGGATTTTCTACGATGATGCTCATGACAGCGACTCTTGTTTCCATTTGATACCTCAAGCTGTAAAAAACTGCAAAAAATGATGCCGCACCCGAACAAAAACAGGCGCGGCAAAAAGCGTTTTACAGCATTATATTACCGTCGCCTTTCACGCAGATCAATCTTTATGTCAGGCACACTTATATCATACCATATAACTATGAAATTGTCAATAGGGGGCGTTTATTTGTCTTAATAATATATTTCCGGTCGGAGATAAAAACGAAAGCGCATCTGTGGGCTGGCTCAGAGGAGCTCATCCAGCATCTTTGCCAGTGCTGCCTTAGTTTTGAAGCCGATGGAGTTTGCAGCAATCTCGCCATTCCTGAATATCAGCAGGGTGGGAATGCTTGCGATGCTGTACTTCATTGCCAGGTCACTCTGTTCGTCTACGTTGATCTTGCCAACCTTCAGCTTGCCTTCGTATTCTTCTGCGATCTGTTCAACAACCGGACCGAGCATACGGCAGGGGCCGCACCACTCCGCCCAGAAATCCACCAGAACGGGAATGTCGGAATTCAGTACTTCATTTTCAAAATTTTCGTTTGTGAGAATCAGTTCAGCCATGATTATTTCTCCTTTGATTTTGTTTATGAGTTAATTTCGATTAACTGATTGATATAACTGTACAGGGTTTCTTCTGACATAGATCCAAGTTGATAGCCAGCCAGAGAGCCGTCACTGTTTATAAAAAATGTCATTGGGACAGAATAGACGCTGTATATACTTGACGCAGACAGATTGGTGTCACAGAAGACAGGGAACGAATAGTCATGTTCTTCGATATATGCTTTGACTGTCTCGACGGTATCACGCTGACCGTCGGTTAGATTGACCATGAGAAAATTGACACGGTCGCTGTATTCACCGTAAAATTTATCGAAATAGGGCATCTCTCTGAGGCAGGGATTACACCAGGTTGCCCAGAAATTAACAATGGTGGGCTTGCCGATATAATCGGAAAGCTTGACTGCATTGCCATCCATATCATAGACGGTGAAGTCGGGGGCAGCATTGACAGCGGTTTCTGCTGAGGTTTCGCTGTCTTGAGCTGCAGGTTCTGTGTCTGCAGCGGGTGATGCGCTAGTCTCGGTTGAAGGAAATTCAAGACCGGAGGGAACGGTAACCGCCGTATCGCCTTCGGTGAGCGAATTGTAACCCACGACTGCGGCGGCGATGAGCAGGACGAAAAGAACAGCCAGCAGGATGAAGGATAGCTTTTTATTCATGTGAATCACCTCACGAAAAGAGTGCCATCAGCGCGCTCATATGTCCCAGCATCATGAGAATTCCGATGAGAATCAGGAAGATGCCGCAGACCAGATTGATTACACGGTAATGCTTTTTGATAAAGTCGAAGGCACCGCTCAGCTGGTCGATGAGCACAGCCGAGAGTAAGAAGGGAATTCCCAGCCCCAGTGAATAAACGGCAAGCAGCAGTGTTCCCTGAAGGGATGTTCCGGCATTGGATGCAAGCATCAGTGCCGAGCCGAGGAATGCTCCCACGCAGGGGGTCAGGCTCACCGAATAGATGATGCCGAAGAGGTAGGCGGAAAGGATGCTTCCTGCATTTTTCGATGACTTCATGCCGCCGAAAAAGGGGAGACGGATGACCTCCAGATATGACAGACCGAAGATCACCACAAAAAAGCCGCTTACGGCATCCACAACCGTGCGGTATTTGGACAGTAAGCTGCCGATGGTACCGGCAAAGAGTCCCAGCAGGCTGAATACCAGTGTGAATCCCAGAACGAAGCTGATGGCGCGGACAAAGATGCGGTGTTTTTTATCGGCACCTGCCGCAAAGTAGGAGATATAGAGCGGGAGCATGGGGAGCATGCAGGGAGAGATAAAGGAGATGAAGCCTTCGAGGAAGGTGATCAGATACTGCATATCGGTATCCTTTCAAGCAAAGTGAGGTTGTGAATAAGTTTTGCAGGTTTAAGCGTGATTATTCAGGCAAAAAAGATGCGATCATCAGCGATATAACGCTTCACATGGAAGCTTTTTTCGAGAATATCGCAGGACAGGCAGTGCTCCTTGGTGCCATGGAAGAGCAGTTTGCCGTGCTCAAGGAGGAGAATGTTGTCAGCGATGGTCACTGCTTCGCCAAGATCGTGCATGACGATGAGCAGAGTTTTTTGATGATTCTGTACCAGCGCTTTGATCAGATTGTAAAGCTCCCGACGCGCATCGGTGTCGAGATAGGAAGCAGGCTCATCCATAAGCAGAATGTCACTGTCCTGCGCCAACAGCATGGCAAGATAGGCACGCTGCTTTTCACCGCCCGAAAGCGTATTTACCGCTCGGCTGCTCATGGCGGTCATATCGGTTTGAGATAAAGCGGTATCGATTGCGCTGTGATCGTTTTCTGCCAGTCTGCCTGTGATGCCGGTATACGGATTTCTTCCGAGGGCGGTAAGCTGACCGACAGTGAGCGGCGTATCGGGGAGCGCTTGGGGAAAGCAGGCAATCCTTTTTGCCTTCTGAGAAGAGGGGATTCGGGTTAGGGGAATGCCGTCCAGGGTGATGCTGCCGCTGAAGTGCTGCAGGCAGTTGATACATTTGATCAGCGTGGATTTTCCGCTTCCGTTTTTGCCGAGGAGGACAGTGATGCGGTGGGGCTCAAGCTGAAAGCTGATATTCTGCAGAATGAGGTACCCTGCTGCATTGACATTGAGGTTGGTAAGCTCAAGCATCATAACTCCTCCGTTTCATGAGAAGTACAAAGAAGAAGGGCGCTCCGATGAATGCCATGACGATTCCGACCGATATTTCGGAGGGAGCGAAGATCAGTCTGCCCGCAAGATCGGAGAGAAGTACCAAAGTCGCACCGATCAGTGCTGATCCTGCAAGCTGATGTCTGATGCCGGCACCCATCATGCGTCTTGTAATATGAGGCACCACGAGTCCGACAAAGCCGAGCAGTCCCGCATAGCTGATGACAGCAGCGGCGCTCATACTGGCAATGAGGAGAAGAAGCGTACGCATCAATCCGACACGGATACCGAGGGAGGATGCGATGAAATCTCCCAGTGAAAGTATGGCAAGCTTGTTTGCTAAAAAGAGAGATGCAATGAGGCAGAGTGCAACGAGCAGCGCAGGGAGGAGCAGTCTGTCGGCTGTGATGCCGCGAAATCCGCCCACCGAAAAGGCGCTGTACTGACTGAGCAGATCGGTGTCGATGGCTGTGAGGAAGGAAATGATCGCTTGAAAGAAGGTGGTGCAGGCAATTCCTGCAAGCACAACGGTTGCTCTGCCGCCGCCTGCCTTTTTAGAGAGGGCAAGAATCAGGAGAGAGGTGAAGAATGCTCCGATAAAAGCGGCGAAGGGAAGCAGAAGGACAGAACCGGGAAAGATGGCAATTGAGAGGATTGCCGCCAGTCCGGCACCTGCGTTGACACCAATGGTATTGGGACTTGCAAGGGCATTTCCCATGATATTTTGCAGAAGCACACCGGAAACTGCAAGACCGACACCGGCTATCAGCGCGGCGGCAAGTCTCGGAAGCCGCACCGAGAAGAGAATGAGTCGCTCGGTTTCATAGCCGCTTTGACCACAGAGCCCTCCGAGGAGCTCTTGTGCAGAGAGAGATGCACTGCCAATCGAGAAGGAGAGCATTACGGAAAGGAGCAGGAGTATGCTGAGGATAATATATCGAATCGGATACTTCATGATGTTTTTTTCAGCAGATCTGCCAGTATGCTGTATGCCTCGACCCAGCGGGAATTGGGCTTGAAATGAAAGCTTTCCTTGGGGAGAATATGCACGCGGCATTCCTTTACGGCGGTCAGTGATTGCCAGGTTATCTCGGAAAGCAGCGCCTCCACATTAGATTGTGCCGCATCTTCACTCCCCATCAATGAGAAGAATATATAATCGGGATCGGCCAGCAGAATCGCTTCGATGCTCAGTCCGTCAAGGAGATGCGGGGCATCGTCGGCGATATTATAACAGCCGAATTCTTCGAGCATGGCACAGGCGAAATGATCCTCTGCACATTTTGCTTTAGTGGAGGAGGCGCTTGAACCGGCACGGATAAATAGGATGCTGCTATCGGAAGCATTGGCGGTGAGAATATCCCGGATTTCCTTTTGCATGGTGAGTGCGTGATCATATGCGGCGGTATTACCCGTAATGCTGCTGAATATTTTCAAGGTGTTTACATAATCATCGAAGGATTCAACTTGCAGTGAAAGGAAGGGAATGCCTGCAGATTTCAGCAGTGGGACAAGCTCTGTCTGTGCCGGAATGTCAGACGAACAGATGACAAAATCGGGATTCATGGATAACAGGAGCTCGGCGTTGACTGTTTTGCCGGCACCGCTGTCCACGAGCGGCGTTCCCTCGGGGACGAAACCACGTTCAATGGATTCTCCGACCGTGATGTCTACACTGCCGCCTGCCTCCAGCCAGATTTCGGCAAGTGAAGAGAAGAGTACCGCTGTTTTTTCGGGCATTGTTTTCGGCAGCAGTGTATCCGCAGGAGAAGGTGTACAGGAGATTATGATAAACAGGCAGACTGCTATCAGAAGGGACAGAATGCTCCGCTTCATTCGTTCTTTTCCTTAACGGATGCTGCGAGAATTTCATCGCGGCGAGCAGTCAGATTCTCTGAGAAAAGCTCGGCTTCAAAGTTTTTTTCACCGACCCTGTCGATTGCAGAACCGAGACGCTCTCCGGCATAACCCCTGTCTTTGTACCAGAGCAGGATACGCTCAACGATATCACCGACCTCAGAGGGGGAGAACTTGCCTGAAAGTGCGGTTCCGATACGCTGTTTCTTTCCCCATGTGCCGCCCGCGTATACGGTACAATAGGCTTCCCCTTTTTCGGGTATGGCACCAAAGGCACATTTTCCTATGCACACGCCGCAGTGAATACACTTGATATCGTCGATGACCGCTTTACCGTCGATAACAGAGATTGCCTTCATGGGGCAAAGCTTGGCGCATTTTCCGCAGCCGCGGCAGAGTTTGCTGTTGTAGGTGAATTCTGTGTGACCTTCGATTCCCACATCGTTGATACTGGGCTTCATACAGCTGTTGGGACATCCGCCGACCGCAATTTTAAATTTATGAGGAAGCTTGACCTGTGCCATGCCGATATAAAAACGAGCATGCAGTTCCTTTGCCAGTGCCTGGGTATCAATATTACCGAAAACGCAGGTGCTGCCCTTACAGGCGGGAATGGGACGCACTTTGGCACCGGTACCGCCGAAGAAGAGACTGTGCTCAGCAAGAAATGCTTCGGCAGCCTCGATTTTATCGTAAGGAATACCCGATATTTCTGCAGAGAGACGGCCGGTCATCAAAACCCTGCCGTTTCCGTAAAGCCTGGCACAGGCGGCGATTGCCTCTAATTCTTCGGCAGAATAGCTTCCGCCGGCGGTGATAACACGCCCGGAAAAGGCTTCGGTTCCGCGATTCAGCAGAAAGCCGCGCCCTTTGACACGGGTGATATCTTCCTTTGATATACTCATTTTTTATTCCTCCGTTGCATGATGCACAGTTTTGTCTCATTATATCACATTTTCGCGTACAATGCAAACAGGATATGTAAATTTAAGGAGTTTTTTGATTAAATTATTTATAAATCAGAAATATTTATTTGACCGACAGTGCTTGACCGAGTGGAGGAAAAGAGTTAAAATAGTAGGGTATATGATAAATTAAAGATAAAGGAAATTTTTATGACCATCAAAACCATTTTTTTCGATATGGACGGCACATTGCTTCCCATGGATCAGGATTATTTTATCAGCTCTTATATGAAGATGCTGGCAGCGAAGCTGGCACCTCACGGTTATGAACCCGGGGAGATGATCAATTCGATCTGGAGCGGATGTCATGATATGTTCAGCAACGACGGCAGTGTGAAAAATGAGGTGCGTTTTTGGGAGCGCATGGAGAAGATCTACGGGGAGCGCACAGCCGCACTTTATCCGCTGCTTGATGAATTCTACAGTGTTGATTTTAAACAGGCATCCCGATTCTGCGGTCATACACCGAAATCGGCAGAGCTGTTGGCGAAGCTGAAGGCGGCGGGCTATCGTTTGGTACTGGCGACCAATCCGGTCTTTCCGGCGGTGGCTGTCGAGGCACGCATAGAGTGGGCAGGTGTGATGAAAGAGGATTTTGAATTGATCACCACCTATGAGAATGTTTCTCACTGCAAGCCGAATCCGGACTACTACAGGGAGATTCTTTCACTCTTGTTACTTGATCCCACCGAGTGTCTGATGGTGGGAAACGATGTGGAAGATGATATGGTGGCAGAGAGCGTCGGTATGAAGGTTTTCCTGCTGACAGACTGCTTGATCAATAAGAAGAACGCAGACATTACTGCTTACCCTCAGGGCGGTTTTGAGGAATTGGCAGCTTTTATCGGTATTTGATTGGAAAATGAATATGATCACCTCATATGGGAATGATAAGGACAGCAGGTCTAAATTTCAAAATGAGGTGATTTTTATGTTCAAGCACGAAAAACAGCTCTTCCATCCGGTTGGTGTGGAGAGGGCGAATCCGCAGTATGCGGCACTGCTGCAGGAACAGCTCGGCGGCGGAAATGGTGAGTTGAAGTCGGCAATGCAGTATATGTCACAATCTTTCCGCATCAAGGATCAGAAAATCAAGGATCTCTTTCTGGATATTGCCGCCGAGGAATTGGGACACATGGAGATGGTGGCACAGACCATCTGTCTGCTGAACGGGCATGATGTGGATGCTGAAAAGGTGCCTTCGGGTGAGATCCAGACCCATGTACAGCTTGGATTGAACCCCGGGCTGATCAATGCATCCGGTTATTCCTGGACGGGCGATTATGTGACGGTGACCGGCGATCTCTGTGCTGATTTACTCAGTAATATTGCCTCAGAGCAGAGAGCAAAGGTGGTGTACGAATATCTCTACCGTCAGATCGAGGACAAAAAGGTGCGTGAGACCATCGATTTTTTGCTCAACCGTGAGGAGGCACACAATCAGCTCTTCCGCGATGCTTTCAATGAGGTACAGGAGAGCGGCTCTAATCGCGACTTCGGTACGACTAAGGCAGCGAAGATGTATTTCTCGCTCTCAAATCCGGGAGCGAATGCCTTTGCGGGAGGAGATGTGAAGCCGCCTGCCTTTACCTGAATTGATTTGGGGAGGATGATTTTTACGATCATCCTCCCTTTTGTATAGAATTATCCTTGACAATAGCAGATGAATATGTTATAATAAAACATAAAAACATTGAAATGTGCGAAGATAAACATGTAATACGTAGGAGGGACTATGAAAAAAGTATGTACATCGGGTATCGCGCTGATTCTTGTTTTGCTCATGCTGTTGCTTGCAGGATGTGAGAGTGATACAGGCAGTGATGAAACAGAAGCAGAAACAGATACCGTTGCTTCGGTCAGCAGCGAGGTTGACATTACCGGCTACAAGCTGATGAGAAGCGATGTAAGCTCGGACGAGGTGCGTGACAGCTATGTTCTGGTCAAGAAGATGGCACGGGAACTCTGCGGCGTTGAGCTGGAAGTGGGCACCGATTATAAATCGGAGGATCCTGCCAACCGTACCGAAAAGGAGATCATCATCGGTCATACCAATCTTCCCGAGGAAAATGCTGTTTACGAAACGCTTGCCGAGGGAGAGTATGCGATCACACAGAGCGGCAGCAAGATCATTATTGTCGGTTATACCGACACGGAGACCGTTTATGCCGTCAACCGTTTTCTGGAGCTGACTATGGGATACAATAAGGATAAATATGAAAATCAGCCGATCGGTACATCGGTGCTGAATATTCCCAACGAGAAGCAGGCAGTTGAAATGCCGTCGTTTGAATCAGGCAGAGTGATTTCTGCTATTCCCGCGATGACAAGTGAAGTTATGAAGTCTTCCGAATTCAAGCTGAACGGCTGTAAGAAGGAGGGCGACAATATTCACTGGACGAATACCGGTACGGCGGTGGCTGATATCGACACGGGAGAAGGAAGCTTCCGTATAGAATTTACGGTGGATATCGAAGGCGAAAATATGCCTACCATACAGTTATTTACATATTTTAATAATGCGGAGCATATCTGCATCGGTATTTCGGACAGCTTTGTGCGTATCGGAAGAGCGACCTATGAGCGCGGCGGAGCCAATTTCACGGGTGACACCAAGCACTATACCTTCCGCATGGATGTACATCCCGACTCGGGGCGCATGCAGTATTTTGTGAATGGAAAATTCCTCGGCGAGATGAATATTGGTGAGGCGGATGATCCGCTGACCGCTCACTCCAACTTTGCGCTGGCAGCAGTCGGCGACAAAATTGATGTAACGATTTCGGATATCCGCTGGGAAAACATCGATGACATCGGAGAGAGACGCTACGATGCGCCCAAGGTGCTGACTGCTGCTGACGATATCTATCCCAAGTCGGAGAAGGCGCCCGGCGATGTGATTTATGTGGTTGAAGGTACAACAGCGTCCAATGAGAATCTGTTGACCATCGCGACTCTGCAGGGAAATGTCAATCGCACAACCCCCGAAATTTTTATGGATTACCGCAACTACAATCTTGACCACCATCATATGAATATTGTGGAAGAAGAGGCTTATATTGAGATCCTTCGGCAGAAGGGCAGAACGGTGGAAAACGCCGATATAGAGGAGCTTCTTGTCAAGTATGCTGACCGATACAAAGGTGTTATTGTGGGAGATGCCTTCGCTACCGTATATGGTGAGAATGTGGTTACCTCTCTTTGCGGTGTGCTTGATGCAGTATATCTGACAGAAAAGCAGTATGAGTCGCTGAAAAAACAGATCAAAAAGGATGTGCTTTTCCGCATTGATGCCTATTGGGAATCTCCGGTAGATGCATATATGTGGGTATGGAATACTTATGGAGATCTGTTCTCGGATAACATTCTCTTCCATACGCCTTCTATGATTGAGCAGACCGGTCACAATTCAAGAGCATGCCGTGATTATGCGGTCATGTCACGTGCTTTTACCTTCTATACACATGGCGTTGAATGTGTGGAGGACTATGATTTTTATATGAATCTGTTTGCCACACGCGCCGCCAACTCGGGCATTGTCGGATTCGGCGGAGGATGCTTCCCCGAATTTGAGATGTTCCAGGTGGCAGGTCAGTTTGCCAAGTTCTGGACTTACGGTTTCTCCACACCGAACATGTCGCTTTTCAACAGTCTTGAAGTAGGTGAGCTGAAGCAGAAAGCTCCCACATCGGGTGTACAGCTTGAGAATGATACGGTGTATGTAGCATTTGATATGTCGGAAGGTGACAATCTGTCCTGGAACTATCACCTTTGGGCACAGAATTTTTCCAATGAAGCAGGACGTGCTGCTTATCCCAAGGGATACTCGCTTTGCGGTGCGCTCTATTATGTTGCACCTGCACTGATTGAGTATTTTTATGATATTGCTACGGTTAACGATTACTTCTTCCTTGACGGCGGAAGCGTTTCCAATGTGGGATCACCCGATTCATATGCTCTGATGTACAAGGATGATGACCGTGAAGTGATCATGAAAGAGATGCTCTCGGTGCTCAATCATGTCTGTGAGAAAACTGATATAACTGTTCTTCGTGCGATCAACAATATTTCGGATGAAATGACTCTTAGATTTGATGAAGCCTGCCCCAAGATTACGGCGCTGTTCTCTTCCTACGGTAACACAACCTATTCTACCGGCGGAAGCGGAGGAAAATATGCGGATTCTATTAAAATGGTGGGTGATATGGTACGTGTGCGCTGTCATTTGACCAATTTCCAGGCGGATCTCGGGAAACAGCTTAAAACGCTCGCCAAGCAGGTTAAATCGGATGATGGCATTGTTTTTGCAAAGACCTTTATATATGCAAATTCGGTACTTTACGATATTGCAGATCTGAAGAAATATACCGATGAGCTGGAATCTTCGGGTAAGACGATCGTCTATGTGCGTCCCGATGAATATGCGGCGCTCTACAGAGAATACGCATCAAGATAAAAATAACATGAATATCACAAGACCCGGCGGATATCACATCTGTCGGGTTTTGTTATGGCATATTTGTATAAAAAATACAGTTGAAATTCAGCATTATGACTAATTTAAAGTTAAAATGAAATGTTGACAATGTTAGATTTGTGTGATATAATGCAATTAGAATAAAATGGAGAGTGAATATGAATACACGCCAGCAGGACATTATCAGCTTACTTGAACAGCGCGGGGAGATGACCATCAAATCGCTTGCCGAGACCTTCGGTGTCACCGAGATGACCATTCACCGCGATCTTGATTATCTGGAAAAGAAGAACTATCTATTTAAAAAGCGCGGTGCCGCTGTTTTTGTCAACAGCCATGACAGAGAAAGCCGCAGCTTTTATGCGGATGAAAAACGCAGCATCGGACAGAAGGCAGCCGAGCTGATCAAACCCGGTCAGTCAATTCTCTTCGACAACAGCACAACAGCACTTGAAACAGCGCGTTTTCTTGATGGAATCGCCGGGCTGACTTTCTATACCACCAATCTGGAAACCGCGGCAATTCTGGCAAAATACCCGAATACCATCATGTACTGCAGCGGCGGATATTATTTTCCCGATTCCAAGGGTTTTATCGGAAAACAGACAGAGACATTTGTGGAGAGCATTCATGTGGATCTTTGTGTGATTGGTGCCAGCGGTATCGATATTGAGCACGGTATCACAGGTCCATATCCCATGCACACTGCGCTTCAGCGCAAGATTATCGATGCAGCCGATTACCGTATTCTTACAGCCGATCATTCCAAGTTCGGAAAGGCAGCCATTGAAAAGATTGCCGATCTTGACGAGATTGACTGCATTGTTACCGACAGCGGTATTCGGCCTGAGATTTCGGAGGAATACGGAAAGCATACGCGAATCATTCTGGCGTAGGTTAAACAGTAAACAACAGCACGGGACTGTTGAAATAAAATCAATTCTTGGAAAGGATGGGTGCATCATGAATTCCCGCTGTCATGATGCAGAGATTCACATGAAAAAATCATTGTTAAAGCCGCTTTCTTCTTTGATCTTGGCAGCGCTGATGATGCTTGGATCCTTTGCGGCATGTTCAACAGAAGATGGAGGAGCGCAGACTCCTTCGGACGACACAGCGGTCGATCAGACTGCAGCTGATACAACTGCGGCTCCCGAAGAGACCGAGCTTGTTTATGCAGCCGACATTCCCTCGGGAACCAACTATAACGGCTATAACTTCCGCGTTGCGGTTGCCGATCTGACCACCATTGTCTGGTGTGATACCGACTTTTCGATCCTTGAGCCTTCGGCGGATATTGTAGAAAATGCCGTTTATGAACGTAAGACCAAGGTTGAAGGTCAGCTCGGTGTGGAAATCACTCCGGTTTACTATCTGGGCGACGTTGCAAATGAAATGAGCAAGAGCATTCAGGCGGATGAAAATGCTTTTGATATCGGTTTTGCACCTCCTAAATTTTCGGGTGCGAGAACGACTGAGGGCTGGTTCCTTGATCTGAATAATTTCCCCAACATCGATCTGAGCGATCCCTGGTGGGATCAGAACTCGGTGGAGGATCTTTCAATTAAGGGAAAGCTCTTTACCGTTGCTGGTGATATCGGATATAACTATAAGCGTTCGACTTCGGTGCTTTTCTTCAACAAGAAACTCATCGAGACTAAGCAGCTGGAGAATCCCTATGATCTGGTTAACAACAATCAGTGGACACTGGATAAGCTTTTCGAGATGGCAGACAACATTTCGGAGGATCTGAACGGTGACTCTGCAATTTCTCCTGCCGACGACCTGTACGGATTTGCAAACTGTCCCGATACGCTCAATCAGATGATGGTGGGTGCCGGTGTCAATGTTACTGAGTTTGATTCGGAGGGTACACCCACACTCTGCTTCATGGATGAACGGACTACCTCTGTTTTTGAGAAGATCACCACATTTATTTACGATGATGCCAAGTCCTTTAACTGGGAGGCTGTCGGCGTCAATGCAGGTACCAAGTTTACCAATGACCAGCTTCTCTTTATGCCTACCGAATTCTGGGTTATTACAACCTATCGCGATATGGCGACCGATTTCGGTGTGCTTCCCATGCCCAAGTATGATGCATCTCAGGAGAACTACGGACATATCGTTAACGCTCATGTCGCAGCACTGCTCATGATTCCCAGAACCAACACAGACAATAATATGACCGGTCATGTGGTTTCTGCGCTTGGTGCTGAGGGAAAGAATCTTATCACTCCCGCATATTATGAGGTTGCGCTCAAGACCAAGATGTCCCGCGATACCGAGTCTGAGGCGATGTTTGACATTATTTTTAATTCGATCGACTGGAACGCAGGTGTAATTTACAACTGGGGCGGCTTTATGGATACCACACGCAGCATGGTTGGTGCTAAGAATACCGATATCGCTTCTACATACGAGCGTATGGTGAAGCGAATCAACAAAGATATCGAGAAGGTACTCGAGGCATACAGCAAGCTTGGTTGATATGAAAAAACGCATCACGGCACTGATTATCGCATGTTTTCTTCTGCTGTGCTCCTGTGACAGTGGAATACAGCAGGAGACGCTCTCCGACACACTTCTGATATCCGAGGCTGAAACCGAGCTGCCGAAGCTTTCACTTGACGGCTATACGGTGGTGATCAGCGGCGATGCTTCCGAGCGCGAGAGTGAAGCGGCGAAGGCACTGTACCTGGCGCTGGGGGAGGTTTGTGAGGGAATTGCGCTCTCGGACGATTTCGACGGCAAGCAGGACAACACCGGTCGGGCAGAAATTCTTGTGGGCGCGACCAACCGTCCTCAGTCACAGGCTGCACTGGTGGAGTGCGGTGAATTTGAGTTTATTATCCGCAGTGCGGAGAACAAGCTTGTCATCGCGGCAAAGCGTCCTGAAACTATCGAATATGCGGTGAATTATTTTCTTGAGCACTGTACTGTTCGAGGCAGCGTTGACCAATCGATGTCAATACTGCTCTCATATACAGAGCTTGAGGGGATTGAAGCCTACGATTATAATGAGGTTTATAATATGAACTGCACCCGTCCTACCGAAGATATTGTCTATCCCAGAAGTGATCTTCAGGCATCGCTTGTCGAAACCGAAACACGCAGTGTTTCGAAATCCGACATTTATACCGGCGGCCCTCAGTTTATCGCGAAGCTTTATACAGAAGCGCTCTCCCGCTCGCCTTCCGGTGAAGAATTTGCTGATGCCACAGCACGAATCTCCGAGAAGGGTTGTACAGTGGAAACACTGACAGCTTTGGCATATGAGATTTTTGCTTCGGATGAATATAAAAATCACAATCTCACCCGGGAAGAATCCTGCTTCACCCTCTACCGTGCCATCTTCTCACGCGATCCTTCGCTTGAAGAGTTGGAGACTTTTGGAGGAAATGCCGCAGACTCTGTGTCATCGCTTACTGCGAGTGATGAGTTTGCGGATATGATGCAGGGGATTATCGAAGGACCGTACTTCTGGGGCATTAATCAGGAAGAGGTCTATACAGGAAGTAGCGTGATTCTCGCATCGCAGCTTCAGAAGCAGATCTCAAACTATACTGTGACCAAGCTGCCGCAGGGAACGCTGGTGCTTATGGATACGGTGCTGGTGCTTCCAACGGGTGCAATGCTTGTCACTGAGGGGGAACCGACACATTATGCGAAGATGGCGCGCTTTCTGCGACCGGCAGAGAAGGGAAGCCATCACCATCTGATTCAGATGGGAGAAGAATGTGAGATCAAGTCGATTTTTATTGACGGCAATATGTCGGCATTTGAGCTCAATGAAACTGCAAACGGAAGCAATACCGTGATTACGGGAAGCTACTGCAATGTTACATACTGCCGCGTGTCCGATTCCACCAGCCACCAGAATGTATGGGCGTTGGACGGCACAAGCGAGATGTACATCGCACATAATCTGATCACCGGTTATGCATCCGATCACAATAAGACCTGGCAGGACGGTATTTCCTGTCTGGCAACCGGATCGGTCATCGAGTACAATGATATCGTCGATACGACAGACGGTGCGATTGCGGTGTTCCGTTATATCGAAAACTATGCGGCATACGATCATATCCGGGCGCAGAATTCGATCATTCGTTATAACAACATCTTCAATGCAGGTAATTCCGCTTATGTTGCACATGACTACGAGACGGTGAATTATTTTAAGATTGGCAATCCTCCTGAATATCCTGCCAATATGACCGGACTTGTCAGCTATGAAAATAACATCTGGACATCCTGGAGAGCGCATTATCATATGGTGGTTACCTTCTCTACGGTACCGTGGCAGGGACCTGTGGTCAATGACCGTGCCATCGGCGGTTCCTTCTATAACAATTCCTCACCCGACGGATGCTTTGCGCTCTGTGCCTGCGGAATCAATGTGGACAAGGTTACCGATGCGGCGGTACGGGGCAACAGCTTTCTCTTCTATCTCGGTGACTGGTGCCGATCTGCGCCGGGAGTGGGAGCTCGTGCATACAGCATCAATGAGGAGAACAGCGGCGGCGACTTCCAGGCTGGCTATGTGAATATGCCGATTGCAACAGAGACTGCGACCTTCATCAACACTCTTGCAGGAGGGCTGACGCTGGAGGCTGCCGATACGGTTGAGCTGCAGGGATGGAAGCTGACCGAGGGAAAGGTGACCATTCCTCTGGAACGCTTTCAGGCAGAATAGACTAAACAATCATTCAGAAAGGGCTTAAAGAAAACAAACTTTAAGCCCTTATTTATACGAGGTGATTTATTCAATGAAATTCTTACGTCCCACATCGGATATTGTCTACCCCAAGAGCGATATCATTTCCTCTCTTACAAAACACGAGAGCATCAGCGTTTCCAAGTCGGATATTTACACCGGCGGCCCGCAATTTATCGCCAAGCTGTATACCGAGGCGCTCTCCCGCTGTCCTACCGGTGCAGAATTTGCTGATGCAACCGCTCACATCAAGGAACAGGGCTGCACCAAGAAAATGCTGGCGGTGCTTGCCTGCGAGATCTTCAGCTCGGATGCGTATCAGAAGGCGGCACTGACCCGCGATGAAATATGCTTTACCCTCTACCGTGCGATTCTCTCCCGTGATCCAATGGGGGAAGAGCTTGCTTCCTTCAACGGTGATGCTGTGACTGCTGTAAAGGCACTGATTGCGGGTGCTGAGTTTGATGCATTGATGGAGGGGATTATTAAAGGTCCCTACTTCTGGCATGGAACCAACTACGAGTGCTATACGGGATCGCAGGTGATGCTTGCTTCCGAGGTACAGAAGCTGCTGAGACCGGATACGGTCACCGCACTTCCGCAGGGGACGCTTGTGATTGTTGATGAAACGATCAATATGCCCATCGGTGCCAAGCTGATCACTGAGGGAGAGCCGACCCATTACGCCAAGATGGCGCGTTTTCTGCGTCAGCGTGATACCGAAAAATATTATGATCTTCTCAGACTCAGCGACAGCTGCGATATCCGCTCAATTTTCGTGGACGGCGCGCTTTCGGAATATCATGACAAGCTGATTCCTCCGACTCCTGTGATGGTGCTGGGCAATTCAACCTCGGTGACAGACTGCCGTGTGTCCGATTCGATCAGCAGCGTGAATATTTTCATCGGTGCACAGCATGATGTTTATATTGCCCGCAATTTGATCACCGCTTATGCTTCGGATCATGATCGAACCTGGCAGGATGGCATCCATAATAAGGCTTACGACGCGCTGATCGAATATAATGAAGTTGTAGATTCGACCGATGCGCCGATTGTGACCTTCCGTTATTTGCTGAATACACCCGATTACGATCACAAGCGGGCGCAAAATTCGATCATCCGCTTCAATAAGATTTTCAATGCGGGTAATTCTGCCTACTGTGCGCATGATTTTGAGACAGTGCATTATCTGAAGGTAGGACAGTCTGCCAAGGACGATGCTAATATGACAGGGCTTGTCAGCTATCATAATGAAATATGGTCATCCTGGCGCGCGCATTTTCACATGATTGCAACCTTCTCTACCGTGCCGTGGCAGGGCTCGGATAATAACGATATGGCACATGGAGGTTCCTTCTACAACAATTGCACACCAGAGGGATGCTTTGCCCTCTGTGCCTGCGGAATCAATGCAGATAAGGTCCAGAATGCGGCAATTCGCGGCAACCGCTTTACCCTATATCTTGGTGATTGGTGCCGTTCCGATCCGAGATTGGGCAAAAGAGCCTACAGCGTGCACGCTGATAACTGCAGCGGTGATTTTCAGCCGGGATATAGTGATATGGCGATGTATACAGAGAAGGAGACCTTTATTATTAATCTGATTGGCGGACTGCAGCTTGAAGCTGAGGACAGCGTTTTACTTGAGAGATGGGAGCTTTGCGAGGGCAGAGTAACCATTCCGATCGAGCGTTTTATGTCAAGATAAGGAAAATCTGACAACGTTTTTGACCGATTGGAATTGACAAAAAGATCAAACAGCGGTATAATAATGAAAATTGAGTTCATAGTAAGGAAGGATTTGCCTATGAGAAGATTTTCTGTTATACTGCTGTTTTTCTGTCTTTTGTGGGGATTGATCTCCTGCGGCGAGTCATCGTCAGATGGCACGGAAAGCGAAATACCACCTGATCATGCACAGCCGGTCGTTGAAAAGTTCTATCAGATTGTGCGCTCGGATGATTCGAGCAAGACGCTGACAAGTGCAGCGGTGGCATTGAAAAACGCGATTCGTGATAGGGCAGGCTATGATATTGTGCTGACCACCGACTGGGACAAAAATCCGGTTGAGGAATACGAGATTCTGATCGGTGAGACCCTTCGAGCTGAGTCGGATGTTGGTGAGCTTGATGCTTCCACCTTTGTTGTGCGTGAAGTCGGAACAAAAATCGTTATCACCGGCGGCAGTGAAAATGCTGTTATCGCAGGTATCAATTACTTTATTGAGGAGTATGTGAATAAAATGGAGAATACAGGAAAGTTTGCACCCCCCACGGGGATCGATGTGAGCGATTCAACGCTCAACCGTCTGCTTGCTCTGAAAACAGATGGATCCTCCAAGAAGAAGGCATACAGCGATTACATCAAAACATACACCGAGAAGCAGCTTCTCAGCTTCGATGATCTGGATACAAAGAGCCTTCGTACAGCAGATGGCGTGGAGATCGACTCCACTTATATGCGCGAAGGCAGTGGTGCCATGCGCTGGACTTTGGATAAGGATTACAATGATCTTGTACAGATGATGCAGGTTTCTCGCAATGCCTTTGAATTTGCGGTAAAGGATAAGAGAACGACTACATTGAAATTCTGGCTCTTTATCAATGATACCGATCTGATATCCTGCGACCATGATTCTCAATACGGAATCCAGGAGAATCAGGCAACCTTCTTCATCCGTGTGACCGACAAAAACGGACGTACTTACTGCTGGAATCATACCATCACCGATAACGGCTGGCACGAAATTGAGCTTTCCTTCAATGTACACAACGGTGTTGATGCCGATTTTGATTATGATCACATCACCGGCTTTTGGATCATGTTCTCGGGTAAAGCTGGGGCGGTTGTAGAACTGGACGACCTGCGTGCTGTGGAATATACAACCGATTACAAGCCCGAGGCAGTTCCCGCTGAATGGCGCGTGATTACAGATGCGGAATATGATGCGCTTGATGGTGCGATTGTCCAGGAATGGTACGGTACATATTACGATACTGAGGATAAGGTACAGGGCAAGTCTTCGCTTTGCTGTGAAGGTGATGCTTCGGTTAATGATTTCCGTTTGATCATTGCAAACACCAGTATCCCCCTGGATTATGATCAGGATGTGCTGGTTTTCTGGATGAAACTGGAGAAGTTTGCTTCCTGCAATGGACTCTTCCTTGAGCTGAATCATGTACAGGATCAGCATGAGTATGAGAAGTCGGTTTCTCTGGATGAACTGAAGGCATACGGTCTTGACAAGGAAAACGAATGGTGTCAGGTTGTCATTCCGCTCACCGATTTCAAACAGAATCTGAAGCCCGATGTATACGGCAAGGGCGAGGATATTGTGATGCAGAATTTTCGCTTTGTTATGAATCCTGTTTCCGGTATGGATTATAAAGTTCATATGGATCGCGCATATTTTACCACAAAGGATGCGCTGAATTGAGATTCTACCGGCGAGAAGTGGATTTCATTTACTAAGTAAAAATTGGGGTTGACGTTATAAAAGCGTCAACCCTTTTGACTTTTATTAAGTTTTGATTTTGTTTTTTGGCTCTTTTTTATTCATATCATCCCTTACGATGCGATATATGGCTGCTGTTATCGGAACGCCGAGAAGCATGCCCGAGACACCTGCAATACCGCCGCCGATTGTGACTGCCGCAAGCACCCAGATACCAGGGAGTCCGATGGAAGAACCAACTACGCGGGGATAGATGATATTGCCTTCAAGCTGTTGGAGAACAACAATGAAGATTAGGAAAAGAAGTGCTTGCATGGGGGATTCGGTCAGAATCATGAAAGCTCCAACACCTGCGCCAATATATGCACCTGCTATGGGAATCAGAGCTGTAAAGGCCGTCAGTGCGCCGATCATGGTAGCGTAGGGGAATCGGAAGATCATCATGCCAACGGTGCAGAGCAGACCGAGAATCACAGCCTCTGTACACTGTCCAACCACATATTTATGCATACAGTCCTCAAAGGTGACAAAAATATAATGAAGCTTGTCATAAATACCGCTCTTCAGATAATGACGCAGGACACGACCAGTCTGGGAGAGGAGCTTATCCTTGCTGATGAGCAGATAGACCGCAAAGATAATCGCCAGCAGGGCGGTAACAATACCCGAGAACACCGAGGTAACTGTTTTAAATACCGTGTCGACGACACTTCCCATACCTGAAGTGAGCATGTTGAATATTTCACCGATACGGGATTTCCAGTCGATTTCAGACAGAAATTTAAAGTTTTCGTCTGACAGAATTCCGTGATCTTCCAGCCAGATCAGCACAACCTCGATGTAACCGGGCAGCTCAGCTACAAGCAGCTTCACGCAGGAGACAAGCTCGGGCAGTACCAGACCGATTATGAGTGCGATAATGGCAACCATTGAGAGGATTGCAGCGACAAGACAGACCGGGCGGCGGCTTTTGATCAGAAGCTTTTTACTTGTATGGGGAAAATAATTACGTTCATAACAGCTCATGAGAATGTTGAGCAGATAAGCAATGACACCGCCGATGATCAGCGGGACTGCAGCTGTGAAGATTGCAGAAAAAATCTCAGCTGCCACTTCCCAGTAGTATACACAGAGAAAGATTGCCACAATACCGGCACCAAAGAGAAGATAACGTTTGGTCTCGGGCTTCATATCATTTGCCGTCCTTTCAGATAAAGTCATATCTGGCACTATTATAATACAGATCGGATCAATTTGCAACCGAAACATAAGAACATTTTGTGACAGATTTTATGAAATATCTGTCAGCGAAGTGATCATGCTCGGTGGTTGGTGAAGACGTAGTAAGAAATGTCATATCATCATATTAAAAAATGCCATATAAGGCACAAGTTTTTCCATGTAAATCGCCCGAAAATGTAGTATAATATAAATAAAATGCGGGTTTTGACGGTGAGTATGCCGAAAGGAGGATGGCTGCATGCTTAAGCAGATCGGTGTAAAAGACGAATTCAACATCAAAATTGCGGCAGCGTTCGGTATGGCTGACACCATCGATGAGGTATATTCCAAAGATAGAATTCGCGATGAATATGTCATCCATTTTATCATCAGCGGCAGCGGTTACTTCAACGGTGTGAAGCTCCATCAGAATCAGGGATTTATTGTCCGTCCTTTCATTGAAAATGAATACCATTATGACAGCGAGGATCCCTGGACATATATCTGGATTATCCTGCGAGGGGCAGAAGCTTCGGGAATTCTTGCAAAATACGGTTTATCGGGCGATATGGAAACCTTTGATTATGAATTTCAGAACAATTTCTATGAAGCATACCGTGCGTTAATTGCGGGAGATGACAGCTATGCATCTTATGATTTTCTCATGGGACTGATGCATATGATGCTTTCTTTTGTACGTATTGATGAAACAAAGCCGAAGTTCAATCGCGGTGAAACACTTGCCATTGAGGCGGTTCGATATATCGATCAGAATTACTGCAGAGGGATCAATATTTCGGATATCGCAGCACATTTTTTTGTTTCACACGGCTACCTCAGTAATATATTCTCGAAATATATCGGGGTATCACCTAAAGAGTATCTTACTACTGTGCGGGCGCAGCGCTCAAGAGATCTGCTTACCGAAACCGAATATCCGATATCCAAGATCAGTAAGCTAGTGGGGTACGATGATTCGATGCAATTTTCAAAATTTTTCAAGAACCGTGTCGGAATGTCACCCACAGAGTACCGAGAGCTGCGGAAGAAAGAACAGAATAAAAATCAAGAGGATGCGTGAAAATGCATCCTCTTGATTTTGCAGTTAACCCATATAAGAATAGAGAATCTTGCCGCTCTTGCTTCCCAGCTTGACCTTATAGGGACGGCCGGGGAAGAGATCGAAGAAGTTATCGCCAAGGTCACCGTCCTCTCCGTCAAGATCCAGACAGACGCCGAAGACAAAGGCGTCAGATGTGAAGGTGGCATAACCGTCAGAAATTTCCACCTTGATTTCCGATTTGCACATGCCAAGAATATTGTAGGCTTTGTCAACAAAACGGCGACGTGCAAGGGATTCGCCATCAACAGCAAGCTCCGCAAAGGGAATCGCACCCTCGGGAAGATTGTTGATCTGTGCGATGACTGCAGAATTGTTAACAGGAAGCATTACATTAAGCTCGCTGAGCGATATATTGCTGCCGTCGGGCATTGCATAGCCATAAGTCAGCTTTCCTGCCTTAGCTTCAAGATGCTCGCTGATGCCGTAGATATCAAAGCCTACGGCAGTTTTGACAATATCCACCGTTACGGGAGCGAAGCTGCGCTTGACACCCCAGAATGCGGGTGTGCGGTTGCGGAGATAGTCAACAGTTGTCCAGGAGCGGGTTGCAGGCCAGCAGTCGTTGTACATCCAGAAGATTGCCGAGGAGGTGGTATCATTCATGCGGCGGCGGAAGTTGAGAATATACTCGGTAAGCCCTTCACCCTGCAGAAAACCGCCGTAGTAAACATAGTCGGGGATTGAAAGCTTCTGCAGATCTTCGGTCATACCCAGTTTTTCGGAGAGCAGCATGATGGGATCTTTGGACCAGTCGGAAACCGAATTATCATGAAGCTTGAAATCATGGGAATACATATATTCCTGCCCTTTTCCCAGCGAAGCCATCATATTGGGAAGCGAAGTGGGGCCAAGGATGCCGCCCTCGTTGGGGAATCGGCTTTCCATAGTGCGATAGGTGAAGTAATCCAGATTGTGGAAGCCGATTGCCCAGGGATGCTGGTCGCCTGTCTCGTGTTCTGTGGGGCTGCGTCCGTCGGGAGACCATGGGCTGGAAGGCTGGTAATAGTGATTATCGCCTTCATAATTTAACAAACGGGGAATCAGAACATAATAAAGCGATGCATCGGTGTATTTATCAATGCGGGCGGTACCGTTCATGAACTGATCGATTTCATTATTGCCGCAGTAGATAACAGGTGAAGCATAGACTGACATACGGCGGATATTATGCTTGACTTCGGCGATATAGCTGTCGATGAATTCGCGGTCCCAGGCGGGATAGGTTGCACAGGCACCGACAAAATCCTGCCATACGACAATACCCCGCTCATCGCAGAGATCATAGAAATCGTCTGTCTCGTAGAGTCCGCCGCCCCAAACACGGAGTGCATTGAAGTTGTTTTCCACCGCACGGTCGATGAGCACCTCATAACGGTCACGGGTGAGACGGGACATCAGAATATCATGGGGGATCATATTTCCGCCCTTGGCAAATAGCTGATGTCCGTTGATGATCAATTTATAATAACGGCCGCCTGCGGGACGGAGAGACTGATCGATTTCCACGCGGCGCAGACCGACACGCTTAGTGATACAGCTCAGAATACTTCCGCTTGCACAGTCGGTGATTTTGATTTCGATGCTGTAGCGGTAGGGCTCACCGTGGCCGATAGGATTCCAAAGCTTAGGCTGATCAATGGTGAGCTGAAGGGGGATGAACTGATCTTCTTTGCTTTCGGTGAATGTTTTTTCAACAGAGGTGCTTACGCCTGTTTCAAGGACGGTGACCTCTGCACGGATTGTGCGCTCACCCTTGACAGTCAGATACTGACGAAGGCGGAGAGATGCACTGCTGTAGTCTTCTGCAAGATCGTGGAAGATGGAGAACTCATCAACAAAGAAAGGGGCGATCTCAATGCGGCAGGGCTTGACAATACCCACATTGAGCAGTTGGGGAGACCAGTCCCATTCATATTCCGACTGGGGACGGCGGCAGTACATGCGTTTGAGAATTGCAGCAGCCCTACGGTTGCAGTAAAGATCTTCGGTGGATTTGTTTTCTGTCTCAAAGAAGCCGCTGTCGAGGCGCACATCAATGTGGTTTTCACCGGGCATCGCCAGATCTGTGATGTCGAGACGGCAGGGATAATAGGCATTGCAATGCTTGCCAACAAAATTACCGTTTATATAGATATATGCGGCATATTCCAGTCCTTCAAAGACAATGCGAAGGCGGTTGTCCTCGGTAAGATCCTCTGCTGTCAGCGTAAAGCTGCGGGAATAAAGCCAATACTGCTGCTCAATGAAGCGGGCATTGTAGATATTGCGTCCAAGATGTACATCTCCGATGTCAGGCTCCAGCATCTCCTGTACTGTACCCGGAACCTGTGCGTCGTAGGTAGGCTGAAAGGGATTATGTCTCGGCCAGATGTGGATGCCTCCGCGCTCACTGCTGGAGCCCTGGCATTTCCATGTGCCGTTCAGATCGATAATTTTCATATGGTTTTCTCCTTTTAATCGGATAGATTACTATGTTCAGTATACCACGAACCGGTGTCAAAAGCAAGTGAATCACCGATTTCACAAAAAAATCGATACAAGCGCAGAAATCTGCTAAAAAAAATGCAGCTCCGCAATGGAACTGCATATGAAGTGTTAAAGCTGATCTGCGAGATCATAAATGAGATGTTCGGTCTTCTCCCAGCCGAGACAGGGATCGGTGATTGATTTGCCATAGATATGCTCACCGATTTTCTGGCAGCCGTCCTCAATGTAGCTCTCGATCATAAGACCCTTTACAAGCTTCTTGATATCGTTATTGTGGCGGCAGCTGTGGAGAATTTCCTTAGAGATACGAATCTGCTCGAGATAATTCTTGCCCGAGTTTGAGTGGTTGGTGTCAACAATCAATGCGGGATTTTTCAGCTCGGAGCGATGGTAAGCGTCAGCGAGCTTGGCAAGATCTTCATAGTGATAGTTGGGGAAGGAATTGCCGCGCTCATCCACATAGCCGCGGAGAATAGCATGGGTGTAAGGATTACCCTCGCTCTGAACCTCCCATCCGCGGTAGATGAAGGTGTGCGAATGCTGTGCGGCGAAGATCGAGTTCATCATAACCGAGAGGTCGCCGCTGGTGGGATTCTTCATACCAACGGGGATATTGAGACCGCTGGCGGTCATGCGGTGGTGCTGATCCTCAACCGAACGCGCACCGACTGCTACATAAGCGAGCAGGTCGTTGAGATAGCGGTGATTTTCGGGATAGAGCATTTCTTCCGCACAGCTGAAGCCGCTTTCCTTCAGAGCGCGCAGATGAAGCTCGCGGATGGCAATGATGCCTTTGAGCAGATCGGAGCGTCCTTCGGGGTTGGGTTGATGAATCATACCCTTGTAGCCTTCGCCTGTGGTGCGGGGCTTACCGGTGTATATGCGGGGGATGATGATGATTTTATCTTCTACCTTATCCTGCACCTTGCGCAGACGGGAGATGTAGTCGAGCACGCTGTCGGCAGAATCTGCAGAGCAGGGACCGATGACAAGAAGGAACTTTTCCGACTCGCCTGTAAAAATTTTCTTGATTTCCAGATCGCGGGCAGCCTTGATTGCCGCATATTCTTCGGGTACCGGATATTCCGCCTTGATGTCCATAGGAATGGTCAGCTTGCGGATAAAATTCATATTCATAAGTCAATATCTCCCTTGCTATTAATTAGGTTTCTTGTCGAAGAGGGCACGGCGTGCGGTGGAATAACGCATCATTTCGCGCATTCCTTCGGCATCGTCGTCCTCAATCATGATTTTCAGTCTATCAAGCTCACGCTGGAAGAGATTCATCTGCTTGAGCAGTGCTTCCTTGTTGAGTAAGAATAGCTCGCTCCACATCTCATCGTTCAGGCGTGCAATTCTTGTCAGATCACGGAAGGAGTCGCCGGTGTAGTCCTCCAGATGCTCGGTTTGCTGGCAGGTCATCAGCGATACCGCGATACAGTGGGTGAGCTGGGAAACGAAGGCGATGATTTCATCGTGATCGTCGGGCGAAAGACGGGATACGCGGGCAAATCCCAATACATTACCCAGATCCTCGCATAATTCGATGGCATCGGGGGTGTTTCTCTCGGACGGGGTTACCACATAGTTGGCACCGCGGAAGATGGAGTCATCACTGTTTTTGACACCGCTGACCTCGCGTCCTGCCATCGGATGAGCTGCGATGAATTCCACATCGGGACGCAGGATGCTCTGAATTTCAGAGACGATACAGCCCTTGACACCGGTGACGTCGGTGATGACAGCTCCCGGCTTGAAGAGGTCTTGATGCTCCTTCACCCAGTCAAGGAAAATATGAGGATAAAGGGCGAACACGATGAGATCAGCCTCACCGACGAGTGCAGGATCGACACTTGCTGCACCTGCAGTGATCATGCCATCCTCCATGGCGAAATCGATGGAGGACTGACTGCGTGTAATCGCCGTGACGCGGTAGCCCTTTTTGGTCAGTGCCTTTGCATAGCTTCCGCCCAAAAGACCGAGACCGACGATGAGAATATTCATATCTTTGGTAAGCTTCATTTTATAATTGCCTCCGCTCCGAGAGAATTGAGTAATGTAAAGTAATCGGGCAGACTCTTTGAAACAGCCTGTGCGTCGTCGATTCTGCCGCCTGTGACCGTAAGAAGAGTGGCAAGTGCCATAACAATGCGGTGATCGTTGTGCCCGTGAAGCAGCTCATCCGGAGCATGGAACGCTTCTGGAATCACGCGAATGGTGTCCTCCTCAAGCTCGGCTTTGACGCCGAATTTTGCAAGCTCGGCTGCCATAGCAGTACCGCGGTCGCTTTCCTTGATCTTAAGCCGCTTCGTACCGGTCAATGTGATGCCATGCTTTGCAGCAGCCAGAGCCATAAAAATTGGCCCGAGGTCGGGACAGTCGCCGATATGAACGGTGGGACAGCCGCTCGCAATCTGCGGGAAGATCGTGCGGTAAATGCGGTCACCCTGAAGGCTGTTTTCATTGAGTCCTGTTACGCTGACATCATGACCGAGGCAGGGAAGTGCCTCAAAAAATGCGGTGTTGGAGTAATCACCTTCAACCGAAACATCGGCGGGGGTGTATTGCTGATTTCCCGCTATCGAGATGGTATGATGATCGCTCCAATTCACACGGATGCCAAAGAGCGCGAGGGCGGCGATTGTCATGTCAATATAGGATCTGCTTTCAATCGGTTCACTGATTGAAAGAATGCTGTCATTATCCAAAAGGGGGAGCGTGAAGAGCAATCCTGTGATAAACTGACTGCTGATATTGCCTGCGATCTCATAAACACCTGCGCTGAGCTTGCCGCCGACCTCGATTGCACCGTCTTTGCGGATAAAGGTCAGCTTCTGTTTGACGCAAATTTCCTCATAAACGCTTTGAGGACGCTCCATGAGGCGGGGCGAGCCTGTCAGTGTGAAATGTTCATCCTTAGCTGCGGCTTCGTCGGAGACCATGCAGAGGGGAATCATGAATCTCAGCGTACTTCCGCTTTCACGGCAGGCCAGGGAGGCAGCCGGCTTTGCCTTTCGCAGATCAGTGCCGCGAATTTCAACTGCGCTGCCCTTTTTGGTACAGCTTACACCGAGAGCAGTGAGGGCATCCAGCGTGGCATGCATATCCTCTGAGTCGGAGATTCCCTCGATGTGGGAGATTCCGTTGGCAAGAGCTGCGCAGATCATCATGCGATGTCCCATACTTTTTGATGGCGGTGCCTGGATAATGCCCTTCAGCCTGGCGGGCTTAATTTCTGCAATCATGCCTGAGCCTTCTTTCCTGTGTGTTCGATCAGAAGATCCAGCGCTTCGAGATAGCCCTTTGTACCGTGCCCCGAGATGGTGGCGATGCAGGCGGCGCGGATGTAGCTGACCTGACGGAAATCTTCGCGGGAGGATAGGTCAGAGATATGTACCTCGACAGTGGGGGTCATAACCGATTTGACCGCATCAAGGATGGCGATGCTTGTATGTGTATAGGCTCCGGGATTGATGATAATGCCGTCATAGGCGTTATAGGTAGACTGGATGTAATCCACCAGATCACCCTCGTGATTGGACTGACGGAAGGAAACCTCAACGCCGCGCTCGGCAGCGTAGGATTCAATTTTGGCAGTCAGCTGTGCATAAGTTTCGCTGCCGTAATGTCCTGGCTCGCGGATGCCCAGCATGTTCAGATTGGGACCATTGATGACCATGAATCTCATATGTGAAAATCCTTTCTGATGGAAGAAACGGTATGCTCAATGTTTTCGTCGATTTTGATCTCGCAGCCGCAGGTGGCAAGATAACGGTCATAACGCTCTTCAAATCGGCGCTTGATTGCTTCGACTGTGGATGCGAGAGGGCGGTCATCGGTGGGGATCAGTGCTTCCAGTGCGCGGTTGAGGAAATAGAGACGTCCGTTTCGGCGCAGTGCACGCACATTGTCATCGCGCAAAATCGCGCCGCCGCCTGTAGCGATGACTGCGCCATTTGTCATGGCAACCTCGCGTACGACCTCTGCTTCAATCTCGCGGAAGCCTGCTTCGCCCTGCTTTTCAAAGATTTCGGAGATTTCGCAGCCGCATTTCTTTTTGATTTCAGTATCAGTGTCGATAAAGGGACGTCCGAGGGTTTCGGCAAGAGAAAGACCTACGGTGGATTTACCGCTGCCCGGCATACCGGTGAGGACGATGTTTTCCTTTTCAGCGCGAATCTCATCGAAAACGCGGTCAAGGATGCCCTCTTCCAGCGGTGTGTCAAGGAAGTATTCGCAAGCCTTTACCGCCTGTGCAACCAGCATGTATAGACCGCCCTCGCAGGGGAGCCCTCTATCCTCGGTATTGAGAATGAAATTGGTGCGCAGAGGATTATAAACGGCGTCCACTGTGCCGCACAGCTTCGGGAATTTCGAGATATCGATGGGGCATCCTGCAATATGCGAAGCGCCGTCGGGATAGGGGAACATGCCGCAGGGGGTGGTGTTGATGATTACCTCGGCATCAGCGTGGTTGGCGTAGACCTCGTCATAGGAAATCACGCCTTCTTTGGCGCTTCGTCCGGCTATGAGCACCTCTCTTGCGCCCATAGCGTTGGAAACCGCAATAGAGGTCAGGCAGGTTCCGCCCGTGCCGAGGATGAGAACCTTTTTATCCTTCAGCGACAGTCCGATTCGTTCGATCAGTACAGACATGCCGTAGAAATCGGTATTATATCCGTATAATTTTCCGTCACGTTTAACGATGGTATTGACTGCACCGACTGCCTTTGCATGCTCGTCGATATGATCGAGATAGGGGATGACTGTCTGTTTATAGGGGATGGTCACATTGATGGCGTTGAAGTCGGCGCGTTCCATAAAGGGACCGACCTCATCGGGGGTCAGCTCGGTAAGAATATATTCATAAGGGGCAAGGCGTGCATGAATCTCCTTGGAAAAGCTGTGGGGGAGATGCTCGCCGATCAGTCCGTATTTCATTTTCTGTCGCCTCCCGCAAGATAATCGGTACCGTAGCGCATCGCAAGCGCATCGCAGAGTACAAGAGCAACTGCACTGTCCACTACCACGCGGGCACGGTGGACAATAGCGGGATCATGACGTCCCCTGATCTGAAGCGGTGTGTTTTCGCAGGTCTTAAAGTTGACCGTCTGCTGCTCTTTATAGATAGAGGGGGTGGGCTTCACCGCGCAGCGAAGCAGCATGGGAGTACCGCAGGAGATGCCGCCGAGAATGCCTCCGTTGTGATTGGTTGCAGTCTTAATCTCGCCGTTTTCGGCATAGAAGGGATCGTTTGCACTGCTTCCCATCATGTCGGCAAGGGCAAATCCATCGCCAAATTCCACACCCTTGATGGCGGGAATGCTGAAGAGCATGTGTGCGAGCTGCCCCTCGAGGGTATCAAACCAGGGTTCACCCACGCCGGCGGGGAAACCGGTGATGACCGTTTCCAAACGTCCGCCTACGCTGTCGCCTTCAGAGCGCGCTTTTTCGATGGCTGCGCGCATTTTGCCCCCCTTTTTCTCATCAAGAACGGCGAAATCCCGTCCTGCAAGGAGTGCCATATCTTCCTTCAGATTCCCAAAGTCACGGTCATAGATACCGGCGCAGGACTGAATGTGTGTGCAGATCTCGATGCCGAGCGATTTGAGTGTCGTGAGTGCAACCGCACCTGCAGCTACCAAACCTGCTGTAATTCTGCCCGAGAAATGTCCGCCGCCGCGGATATCGTTGAAGCCGTGATATTTGGCATAGGCGGTGTAATCGGCATGACCGGGACGCGCGATGGAGCGCATCGATTCATAATCGCCGCTTCTGGTGTCGGCATTTTCGATGATGAAGGTGATGGGCGTGCCTGTGGTTATACCGTCCACAACGCCTGAAACAATCAAAACCTTGTCGTCCTCACGGCGTGCGGTAGAGAGTGAAGCAACCGATCGGCGGGCTGCCATCTGTGAGACGATGAAATCTTCATCAACCGGGATACCGGGAGCAAGTCCGTCGAGAATTGCACCGATCATTTTTCCATGGCTTTCACCGAAGATGGTGATGGCAACGCTGTTTCCAAAGCTGTTTTTCATCTGGCAAGTGCCTCCTTCGCCATGCTCTTGAATTCGGCAAGCGAGGAGGATTTCATCTCAAACCGACCGATTTCGGGGACATAAATATAGTGAATGGTGTCGCCCTCCAGCTTTTTATCGTGTGAAAGTGCTTCGAGGGCTGTATCCAGATTGAATTTCGCTGTTGTGGGGAGCCCCGCTTTTTTCAGCACCGAGAGAATGCGGTCACGCACAGCTGTACTGCACATGGGGAGCATGCCCAGCGCTACGCATTCGCCGTGGTAGAGTCCGTCCTCACCGCGTCTGGGATCATCCTCAAGTCCTGCACAGGCTTCGATTCCGTGGCCAAGGGTATGACCGAAATTCAGCACACGGCGCAGACCTTTTTCTGTTTCATCCTGCTCAACAACTGCTTTTTTGATCTTCAGTGAACCAATGATGATATCATCGAGGATGGCGCTCATATCTTCATTTTCCATGCGGGTAAAGAGCGCATCGTCAAAGCAGGCCGCCATTTTGATTGCCTCGGAGAGTCCGTTTGCAATTTGTCTTGCGGGCAGTGTAGCCAGCACATCGGGATCGATCAGTACTTTTTTAGGCTGATGGAATGCACCGATGCAGTTTTTAACTCCGGCGTGATTGATAGCAGTCTTTCCGCCGATAGAAGAATCCACCTGGGAGAGCAGGGTGGTGGGAATGTTATGAAAATCGATGCCGCGCATGAAGCATGCCGAAGCGAATCCGGCAAGATCGCCCACAACGCCGCCGCCGACCGCAACTACTGCGTCGGTGCGGGTAAAGCCGCCCTCCAGCATGACGGTGCAGAGATACTCAAGGGTAGTAAAGGCTTTGCTTGCCTCACCCTGTTCAACCGTGACAACTGTGGGAGCTTTGCAGGCTGATGCGACCTTTTGAGCATATATTTCGGGCACTCCGCTGTCGGTGACAACGAGAACCTTTCGATTGAGATTTAACAGCTCACAGGCGCGGTCGATGGCACCGTGTTCGATGACAATATCGTAGCTGTTTTTACCGAGATCGAGTGTCAGAATCATAATGAACCTTCTTAATCCAATTTCGCAGAATAACTGAAGCTGCCCAGAACCTTCAGCTTGTCACAGCAGGAGGACAGTTCTTCACGCATCGCTCTGCCTTCATCGCTGTTCATGTTGCCTTCAAGCTCCACATAGAAATAGTACTGCCAGAGCAGCTCCTTCATGGGACGGCTTCGCAGGCATCGCATGTTGAAGCCATGGGAACCGATGATGTTGATTGCCTTGGCAAGAGAACCGGCTTCATTGCGAACAGTAAACATGAGAATGGAGTGCTTATCAGTGCGTGTATCCTGAACAGCAGCACGGGAGAGAACGGCAAAACGTGTGGTATTGACGCTGACCTCATTGATATTCTTTTCAAGAATTTTCAAACCGTAAAGGGTTGCGGTTTCCTCGCTTGCAATAGCTGCGGTGTGGATATCGCCTGCTTTGGCGACAGCACGTGCGGCGATGGCAGTGTTTTCCGCACGGCGCTCTTCAAATCCGTGCTCTTTGATATAAGCTGCGCACTGTGCCAATGCCTGAGGATGGCTGTAAACCTCACGGATATCTCCGATTGTAGCCTCGGGCAGACCGAGAAGATGCTGTGTGATGGGAAAATCATAAACGCCTGTCACGTAAAGAGAACCGAAGAAGAGCATGTCTACAACCTGTCCGACCTCACCTGCGGTGCTGTTCTCGATAGGAAGCACCGCTACATCGCAGTCGCCGTTGACAACCGCGTTATAGGCAGATTCAAAATCGGGATGAGGAACTCTTGTCGCATCGGGAAAAATTTTGTATGACGCGATAGAAGCGAATGCACCTTCGACGCCGCTGAAGGCTACGCGAAGTCCCTCCATCTGTCTTGACTGGAACTGACGGGAGACCTTCATTACATCCCGCAGAAATTCAACATAGTAGGTGCTGAACGCATCGTCCGAAAGGCGTTCCACATTTTTGCGGATGACGGCATCCTCTCTTGCGCCGTCATATACGGGGAGTCCATGCTCCAGCTTGTATTCCGAAACCAGCTTGACAGCATGCATTCTGCGGATAAACAGCTTAGCCATTTCGCTGTCAACATGGTCGATTTCTTCTCTTGCAATTTTCAATTTATCCATATGTATTGCTCCTTAAAATTCCAGCGCGAAAGCGGCAAAGCTTATATCGCTGAGTTAAATATATCCGTTTTCCTTTTTTTGTGCTGCCTGCTTACCCTGGGTGATCGCTCTTTTCAGGGTGGTCAGATCGGGGGTGATCTCATCGGGAAGGACAAGCTCGTCGGTTTCAGCTTCCATTTCGTAGTTTTCGAGAATCAGACGGGCTGCTGTAACGCGCGACTGCATGGTGGTGTGGCAGTGGGTGGTAAACATCTGAAGCAGGGAATACCACGAGCTTCCATGCTTGCCTGCCATGAGATAGAGCAGCTCGCGCTTTTCAAAAGCAGAAGATCTTCTGATCAGCATGATTAGCTGCTCTTCAAGCTGTCTGTCCTCGTCGCTGTCGGCAGAATCGGAAACCGTTAAATAATGCAGCGGGTCCAGCCCGAGAAGCTTGAACCATGCGGTATATTGCGTGATATCGGGGAAGGTTACGCCTCGCTCCCAGTTTTGTATGGTCTTTTTGGAGACACCGAGTCCCACTGCCATATAATGCTGGGATTTTCCGGCATCGTTTCTTGCTTTGCAGAGCAGTGCTGTAAATCGGGAAGCGTCCTGTTCTCTGCCATAGTCATCCTTCATGATGTGCTCCTTTAAAAAAAGCATATTTAAAATTTGTGAATTATTATGCATAAGCTGCGGTTATGTTGAATCAAAATTCATTATGCCGCAAAAATCTGCCCGCTTTTTAAGAAAGCTGGCGAAAATTATTTCCTCACGAAGATAAAAAAGAAAGCTGCGTAACGGCAGCGGGGAGAGTGGATCGTTGTCGCTCAATCTGTTGGCATGAATAAATCAACACTAAATAGCATTATATCATACAGCGAAAAAAATGTCAATATTATAGCTGAAAAGATATTATCAAATTAAAGCATAAAAGGGACTGTCGCATTTGCATGCGACAGTCCCTTGAATATTGATTATGCCGGTCAAAAACCGTCATTTCAGGGCGTTTTACGCCCTGAAACCAATCAATATATGCCACAAAATCGGAAATTTTGTGGCGGGGCTGTTGCAAATGAAAAATTTGCAACAGCCCAAATTTTACCTATTATTTAAAATATCAGTTATCGTAAACCAGAACCGCCGGAGGACAGCAGCAGTCAAGCTCGGTCAGATGCAGTCCGCGCTCATAGGCTTCACGTACGACAGCCATGACAATGCAATGGGATGAAATGCAGTAAAGTCGGAAGACAGGCTGATTTTTTAAATGCGCCGGTGGCTTCAGCGGAATACTGTCAAGGAAGCGGCTGTAGGCATAGCCCAGCACTTCGGTCAGGCTGGTGGTTGCCGCCGATATGAAGCTGTTGATTTCATTGTATTCAGTTCGCGAGAGAATGGCAATGTCAGGCTTTAATGTGCCATTATCACGCCTCAGCATGCCGAAGGTAATATATCGGTCAATTGTCTGCAGCATGCGCTCATCCAGTTCACCGTTCTCAGGTGTAACGCCGATGTGTGTGCACCAGAGCAGCTTGTGCATGTCTCTGTTGAGAAAATAGGAATCAAAGCCTGCGGCGGAAGCACGGTAGGGCGAATCATAGAAGGGGGTATCAAATTCATAAAGATCGAGGCATTTTGTTCCTCTGTAATCAAGAAGCCGCGAACTGCGGTGACCGCCATGAATCAAATAGTTGCTGATTTGATTATCCTTGGCTTCATCGTAAACGGCGGGATAATGGTATGCTACAGCCGACCAGCGGCCACCGTCCTTTCTTTGAGGATAGCTGTTGGGATCATTGAAGGATTCCTGCAGCTTCGGGCAGCCGTAAAATTCAAAATCCTGCAGTGCCTTCAGTGTTGCATAACGCTCCAGCTTTATTTTTTGCAAAGGTGTCAGTGTTTGATAGGAATCCAATTTCCGTATATTGCAGAGAAGTGTGTCCATTGCTGCCCAGAAGGTGTCGAAATGCTCCTTGACAAAGCGCTTCTGCGGCTCAAAGCGACTGTACCTGTCCTCGGGATGATAAATGATAAAATCGGTATAGATACGACCGCTGTCCTGTCTCACCATTAGCTCGCCGTCAACGAGTCTATCAATGACAGGCTCAAGATATACGGTGGGGATACCTAACACTTCTGCAATTTCGGTGGGGAGCAGAGGCTTATCGTAGGCGACAATCAGAATGTTCTGGGCAATGAGATCGCCGTTGACAAGTGTGTTCGGTTCACCCTTCCGACCGTCAGAGCCTCCGAAGGTCATTGCCAGTTTGCCTGGGATATATTGCTTCTTATCCATATGTTCCTGTCCTTTCGTCAGTCTGTTCCTGAGCTGCCCCCGTCCTGCAGACAGTCTGCTTTTAACCGTTCCCTCGGGAATGCGGAGTGTTTTTGCAATCTCGGCGACGCTCTCACCTGCGAAATAGTGACGCAGCAGTACCTCGCGGCTCAGCTTTGCCAGATAAAGCAGTTCACGGCGAAGTTCTGCAGCTTCGTCGGATTCGCAGACTGTATCAAAAACCTGATCGTCCTCATAAACATCGCCAATGGCATCCATGTTCAGAATCGGCGGCTGTCGGTATAATCTGCGAAGCCGGTCATTTGCCTTGTGCATCAGCGTATTTGCCAGCCATGTCCGCGGATACTCAATTTCGTCTCCATGTTTGAGACAGGCAAGTGCTGCCAGCATGGTATCCGAGACCAGGTCTTCCGCATCCTGCCGATTCTTTGATTTGGTGAGGGCGAGGGCAAAGAGATCGTCAAAGTAGGTCAGCAGCTCGGTTTTGTTCATGATGTTACCTCGCTTGATTTTTTGTAGCTACACATATATTGTCGTCGGAAAGAAGAGCGGGTTCGATGAATAGGAGAAATTATATAGACATAAATGAAGAAATGAAGAAATGAAGAAATGAAGAAATGAAGAAATGAAGGAACGGAGCCGTATGATACGACTCCGTTCGATTTAATCACTGTAGCTGTCGATAATCTGCTCGGCAAGGCTGAGGAAGTTTTCTTCTCCCAATGTATTGAGCTTAAAAAACATTGCCTGACTTCCGCCCGAGGCTGTCACGATCACACGGAATGTATTGGTATCGCCCACCACAGTGAGACTGAGGCTTACGCGATTGCCGCCCGACCAGCTGTATCGCTCATAGATGCGCACGGCACAGGTGACGCCGCCGATTTTATAATCGGAGGATTCTTCCAGTGTGACCGAAAGACCGTTTTCGATTTCGCTCCCGAAATAATTCAGAAAGCTGTGCAGATTGCCATTCAGCGTTTTTTCGTATTTTGCCATTACTCTGCTTCGACAGAATTGGTTACATCAGGCTGTGCGCCCTTCTCTGTACCAAGATAGGAGGGAAGCTGCATACCTGCCATGTCGAAAATTTCCTGCATGGGGGGAATGCTCTTCATCATACCCGAGATAAAGTTGGCGGTGGAGTTTTTGCCGTCCTCGCTGCCCTTGCCCGAATCCCAGACAGTAACCTTGTCGATCTTGATATTCTTGATCGCATCGACCTGGATCTTGGTGAGCTCTTCCAGCTTGTCGGCAACCATAAGACGGATTGCATCGTTTGCTTCGCCGCCTGCAGCATCGACGATATTCTTGAGACCTTCAGCCTGCTTGGTGAGCATTTCGCGCATACCGGCAGCTTCAGCCTGCATCTTCATCATGATGGAGTCGGCTTCACCCTTGGCACGGCGGCGCATCTGCTCTGCTTCAGCTTCAGCTTCGAGCTCAAGTCTGCGCTTTTCGATTTCCATTTTTACGATGACATCTGCCTCGAGACGAGCCTTTTCAAGCTCTGCACGGGCAAGCTCTGCTGCACGCTCTGCGGCGTAGGATTCCTCTCTTGCGAGAGCGGCCTGAATGTTTTCGGCGGCGGTTGCACGCTTCAGAGATTCAGCTTCACGCTCACGGCGGATAGCATCCGATTCGGCGATGGCAGCCTTAGCTTCGTTCTCGCCCTTGATTGCCTCGGAGTTGGATGCGGCGACGTTGATACGCTGATCGCGCTCTGCATCTGCGGCACCGATGGCACCGGTCTTGTCAGCCAGCGCAACCGAAACCTTTGCGTCGTTAATTGCCTTGGAAGCGGCTTCCTTACCGAGTGCGCTGATATAGCCCGACTCATCGTTAATATCGGTGACATTAACGTTGATCAGGCGGAGACCGATCTTCTTCAGCTCGGTTTCCACGTTGCCCGAAACGGCGTCGAGGAATTTGTCGCGGTCGGTGTTGATCTCTTCGATTTCCATGGTGGCGATGATCAGACGGAGCTGACCGAAGATGATATCCTCAGCAAGACGCTCAATTTCATCCATCTTCAGACCGAGCAGACGCTCAGCCGCATTTTGCATGATGCCAACCTCGGTGGAGATACCGACGGTAAAACGGGAGGGAACATCGATACGGATATTCTGCTTGGAGAGGGCGTTCTTCAGGTCGACGCTGATCGAAACAGGGGTCAGATCGAGGTATTCATAGGACTGAATAATCGGCCAGATGAATGCCGCGCCGCCGTGGATACACTTTGCGGAGCGCTGAGTGCCGTCCTGATTGTTGCCGACCTTACCGTAGATGACCATAACCTTATCGGAGGGACACTTGCGGTAGCGCGACATGAGAATGATGAAGGTTGTGAAGACGAAGAGCACGATGACGGTCACAAGGACTAACATGGAGGTGTCAATAGGCATAGGTTTCTCCTTTTCTTAAAATGTATGTGGTTGAAAAACGAATGACATAAATACAACAGAATTGCGGTTACTTTGCACCGACAGGCACCTTGACTCTTTCCACGATGACACAGCCGACCTCGTCGGTAGCGACGACTCTGACCATTTCACCGGTTTTGAGGGGCTCTCCCTCGCTTGTCATAGCGGTGACCTCGGTGTATTTGTCCTGGATGGTGATATTCACCTTGCCGGAGCCTGACATCTGCGGAGGGATGGGAATGTATACCTGTCCAACCTTGCCGATGGCATTGGAGAGCTGGATGTTGCCGTTTGACTGCAGCTTGAGTATCAGCTTGATGAGCAGTGCACAGCCTACAAGAGCGGCAAATCCAACAATCAGCGCCAATGTGATGGCTGCTGCCGGGACAATGCCGGCGTCAATGAAGAAGACGCCGCTCCAGCCGCCGACCGCAAGGAAAGCCATGATGCCGCGAACCGTGAAGAGGGCGAGACCGTCATCACCGACGCTTTCGGGAATACTGTCGCCGTCATCGATGTCTCCGGCACCGTCATCGAGTACGCCGAGCAGCAGAAGCACTGCCTGGAGGATGAAAATCAGGGTGGAAGGGAAGGCGATGAGGGTAAATATTTTCTGAAGGGTAGTCATGGTGTTGAACCAATCGAGCATGTGATGTTACCTCCTTTGCTGCATCAGAGTTTATCAAAGAGTTCACTTGCGTGACCCTTGATCAGCTTTGCGTAATAAGAGAAGATGATGATTTCCAGTGCTGCACAGAGCCGCCGCCTTGCACCCGAAACGCGCTCCTCATAATCGGAGGTTACCTCTTCGATGATGGCACGCAGCTCCTCGTTGGAGGTGGAATCCTCTTCTGAAATGCTGTCTAAAATGCGGCAGATGTAGTCATACAGGATCGATTCGGGGATGATATCATCCTCTTTTTTATCAAGAGTGCCGTTGATATATTTAAGTAAAAAATCGATACGCTCCAGCAGCATGGTGTCGCGGAGCATATTTATGATGAGAATGCGCGACAGCTGGTCGATATTGTATTTTTTCAGCTTGGTATTGGGAAGCCAGCCGCGCTTTACCCAATTCTGGAGGGTGGAGCCGTCAAGCCCCGAGATCTCGCGAATCTGGTTCAGCATGATGCCGTTGGTGATGTAGAAAATTTTATGCAGGAATTCAAGTCCGGTCACATTGCCCATCTTTTCGCGGTTCAGCTGCGTTCCCGGTATATGATCGTCGGTGATGCCGAATTTCATGGTAGCGCTCCTTTCATCAGCATCCAAAGGTTGGATGCCTTCATTTGGGGATAATCTCCCACCATATCTTGTGTAATATGATTATAGCATACGGTCATATGATTGTCAATAGGGAATCGAAAGATTTTATGCAATTTTTCGACTTAATCTGGACGGATATAATCGGTCGAAAAATCCCGAATATACTCCTTGACAACGATGATTGATTATGATAAACTACACCCAAGGAGATTTCCGTTATCGAAACAGAAATTGTATTTAAAGAGAGGTAGAATTATGACAAAGAAACTTCGTATCGGTATTATCGGATGCGGCGGAATTGCACATGCACATGCACGTGCTTATGCGGCTTTTGATGATGTAGAGGTTGTGGCAGGTGCCGATATTATTTCCGGCAAGGCACGAGCATTCCTTGATGAATTCGGTTGGAATGATGCCGATGCATACGATACCTGTGAAGAGCTCTGTGCCCGTGAGGATATTGATGCGGTATCGGTCTGCACCTATAACATGCAGCATGAGGTCTGTACTGTGGCTGCACTGAAGGCAGGTAAGCATGTACTCCTCGAAAAGCCGCTCTGTGTCACCATGGAGGAAGCCAAGCGCATCGTTGCTGCCGAAAAGGAATCGGGCAAGATTCTCACCGTCGGATTCCAGCCCCGCTATGGTGCCAACATGAAGCAGGTCAAGCAGATTATCGAAGAGGGCACTCTCGGTGACGTGTACTATATCGCAGTTGGCGGCGGCCGCTTCCGCGGTATTCCCGGCAGAACCTTTATCGAGAAGGATAAAGCCGGATTCGGTGCTATTGGCGATATCGGCTGCTATGGTCTGGATTTTGCGCTCAATTCCATCGGTTATCCCAAGCCGCTTACCGTTTCTGCAACCTCAAGTGCACATTTCGGCAAGAATCCCGAGCTGTATGCTGAGGCTCATCGCTTCACGGTGGACGATGATTTTGCTTCTGCCTTCATCCGTCTGGAGGGCGGCGTCACTCTGGACTGGCGCGTCAGCTGGGCGATGCATATGGATACCCTGGGCGACTTCCTCTTCCTCGGCACCAAGGCAGGTCTCAAGATCAAGGGTAATCCCGGTATGTGCTGGGACGGCACTGCAGGTGAACTGACCCTCTTCTACAATGACGAGAAGGGCAATCCCACCTCCAAGCCCATTCCGCCCGCTGTGGAAGAAAAGAGCAATCTCTTCAATCAGAAGGTGCGCTCTTTCATCGATGCCATCCTCGAGGGAAAGCCGGCTCCCATTCCCACATCGCAGATTATCTATAATCAGGCGATTATAGACGGTATCCTGAAGTCGGCAGCAAGCGGTCACGAGGTTGAAATCGAGCTGTAAACATATGTACATTATCAGCGAAAAGCTCAACAGCTCCTCGAAAAGTGCTCGTGCCATGCTGGAGGCAGAAGATGCATCTCCTCTTGCAGCCTTTATAACTTCACAGAAGAAATTCGGTGCCCATGCCTGCGATATCAATACCGCTCTTTGCAGCAAGTCCGCAGAATGTATGCGCCGAGCCTGCAGAATGGTGCTTGATGCAGGAATGGCGGTCTGGATTGACTCCGACGATGCGAGCCTGCAGATGTTGATGCTGGAGGAGCTGGGCAGGGAAGCGGTGATCAACTCGGTGACCTCTGCACCTGCATATGACCGTGTGATTACACTGGCTGCTGAATGCGGCGCAAAGGTGGTTGCTATGCCGCGAGGTGAAGCCTCTCCTGTCGATGAGGCAATGCGGCTTATCGAAAAGCTGACAATATCGGGTATTGACGAGGAAAATATCTTCCTTGATATTATGTCGGGAGCACTGGCAGCTGCAGATTGCGCAGCGCAGGATGCTATACGCTTCCTCGGTGAGATAAAGGAGAAGCTGCCGAAGATATCAACCGTCTGCGGAATTACCAACATCTCCTACGGACTTCCCGATCGGGATCGGCTGAACGCCGCCTTTCTCACTGTGCTGGCAACACACGGACTTGACGCTGTGATATGCGACATCGGTAAGGAATCCATCCGCGATTCGATTGTGCTTGCGGATTTACTCTGCGGCAGGGACGAGCTCTGTGCGGAGTATGTGACGTCATTCAAATAATCGGTAAAAAATTAATATAAAAGTGTTGACAAGTGTCTGCGATTGTGGTATAGTGAAGATACCACCGTAGACACTTGTCTTTGTTTATGATTTGAAAGGAAGATCTGCTATGACCCACGACATTCCCCGCCTTCCCGATGCCGAGCTGGATATCATGCTTGTGCTCTGGAGTACCGATCACATGATGAAAGCAAGCGAAATCCTCGAAGCTCTCGAAGGGGAGCATTCCTGGAAAAAGGGCACGCTTCATGTCCTTCTGGAGCGGCTTTTGGAGAGAGGTTTTATCGAAGCGAAGAGAGAGAGTAACTACAAGCTCTTTTCGCCGAAAATTACAGAAGAAGAGTATCGTACATCCGAGTCACGCACCTTCATGAAGAAGCTCTGCCGAGGATCGTGGAAGACGATGGTTGCTTCCTTCACTTCGGGCAACAAGCTGACCGAGGAAGACATCCGCGAAATTGAGGATATACTCAAAAACGCCAAATAAGGAGGATCATAATGGAATTTCTTGCTGAGAGTATGCTGAATATCACTCTGTCCATGTCGGTGATTATCCTATTGATGCTGATCTTCTCTCGCATCGCCGCAAAAAAGCTCACTGCGCGCTGCCGTTATCTGCTGTGGTGCCTGGTGATTCTCCGCCTTGCCATTCCCGCTGTGGGGCTGCGTGCTCTGCCGCCGCTTTTTACGGTGACACTGCCCGAGACGGTGATTGTGGAGGAAGATATCGCCGAAACGCTGCCCGAGTTGAACGAGCCGCCCTACAGCGTGATGCCACAGCAGCCGTTCGAGGGCAGTGCGCAGGATATCATTGCTGCCCCGCCTTCAGAGGATATACCGAACATCCCCAATTATACACAGAATATCACGCCCGATACCACACAGGGGATGCCGGGGGAGATAATAACTCCGATTATCCCCGAAACCTTACCGGTTACGATGCCTGCGCCCGAGGAGAGCAATATTACCCTCGATCTTACGGTTGTTCTTCGTATCGTCATGCACCTTTGGGCTGTGATTGCCCTCGGAAGCTTTGCCTTCCGTATGCTGTCCTATCTGCACTTTGTGCTTCGCATGAAAAAGGACAATACAGTCTGTACAGATGAGCGTATTCATGAAATATATGACAGCCTCTGCACCAAAAATTCTATCCGACGCAGACCGAGGCTCTGTATGAATGACGGCGTGACTTCACCAATGGTGTATGGTTACTTTAAACCGATCATCATTCTCCCTTCGGATATTAAGGATGAATTTGCTCTGCGCGGCATCCTTTTCCATGAGCTTGTGCACTATCGACGCGGTGACCTGTACATGAAGCTGATTGCACAACTTGCCCTGTCACTGCACTGGTTCAATCCGCTTGTATATATTGCATCCGACCGTCTTGCACAGACGGCAGAACTTGCCTGTGATGAGCGGGTGCTTGCAGCATGCAGTATGAGCGATCGCGTAGATTACGGTAATGTGATGCTCGATATCATCAAGCAAAGCAGCGAGGAGCGCATCACAAGCAGCTCGATGAGCACGCACTTCAATCCCCGTACCGACGCGGTGAAGGAGCGCTTCCGCAATATCCTCGATATGCGGCCGAAAAATTTTGCTCTCTGGCTGGTGGTGCTTCTGATGATTGCCTGCATTGTTACGGGAACCCTGGTGGCATGCAGCTTTAGCGGCGATGCTGACGGTGAGCAGAACAGTGAAGGGAAGGATGCCGTTACCACCGAAGCCGATACCGAGTCTGAGGAAACCGAAAGCGCGGAGACGGTGACGAACATTCCAGAGACAGGGGATGACAGACTTCCTCCCGATGTCTTTCCTGTCACCGGTATCGACAGTGCGGTGATTCTGACCGGATATTATAACCTCAGCGAGAAAGCATTGGCACAGCTTTCGGCGTCAAGTGAGCATGCGAATAAAGAACTTGAAAATATGATCCTGATCGGATTGATGGTCAGCGAGGATGACGAGGTTCTCGCGGTTTACAAAACGCTTGGAGGAGATTCCAACCGTTATGCAGCCTATACTGGCGGTGAACAGTTCTATTTAAAGGATGCCTATCCCGGTATAAACACGATTGTTCCCACGCAGGAAATGGCGGTTGGATGGGGCATCAATGCTACCCTCATTTGTGATTCTCAGCAGATTCTGATGGATGAAGCGGGAGACGGAAATTTCTTCTTTGAACAGGGCTGGCTTTTCCAAAAGCGTCATTATCAAGGTACCATTCACACCTTCCGTCTGCCCATCAGCGAAGCTTATGTCCCTGACCTCGAGATTCAACGCTCCGAGCGCGTCTTTACCCATAATTGGCAGGAAGCAATGATGACGCTGATTCCGGGCGGTGATATCGGAGGCGACGAAAATTGTCTTTATGTGTTTATCACCTACGATATGGCTCAGACCTGGTATGTGACTGCGCTTCCTGCGCCCGGTGTCTGTGTCAGAGGCAGCGCGAATTATGACGAGTACGGCAATCTCCATGTCTATGCCATAGGCGAGGGAAATTCCGATTACAATCGCTACTTCAGCTACAATGGCGGCTTCCGCTTTGTGATGGTGGACGATATGTACCTCGGAGAGGGCACCGCCGTGGAGGTAAAGACGCCGAACGAACACTATTCAGCATCGGTGAACGGCTTCGCTTATGCCACGCTCTATGATATGATGAAGCAGGGATATCCGTTCCCCGCGCATGGCGATGCCAGTGAGGAATATATCCTCGTCGGTCCGGGACCGGCGGGCGGTGAGAGTGTGATACTCAAGCCGGGTGATGCACTTTATGATGATGTGTCGGCACTTCTTTACCGCCGCTCCATGCGTATTTATATCAGCGATGAATGGCAGTATCCCATCGCGGTTGCCTCCGGCAATTCACCGACCATGGGGCAATTCGCGCTGCGCTGGAATCCCGGAAATGCTTCGGGAGCGGGCTGGAATACATACGATATTATGAGCGGTGACGGAGCAGGCTACAAGAAGATTACCTTCTGCGAGCAGGGGGCGATCATTACCTTTGATACCAACCACCGCAGTGTGGAAGGTGGGACTGCCACAAGTCTGTACCGCATTCTCTGCGATCTTACCGAGCGTGGTGAAGGTGTGCGTTCCGACGAGCTTGAAGTCTACCGCGATGAGCTTCGCGCCCGTGTGATGCTGCTGGTGGACGGTGTTGAGCTGCCGATCCGACTGACCTTTGCAGCGGAAGATAAATCTGCGATTCTTGTTCAGACCGATACGCCCATCAAATATGACAACATTCTGTCGTATATGCAGATTATCATCGGCGATACATATTCCCGCTTTGACACAATCGATGAGCTGATCGCGGCACAGAATGAGGAAACCTGGCAGGAGTTCTACGAGTACGCACTGATGGTGCCCTATGTCTGGCATATCGATTATCTCACTGCCATCAAATCGGGGGATACCGCAAGACTCGAGCAGATGAGCGGCGGTCTGACTGCAGGAATGTACGACAGCTACAAGTCACTGAAATTTGCCGAGGGGGACTACTTCGAGATCATTCATCTGGGCGATCTGAACAAGCCCTTTTACTGGCATGTTACCATCACCGAAAGTGAAGTCCCCGGACTTCCGGCGGGCGATTATGTGTTCCGTCTTGATGAGGGCATCAGAGGTGTCACTCTGAATCGGGAAAATGCACAGTCTGTCGAGATTCACAATTACGGTGTGAGAAGCGATCTGCTCACATGGCTCGGTACCTGCGGCATGTATGAAATCCCCGATTGGGGAGATTGGGACGCGGCGGTTACCGAGGGACGGCTGGATGAAAGCATTTATGCGGTTGCCTTCGACTATCTCTCCTGCCGCTACGGATCTATGACCGCAGAGCAGATCAATGACTACGGTTACCGTGCTTTCGGTATCGATGAGCTGTTCTCACATCTTGGGCTGGATGAGAATTCCTACGAATATGTCAATGGCAAATACGGTGTGGCAGGGCATGGCGGCGAGATCTGGAGCTATGACATTGTGGACTGTAATTTTGTCGGCGAGTCGGCAGCGGTCACGGTGCAGTTCTGGGCAGATTGGTCGAAAACAATTCCGTCTCACAGGATCACCTACCGCTTCGGTATTGATGTTCCAGAGGACGGTGGACTTCCCGTCAACAGTATCGTCGGCATCACCTATGAGAACAGAGGCGCATACGAACCGGCACATACTGCAGTATAATATTAAAGGGACTGACATAAACTTCCGAAACGTCAGTCCCTCGTATTATTTTGGTTATCAAATGAAGCTCTTTACGAAAATCTGCACCCCGATGATGATGAGTATCACACCGCCGAAGATGGAAGCCTTGCCTGTCAGTTTGGTACCGACTGTTTTTCCGATGACAACACCGGCAAGGCAGATGAAGAAGGTGAGCGCCGCAATGATACCGGCACAAACCAGAGCCATGGTTTTATTATAATCGGCAATGGTGAAGCCTACCGACAACGCATCGATGGAGGTTGCCACGCCCTGTACGAGAAGCGCGCCCAATGTAAGGCTTTGACGCTCGCCTGTTTCATCGCCTCCTTTGATGCCTTCAATGAGCATTTTTCCGCCGATATAAAGGAGCAGAATCAACGCAATCCAGGGAATGAAACGGTTGAAAGCATTAAACTGATTGGAAATGGTGTGAACACAGATCCAGCCGATCATGGGCATCAGCGCCTGAAAGAAGGCGAAGACTCCGGCGATCTGACACATCCTGCCGCGCCTCATCTGCGGTTCGTTGAGTCCGTTTGCCAATGACACAGAAAAGGCATCCATGGCAAGTCCGATACCAAGCATGAAGGATACAATAAAGAAATCAAAATTCCACATGATATACTCCAAAATGTAATAAAAAATCTCCGTCTGAGCACACAGGCGCAGGTCGGAGACACAAATGGGCAGACTTCATGCGCGGCATGCACATGAGTCTCGTAAATGAAAGCAAGCCAGGATCTTGTCCAGTACGTTGACTTACTGCGCACCGAAGAACGGTACGCCTACTACTCCCTCAATTTGACTGCAGCTATTATAACACAAACGGGGAGGCTTGTCAATAGCGAAAGAAGATGAAAAAAGGCAGATCGAGGAGATATACTGCCTGCGAGCTGCCTTAATCATTCAGTTGATCTGCGAAACAGCGCCCATGAAAATCGGTACGCCCAGCTCACAGTCGAAGATGATGTAAAGGTAGGGGCGGTCGAGTATGACCAACTTGGTTTCATCTTCGCTTGGAACAGCGGATGTGGGGGCGGCGATGACAGCGGTAGCGGCTCCCGCTTCGGTTCCTTTGCCGTCTACCTTGATGTAGGTTTTATGGAGCACACTGCTCACATAAAGGGGAGAGCCCGCATAGCTTCCCATGGCGCTGAGGTCACATTCCGCACCGAAGAGGTCGGTGATACCCGCCATCTTCAGTATATCGTTCAGTGATACCGAATATTCCTGCTCAAATTTAGGCATGCCTGCCTCTACCTTTACCGAAATGGGATTTTTGAGCATCTCGGTCAGTTTTTCGTCGGTCAGCATGGCGGCATAATCGGCAAGGCTCATACCTTCCTCGGGAAGCAATGCTGCAAAGGCGTATTTTCGGTCTTTGTAATATTTAATGAAGCCAACAGCATGCTCGTCCTCCAGATAGGCTCGCTCGGTAGAATACATCATTGAAGCCTCCTGCACCTCGCCTGATGCGGTGGTGAAGCTTCGGGGACGGATGCTGTACTCGTTGTAGGGCGATTGCCATTCTGCATCAAAGGAGAGGGCATTGATGAGACAAACTACCTCATCGCCGCTGAATCGGTCAATCATTTTAGCGATGCGATCCTTTGTATTTTCCTTTACCCATGCATTGATGTCGGCGACTGTAGATTGATCGAAGGGCGCTTTAAATAATCCCGCACCGTAGTAACTTTCCCCGACGGCATCGAGGAAGGATTCTTTGATTTCAAGCTTGCCGTCATCCTTCATCCAGATGGAATTCGCTGTATGCAGAACCTCATCCTCGCCCTGCATGTAGTGTGATATCAGATCATTCAGCTGGGCGGTGCTCATACCGAAAGCGGCTTCAAGCTGTGCGAGAGTGTCACCGGCTGCTCCGTTGGCGGTCATACCAAGGGCTGCAAGAATGGAGAGCGGAGAGATGCATACCGAATCCTCTTCGTCAAGTGCCTGTCTGAGCAGCGTAAGCGAAAAGCCAACCGCAGTTGCTTCGGGGAGCGATTGATTTTTCGCGGAGGACTTTTTTTGCGAAAGCAGATTGACAGCTTTAATCGGCTCTGCGATATGATCGGGAAGATCGGTTTCTTCCAGCTCGGAACTGTTCAAATAACAGCCGGAGAGAGAGGCAGTGATCATTCCCACAAGTAATAGCATGGAAATCAGACGTTTCATAACAAAGTCTCCTGTTCGTTTACCGATATGACGTTAAAAAGCAAAAAAAGTTTCGCTGTCTACGGAAAATTTCGCAGACAGCGATGTTTTTAATTAGCGGCGGGAACCTCCTGTACAGGTCTTGTGATGACCGCACCTCCTATTTCAGAGTTTGACTGCATGATGCAATCATCTGATATCATATAGGCGGAGTAGATTTTGCCAATACCTGTACGGATTTCTCCGGTATCGCGGATGTAGATGCTGCCCGAGGCAACGTATTCGCCATTTTTTACCGCAGTATAGGTGAGCATGCTGCCCGAAACCGAAGCGACCTCTCCATAATTGAACGGATACCACTTTGCGGAGGTGTCATCTATGGTCATCTGAGCGACCTGATGCTTTGGTCCGATGGCATCCTGTCCCATATTGCCAAGGGTGCAGGAGACCGACAGCTCATCGTAATCAAAGTCGAATTTGAAGCGGAAGAAGGGCGATTTTGCACTGATGTTGGGGGCATATTCCCAATAAACCTTATCCACCGTCGCTTCGGGGATGAGAGAGTAGATATCCCAGATCATCTGCTTTTCATCCTGACCGTTGAAACGTACAATCCACATGCTGCCGTTGATCTCCCACAGACTGAAGTTGTCGTTCAGGCGCATCTCGAATTTTTTGCTGTAGAAATCGAGATTAAGATGATTTCCGAGACTGCCTGTAAGAAGCTGATCAAGCTCACTTTCGCTGTAGGGCCAGGGCGACCATACTCCGCTCATTTCACCGGCAGCAACAATTTCGCCGCTGCTGTGCATAATCTCAAATGTATCTGCCGAAAAATAGTAGAGCATTCCCGAATCTCCGGTTGAGAGTGTGGAGCTGAGCGGTGTCATATAGATGCACTGATCAGAGATGTAGCCAACCGGTTCGTCACTTTGCAGATAAGCCTCCGAGCGTCCCTCAAGCTCGAACATCCAGCGGATGATATTTTCACGCTCGTTGTCAGAAGAATTGTAACCGTAAGCAAGATACAGCTTTCCGCCTTCTGCTTGGATGAGGTAATAGCAGACATCGTTATCCGGATTGATATCCTCCACATAGTTTGCCCAATTAACCTGCGAGCGCAGGGCTGCGGGATCGAAATTCTTATAATTATATTCGTCGAGCATGAGAAACATGTCATCGAAATTTTCTTCGGTGAGCGTCATCTCGGCAAGCTCACCGCACTCGAGCCAATCACCGTAGACGCCGCCTTCCTGAAGATGACGCGTATAGAGCTTTCCGCCGTCAAGCATGAATTCGGGTGCATTTTCGGTGGTAACCGTGAAGGAATACATGGGCGCATCATAAAGAACGTCTCTAACATGGTAATATAGTCCGTCGCGGTTGAGTATAACAGAATCAGAGGTTTTATCCTTCTTTGGATTGGCCGCACAGGCGATGATTGCTGCAGCACAGAGCAGAATCGCAATCGCGGTTACCCATAATGTCGGCTTTTTCCAGCTCAGAATGTTTTTGATGCGTACCTTCACCGCACTCTCTCCGAAGGCAAGGGGAGCAGGGGCAGGGAAGCGCTTATTGGCTGCAAAGGAGAGAAGCGTGATACCGTATGCCTTGCGGATGCTTTCATCCTGTGCCAGAACACGCTCGTCACAGCTCATCTCCATATCTCTTGACATCAGTATGAAGGCAAGCCAGCAGAGGGGATTGAACCAGTGCAGAACGAGAATGAGGTAGGCAAGGGGCTTGATGATGTGGTCGCACCGTTTGATATGGATGCGCTCATGGGTGAGCACATAATGGCGGGCATCATCGTCAAGTCCATAGGGGAGATAGATGCGCGGTTTTATGATGCCGAGCACAAAGGGGGAGCGAACTTCTTCGGAGCAATAGATGCGATCTTCGATCTTCACTGCTTTTTGCAGCTTCACCAGAAGCAGAATGAGGCTGACGATCGAATAGATCACCAGTGCCGCCATACCGCATATCCAGAAGAAGGTGAGGATATACATCCAAATCTGCAGGGGATTGGCACTGTACATGGGAGTAGCTGCAGGGAGTGATCCGGAGATTGCAGAATTGAGGTAGGGAATCCCCACCGTTACCTCTGGTTCTGCCATGAGACCGATATTTTCTGGAATGTAGGTGAGCGTGCCCGGCGCAATTTCCTGTGCCGCTGACATGTCGAAGGGCTTCAGAGAAAAGAGACTGAACAACGATTCAAAGGAAACAGGACATACTAGACGGAAGGCTGCAGCACTCCAAAGCAGATATGACCAGCGTTTGGGGGCTTTCTTCAAAAGAAGACGGATGAGCATAACTGCGAGAATCACATAGCTTCCCGTGATGCTCATGTTTAGAATCTGTCGGAAGATCGGTTCGCTCTCTTCGACTAATATCAGGATCGGTTCAATCATCATGCTCCTCCTTATGTTCGTTGATTAGTGCCATCAGCTCAGCAGCATCTTTGTCCGAGATGGTCTTTCCGCCGAGAAAAGATGCTAAAAATCCCGGCAGTGATCCGCCAAACGCCCTCTCGACGAAGCGCTCGCTCTCATATGCCTGTACCTGTTCCTTGGGGATCAGAGAACGTACGATGGTATCTTCGTTGGCGGCGAATCCTTTTTCACACAGCTTTTTCAGTGTGGTGTAGGTAGTAGATTTCTGCCAGCCGAGCTGATTTTTGCATAACTCCACCAGATGACGGGAGGTAAGAGGTTCAGCCTCCCAAATCACGCACATAAATCGGTAATCGCTTTCGCAAAGCTTGAGATTTTTCATTGGATGCCTCCTTGATTCAGAATGGTTGGTAACTACCGACCATCTATAGTCTATAACCACCGACCGAAATTGTCAAGGGATATTCCATACAGTTTACATAAAATTCAAAATGATTGACGAAAGTGAAGATTTGTGGTAGAATGATACTATCAATTAACAAAATCAAAGGGGCTATATGAACATAGAAGAAATTGTATCCGCTGCTCTCGATATCGGCGAGGAAATGCTGGTTTCGGGTGCTGAGGTGAAGCGTGTGGAAGACTCGGTCAGCCGCATCATCAAAGCATACATATACGGCGATGTGGATGTTTTCACCATCACCTCCAGCATCATTGTCACGGTGCGCTCGCCAAAGGACGGAATCCATACTCAATCACGGCGAATTCTGAAGCATAAAACCGATCTCGATCGTCTCAGCAGACTCAACAACCTGTCGCGTACCGTTTGCCGTGAGCTTCCGCCGCTGGAAAGCATTGAGTTTGAGCTTGCTAAAATCAAACGAAACAGACAGTACAGTCGGTTTACAATGTTCTTTATTTATGCACTCGTCGCATCCTCCTTTACCCTCTTTTTCGGCGGTACCCTTATTGACGGTGGGGTGTCTGCCGCTGTGGCGCTTGTGCTCTGTGCAATGACCGATGTGATGGGACGCTTTGATCTGAACCGGATATTTGTCAATATGATCTGCTCCTTTGCAGCAGGCGTGCTTTCAATTTTGGCAGTGCATGCAGGCTTAGGGCATAATCTGGATATGATCATTATCGGCAATATCATGCTGATGATTCCCGGAATTGCATTGACAAATTCAATTCGCGATATGATCAGCGGCGATCTGATGACAGGCATTCTGCGTCTTGTTGAGGCATTATTGTTGGCTGTTTCGATTGCGCTGGGCTTCTCTCTGGCAATGATTCCACTCGATGCGCTGATTATTTCAGGACGCAATGCCGTGCAGACTAATCTGCTTCAGCTTCTTTGGGCACTGCTCGGCTCAGTGAGCTTTGCAATGCTTTTCAATGTGCGCGGACGTCATCTTTTGATTTCGTCATTGGGCGGGTTCTTCCTGTGGGCAGTTTATCTTCTCTGCGGCAACTTCATTTCCAATGAATATGCCCTCTATTTTATCGCGGCGGCAGCGGCTACGGTATATGCAGAGGTCTTCGCCCGCGTCATGAAAACTCCCACCACGCTCTTTCTGGTTGTTGCGGTTATTCCTCTGGTTCCGGGCGGCAAGCTTTACTACACCATGGAGCATGCGGTAAATGGCGAGATGGAGCAATTCTTCTCGGCGGGAGCTGCTACCATGGGATTTACCGTTGCCATCGCGGCGGGGATATTATTTATCTCTTCGGTGATGTCGGTGGCTGCTTCACTGAATAAAAAATATAAAATAACACATACTACGAAAAAAACAATGAGGTAAATGATGAAAATAGGACTTTCCAGCTACAGCATGGACAATCTGATGCAGAGCGGCGAGATGACCATCCTTGATGTGATGTGCTTTGCCAAGGAAAACGGTGCCGAGCATATTGAGCTTGTCCCCTTCGGTTTTACTCTGGTGGATGATAAAACCGGTGTGTTTAATGAAGAGCTAATTACAGCTATCAAAGCAAAATCTGCCGAGCTTAGCCTTCCCATCTCCAACTATGCGGTACTGGGCGATCTTCTGAAGCCCGACCGGGATGCCTATCTTGATGAGGTGGAGCGGCTCAAGCTTCATATCGATGTGGCGGCAAAGCTGGGCATTAAGCAGATGCGCCACGATGTTTCTTCCTTTCGCCGTCCCCTTGAGACCAATACACAGCTCGACTTTGAGCGCGAATTTCCGCAGATGGTCGAAGCCTGCCGTACCCTTGCCGATTATGCCGCAGATTACGGAATCACCACACTGGTGGAGAATCACGGCTTCTTTGTCAACGGCAGTGACCGCGTGATTCGTCTTGTGGAGGAGGTTGACCGCAAAAACTTCCGCATGGTGGTGGATACCGGCAATTTCGCCTGCATGGATGAGTGCTGTGAGATTGCGGTGAAAAAGTGTATGCCCTATGCAGATATGATTCATCTGAAGGATTTTTATATCAGAAAGACCTCATCACTCCCCTCTATCGGAGGTCTCTTCCGATGCGATTCGGGTAACTGGTTCTCTACCGTATCGGGATATTCCATGCTGCGCGGCTCAATTCTGGCGCAGGGGGATCTGGAAATCGGTGAAATGATCGCGACAATCAAGGAATACGGCTTTGAGGGATATGTTTCCATTGAATTTGAAGGAATGGAAGACCCCCGCGCAGGCTCGATTGCCGGACTGCAGGCAGCGCGCTATTATACGGAAAGATGAATTAAAAAGTCCGGTACAGGTCACACAAAACCTGTACCGGATTTTCTTATATTGGCTTTATTATATCGCTTCAATAAGCTTCTTTGCGTTGGTGTAGAAGACCGCTTCCACATCCTTGTCGCTGAGCTTAAGCTGAGCAGCCACACGCTTGAATGCGCGGATCTGCTCGTACATCATGATGGTGATGTCTGTCTCGTCCGATTCACGCATGTGAGGCTCGCCCTCAACATTGCCGTAGTAACCGCGGGGAACTACATTGTAATAAACGCCATTTTCGGTGATGCGGTACATACGCATGATGGCAACATACAGGTCGGAGCCGAAGATGAGACGTTCGGTTCCCACAGCCTCAATGCAAGCCTTGATGGCATCGTCGCAGAGGTTGGCGGTGAAGTCGAACATCATGTTCTTGGTCTTGCCCAGAATGTCAAAGGCATCGCCGATATCCTCCAGCGAGTATGCGCGGCCGATGTGAGCAACAACAAGCTTCAGATTGGGATACTTCTCCTCAATCTCCATGAGCTGAGCAATGTTGACCTTGTCGCGCAGACGCCCCTCTCTGGGAATATGCAGCATGACAATCCAGCCGTTTCTGTTGCAGACCTCAAGATGCGAGTGGGGGAGGAAGTCGAAGATACGGGTTTCTTTGCTGGGAATGTAAGGGGGACAGTTGGTCAGGTAGGGCTTGATGCCGAGGAAGCCGCCTGCCTTGATTTTTGCCTCCATCTCGTCGGGATCCATCGCATAGTCGGTGCGGTAGAGGGTGGGAAAGCCGAACTCCAGCCGCTTTTCATATACATAGTCGTTTACCTGGTTGGGATTGCAGAGACAGCCGCCGAAAACAAGGGGAGTGACTTTCTTGTCGGGGAAGAGCACTGTATAGGTGCGAAGCAGATCCTCTGCAGTCAGCTCATCTGCAATCAGATCGGTCCAGGTAGAGCCGCCGTTGTGAGAACCGTAGACATCAAAGTGTGCTCTTGTGACATGAGTATGGAAGTCGATAAAGGTATCGGGGACAAAATCCTTTATCTCGGTTTCGTAGACCTTGCGGTCATAATCGTTGAAAACTAAATTATACATGTTAAACTCCTTTAGTGTTGGAATCTATTCCGCCAGGATACAATTTTTAGCATCAGCTTCATCCTTGTAGACACCGGCACCGATACCGGCAAGAATCGCTGCGCCCACAGCACCTGCATGGGCACCGTGGATGACACGTACACTGATGCCGCACATTTCTTCAATCAGACGGCACCACATGGGATCTTCGGAGGGACCGCCTACCATAACAGCGGATTTTGGACGGATGCCGACTTCGGCAACTTTATCCAGCTTGGCTTTCAGCAGGGCAACCGTTCCTTCCATAATGGCGCGCGCAATCTGCTTCTTGGAATAGAATGTGATTTTCTCATCATCCGGTTCATCGGTGGGGCAGATGGAAAGTCCGCCTGCTCCGGCTTCGCATTCGGCTGCCAGCTTGCTGAGAATGACAAAGGCATTATCGCTGTCATCGATATAACGATTGACATAGAGCTTGATCTTCTCGGAAACCGAAGCTACCGAAACCATAGCGGCATGGCAGCCGTTGGGGGAGAGGAAGGGATCGATCAGAAAATGTGCATCGGCAATGACATCGCGGGATTTGACGGGGAAGAGCCCTACCCAGGAGGTACCGCAGGAGAGCAGCATTTCGCCTTCCTCCAATACACCGACACCTCTTGCAGCGGAAGGATGATCGAAACTGCCTACCACGACAGGTGTACCGACAGGAAGTCCGCATGCCTCGGCTGCCTCGGAAAAAATACCGCCGACAACCGTACCGCAGGGCATAACCGGGGGAACCTTGCCATCATCAATGCCGAAAGCGGCGAGAAATTCGGGAATATAGGTACCTGCCTGCTGATCAATCAGATAGAAAGGCGTGCCGGCTGAAGTGCTGATGCCGAACTTCCCGGTAAGCGAATAGTAAAGATATTCGGTACTCATGCAGACCATGCCGCAGTTGGCGAGAACCTCGGGGGAATGAACCTTCACATAACAGAGCAGAGCCAGCGGGAAGGTTTTATAGTCGAAGCCCCATCCGGTGCGGCGGTAGAGTGCATCGGTGTCCATCTCACCCAGCACATTGTGTGCTTCGTCCTGTACACGGGTATCCTGCCAGTTGAAGATCGGCGTGGAGGGCTTTCCATCCTTATCGAGGACAACAAGATTACCGCTTGCCGAGGATGCACAGAGACCGAGAATTTCACCGTCAGCGGCAGCAGCAAGCTTTTTGATGGCTGCATAACAAACCTTAAGATAATCTGCACCGCTGATTTCAAGTCCGCCATTATCAAGGGATGTATAGACAAAGCCTTCGCGGGCGGTGGCTGCAATCTTGCCGTCGACGGTCAGAAGAACGCCCTTGACCGAAGATGTACCGATATCAAGTCCAATCAGATATTGCACGTGAAGCCTCCTCAGATGATGACAACCTTCATGCCGAGCAGCTTACCGAAGTAGGCGATCTCCTCGGCGGCAGCACCGTAGATGAAGCTGCTGTGATGAGTTGCTCCGTTCTTGCTGAGATTTTCGAGGAAGCTTGCAGTACTGCCTTCAAACTTCATCCAGCCTCTCATGGCCTTGGGGAAGTTATCGGGACCGTCCGCAGTCATTTCGCAGGATGCAATCAGCAGCTGATAGTCATCGGAATCACGGCTTACATTGATATAAACGCCCTTGCCGCCCTTCATGCGGGAATATCCCGGATACGGATTGGAACCGGTGGCATAATTTGTGCCTGCCCGGCAGATCAGGGGCTTGCCATCAATGATGCGGTAGTTCATCTCACCCATATGGCTGAGGAAGACCGTGTCGTGCTTCCAGTCGGGGCAGAAAATCTCCACAAAGCTTGTTTCGGGATAGGCGGCAAGGAATGCACCGGTGAAAGAAGCGGTCAGCGCATCGCCCTCGCCTGCATAACCGATACCTCGCTCCATTGCCTTGCAAGCCTCGATAAAAGGCATAGCGGGAAGACCGTTGATATTGAGGAAGCTTACCGAGAATGCACGGTATGCTTCATTGTCGAGAAGCTTGCGAATGGTCAGGCAGCTCTTTAATGTCTCGCGGTATTCGCTTTCGATGATATTATCTGCAAATGCAAATCGAGCAGCGTTAGCCTCTTTTTCTTCTGCGATTTCTTCCTCGGTAATGCTGTCGGCAAGGGAGATAAGCAGCTCAGAGGAGACATCCTCGACGGTGATGCCGAAGCGTGCCTTCAACTCGGCAGGATCAACTGCAAAGTCGCCCATACCCGGAAATGCGCCGCCAATCAGACCTACACGCATGGTGGAGAGTGCCTTTGCTGCAACAGCCGCACGCACATAACCGCAAACACGGTCAATGACGTCGCTTGTGATATAGTGTCCTGCTGCGATAGCATAGGGCTTACCGCGGCGCTTGAGCATGCTGCACATATCCATAACGCCGTGTATGCCATGATTGGCACCGATCGCATCGGGATTCTGAGTCTGAGTAAATTCGTATGCGGGGGTCGTATCCAGAACGATGATGGGGAGCTTGGTTGCAGTCAGTGCATCAATCGATTCAAGTGAGGGAGAATATGCCATATGCATGGTTACAATGGCATCAACCATTTCCGCTTCAAAGGCTGCAACAACAGCTTCAAATTCGGGCTTGATACGGCAGAAATCGCTTGTGACAACCTCAACATCTCTGTCATTGAATGCCTTGACAGTGTCATTGTACCAGTCATAAAGCTCGGTACGGTCCGAGCCAACATCGTCGTATAGTTTAATATAAAGGGGAAGTAATCCGATTTTCATAATGATGTATCTCCTTTGTATAGTGATTATTCACCGATGATCATAATCTGCACAGTGCGCTGTCTTGCTCTGGTGCTGTCAAAGTCAATGAAATAGATGAAGCCGAATTCGCCCAGATCCATTTCGCCGTCATCAACAACGATGGTCTCGCTTCTGCCGATGATAGAGGAGCGCAGATGTGCATCTGTGTTGTGGCAGCCTCTGGCATCCTCGTCATGCTCCTCGGCAAACTTCAGCGCTTTGGGGCCGGGATGAAGGTAGATGCCCTCATACTTCTGCTCGGGGGAAATGCGCTCCATTGCGTTGACCAGATCCTGCTGGAGAGTTTCGAGACCTGTCATGGACATATCAAAGGCACATTCCTGTGTGATGACACAGCAGGTGGTGTGATGGGAGTAAACAACAACGATGCCGTCCTTGATGCCCGATTTTTTTAAAGCTTCCTTTGCCTGAGCGGTCACATTGTGGAAGGTGACAGCCTTATCGTTGGACTGTACCTTGAATTTTTCCTTGTAGATCATCTTATGCCTCCTTCTGTTTTTTAAGGTCATCGGCAGCGCGTCGTGTGGCGGCGATCATTTCGTCGATCATTGCCAGCGGATCTTCCGCCTTCATGATGCCCGATGCCGCGCCTGCCGCTTCGGAGCCTGCCATGATGAAATCGTAAACCTGCTGACCGTTTGTGATGCCGGCAGCCTGCTCGATGAGAATATTGGGATCGATCCTACGGATTTCGCGGATGACTTCCTGTACATACCCCATATCGCTGACACCGCCGCCGCTGCCGCCGATCAGCTCGGAGGGTTCGGGATTGATGATGTCGGGATGAAGCTCTGCAATGGCACGGGTCTCAGCAACCGAATCGGCGCAGGCAAATACCAGCATATCCAGTTCGTTTGCGCGATCGATGGTCGCCTTGATCTGGGGAAGCGACATGGGCCTCTCACAGTGGTTGACCACAACGCCTTCAGCGCCCGCTGCCTTGAGTGCTTCGGGGAGAATATCCGCCATGCCTCTGCCGGGACGGAGGGTATCCATGTAGGGCGCCAGTACGATCAGATGCTTGGTGTTCTCCACAACTCTGCGGATTTCAACGGCAGGAGTGATGAAGAGTACGTCGATATCGTACTTCTCAGCAGCCTTGTCGGCGGCGAGGGCATACTCCAGTACCGTATCACCCCAGATATAGTTCTTGGTGCCTATTTCAAAATAGGGAGTTCTGATTTTACGTTTCATGCCTGCCGTCCTTTATCTCTGCTGCTGAAGTGTGTAGTGCACGTCGTAAGCCTTTTCTTCCTCTGTGTATTTGCGCTTGGTATCGATGACTTCGCCGTTGTTCCACTTGCGGTCACCCACATCCTCGGTGGTGCCCATAACGGTTACATTGAGCTGGCGGCGGCGTGCTCTGACATGATCCCAGTCGATGAAGTAGATGTGTGCGAACTCGCCTCCGTCAAGTATGCCGTCCTTGATGGTCATGGTTTCGCTTCTGCCGAAGAATACGGAACGGAGATGACCGTCTGTATTCATGCTGGTGTAGTCACCGGGCTCGTTGACATAGCGGCCGAACTGGGAGTGGATGGG
>JAFQEJ010000019.1 GCA_017399105.1 Clostridia bacterium
CGCCGATCTCATCGGACAGTTTCAGCGCTTCTTCTTTGAATTCCTTTGTGTACTTCATGCTTTCGCCTCCCGTTTGTGTTGACTTTATTTTTCCATACTTTTTGGGTCTTTGGCGACTGCACTTTTAGTATATCAGTTCAACATTGGAAATCAAGGGAGAGAGAATCACAACTTACTCCGGCAATAACGGTGTGATTGTTGCCCCGGATGTTACACCAAACCCATAATGTTTACTTTCTGAATTTACAACAAAAGAGAACCGAAATATAAAATTCGGTTCTCTTTTTTGCTGAAAATATCCACACGGAAAGAAAAAAATCCACACGGGTTGGCATTAACTTGCTACACCAGTAAAGCATTGAGAGTATTTTGATATGTCATACTTATTCCAAAACAAAGAAAACGAGAAATGAACTGATATACTAAAAGTGCAGTGAACAGAACCTATCTCCAAACCTTTCACAAACGCTTGGAGAATTATTTGGATGATTGGTTAGGGTTCACTCCATCTGTTATCAACGGTGCAACAAAATGTGGTAACAAAAGTATATCACAAATAAAAACGGAAACTGCTCAAGGTGAATACGTGAAAAAAGTGTGGATGTATATGAACGCAAAAAAACAAGATTTCAGGATTTTGGGATGAATACCATGAGTTGAGCTCGAGTTATTTGAGAGAATACAAACGGCAAAAGGAACTGATACAAAAAGAACTGTGGTTGCTCCGCGAAGATTTCTATTACGAACAGAAAACTATTGAGGATGGGTTGAATGTCATTTACAACCTGTCGCACGGTCTGCTTTATGCCCTCTGTAAACTGATCACAGCACTTTTTATGATCATACAGAACAAAGATGTGTATAAGTAGTTAGAATGAGCAGAGAGCGATTTGAAACGGTAGAATATAAGGCGAAAGGTCAGCAATTATCAGAACAATACGAAAGAAAAACTCAAACAAAAAGATGTTGAGGAAATTGAAACGGCGCTACACAAATGGGAGCAATCTGTTACGTTGATGAACTTTGAAAAAGAGGAAGAAAAGAAAAAGCAAATTGACAACGATTTGGATAGATAAAAAAATTTTTCATAGATATTTTTGAAAATTATCTATGAGGAAAAATATTTTTTTAGGTATTCCTGTATAGGATTAAAACCACTTTAGAAGTGTGTAAAAAGTGTGTATTTGTTTTACACCCAACCATACACACCTCCATTAAATGGTGTGTTTACGAGGTATGTGCCGTGTGTGAAATACACACCATGTCACTCGGCAAAAAATGGGGTATTCCGCTTTTGTTGCAGAATACCCCAAATTTTCGCTCTATTATGCTATTTTCAGTTGATTATTTGCCGAAGTATCTCTCAAGCAGACCTGCAAATGCTCTGCCGTGTCTTGCTTCGTCTCTTGCCATCTCATGAACGGTGTCATGAATTGCATCAAGGCCGGCTTCCTTAGCGCGCTTAGCAAGATCGGTCTTGCCTGCAGTTGCGCCGTTTTCTGCTTCAACACGCATCTCGAGGTTCTTCTTGGTGGAGTCGGTTACAACCTCACCGAGGAGCTCTGCGAACTTGGAAGCATGCTCAGCCTCTTCGTAAGCAGCCTTTTCCCAGTAAAGACCGATTTCGGGATAACCCTCGCGATGAGCAACGCGAGCCATTGCAAGATACATACCAACCTCTGTGCACTCACCCATAAAGTTTGCGCGCAGATCAGCGATGATATCCTCGGAAACGCCCTGTGCAACGCCTACAACATGCTCTGCAGCCCAGCTCATTTTCTCGTCCATTACATTGAACTTGGAAGCAGGAGCCTTGCACTGAGGACATGCTTCGGGAGCAGCGTCGCCTTCATGAACATAACCACATACAGCACATACAAATTTCATAATTAAATCCTCCATATAAGTAAAATAAATTTTTGATTACAGAATTTCAGTTACCCTGCAGCCGCATTCGAGCACGCTGGCAAGGGTGATTTTGTCCAACCGTTCGGTGATCGCTTCATTGACCAATGTGAAAATCAGATGAAAAGGGCAGCTCTTTTTACAATTCACGCGTGAGCATTCATATTCATCCCCAATGCAGCGGTTGAAGGTGATAGGACCGTCGATAATTTCAATCACTCGTCTTAAATTGATTGAATCGGGCTCCCGCGACAGTCTGTAGCCGCCGCCTGCTCCCATAATCGATTCAACAATGCCACCCTCCATCATTTTGCGGAGTATCTTCAATGTGAACCGTGCGGGAATCACCGCTTCTTCCGAAATGCTTTTTGCATCGGTTTTGCCGTTTTTCGCAAGGCAATATGCAATTCTGACTGCGTAATCTGCTTCCTGTGTAATCTTCATTGCAACTTTCCTTCCGATTGTGTTGGTTTAAAGTGCACCAAAATGGTGTAACATTATTATACACGAAGGAATGTGTGTTGTCAATACTTTTTTCAAAAAAATCGAATTTTTTTTCGAAAATAAAATCAGATTTTATAGCGAAGTTCTTCCTTCAGTTCGGAAATGATCTTCTTCTCAAGGCGCGAAATGTAGGACTGTGAAATACCCATCATGTCGGCGACTTCTTTCTGCGTGTGCTCCTTCTCGCCGTCGAGTCCGAAGCGCAGACGAATAATCTGCTGTTCGCGCTCCCCAAGGGCGCCGACTGCCAATGCGATGATCTTTTTGTCTTCGTCAAATTCCAGATTCTTAAATACCGTATCCTCGTCGCATCCGAGAATGTCGGACAACAGAAGCTCATTGCCGTCCCAGTCGATGTTCAGCGGCTCATCGATCGACATCTCGGTGCGTTGATTGGAAGATTTGCGAATGTACATCAGAATCTCATTCTCAATACAGCGGGAGGCATAGGTGGCGAGCTTGATATTTTTATCTGTACGGAAGGTATTGATCGCTTTAATCAGACCGATGGTACCAATGGAGATTAAATCCTCGATTCCTGTACCTGTATTTTCAAACTTTTTTGCTATGTAGACCACCAGACGCAGATTGTGTTCAATCAGCCGTGCACGAATTGCATCGGCATGCTCTCCTTCCAGCTCTGCCAGGGCTTCAGCTTCTTCCTCCTGTGATAATGGCAGAGGAAGCGTATCGGCGCCGTTAATATAATAGATGCCGCGGCGTTCTGCAAACAGAATGCGAATCTGTTCGAGCAATTTATCGATAAGTTTCATAATACACACCTTTCTTCAATATATAAATGATCATGGCAGCAGTGTCGGTGACAGAAGCAGATCGTATCCGTCAAAGTCGCAGCTTCCGCTGTGATCTGGTGCGATACAGACCTCTCTTTCTTCACCGTTTACAGTAACCTTGTCCGGAATGAACCCGATCATAATTCCTTCACCGCCAACCGACTGCATGGGGATATAACGGATTCTCCGGCGCTCTTTTTCGGTCATATGATCAATTAAGCCTTGTGAAGCACTTTTAAAAAATTGATCGCCGATGAAACGAGAGAACTGTTCTTGCTTCATCACTAAAACCGGTCGTCCTGAAATCGGTTCACATAACAGATTTCCGCTGTCACATAATCCTCTGAAGTCGAGCGAAGTCCCGTTTAACTCAATATGAACCATGGCATCCCTTTCTATTGCATGCTTTTCGGTGATGGCGCTCCAGATAAAAGAGATGAGCGCGCTTCCCAATGCTAATATCAGCAGCAAAACAGGCGAAATATGAGTCGATACTGCGGGGAAATCACCGTTATAATATCCTGAGTTTCCGATACGGATCGAATTGATCATCCTGTAAAGAGCAGTGATTCCACCCGATAACAGAAAATTCACAGCCATAAACAGCGACAGCGTTACAAGCTGACTTTTGACAGACTGCGTATCAAAGGCAATATAACACATCAGTGCTGCAACTGCGAGAAGAATGACAGGCTCCAGCATGCTTCCGTTTGATGTAAAAAGAGTGACCAATGCATAAAACGCACCGACTGCCGCTCCAAAAATCAAAGGTATAACCTTCATTCTGTGACGCCTGATCTTTCCGCATATGTACAGCACAAGAAAATCCATACTGAAATTGATGATGAAATATATATCGCCGTAAATCACTTCTTCCATTGCATCACCTCCGCATTGATTGTAATACAATTGCCATGAAAAATCTGTCGGAAAAGGAATATCAAAAAGATTTTCCTCGGAGAAGGGAAGGACTTGACTTTTTTGGTAGGATGTGATAGTATTAAAGAAACTTGTGCTATATTACATTATATTAAAAGAAAGGCAGGGTGAACAATATGTTAAAGAACCATATGTGGTATTGCTATCACGGAGCTGCTCTTACCGAACTGCGTCAGTGCCGTGATGAAGGAAAGGATGTTTCCGCATATGAGGATGCTGTTGCATCACTCGATGTGTTAGCTCCGTATACAGAAGAAGAGTACAATAAGGTGATGGCGCTTGTCGATGCACTTGAGGCGCTTCCCGAACCGGAGAATCCCGAATTTATCGAGCCTGACGATCTGGAAGGCATTTATGCCGCAAGAGTCGGTGAAATTCCCCAAACGCCCTATGACAAGGTTGCCCTTGCTGATCGCATTCACGGAGCGTGGATCGGACGTATCACGGGCTGTCTCCTCGGCAAGCCTGTAGAGAATCGCTCCCGCGAATATATCAGAAAGATTGCGGAAGCTGACGGTAACTATCCCATTACCCGTTATCTCCACGGTCAGGTGCCTCACGATCCGGCGGACAGCTTTTTTGACGATCCCAATTTCAAAAACAATTGCTTCATAGAGAAGGTCAACGGCTTCTCTCCTTCTGATGACGATACAAACTATACAACCCTTGCGCTCAGCATCATCGAGCAGTATGGACGTGATTTTACCTCCGATGATGTAGTCGACGGCTGGCTGCGTAATTTCCCCGCATACTGCCTTTGCACTGCCGAGCAGGCTGCTTTCCGCAACTTCCTCTGCCATATACTGCCGCCTCGTTCCGGTACATACCGCAACCCCTACCGTGAGTGGATCGGCGGTCAGATACGCGCTGATTTATTTGGCTATATCTGCCCCGGAGATCCAAAGACCGCAGCCGACTATGCTTTCCGTGACGCTCGCTGTACTCACGCCAAGAACGGAATTTACGGCGCAATGTTCATTGCCGGTATGATCTCAGAATCGGCGGTGTCAAATGACCTTCGCCATGTGATCGAAACAGGTCTTCTCTGCATCCCTGCAAAATGCCGTCTCAGACGGGATATTGACCGTGTGTTTGCACTCTATGACAGCGGCATCGAATTTATGGATGCTGTTGAGGAGATTCACAAGCAGTATCCGCAGAACGATCTGCACAATGCGGTTCATACGATTCCCAATGCAATGATTGTCGCAGCGTCTCTTCTTTGGGGTGAGGGCGATTACGCAAAGACGGTCGGCTACTCGGTTATGGCAGCTATGGATACCGACTGCAACGGTGCTACAGTTGGTTCTGTTATTGGTATGATGACAGGCGCATCAAACATTCCTTCTCATTTTACCGATCCCATCTGCAACACGCTCTGCACCGATATTGTCGGCAACGCCCGCGTCAATATTACCGATATGGCTGAACGTACTCTGCGGCTGATTCCCTGACATGATTCTCGCCGGAATACAAAAAATGACTCTGCTCGATTTCCCGGGCAGAGTAGCCTGCATCCTTTTCACGGGCGGATGTGACTTTCGATGCCCCTTCTGTCATAACGCATCGTTGGTGAAGGCGGGAACGAGCAGCATTGAAGTTGGAGAGCTATATGCTTTCCTGTACAGGCGCAAGCCTATGCTTGACGGTGTGGTAATCACCGGAGGCGAACCTCTGCTGCATCCCGATCTTGCCGCGCTGATCAAGCCAATCCGCGGAATGGGATACCAGATCAAGCTGGATACCAACGGTCATCACCCAGACAGGCTGGAAGCTCTTCTTGAGGAGAAGCTGATCGATTATGCGGCAATGGATATCAAAAATTCGCCAGAGAGATATGCTGATACCAGCGGTCTGGTAATGGCCGATATGAAAAAAATTGAGCGCAGTATTCAGCTGCTCATGACCCGCGCGCCCGATTATGAGTTCCGTACAACAGTTGTCCGTGAATTTCATGATGAAGCATCTCTTATCGCCGCCGCAGAAATGATTCGGGGAGCTAAACGATATTTTCTGCAGTCCTATAGAGACAGCGGTGACATTCTCGCCGGCAGCTTCAATGCGTATTCTCCCGAGGAGATGACTCTTATGTTAGATTCCGTGAAATCCATCATCCCGTCGGCTGAACTTCGTGGTATTTAATGGATATTCAAAATACAATATGTAGTATGTGACAAAAATCTTTTTCACAATATGTTGATAATGTCCATTGACAAAAATTTTCCTGTATGATATACTATACCCGCTGGCTTTATGTCAGCGGGAATTTTTATGTTTTTTAATTATACATCACATATATCGAAGGAGATTGAACATGTACCGAGTTATCAAGCGCGACGGTGAGATCGTCGAATTCAACATTTCCAAAATCAGCAGCGCTATCAAGAAGGCCTTCATCGCGCAGAACAAGCAGTATAACGATGATATTATCGATCTGCTTGCGCTGAAGGTAACCTCCGATTACGAAAAGAAGATCAAGGATGAAAGAATCACCGTTGAGGAGATTCAGGACAGCGTAGAAGCAGTGCTCATCGCCTCCGACTATGCGGATGTGGCAAAGTGCTATATCCTTTACCGTAAACAGCGCGAGAAAATCCGTAACATGAAGTCTACCATCCTCGACTACAAGGATCTTGTTGACAGCTATGTGAAGGAGCTTGACTGGCGAGTTAAGGAAAATTCCACCGTTACTTATTCGGTCGGCGGTTTAATCCTTTCCAACTCAGGTGCTATCACCGCCAACTACTGGCTCTCCGAAATCTATGACGATGAGATCGCAAACGCGCACAAGAACGCCGATGTACATATTCATGACCTTTCCATGCTTACCGGCTACTGCGCGGGCTGGTCGCTGAAGCAGCTTATCAAGGAAGGTCTTGGCGGTATTACCGGCAAGATTACCTCTGCTCCCGCAAGCCATCTTTCCACCCTCTGCAACCAGATGGTTAACTTCCTTGGCATTATGCAGAATGAATGGGCAGGCGCACAGGCATTCTCTTCCTTCGATACCTACCTCGCACCCTTTGTCAAAATAGACAATCTCTCTTACCGCGACACCAAAAAGTGCATTGAATCCTTCATTTATGGTGTCAATACGCCCAGCCGCTGGGGTACACAGGCACCCTTCTCCAATATCACCCTTGACTGGACAGTTCCCGCTGACCTTGCAGCTCTTCCTGCCATTGTCGGAGGTAAGGAGATGGACTTCACCTACGGCGACTGCAAGCGCGAGATGGACATGGTTAACCGCGCCTTTATCGAAATTATGATCGAGGGCGACGCAAACGGACGCGGCTTCCAGTATCCCATTCCCACATATTCAATTACAAAAGATTTCGACTGGTCAGAGACAGAAAATAACAAGCTTCTCTTTGAGATGACCTCCAAATACGGCACTCCCTACTTCTCCAACTACATCAACTCGGATATGGAGCCCAGCGATGTCAGAAGTATGTGCTGCCGTCTCCGTCTCGACCTGCGCGAGCTGCGCAAAAAGACCGGCGGATTCTTCGGCTCGGGGGAAAGCACAGGCTCCATAGGCGTTGTTACCATTAATATGCCGCGTATTGCATACCTTGCTGAAGATGAAGCTGACTTCTACAAGCGCCTCGACCATATGATGGATATCTCAGCCCGTTCACTTAAGGTTAAGCGTACCGTAATCACACGTCTGCTTGATGAAGGACTTTATCCTTATACCAAGCGTTACCTCGGCTCTTTCGAGAATCATTTTTCGACGATCGGTCTTGTCGGCATGAACGAAGCCTGCCTCAACGCAAACTGGCTGAAGAAAGATCTGACAACCAAGGAAGCACAGGAGTTTACAAAGCAGGTACTTCAGCATATGCTTGACCGTCTCCCCGATTATCAGGAGCAGTACGGTGATCTCTATAACCTGGAAGCAACTCCTGCGGAATCTACCTCCTATCGTCTTGCAAAACACGATAAAAAACATTATCCCGATATTGTCTGCGCTTCCGAGGCGTCCGGCGTACCTTACTATACCAACAGCTCGCATCTCCCTGTCGGATACACCGACGATATTTTCGAGGCTCTTGATGTACAGGACGAGCTTCAGACCCTCTATACATCGGGTACGGTATTCCATGCCTTCCTCGGAGAAAAGCTTCCCGACTGGCAGGCGGCAGCATCTTTGATAAGAAAGATTGCAGAGAACTATAAGCTGCCTTATTATACCCTCTCTCCCACCTATTCTGTCTGCTCCGAGCATGGATATATCGCAGGCGAAGTCTATAAGTGCCCTCACTGCGGACGCAAGACCGAGGTTTACAGTCGCATCACAGGCTACTATCGCCCCGTTCAGGCATGGAACGACGGAAAGTCGCAGGAGTTTAAGGAAAGAAAGCTCTACGATATTCCCAACTCTCACCTCGATCCCGAAAAGCGCAAAGCAGCTCTCGCCGCAAAGGAGACAGCAGCATGCGAATACAGCACTGAGGTCGCTTCGAGCGATGCAATTATGCTTTTTACCACCAAAACCTGCCCCAACTGCCGCATTGCAAAGGCAGAGCTTGACAAAGCCGGTATTCTCTACGATGTGATTGCTGTGGAGGATCAGCCCGAGCTCGCTATAAAATACGGCATCAAGCAGGCTCCCACACTGGTCGTTGAAGAGTGCGGCGAAGCAACCCTTTATGTCAATGCATCCAACATCAAGCGCTTTGCTGAAGCATCTGTAAAAGCGTAAATTTTAAGTCAGACTGCGCCGGTTCCGGAATCTGCAGTCTGACTTTGCATATTTAAAATCATCGTGAGGTAAACTACATGTGGAAGTATAAATTAGGTCTAAATATCTGCGATTTCCCCGGACTTACTACGGAAGATCAAATCACGCTTTTTCGTCAGGTTGGATTTGATGCCTTTTTCACCGGATGGTGGCAGGGGGCACCGATCGCCAGATGGAAAGCTCATGCGGAGGAGGTTGGCATGGAATATCAGTCCATCCATTCGCCTTTCCGTCATGCTGCAAATCTATGGAGAAGCAGCGAAATCGCCAAGGATGGCATTGACGAGCTGATCGCATGTCTGCGCGACTGCGCGGAGAATGAAATACCGATCATGATTGCCCATGTTTTTATCGGATTTACCGAGCATACACCCACACCGGAAGGAATCGAAAACTACGGAAAGGTTGCAACCGAGGCGAAAAAGCTGGGAGTCAAGCTTGCATTTGAGAATACCGAAGGTGAAGAATATCTCGCTTCGCTGATGGAAGCCTTTGCCGATAATGATTATGTGGGCTTCTGTTGGGATACGGGTCACGAAATGTGCTATAACAGAAGCAAGGATATGTTGTCCCTCTACGGAGACCGACTGATTGCTACTCATCTCAATGACAATCTCGGTGTATGGAACTACAACGGTGAGATTCTTTCATCGCGTGATGATCTGCACCTGCTTCCTTTCGACGGTATTGGAGACTGGCAGGGAATTGCTGACCGCCTCGATCATCATCACTTCGACGGTGTTATGACTTTTGAGCTTAAGCAAACCAGCCACGAGGGACGTCACGAAAACGATGTATATCGCGAAATGACCCCTGTTCGATATGTTACCGAAGCATATAAGCGTGCCTGCCGAGTGGCTGCACTCAGAGGCAAGAATCAATAAGAAAGGATTACAACTATGTACGACATTATCATCATCGGTGCAGGCTGTGCAGGTCTCACAGCTGCAATTTACGCCGTCAGAGCAGGGAAGACTGCCCTTGTTCTCGAATGTGAGAGCATTGGCGGACAGATCAGCTACTCTCCCAAGGTGGAAAACTATCCCTCTATCAAGGAGATCAGCGGCATGGAATTTTCCGATAATCTTTTTACTCAGGCAATCGGACTCGGCGCAGATTTCGAGCTTGAGCATGTAGAAAAAATTATTGACCGCGGAGACGACACCTTTGATGTTGTTACCGATACAACCACCCGTCAGTGCAAGCGTGTTATTATTGCTTCCGGAACCAAGCACCGACATCTCGGAATCGATACTGAAGAAGAATACGCAGGACGCGGTGTATCTTACTGTACCATTTGTGACGGCGCTTTCTATCGGGACCGCATCTGTGCAATCGTCGGAGGAGGAAGCTCTGCACTTCAGGGAGCGGAACTTCTCTCCGGCATCTGTGAGAAGGTTTATCTCATCCACCGTCGTACCGATTTCCGTGGTGAAGCTGCTCTTGCCAAGCGGCTTGAAACAAAAGCAAATGTGGAGTTTATGCTTCCTTATACAGTATCCGAAATCGGAGGAGAGAAGACCGTATCCTACTGTATTCTTGAAAATCGCGAAACGGGTGAGAAAAAGCGCCTCGAAGTGGATGGCGTGTTTATTTCGGTCGGACAGGTACCGCAGAATGAAATATTCGCTGATCTTGTTGAACTGGATGAATACGGCTACATCAAAGCAGGTGAGGATTGCCGCACGTCACATCCCGGCATTTTTGCAGCAGGCGATTGCCGCACCAAAGCTGTTCGTCAGCTGACAACCGCTGCAGCCGACGGAAGCGTAGCTGCTACTGCCGCTGTTGCCGAAATCTGAGCATAAAATTTCCCGATATCGCATTGACATAATTCCAAAACTGTGATATAATACTCTTGTTCGATATGTTGGGATATCGTCAAGCGGTAAGACACAGCACTTTGACTGCTGCATTTCGCTGGTTCGAATCCAGCTATCCCAGCCAGAAAAAAGCACTTGCGCAAGCAGGTGCTTTTTTCAATTTAATCCGCCGATGGCGGAAGAACACCACCTTTGGTGAATGAAATCCCGCTTCGCGGGAGAGGGGAGGCGGATTTAGTTTATTCGAAACTGCAAGTTGAAGATTTCATCATGCAACGCAGGATTTCATTCTTTTCAGCTCCCCCGACAGATTCCAACCGGCGAAATGCTTGAAATGTTTACAACTTTGCGGTTATTGAAAACAAAAAACATCTGTGTTATAATAAACTGCAGAGAGGAAGTGAACTGATGTACCACCTCAGTAAATTTTGTAATATTATCTTTGAACTGAGAAAAGAGCGCGGTTGGACGCAGGGAGTGTTGGCAGAGAAGCTAAACATTACTCCTCAATCCATTTCCAAATGGGAATGTGGCATAGGATATCCCGATGTTACATTATTTCCTCTGATTGCAGAACTGTTTGGTGTTGATATCGGTGTTCTTTTCGGACAGGTCAAGGAGGCGAATGGGAATATGAATTCCAAAAATGAAAAAAAGTATGTTTTCGAGCCGCTTCATCATGTCGAATTACTTATTGGCAACGAATGTGATATTATGGTTACCAGAAGAGAAGCCGAGAAAGCACATCTTGATATTATCGGGGACAATACCTTCATGGAATATTTGGGAATTGAAAATGCTGATGGCGTTTTGAAGGTCAGTGTTAAAAATCCAACTGGAAGCGATACGAAATGGATTCCGTATGACAGAGGAAATTATAGTAAGCGCAATATGATAACCCTTTATACCGGAAAGGAAGAATGCGACTTATATGCTATTAATTATCTCGATCTCAATGTGTATGAAAGTGAATTAGACGATAATACCAATATGTGGATATACACGAAGGAAAGTCTACCAATGTCGATTGAAATATAGATTAGCTGCAAGCATGGCGTTATAGACGTAGATTACAGATACTTTAACTCCAATTGTCGACAAGAGTTTAGTCTACCCTCGCGCAAAAACGCAGAAAACACGGAGATTTCGAGAGATTTCTCCGTTTTTTCGACTTTAAAGTTTTCAGGATTTAATATATGCATATAATCTGTACTTATAGCTGAAAGTAAAACGAAAAACAGTTTATATGTTTACAAACTTATGGTATAATAAAGTATAACCTAAACAAGAAAGATGGTGTACATCATGAAAGCATTTACGATATTATCAGATAATCAAGGAAACGAAATTGAACACGAACTGTCCGAGCTTGCTATTTTTGCTAATCTTGAAGAAATACAGCAGCTTATTGAATTTCTAACCTACGTAAAAGAAGATCATTTGGTGCAGCATCGAGATGAACACATTGCGGTAACACATAGCCATTTTTCCATGTGGAAAGGTGACCCCGTTTGCAAGCCCGATTTCCAAATTTGGTCAACATCGGATGATGCAAACCGATAATACAAAAACAATGGCGATGATATAATAAGTGATAAATCTGATTTAAAGGGATTGTTTCGGGGATTACAGATGACATCATGGAGATTGACACCGGGGATTTTATTTGTTTGTACTTTTAAACAGATTCGAGCTAGCAATTTCGGATGTTTAAGATATAATTATGAAAACTCTTTAACAAAGGATAAAAGGTGATATCATGTTTTTTACTTTTAATAACTACACAGTTGATATTGATATAGAAAAAACAAAAGAAACATACAGAAGCTTAACATATCTTACCGAGAGATGCAGCTGCGACGGGTGCTTGAATTTCGAAAAAGCGATTGATCAGCTTCCGGTAAAAGTGCGTACATTTTTTGATGAAATAGGCGTAGATTTGAAAAAAGCTGCGGAGTGTTACATAATCTTCAATAATGATGACGGTTCATTATTATATGGCGGTTTTTGTCACCTGTGCGGCAGATTGATTCAAGGAGAAAGTGCGTGGGTCAGAATTTCTGACAATCATTCGTACTATAATCCCGATCTTTCATATCATATAACTGAAAACTTTTCAGTATCGTTTCAGGAAGAGTGCTGTATGATTGAAGCGCCGTTTAATCCACCGATCCTGCAGCTTGAATTTCAGGCAACAATGCCATCTGTAATCTAAATAATAAGGCCTGCCGCACAGAAAAAACGGCAGGTCTTATTATTTTCAGCGAAGCAGCCGAAAATGATTTTTTTCACACCAAAGCATGCCCTCTTTTCGAAGCTTGCTGATTTCTGCAGAAAGCCCGCTTCTGTCAACTTCAAGATAATCGGCAAGCTCCTGTCTGTCGAAGGGAATAAAAAAATCCAAACTGCCATTCTCTCTTGCCCGCAGCTGTAAATAGGTCAGGAGTTTTTCCCGAGTTGATCGCTTGGATGTAACTTCAATCTTTTGGGTGATCATGAGCGTTTTCTTTGCCATTGACTGAAGCAAATTCAAAATAATTCTGTTATGAAAATGGCAGGCATTGCTGCAGGAATGTGTGATTCTGACTGCATTGATGAGCATGACTTCACAATCGGAGGAAGCAATCACATCAACCGGAATTGCGGGAACCCTCGCACAGGCGAAGGCTTCGGCAAACAGCTGAGAGGGGGCAACATTAGCTACAATACTGCGATTCCCGTCATAATCCATTCGCAAAATCTGTACAGAACCGCTCAGGAGAATTCCCAACTCCTCAGAGGGATCCCCCTCGGTAAAAATACTCTCATCGCGACCGAACCTCTCAACTCTCGCACCGAGGCAGCCGAGAAGAGCAGTAAGATTCTCCGGCTCAATTCCTTGAAACAGGGTACAGTTCCTTAAAATACCGATATAATTCTTCATCTTTTTCTCCATGCGTTGAAAATTCAACAGACTTTCTCTGTCTATTATACTATAATATAACCGTTAAGTCAATCAAAAATAATACATCCGAGAGGAGATATGAATATGATCCGTAAAATTATTAGAATTGATGAAGATAAGTGTAATGGCTGCGGTGCGTGCGCTGCTGCGTGCCATGAAGGTGCTATCGGAATGGTAAACGGTAAAGCCAAACTTCTGCGTGAGGATTACTGTGACGGTCTGGGTGACTGTCTGCCTGCATGTCCCACCGGTGCAATTACCTTCGAGGAAAGAGAAGCTCCCGCATATAACGAAGCAGCTGTTCTTGCAGCAAAAGCTGAGGCGAAGGAACCGAAGGCTCCTGCTCATGCACATGGAAAGCTTCCCTGCGGATGTCCGGGAACCAATTCCAAATCCATCAAACGTGATACAGGAGCATGTGATCTGAGTGAATCGGCACCTGTTACAAGTCAGCTCAGTCAGTGGCCTGTTCAGATTAAGTTGGTTCCGGTCAATGCACCATACTTTGACGGAGCGAATCTTCTCGTTGCCGCAGACTGCACAGCATATGCTTACGGTAATTTCCATAAAGAGTTTATCCGAAATCATATTACACTCATCGGTTGTCCCAAGCTGGATGAAGGAGACTACTCCGAAAAGCTGACGCAGATTATCAAAAATAATAACATTAAGAGTCTCACTATTGTTCGTATGGAGGTCCCCTGCTGCGGCGGCATAGAAAACGCAGCCAAGCGCGCACTTCAGGCAAGCGGTAAATTTATCCCCTGGCGCGTGGTAACCATCTCCACCGACGGCAGAATTCTCGATAATTAAGGAGCAAGCGAATGAATACCAAAATGTTTTGTTTTCAGTGTGAACAGACCGCCGGCTGTAAAGGCTGCACCGGTGCCGCAGGTGTATGCGGAAAAAAGGCCGATATTTCCAACCTGCAGGATAAACTTACAGGCAGCTTGATCGGTCTTGCGAGAGCCACGATCGGAAACGAAGATCTGATCGATGAAAACACCAATAAGATTGTTATGGAATCGCTTTTTGCTACGGTTACCAATGTGAATTTCGATGCTGCTTCCATCGAGGACATGATAGCTCGGGTGGAAGATGAGAAGAAACGCATGATTCCAAACTGCTTTTGCTGTGCATCCTCTTGCGGCAGAAACGATGATTATGATATGCGAGCGCTTTGGGAGGCAGATGAGGATATCCGTTCACTGAAATCTCTGATTCTCTTCGGAATCCGCGGTGTCGCGGCATATGCATACCACGCATATCTGCTTGGTTACAGTGACGCGAGAATATTTATATTCTTCTATAAAGCACTCAATGCAATCGGTATGGACGATTGGGGAATGGATAAACTGCTTTCCGTAGTCATGGAGGTCGGTGAAATCAATCTGATCTGTATGGAACTGCTAGATCGCGCTAACACAGAGAGCTTTGGCACGCCGACTCCGACCGAGGTCAGTCTCTGTGTGGAAAAAGGCCCCTTTATCGTAATATCGGGTCATGATCTCTGTGATCTCAAACAGCTTCTCGATCAGACAGCAGGGAAGGGGATCAACATTTATACCCATGGAGAAATGCTCCCTGCACATGCCTATCCCGGACTGAAGAAGTATCCTCACTTAAAGGGAAATTTCGGCAGTGCATGGCAGAATCAGCAGAAAGAATTCGCCGATCTTCCCGCGCCTATTCTCTTCACCACAAACTGCCTGATGCCGCCCAAGGACAGCTATGCGGACCGTGTGTTTACCACCGAGGTTGTTTCCTATCCTGAGCTTGTTCATATCGGTGAAAATCGCGATTTCACTCCCGTCATCGAAAAAGCAATTGAGCTCGGCGGTTATGCTGAGGACAAAGAATTCACCGGCATCAATGGCGGAAGAAGTGTAATGACAGGCTTTTCTCACGGCGCGGTGCTCTCAGTGGCTGACCGGATAATTGATGCAGTCAAGACAGGCGTACTCAAGCATTTCTTTCTCGTTGCGGGCTGTGACGGAATCAAGAAGGAGCGCAGTTATTATACTGAATTTGTCAAGCAAACGCCTGCTGATAGCATCATTCTCACTCTGGCATGCGGAAAATATCGCTTCAATGATCTTGATCTTGGCAAAATCGGTGATTTTCCTCGCATTATGGATATGGGACAGTGCAATGATGCATACAGTGCTATCAAAGTAGCAATCGCTCTTGCTGAAGCTTTCGGCTGCAGTGTCAATGATCTCCCTCTCTCTATGGTGCTATCCTGGTATGAGCAGAAAGCGGTCTGTATCCTGTTGACTCTGCTGCATCTGGGAATTAAGAATATTCTCCTCGGTCCCTCACTTCCTGCATTTATTTCGCCCGGCGTACTCAGTTTCTTGGTTGAGCATTATAACATCGCTCCCATTACAACTCCCGAGGAGGATCTGAAGAAGCTTCTGGTATAATCTCATCTTCCGTCCTGTTATATAAGGTTGACAAAATCAAAGGAGAATGGTACAATATCCTCAAACGAAAACAGAGGATGAATATGCATCATGTTTACACCCGATTCACTGGCATTTATTAAAAAAAACCGATTCATGAACAGCAAGGACTGGTTTACAGAGCACAAGGAAGAGTACTGTACTCTTGTACTCGAGCCGCTATGTCAACTGTGCGATTTGCTGGCGCCAACCGTAACCAACATCGATCCGCAGCTGATTACAGATCATCGCAGTACTATCTCACGCATCTATTGTGATATGCGCTTTTCGAGGGACAACATGCTCTACCGCGACATGCTCTGGATATCCTTCCACCGTGATCGGAAATCCTTTCCTGCATGGCCCGAGTTCTACTTTGTCATGACAACCGGAGATTTTTTCTATGGCTGCGGCTATTACTGTGCGAGAGGGGAAGCCATGGAGGCACTGAGAAAAATGATTAAGCGCGGAGATGAAGCCTTCCTTAAGGCGAAGGACGCCTATGAATCCCAGTATGACTATATCATGGACGGTCCGTGCTTCAAGCGGAGTCGTCACAGCGAATATCCGGCAGAACTTCGCGATTGGCTCGATCGAAAATCCATCGGATTCACTTATAAGCCAAAGACCATCAATGAGCTGTTCGCACCTGATCTTGCCGAGCGAATGAATACGACTTTTATGAAGATGAAGCCACTGTATGAACTACTGATCAAAGCCGAAATCGAAGCGGCTGACATACTGAACTGAACACAAAAGGGCTGACGCATTGCAAATGTGTCAGCCCTCTATTTATATATTTTGAATAAACAATCTATTTCCAATCAACCGTATATGCATATCGGTTATAATAAGGCAGACAGTTGTAATTATAATTATACGCATCTGGATTCACCGACAGGCTGCTGTCATATTCTCCGTAATACAGCAATCCCCTTGCATCATATACGGCGATATAGAAGCTGCACAGATCCAGAGCTCTGTGCTGTTCCTCATAAATGCTGTTGACAATAACAAGCTTCTCACCGTTGTAATTCATAGCAGAAGCGGTATTTACATACTGAAATTCTTCATTGATCCCGTATGCAGTGGGAGAGCTGAATTTATATGCATAGCTTCCATCCTCCTCCATCGCCACCAGTGCGAATTTATCCCAGTTCATCAGCACATAGAAGCTTCCGTGATCGTGAAGATTGTAGCTCGACCAGTTAAAATCTTCTATTTCAAACTTCTGAAGCAGCTTCATCGAAGATATGTCAATGACAGAGAACCAGGTGGAGCCTCCTTCCACTGTAATCATCAGCAGCTTTGAGTGATCCTCACTTAACAGCAGATTGTTGACAATGACTTCATCATCCAGCTTGTAGACCATGTCAAGCGAACCAGCATTCACGCCGGTAACACCCGGAATCGAACCGCCTGTGTACATATTCGAGCTTTCGGTATATTGGAAGCTGTAGATACCGTAACCGCCCGGAATCAAACTTGTATCAATCAGCTCGCCGCTTGTTGTGCGGTTGTTGATGGTGAAGTAACATGTGTCATCGGTCACGACGCTGTCAGTGTCAAAGAAATAAGTCTCCTCTGAACCAACCGTTGAAGAACCCATGCCAATATGCTGTCCATTTGCTCCCTTTGTGACACTGATTTCGCGGATTTCATGCGCAAGCATTGGGATGCGGAAGAATTCGTTGAAAGCACGGAGAACGTATTTTTCACTGCCTTCGTGATCTTCAACCAATGCATCGTAATCATTTCCGCTCCAAAAAACACCGGGCAGATTGATGACAACACGAACAGGATAGTATTCATAAAAATCCTTTAGATTCACGATTCGTTTTGCCTCTACTCCGGGCTCAGCTTCATCAAATAATTCTTTGTAGGCTCTGGCAAGACCGTGCTGTTTCTCAGCAGGCACATTGAACTCACAGCCATAAGATATATCCACATCAAGCATAATGTGATAATTATGGTTAATATAGCCATTGCGCATTTCGGATGCATGGAAAGAATATTCCGTCTGCGGCTGACCTCCGACTGTATAGTCCGTATTCCAGAGAAGGTGCTCATCATAATGGGATACCGAATTGATGGTAATTCCCTCGGCAGCACTTTTGTCACCGTAGAGTGTCCGCTCAGTAATCGTTACATTGTCATTATTTGCACTGACTGCAACACCGATGACAGTCATACCTGTAATTGATAATACCAACAGTAAAATCGCTAAAGCAATCATTTTCTTCATGATTCAGCTTTCCCCCGAAATATCGTCAAGTGCACGGCTTACACGGTCTGAACGGTAGTGATAGGTCTCCTTAATAAATGCCATCAGCGACACTCCATCATCCTCAAGCTGTGAAGCTGTGACATCTCCGACAATCCTTCCGCGGCGGATGAGGACGGCGCGTCCGATGAAATCCGAAACTTCTTCAATCAAATGGGTCGAGAGCAGAACCGTTTCGTGAGGCTCTAAAATTCCAAGCAGAACCTTATAGAAATCCTCACGGTTGAATACATCATTTCCGGCAAAGGGCTCATCCATTAAAATGTAATCAGCTCCCTGACAGAGCGAAAGAATGACCTCGAACTGGTTTTTCTGACCGGTGGAGAAATGCTTCAGCGCCTTATGCTGGGGAAGCTCAAAAAATTCCATCAAACCCTTGAAGCGCTTCTCGGAAAATGCAGGGAAGTGCTCGCAGTAGAATTCCTTATGCCCGTGTGCAGATAGATTCGGGAAGAAAGAATGCTCACTTGTGGCAAATGAAATCTTCGCAATGTTTTTTCTCGTAATTGCCTCTCCGTCCAGTGTAATCTCGCCGAGGAAGGGATGAAACCCTAAAATGCATTTCATCAGCGTCGTCTTGCCGGCACCGTTTTCGCCGAAGAGACCTACAATTTCACCGCGCGGCAGACTGAGCTCCACCTCATCAAGGGCTGTTTTGCCGCCGTACCGTTTTGTCAGATTTTTAA
>JAFQEJ010000020.1 GCA_017399105.1 Clostridia bacterium
CCTCGATGAAATCGGCAGAATAGGAAGGAATCCACTCGTCGATATAGTCGGGCAGCAGAAAGAGCATCTGCCGCTCGGCATCCTCATAGCCGCCGTAAAGCGACCAAAGGCATCCAACAGGTTCACGCTTCAGCAGAAGCATCACCGCCGCCGCATCAGCAGGGGTCATAAAGTCTGTAGCGGCTATTTCGCCGCAGGAGCATTTGATAAGTGCATCACCGATTCTCCCGGTCAGCTCATCCCGCGGCATCATATCGCCACATTCGGCAGTGCCGCCGACAGAAACACAAGCAGCATATACGCCACCATAAAGGATATGTCGATGGGAAAGGCATTGAATGCTTCAATGCGTGAGAGCAGAGCCCGGATAGGGAAAATCACCGGCTCGGTCATCATCACCAGAAATCCGACGATGGGACTGTCGGTCTCGGGTATGATCCAGGACAGGATCGCCCGTGCGAACATCATAAGCTCCAGTGCATAGAGGAAGAAGCGTACGCCGCCGACAATGATATAGACGAAATAATTCAAATTTTACACACCGCCTTGGAATATGGTGACACTTGTGATGAGCCTTATAAACACCGCTATGCGGAAGCCAAAAATGACGTCCGCATGTCGACAAACCGCCTCGATAAAATTATAACCGATTCGGAAATTATTCAAAAAAAGTATCGTCCGCCGGCTGCTGCTGACGCTGCTGCTGTTCACGGAGCTGCTCGCCCGAAACATCCACATTGTTGGGGGTGATAACAAATGTATTTGCGGCAACGCGCTTAAGCGAGCCGTCGATGGAATATGCAACGCCCGAAAGGAAGTCGATCAGACGTCTTGCGGTCTCTTTATTGGTAGCCTCCAGGTTAAGCACTACAGTACGTCTGTTGAGCAGATGGTCGGCGATCTGATTTACACTGTCAAAGCGCTCGGGTCTGACTACCTTCAGCTCGAGTGCGCTGGAATTCAGCGACATGTTTGCAGAACGCTGAGGCTGCTGGGGCTGCTGATAGCCTGCATTCTGAGAGGAAGCCTGATAGTCGTTGTAGCCATCATTTTCCTCTACATCATCATAGATATAATCATCGTCGTAGTTATCATCCATACCCTCGGGATTTACCATACCTTTAATCTTGTCAAAAACGCCCATTTTATACCTCCGTATATTTAATCTCTGTATTATAACCGTATTTTATGAATAACTCCGCGCTCCGAAGATGCTCGATCCCACACGGATCATATTGCTTCCGCATGCGATGGCTTCCTCATAGGAATCGGACATTCCCATGGAGAGCACAGGTATATTTATATTATGTAATTTTTTTTGCAAAATGTCAATAAAAATTTGATAAGTTTTATCAAAATATTTAAAATATTCGGATTTTTCGCCGCATTTGGGTGCAATTGTCATCATTCCGCAGAGGCGAAGGCCGTCAAGCTCGTTGATTTTATCGGCAAGAGCTTCCACATCCTCGGGCATCACGCCGCCCTTATTCTCTTCTCTGCCGATATTGACCTCAATGAGCACATCCATGATGATGCCATGCTTTCTTGCCTGACGGTCGATCTCGAGGGCGAGCTTTTCGCTGTCCACCGAGTGAATCATGCAGACCTTATCGACAATGTATTTCACCTTATTGGTCTGAAGGCTGCCGATAAAATGGAGCCTTGCATTGTCCAGATGGAGTGCATCGTATTTATCGAGCAGCTCCTGCACCCGATTTTCGCCGATATCGGTGATGCCGAGGCTGTCAATGGCATAATTGATCACCTCGGGAGGCACCGTTTTTGTGGCGGCGAGAAGGGTAACCTGTCTGTTTGCACCGCCGAGAGAAGTCTGCATTTTTTTGCGGATCTCCTCCACATTGGCAGCGATTTCTTCGTAATTGTACAATATATTGCCACCTTTCGTGTCAGTCCACGATTTTTCCTTCGTACATGCCTCTGCCCTTGGTGATGATCATGTCGTAGAGCCCCAACTTCAAAGCATACGCTTCATCGTGCAGAATATCCTGCTCGGCGACGATCAGATAACCGTCGCTCTCAAAAAGCGCATCGATCTTCTTGAAGCGAACCACATTACCGTCGAGTACATAAACGCCCTGCACACCGTCAACCATGCGCACAGCGGATACGGGAACCTTATAGCCTGTATAGGATTCTTTGACCAGATAAACCGACTGCATACGCAGGAAGTTGAAGTTATCGGGCAGCGAGCCGCAGGAAAAGATGAGCACAACATCATCGCGGTCTGTCTGAGAAATCACACGGTAGAGCTTCATGGTCAGCTCGGTATCCGAACTGAAGGGGAAAACAATGCGGTAGGAGCTGCCCTCTGTGAAATAACGGAGCATATCCTTCTGCACCTTGCAGGCGGCATACCAGGTAAAATCGGTGACCAGCTTGCCGACACTCTCGCCTCTGCTGCCGTCGGTCAGCGTATCGTCGGGCTTTGAATTGATCATTTCATCAAAATCTGCAATGGTCATATCATCCACACGGGAAGCCGAGAAGATGTTTTCATAGCCGTCCACAGTACCGTAAAAATAGCCCGATCCGGTGGTTTTCACGGTTGCGGTGATGCTGTCAAGCTGTGAGGTGAGTGAAAGCTTCTGATTTTCCAGGCTGAGGATACGGTCATTGTAGCTTGTGACCTTATTGACGATAATCTGTCGCTTGTTGAGCTGTGTGAGAAGCTCATCTTTCTTGCGAAGCGCATATTCCAGATCGCCGCTTGCGGTTTTATCGAGGATGGTATAATACAGCTCGTCGATACGGGAATCGATGGCAGCGGTATCGTAAACCGACATGCCGTCCTCCATATTGCTGTCCTCGAGAATAGAGATTTTGTTGTCCAGCGCCATGATGCTGCTGCTGATTGAGGAGGTACCGCCGCCGTAGATATTGGCGACCACCGTATTCACCGCGACCTTGGTTCCATCTTCATAAATGCGGCTGACCTCGCCCGGACTTGCCGAGTAGAGCACCTGCTCGCTTCGCATGATGTAGATATCCAGTGCCACTGTCTCATTCTGGGTAAAGACCACAGCGGGCGTGTATTCCACCTCTTTGCTGAAGCTTCCGATAAAATGATAGAGAATATAAGCGATAAGCAGAAGCGAAATGATCGCGCTGACAATATAAATACCGATTTTTTTCAGATATTTTAAATCCATTCCGATTCCTTTCGCGATCCTGATTCATACACTTCAACTGCGATTATATTCAGTCTATTATAACACAAACTTGGCTGTCCGTTAAGAGTGAAACCGCATTGTTTACAATATCTTTAAATGTTGTGCGCTCTGACACATCAATCCATGTGATGTAGGACTTGCTGTTGAACCATGTCATCTGCCGCTTGGCATAATTACGGGTTGCATGCTTGATTTTTTCAGCGGCTTCCTCGAGGGTAGAGCTGCCATCGAGATAATCAAAAAGCTCCTTGTAGCCGATGGCTTGGCAGGAGGTGGAGGAATAGGAGTCGGACAGAGCACGCACTTCTTCGATCAGCCCCAATCTCAGCATTTCGTCCACTCTTCGGTCGATGCGCCGGTAAAGCACGCTTCTGTCCGCATATCGCAAGCCCAGCACAAGCGCATCGTATGGCGGCTCGGAGGTGCGCGACTGCCTGTCCCATTCGCTCTTGGGAACTCCGGTGGCATGATAGATCTCCAGCGCACGAACCACGCGCTTGCGGTTGTTGGGATGAATTGCAGCAGCACTTTCGGGGTCGACCCGGCGGAGCATCTCGATCAGCTTCTCGGAGGAGAGTGTCAGCATTTCCTCGCGGTAGGCTTCATCGCACTTAATCTCGGCAAAGGTATTGCCGGTGATGAGATTGTCAAGGTAAAGTCCGGTTCCGCCGCAGACGATGGGGAGCTTTCCTCTCGCTGTGATATCGGCGATGGCAGTCTTCGCCATCTCGCACCAATCGGCACAGGAGAAGCTTTCTCCCGGCTCGACAATATCGATGAGATGGTGGGGGATCTCTCGCATTTCCTCGGCTGTGGGCTTGGCGGTTCCGATATCCATGCGGCGGTAAATCTGCATGGAATCACAGGAAACCAGTTCTCCGTCAAAGCGGCGGCAGAGCTCGAGGGCAAGAGCACTCTTTCCGCTTGCCGTGGGACCGGCAACCGCAATCAGTTTTGGCTTTGTCATAGGCTACCTCATCAGTGGAAGAAGCAGGCATCGCCGAAGGAGAAGAAATGATACTTCTCTTTGATCGCTTCTTCGTAGGCATTCAGCACGATTTCTTTGCTTGCGAAGGCGGATACCAGCATGACCAGCGTACTCTCGGGCAGATGGAAGTTTGTAATCAGCGCATCTACAGCCTTGAAGGTATAACCGGGATAGATAAAGATACCGGTATCGGCTGCCATGGGATGCACAATGCCGTCGTCTGTGGATGCACTCTCGAGGACGCGGCAGGAGGTGGTGCCGACCGCGATGACTCTGCCGCCATTCTGCTTGGCGCGGTTGATTTTTTCGGCACTCTCTTCGGTAACGGTGAAGAATTCGCTGTGCATGATGTGATCGCGGATGTTATCCTCCTTCACGGGACGGAAAGTACCGAGGCCTACATGCAGCATAACAGGGGCGATTTCAATGCCCATTTCACGGATTTCGGAAAGAAGCTCTTCGGTGAAGTGCAGTCCGGCTGTGGGAGCTGCAGCTGAGCCCTCCTCGCGGGCATAGACGGTCTGATAACGAGTGGCATCATCCAGCTTCTCGGTGATGTAGGGAGGCAGCGGCATGTTGCCGATCTTATCGAGGATGGCGTAGAGAGTCTCTTTATGATCGTAATCGAAGCGAAGGATACGGTTGCCTCCTTCAATTACCTCCAAAACCTCGGCACGAAGAATACCGTCGCCGAATATAATGACAGTGCCCGGTTTTGCACGTCTGCCGGGACGGGTGAGCACCTCCCAGGTATCGAGCTCATGCTGGCGCAGGAGTACAACCTCCATATCGATGCCGCTGTCCTCTTTTTTTCCGTAAAGGCGCGCGGGAATGACCTTGGAGTCGTTGATGACCAGCACATCTCCCGGCTTCAGATATTCTCTGATATCACGGAAGCGGCGATGCTCCAGTGCTCCCGTTCTGCGGTCACAGACAAGAAGCCGTGACATATCGCGGATCTCGGAGGGCGTCTGGGCGATCAGCTCGGGCGGAAGCTCATAGAAAAAATCCTTTTTTTTCAGATCGGTTGCGATCATATCGTTGCGTATCATATTGATCTCCGTTTTGGATTTTGGATTGGATTTGCGGCGTAAAATCATAAGACCGTTTGATCTTGTTATATCTTAAACTACATTTTTAAGGAAAGGACTGTTCACAAGCAATGGAAAAGCAATCTGTATTTTGTGGCTCAGCCACAGCTCTGGTTACGCCCTTTCGCGGCGGCACTGTGGATTTTGAGGCGCTTGACAGGATCATTGAATTTCAGATCGACGGCGGCAGTGATGCGCTTGTCATCTGCGGCAGCACGGGTGAGGTTACAGCTCTTCGTGACAGCGAAAAGCGAGCACTGATCGCGCATACGGTAGAGCGAACTGCCGGCAGGCTTCCCGTGATTGCGGGCACAAGCTCTGCGGACACAGCTTACGCCGTATCGCTCTCCCGATATGCTGAGGAGGTCGGTGCCGATGCGCTGCTTCTGGCGACACCCTATTACAGCAAGCCGACACCGCGGGGGTTAATCGAATCATTCTCAGCCATTGCAGATGCGGTGAAGCTGCCTTGTATACTCTACAATGTGCCCTCAAGGACGGGAGTCACCATCCCCATGAGTGTCTACCGCGAGCTTGTTCGGCGTGAGAACATCGTAGCGGTGAAGGAAGCCGGCGGATGCATCTCCACAGTGGCGGAGATCGCGGCTGAATTCGGCGATGTGATGGACATTTACTGCGGAAATGACGATCAGACCGTCCCCATTCTTGCACTCGGCGGCAAAGGAGTCATCTCGGTGATGTCCAACATCATTCCGAGGGAGACCCATGAAATCTGCCGTTTATGGTTCGAGGGAAAGGTTGAAGAAAGCCGCAGACTGCAGCTTGACAATCTCGATCTGGCAAAAGCGATTTTTATCGAGACCAATCCCATTCCGATCAAGGCTGCCATGGCGATGATGGGGCTATGCTCGGACGAGATGAGGCTGCCGCTCTGCGCCATGGAGGAAGAGCATATAAAGCGGCTCGGCAGTGTGCTTCGCCGTCACGCGCTGATCTGACATGGGGCAGGTTTATTAGGGGATGATGCCGAAGAAGCTTCATCCCCTTTATGTATTATATCAGCTCACGCAGGATGAGATCGGTGGCACCGCGGTTGAGTCCCAGCGAGATGCGGATCACCTTCGGATGATGTCGGTAGACCGAGCGCACCATATCGGAAAGCTCACTTCCGCCATGATATCCGTGGATAATCCGCAGGCAGTAGACCGAACGGGCGCAGGATTTCAGTCTGCTGTCGATGAAGGTCTTTGCCTGATAGCGATTCATACCGTGAATATCCAGCTCAACAATCCCCTGCATGATTATTCAGCTTCGCCCTTGTATGCGCCGTCGCGCAGAGCCTGCACTGCTGCCTTGACATCGGCAGCTTTATAAATCGAGGAGCCTGCAACAGCTACATCGACGCCGGCTTTGGTGACCTCGTAGATATTCTTGGGACCGATTCCGCCGTCAATTTCGATTTCGATATCAAGACCGCGGGAATCGATCATGCCGCGCAGTGCTCTGACACTCTCAAGGGTTTCGGGAATGAAGGACTGACCGCCAAAGCCGGGCTCAACCGACATGACAAGGGCGAGATCGATATATTCAAGCAGCGGCTCGAGAACAAAAGCGGGAGTTGCGGGCTTGATGGAGATACCGGCACGGCAGCCCAGCTCACGGATACGCTTGAGCACTTCCACCTGATTTTCGCAGGCTTCGTAGTGGATGGTGATGATATCGGCACCTGCCTTTTTGAATTCCTCCACATAGCGGATGGGATCGGTGATCATAAGGTGCACATCGAACACAAGATTTGATGTGGGGCGGACAGCTGAGATAATGCAGGGACCAAGCGAGATATTGGGGACAAAGACGCCATCCATCACATCGATATGGATGTACTCAACGCCTGCATCCTCCACCTTTTTGAATTCATCGGCAAGATGTCCGAAATCGCTTGCAAGGATTGAGGGTGAAATTTTAAGCATAATAGATTCCTCCGAAGTCAGCGCCGAAATTCAGCTTCGGCTGCTGTTTATATAATTATATTTTTATTTTTTAAGAATCGTATCGTTGTTCCGACCCGCAGGTGCGGTGTCAAGAAAGACGCTTACTCATAAAATAATAACAGGCGAAAGCCTGCACGCGGGCAGCGGCGGCAAGGATGTTGATGAAAGCGGACGTGGGAGAGTTACGCTGTGCGCACCTGCGTTTGATATAGATGAGCGGGCTTCTGTCAGTCGATGGGAGCCTGTTCCTTTTGCAGAAGAGCAACTGCGTGTGCCGAGATACCCTCTCCGCGGCCTGTAAAGCCCATACCCTCATCGGTGGTTGCCTTGACATTGATGCGGTCGGCAGTCATACCGAGTGCTGCGGCGAGATTTTTTCGCATAGTTTCGATATAGGGAGCAAGCTTGGGGCGCTGAGCAATGATTGTGGCGTCGATATTGGAGATAACATAGCCATGTTCCTTCACAAAAGATACCACACGGGAAGCCAGCTTCAGGCTGTCGGCACCTTTATAAGCCGGATCACTGTCGGGGAAATGCTTTCCGATATCGCCTGCGGCGATGGCACCGAGAAGGGCATCCATAACCGCATGGGTGAGCACATCGGCATCCGAATGACCGAGGAGTCCCTTTTCGCAGGGAATATCAACACCGCCGAGAATCAGCTTTCGGTCAGAGACAAGCTTATGGGTATCGTAGCCGTGGCCGATTCGCATATCGATCATTCGGCATCCTCCTTCGCACGGAACGCCAGGATTGCTTCTGCTATGGCGAAATCCTCGGCGGTAGTGATTTTCATGTTCTGATAACCGCAGTCCACCAGCTTAACATTAAAGCCCAGCCGTTCGGCAAGCATGCAGTCATCGGTAGCCTCCACGCCGTCTCTTCGGGCGATAATGACCGCAGCACGGTAAAGCTCGGTTTTGAATACCTGCGGTGTTTGTGCCATCCACATAGAGGCACGGTCGGGAGTATCGAGGATATTTTGCTTATCATCGGCAATCTTGGGTGTATCCTTTGCACGGCAGGCTGCACAGGCGGCATTGTATTTCTGCGCCGCAGCAAGGACACGGGTGATCATATCGGGAGTGATCAGGCATCGCGCACCGTCATGGATGAGCACATATTCGGTTTCATCGGGAATTGCAAGGAAGCCGTTGTAGACCGATGTCTGTCTGTCCTCGCCGCCTGTCACAATCGAGCGAATCTTGGTGAATTTGTGCTCGGTTACATAATTGCGGTAGAGAATCTGCTCCTCTTCCCTGCCCACAAGGACGATGGAGGTGATATGCTCGCATTCCTCAAAGGCTTTCATCGTACGCACTACCACGGGAAGTCCGCAGACAGGCACAAGCTGCTTGGCTTTGCTGCCGCCCGCACGTCTGCCGCTGCCTGCCGCTGCGATGATGGCGGTATTATAGCTTCCCTTTCGGGGCTCTGCGCTGTCCGATGCGGCACGGAGCACCGAGGCGATTTTTCGTGTAATATCAGCCATTTTCTTTTCCCTTTCGATAAACATAACTGGATATAGTATAACACAAAATCATGAACAATTAAATAGGATTTCAGTATTTCACAAGAAAAGATATAGTTTTATATAATATAATCTTATCTTTTGTATAACGTCATAATTATATCTTATATCTTATATTAAAAATTGCGATCGATCCGATAATACTTATGATACATCTTTTCGCTTCTGCTGTGGTAAAATAACAACGTAAGAAAAATCCAGTAAAACGGAGGTTATGATTATGTTAACAGCAATTGCGGGCATCAACTGGGGCGATGAGGGCAAGGGGCGCATGGTCGACCTGCTCTCGGAACATGAGGATATCGTCGTCCGTTATCAGGGAGGCAACAATGCAGGACACACGGTGGTCAACCATCTGGGCAGATTTATTTTAAATCTGCTGCCTTCGGGTATTCTGCGTCCCGATGTGATCTGCGTCATGGGCAACGGTATGGTTATCGACATCGAGCATCTCTGCACAGAGATTAAAAGGCTGCGCGATGCGGGCGTAAAAATCACCTCCGAAAACCTGAAAATCAGCGACCGCGCTGTCATCTGCATGCCTTATCATGTTGCACTCGACAGACTGGAGGAGCAGCGGCTGGCTGACCGGAAATTCGGCTCCACGGGACGCGGCATTGCACCTGTTTACGGCGACAAATATATGAAGAAAGGGCTTCGCATGGGCGATCTGCTTCATCCCGAGTATCTGCGTGCAAGGCTTGCTGATGTGCTGGAGCTGAAAAATCTGACGGTGGAGCGTGTCTACGGTGCCGTAGCATATCGGTTTGAGGACATGCTTGCCTGGCTTGAGAGGTTCGGCGGAATGCTGAAGGAGCATATCTGCGACACCGGACTCTATCTTGACGGCGCACTGAAGGAAGGCAAGCGGGTGATGTTCGAGGCTCAGCTCGGCGCTCTGCGCGATATTGATTTCGGCATCTATCCCTACACCTCCTCATCCTCCACCATTGCCGCATATGCACCTGTCGGAGCAGGTATTCCGGGACACAAGCTTGATCATGTGGTGGGCATCATGAAGGCATATTCCTCCTGTGTAGGTGAGGGTCCCTTCACGGCGGAGATGTTCGGCGATGAAGCGCATGCACTCCGTGAAGCCGGCGGCGAATACGGTGCGGCAACAGGCAGACCGCGGCGTGTGGGCGGCTTTGATATAGTTGCATCGCGCTACGGGGTACGCATGCAGGGAGCTGACTGTCTGGCGCTGACAAAGATGGACATTCTTTCCTATATGGAAAAAATCCCGGTCTGCGTGGCTTATGAGATTGACGGTGTGCGCACAACCGAATTTCCGAGCGGCGAAGCACTTAATATGGCTAAGCCTGTATATGAATATCTCGAGGGGTGGAAGTGCGATATTTCATCCTGCCGCAGAGTGGAGGAGCTTCCCGGTGCAGCGCTTGATTATGTGAAGTATCTGGAGGAGGCGGTGGGATGCCCCATTCGCTATGTATCGGTCGGTGCTGAGCGGGATGCGATCATTGAGCTGTAAAAATCGGTTATAATGATAGACAAAGCGGCTGTTTTGTGTTATGATAATGGCAGTATCATAAACATAACAGCCGCTTTTTGGCGATATAACAGGAGTGACATATGAAACAGCTCAAGATGTGCAAAATCATGACCGAGGTTCGTCCCTATCCGCTGCATGAGGATTTTTTCTTTCGCAATATCAATAAAGCAGATGACGCCGATATCGATGCCTGGGTTGAAATCTGCAGGCACGGTCTGTGCGGTCCCGATGCCAACAGACAGGCTTACGCCGACGCGATCTCGGGCATACAGTGCATCAAGCCCGAAACAGATGTCTTTTTTGTCTGTGAGAAGGCAGGAAAAAGACCGGTGGCAACGCTGACTGCACATTTGGACGAAGCCGGTGACGGTTGGATTCACATGGTTGCCGCACTGGAAGAGGTACGAGGAAAGAAAATCGGTCACGCTATGCTGGCAAAGGGGCTTGAGCGGCTTTGGGGCTGTGTGCCGCGGGTGTGGCTGACCACCGATGATTTCAGGCGTGCGGCGATCAAGAATTATCTGACAGCGGGATTTTATCCGGTGTTATGGGACGAGAATATGATGGAGCGCTGGAATGTGATATTTGATGAAATGGGAATGGATGATCGGCGCTTCCTTGACGAAAACGGCGAGGTTATTGCGTGAAAATACACAACGCCATCATTGGACTTGAGGAAGTTTTTCGGGATGGCTTTACCATTAAAAAGTGGAAAGCATACGCCCGTGCGATTCATCCCGAGCTTGAAGCGCTCTGTCTTCGTGATATGGAGGAGTGCATCGGAAGCGGGAACTACACGTTTGAGCAGAATTTTCTGCCGATTCTGAGAGCGGCACTGGAGGATCGAGATGGGCGGAATGAAATCATCAATTCCTTTGAGGAGACTACCGATCATCTTGACGAAAGGCTTCTTTCCTGCTTTGGCAGATCGGTAGATGTGGAGGTTATTCTCTATCTGGGGCTCTGCAGCGGTGCCGGTTGGGTGACCGAGATGGAGGGCAGATCGGTGATTCTGCTGGGCACCGAAAAGATTCTCGAGCTTGGCTGGGGCGGCTTACAGGCAATGTACGGTCTGATCTATCATGAGCTTGGGCATGTCTATCAAGGGCAGTACGGTGTGCTTCATCGCATACTTGAGGGAAGGCAGAAATTTTTATGGCAGCTCTTCACCGAGGGCATCGCCATGGTGTTTGAGCAGATATTGGTGGGCAATACACAATTCTTTCATCAGGACAGAGATGGATGGCTCGACTGGTGTGATGCACATTTTGAGGAGATCAAGCGGGATTTCACCGCCGATCTTAACATAATGGATGTTAAAAATCAGCGCTGGTTCGGCGACTGGGTATTCTACCATGGACATGCCGATGTGGGGTATTATCTCGGTGCAAGGTTTGTGCGCTTTATCTGCGACCGGTATGCATTCAATGCGATTCTATCCTTCGACATTTTACAGGTTGAGGCGATTTTTGATGAATTTACGGCATAAGGAAAGGGCTGTCGCATTTGCAATGCGTCAGCCCTCTGATATTGATTTTGCCGGTCAAAGACCGCCATTTCAGGGCATTTTATGCTCTGAAACCAATCAATATACGCCATAAAATCGAAAATTTTGTGGCTGGGCTGTTGCAAATGAAACATTTGCAACAGCCCCTTTTATTCTACCTCGTTTGGATTTTCTACAATAACAAGTTCGATGCCCTGCTCATCAAAGCCGGCGAGATCCTCCTCGGAGGCATCCCAGTCGGTGATGATGGTTTGCAGTCTGTTGGCGGGGCAGATGCTGACGATTGAATTGAAGCCGATCTTCTCCTTGGGATAGAGTCCGATGGCCTGTTTCGAGCTGTCGATGACGGCATTCCAGAAGCTGATGGCGGAAGTTTTCTGAATGGACAGCCCGAATTCGGGGGAAATGCAGGCTGAGGTCAGGAAGCACTTGTCGAAACGGAGCCGTCTGATTGTCTCAATGGCGATGGCATCATAGCAGTTGCCTTTGGCATCCATTTCGCCGCCCAGCATGATAATCTGCACGCCGGGGTGGCTCCGCAGCTCTTCGGCGATGATGATTGAATTGGTTACAGCACGGAAGCGCAGTCCTTCGGGGAGATTCTGCGCCATGAAATAGCCGACGGTGGCTGATGTGATGAAAACCACATCGTTTTCGCGGATCATGGAGACCGCTTTTTTGGCGATGGCGAGGTAGTTATCCTTGACCTCGGCAATGTCACGGGCGGTTGTTCCCACAGGTCTGCCTGCCGCAATCTGACGCAGGGGGAGTGCTCCGCCGTGGGTACGCTTGAGCAGTCCCTTTTCTTCGAGGATTCGCAGGTCGCGCTTGGCAGAATCATAGCTGATATTGAATTTCAACTGGATATCGGAGGTTGTAATGCTTCCCTTCTGCTCCAGCATTTCGAGTATCGCACGGTGGCGCTCTTCGATAAACATAGATTCACCTTCATTAACAGAATTTCAAGAAAAATGCCGCGGCGCATTCCTTGTTGTTCACAGTATAGCATATTCGTTCCCGTTTGTCAAGAGTGATTCGTGAATATTCAGGAATCATCTTTATATATTCGTGAACATTTGGGAATCATTTGAGCCGCTTTGAGGCAAATTCGTAGAAGGTATTGACATCCACAACCTCGAAGTCGATTTCGGGATGTTCTCGCTTCACACGCTCGACAGCTTCATTGATGGCATTGGGATCGACGATAATTTCACGAATCAGAAGCATATTTTTTTCTTTATCCAGAATATTTTTGTTGGTGAGATAGCCAAGGAGGTTCTCATAAACCTGACCGGCGGTGGAGAGATTATTGACTCCGTCCAGTGTATGGGAGAGAGGGGTTCCGCTGATACTTACAAGTCCGTCGGACGACCAGTGATACCAGCCGAGTCCGGTAGGTGAGAAGCTGCGGTATGCCTCAAGCACGCGGGTGAGGGTAGAAGTTTTACCGAGGCTCTGGAGCCAGTTGGGGATGATGAAGGGAGTTGCACTGAGATCAAACTTGGTGTATTTTTCGGTGCAGAACTTCACCCATGCGTCAAGTCCGTCGGGGACGGTTTTGCCTGCGTAGGCGGCATCTTTATTTTCTGGAATGAGAAACTGAGGATTGAGATAGCCGGCGCCGTTATTGGTTGCAACGAAATAATCGTTGTCGGTGGCGGTCTGATACATATAGTTATAGATATGGGTCGCACGGGCATCCTGGATGCCTGCGATGCCCCATGCCAGCGGGAGCTTTCCTCTGCCTTCGCTTTCCCAGAGAGCAGGAATCACATTGGTCAGCCATGCCACGCTGTCATAGTCGCCCATGTAGAACATCACATAAATGCGGTCTTCGTCATAAGCGGTATCCTTCGGCTGTGCGGTCTGTTTATACTGTTCGATGGCGGGCACATGGCGGAAGAGCGAGATATTGCCTGCCGCGCTGAAGCCGCCTCCCTGCATTTCGATGACGCCGTGATAGGAGGAGAGAAGCTGTGTGGTAAGCCATTCGAGGGTTGTGCCGTCCGATTCGCCGTCGCCGACCACAGGCCAGCCGCTGACCTGATAAAAGCTGCCTCCCGCACGGTCATACTGCGCCTGCATAATCTTATTGAAGGTATCATAATCGGTACCGGCAGGCTGGTTGGGATCATCGACGGGAGTGCCCACCCCTGTTCCGCTGAGAGAGAAGAAGAAGGCTTTTTCGGCGATCAGATAGTCATAGGCGGCAACAACGGTATTATGGGGAGCCTGATAGCCGAGGGTATCCTCGTAATAGGAGGCTCCGTCACGGGTAAGTGCGATATGCTCTGCGGAAGTGAGTCCTTTGTCGAGGTAGTTCACCTTTGCCCAGAGGTAGACATCATTCTTTGCCGATCCGGTGGAGGGCAGGTCGGTACCATAGATTGTGCTTCCCAGCTCACCGGTGAATTTATCGCGCATGTCGAGCTTAACCTCATAGCCAAGTGTTTGGGTCAGCAGCATATAGATACTCTCGGGGTTTTCGTCATATCGCACGGGAATAAGATTCTCGACCCCGGCGACAGTACAGGCGGCGAGCATGGTAGCGGGGAGATTGGAATCCCAGACCACAAGTCCGTTGAAAACGTTCGCGCGTGCCTTGAAAACTTCAGCTACTGCGTCAAATTCGGATCCGCTCTCCCATTCGACCATATTGATCTCGGCACCGCTGAGATACTGATTTTCGCCCATGCAGACATAAAGCCAGTAGAGGTCGGCTTCGATGCCGTCCACCCACTGATCGGCGTTGCCGTTGTCCTGATTGCGATACTTGAGGAAAATCGATGGCTGCTCACGGTTGGCAAGGCCTTGGAGAGCTGTCAGAGCAAGCTGTGCATCAAAGGCGGCAAGGCTATCGCGTCCGAGCAGAGACATACCAAGCTCGACCATATCAAGATAAAGAATCTCGCCCTCAAAAATTTCGGGAGAGGGAGCAAGCTTTGATGCAGAGATGCCGTTGTCGTAATCGAAAACAAGATCGTGATTCAGCTTTTCCTCGAGAATCATGGAAAGGGGATAGCTGTAGCTTCCCGTATAGAGAAAATCAGCAGTCACACTGAGCTTGCCGCCGCAGTTTTGTACATATTCGGCAATGAAGTAATCCACCGCAACGGTGATACCGTAATCATCCGAGGCGGTGATGGTGAGCTTTTTGCCGTCATAGGCGATGGAGAAGCTGTTATCACCGAGACTTTCCATAGCTTTTGCCGAGGCTGTGCGATTGGTTTCACCGATGAGGATCTCAAAGGCATCCTCAGGGACAGCTTCGCCCTTTTTTACCCAGTCTGTACCCATGACGATCTCGCCGCCGCTGACCGCTTCGATGGCTTTGCGCAGACGAACCGAAGCATCGACCACTTCATCAGCCGAGACATCGGGACGGATGATCGTATAGGCATCGCTGCCGCCGATGAGCAGATTACCGACTGCTTCGGGCGTGCTGTCGGTGGCATCGGCACTGTCATTGCTGCCGCTTTTTTCACAGCCAAAGAAAAGTGCGATTACAAAGGACAGAAGCAGCAATAAGAATCTTGTATACTGTTTCATCATAATTCCCCTTTCGGTTAGGTTAATTTATTTTATCATGCACAGGATATGCTGTCAACGTCAATTTCACGCAAAAAGAAAGACTGCCGTATTTTCATACAGCAGTCCGGATGACTTATCTTGTATAGTTGAGCTGGAGTGTATCCTCCACATAAGGGGAGATAATCGAGACAAAAGTCTTGCCGGGATTGATTTCAAGCTGATTGCCTTTGGTATCGGTGAAGCTGATCTGGGAGTCGCGGGTCGCTTTGCTCCACTTGATAGGCATATACTTACCGCCGTAGACATAGTAGCCGGTACCGCTGCCGGTGGTATCTACTGTGATTCTGCCGTAATCATCATTATAGCTGCCGTGATCGCAGACGAGGATGAGCAAATTGGTGAAGGTGAGCTGCTCTCCGGTTGCACCGTCAATATGAGCTTCGCCGCGAAGCTGCCAGCGTTTGTATGTATTGGAAGCAGCGTTATAGATAAACTGGGGGAACTGACCCGAGTTATAGGTAATGATGACATGCTTGGCATCGCCTGCTGTGGGAACGACCTCCTTCTCGGCAAAGACAAAGGGGTTATTGTAGCTTTCCTTTACCTCGGTGCGGTATTTCTTGAAGGCTATGCTATTGACGATTCCCTTTCCGTTTGTCATGAGGCAGTGCTCGTAAAGCATAGTCTTCAGACGCTCGGCATCGCGGAAGAAGGCATTATTCGGCAGATACATATTGACGCCGTCCAGATTATTGATGCGGCGCGACTGAATCTGCTCATATGCATAGGTACTTCCGCCGGCATGGACATAGATCGCGTCATGATTCTGTGCAAAGTCAAGGTAATAATCACGGGCGGAGCGAACCGATCCAATGGTGGGAAGGCTGTCATAATCGCTGACCAGCATGAGCAGACGGGTGATACCACCTTCGGTGAGGCACTCATAAATCACGTCAGCCTGAGAGATACCGACCTGAGGCAGGCTGGAGCGCTCATTGTTGATCATAATGGCAGCAGGACGGCGGTTTGAATAATCCTTATCGGTTTTGAGTCCCGTGAGGGGATTGATGTATGCCCCCACATTCTGTCCCTTGGGCGCTTCGGTTTCGGCTTCGGTGACCGCTGTTGTTTCGGGCTCTGTCTCAGCTTCGGTCTCAGGCTCTGTTTCGGGTTCTGTCTCGGGGGGTACAACAGGCTCTGTGACAGGCTGAGCTTCAGGCTCGGTCTCTGTCTCTGTATCGGGCTCGGTAACTTCTTCAACAGCGGTGGTGGTCACGGCAGGTGTGCCGCTTTCACTCTCGCTGTCACCGGAAGAAGCAGGCTCAGAATCGCAGGCTGTAAAGAGAGTACACAACAGCAGCGCGGCAATCAGCGGCAGGATCCATCTTTTATATCTTGACATGTTCCGGGTTCCTTTCTCATCAAGTATGTCCTTATTTTGGGGCTATTCGGGATTATTATAGTACAGATTCGGGATAAAGTCAATTCATTTGAAAAAATTGAATTGATCGTTGTGCAGATACAACAAATGTCATTGCATTTTTTTGTTACAGATCACAATAACACGATATGATATCAACCTGATGTTTCACTTTTTATGCGGGATTGCTTGACGGGACGGTCGGAACGTGATATGATAATTGTGACAACATCTGACAAAATCATCCGGAAGGGATTTCGATATGAATATAAATACATCGGGAAAGGTAAAGATATTGGCATGCGGTGCCGCGTTACTCCTGGGATTTGCTGTTGTTGGAGGAAGTCTGCTGTCCGATCGGAATGAGCTGCTGTCAAGCGCAGCAAATCTTCCAAGCTATCATGTGACAGTCAGCGACAGCATCGATATTACTGCCGGAGAAGCCGCAGTCGGTGAAATAATCGAAAGTGTGTCTGAAACCGTAATCGAAATAACCGCAGCACAAACAGAAGAACCAATAACAGAAGTGCCTGAAATAACCGAAGCGCCTGTGACCGAACCGCCGATGACCGCAGTCCCGGAGACAATACCGTCGGAAACAATACTGCCAACAACTGAAGCGCCTGCAACTGAGCCGCAGGTGACTGCAATCCCGGAGACTGCACCGCCGGAAACACTGCCGCCGACAACCACTGCTTCTGTAACAGAACCGCAGATGACAACGTCTGCTGAGACCGAAGCGCCTGCAACTGAGCCTCCCACGACAACGGCAGAAGAAACAGAGATTGCAGACACTGCGCCTATCTCCGAATACCGGTATGTGCTGAATACAAACACAAAGAAGTTTCACCATCCTGCCTGCAGCTCGGTAAAGCAGATGAAGGAAAAGAATACCGCCACCTCAAATGAGAGCAGGGATGTTATTATCGCCATGGGATATTCACCATGCGGCAGATGCAAGCCATAAGGAAAAGGCTGACGCACTTCACAATGTGTCAGCCTTTTCTTTATCCTCTTAAAATTTTATCAAAAATTTCAGCACACTCGATGGTTGCTTCGGGAGGCATTACATCCGACTGAAGCTTTCCTTCAGCGATGCAGCGCACCACTTCTTCCACCTCATAGATAAATCCGTTGGTAAAGGGATCGGTAAATTCCTCTTCGAGCTGACGATGGGCATTATAGCGAAAGATTTTATGTCCGCCGCTGACAAAGGGAATTTCGATGTATCCCTCGCTGCCGTTGACGATGACATATTCCTTTGCATTGGCTGAAAAGAGGCACTGAAGAGCAGCATCGCAGGAGGAGAACTGCAGAATAAAGGTTACTCTTGCATCAACGCCTGTGGATGCGGGACGCCATGTGCCCATGCAGCCCCGTAGAGGCTCGCCGACAAGATAGCTGACCGTCTCGATGGGATAGACGCCGATATCATACATAGCGCCGCCTGCGAGTTCGGGATTGAGCAGACGACCATTGGGATCGGGATCGGCTTTAAAGGCGATTACTGCACTGACCGACTGGATCTCACCGATTTTTCCGGTTGTAATCCACTTTTTCGCTTTCTGATACTGGGGCAGGAAGCGTGACCACATAGCCTCCATGCAGAATAGACTCTTTTTCTTGGCAAGAGCGAAGGCTTCTCTTGCATCGGCGGCAGTAAGCACCATGGGCTTTTCGCAGAGGACATGCTTGCCGTGCTCGAAGCAGAGGCGGAGATTCTCCATATGGAAATTGTGGGTTGTTGCGATATAGACGATATTGATATCGGCATTTTTCAGCATTTCTTCGTAGGAAGCATAATACTGGGAAATGCCGTTTTTTTCTGCAAAATCACGGGCGCGATCGGGCGATGTACTGGCAACGGCGACTACTTCTGCGCCCTCAACGGCTTTAACTGCATTGCAGAAATGCGATGCAATTCTGCCGGCACCGATGATACCGAAGCGACAGGTTATCATCCTCATACCTCCTTTATTGTCACATACGAATCTTCCCCGACAGTAAAGAGCGATTCATCTGTCGCTCCCTCTGCAAAGGATACCGATACATTCTTCATACGAATGGTCAGCGGCTCTTTTTCCGAGCCTATGGGACGGGCGGTTTGACCAAGACCGGTAAAGCGCACATTTTCAAGCGACAGCTCACCCCAACGGGTACCGCTCTGGAGATTGTCTCCGTCGGCTGTGTAAGTACAGAAGGAAAGCAGATTCTCAAGCAGACAATTTTTGAAATGAATGTCCGAAGGAACAAAAGGATAATTCATGCTGGCAAAATAGCAGACGGCAAAGAGGGTATTGTGTCTGCCTTCTTCGCGTGGGAGCTCATCGCCTTTGCCCCTCACAACCGTCATGCGGTGAGGATAGTATCCGGGACCGTATGCATAGCAGTCCTCCACGTGAATATTGACACCGCCGATGCGGAAGAGACTGCAGGATGTATTCAGCACACAGCGTCTGACGGTAAGATCCTTGATATTGATGCCGGCAATACAGTCATCCCCCGTTTTGAACAGGCAGTCCTCGATCAGTGCGTGCTCGGTGCAATGGAGATGAATACCGTCTGAGCCTGCAAGGCAGGTGACACGGCGCATGGTCAAATAGCGGCAGTTGTTGGCTTCATGCATGAAATTTCCGCTGTTTCTGACGGTATAGCCTTCGAGATGCACGTTCTCACAGCAGGAAAGAAAAATGGAGTGGGGGCCGCGGTAGTTTTCTTCACCATGGGGATCATAGCAGTGAACGCCGTCGATCACAGAATCGCTCTCACCGATAATTGCAATATTCTTTTCCCCGTATGCGGTAATGATGGCTCTGCGGTAGGTTTCCCAGGGGGTATTATTGTAATACTGGGTAATCAGCTCCATATCCGAACGCATTTCCATTCCTTCCGGGATTGTAAAGACCTCATAGTCCTCGCAGTTGTCACTTCCGTAAAGTTCTGCGCCAGACTCAAGATAGAGCGTGGTATTCGACCACATGCGAAGGGATGCCACATAAAAGCGGCCTCTCGGAATGATTACTCTGCCGCCTTCAGCTTTACATAAATCGAGAACCTTCTGGATTTCCGCAGTCTGAAGCTGATCACTGTTCTGCTCGACGCCGTAATCGGTTATCAGAAAATTATTCATGGTACATACCTCATTCATAACGGTGCTTTTCAACAAAATTCATAAACCATCTCCAGCTATGTCGGGAGAGGAAGTGCTTTGCCATGATCTTAAAATAGCCCACATGTCCGTCGATCAGCCCTTCACCGGGCTCAAGGATGCGGTCGCTGCCAACAAGGCCGGTGAGTCCCTCCTTCTCCCATGCTTCGCCTGCCGCAAGTGCACAGAGCTGCTGGGAGACCGGATCTGCCCATCCGTCAAGCTCACAGGAGCCAACCATCACATAGCGGGGAGCGATGCTTGCCAGAAGGAAGTGCTGATCAAATTCATCCGACAGGTTACGGTCGGCGTATTTGAAATAGTTCTTGCAGAACCAATAAGGGAAATTCTTTGTGATATCGCAGATCAGCTCACCGAGATTGTGATCGAGTTTCGCTCTTCCCTGACCGCTGCAGCCATGGGCAAGCGAATCACCGGCACAGCCTGCGGCGTTGGAGAAGACGAATTTGAAGCGCTCATCCATCATTGCGGTATAGGCGGCGGTTTTACCCAGACGGGAGTGACCGACGATGCCGATATTGTTCGGATCGGTACCGGGGAGCGTCAGACCGTAGTCGAGTACACGCATGGCTGCCCATGCCCAGATACCGATCTTGCCGCAGGTTGTGTTATTCTCCTGACCGTCCGGCAGCAGGAGAGGAGCAAGTCCTGTGGTGAAATCGCCGTCATCCGAGGAGACCTCCTTATAATAGATGAGTAGGAAATCGGCGTCATATTCGGACATTTCCTCAACAGCAAAATATACCGACGCAGACATGGGATGGAAATTATTATGCAGAATCAGCGGACGTTTTTTTCCGTCGGTATGGAGCAGACGGTCAACACGGAAGGTATGAGATTTTCCACCTGCAGTGATGGTCATGTTTACGTAGGAAAATTCAACAGTACCGCACATCATGCGCGCTTCTACTGTCTTTGGCTCATCTACCGACATGGTATAGGGAACATCGGGGAGATAGCCGTAGACCTCGCGCTGCATGATTTCCTTCATTTCCTCGCGGCTGCGAAGAGGGGGAATGCCTCGTTTTTCAAGCTCGGTTTTCAGAAGATTCATGAGATCACCGTCCTGTATTAAGATTTAAATTCAATATATCACAAATGGCTGTATTTGTCAATCAAATTCGCACCGCAAAATCAGGGGCGTAGACCCATACCTCCCTCAAGAGTGAGGGTTTCACCGTTCATGAATTTAAAGTCGGGTGATGCCAGCTGTACGCAGACCCGTCCGATCTCAAGCTCAGGATCGCCGAAATGACCTGCGGGGGGCATTTTGACATTGGCTTTGAAGGCATCGGGATAGGCCTTCTCAAAATTTTCAAGCTGAGCTGTCCATGCAAGGGGACAGATCACATTGGTATTGATGCCGTCCTTTGCCCATTCGGTTGCCGCCACGCGTGAGAGACCGCGGATGCCCTCCTTAGCTGCTGCATAGGAGCACTGGCCGTAGTTGCCGAAAAGTCCTGCACCCGAGGCAAAATTGATGATGCTTCCATGGGTCTCCTTCAGGTAGGGATAACATGCTTTCATATAATAGAAAGTGGCATAGAGTCCCGAATACATAGCCAGGTTGAACTGCTCGGTGGTGTGATCCTGAATGGTAACCCCCGATGCCGAAGCCTGCGCGTTGTTGATGAGCACATCGATTCTGCCGAACTCGTTGATGGCTGCCTCGGCAACACCTTTGGCGATGGCTTCGTTATCAGCTCCTTCGCAGATATCGGCGGAAAGGGCGAGTACACGGATACCGTAAAGACGCTCCAGCTCTTCCTTTGCCTTTTCCAGCTTCGCCACATTGCGACCTGTAATCACAAGATTTGCACCTTCCTTCGCATATGCGGTGGCAATGCCGTAGCCGATAGAGCCGCATCTGCTGTCTGAAAATACCGCATAGCCGGCACCTGTGATGATTGCGGTTTTATTCTGTAAAAAACTCATTTTGTTGATCTCCTTTGCTTTGGTTTTCGTTTATGATATTTAATTATAAAGAGGACTGTCGCATCGGTACCGCGGCAGTCCGCTTTGCAGTTTATCTGTTATACCTGTGTATGCTTATCTGTTGCTGTAATCCTGTAGCTGCCGCTCTCGACAGGCTTTGTTGACAAACCGTCCGCCTCGAAGCAGAAGCCTTTGTCCAGCACTGCGATGGCTCTCATACCATGGGGAATCTCTACCTTCAGTGTAATAGTGTCGGCGTTTCTCTTCCAGGATACTTCAATTTTGCCCTTCGGTGCGATATGGTATGCAGATGCATCATCAAGCTGACCGATAAAGGTAGGATGAATCTCCAGCTCATCCACATTGTTTCGGTTGGGATTCAGGCGGATTCCTGCCAGGCACTTGATGAACCATGCACTGATAAAGCCCCAGAAATGGTGATTCATTGAGGATACATCGTTGGGGAGGAAATTTTCCCAAAGAGTAGTCGCGCCGCGCTTCAGCCAATTTCCGTAGGAGGGATAGTCCTCTCTTGTGATCATTTTGAAGGCAAGCTCTCCGTGACCGAACTGTGTGAGAACATAGAACAGAACACTTCCGCCAAGCACGCCCACATCCATGTGATCGTCACAGTCATGAATCATCTTCAGCAGTTCACCGAAGGCCGCCTCTCGCTCGGACTCATCATACACACCGTAATACAGACACATAGCCTGACTGCTCTGACAATCTCCTGCCGCACGCATGCTGGCAAAATCGATTAAATGCGTGCGGATTGCCCATCTGTACTGTTCCGCCTCGCGCTTCGCATAGAGGCTTTCCTCACGCATGCCAATCACATCGAGCATATATGCAATCTTGTTGGCAATATCCATGGATGTAACCGAATCGGTAAGTACAAGGGGCGCCTTGGGAGGGATACCGCCCACATGACACCAGTCGCCAAGACCGATGGCAAGAAGTCCCTTTTCATCGGTGCGTCCGCGCAGGTAGCGCAGATAGGCGAGGAATGCATCTGCAGATTCTCTGATCATCTCGGTTTCGCCGCGGTAGAGATAAACGTAATAAGGAAGATTCGCAAGGACACAGTCCCAGGCAGGACCGTTTCCCCATTCAAATCCCCAGCCGGCTGTGGGAATGATACCCGGCAGTGCGCCATCCTCACGCTGTGCCTTGCGGATATTATTCATCCATTCACGGTAATTTCGCTCGGGATCGAAATGGAGAAGTGCAGTTTCACAGGAGAGCACCGCATCTGCGGTCCAGCCGTTCTTTTCACGCTGGGGACAGTCGGTGGGATAATGATAGAAATTAGCTAAGAGACTGCGCATTGTCAGCTCCTGAAGCTTTGCTGTTATCTCATGAGAGCAGTCAAAGCCGCCGCGCTCCTTCAGATCGGTATGGTAAACAAGGTAGCTAAGAAGCTCCGGAACTGCCTGCTCCTCGGTGATACCGTCTACTCTCACATAGCGGAAACCGTGATAGGTAAAGGAAGGCTGATATACTTCCCTTTCGCCGCCTTTGCAGACATAGGTATCGCAGTGAACAATTTTCACATCCCGCTCCCAACAGTCACGGTAAAACCATACATTTCTCAGATAAATGTCGCCGTCTCTTACATCGTCTGCATGGCGGAGCTCGATTTTTTGTCCCTTCTCGCCCTTGACGCTCAGACGGCATACACCTGCATTGGACTGTCCGAAATCGTAAATATATCCGCTGCCGCTCTTCATAATGCTGACCGGTGCGATTTCACATTCCTTCACAATGGGCGGGATGTCAGCCATCTTCAGTTCACCCTTTGGAGAGAGCGCGGGCAGAGCGGATGTCCAATCGGAATCGCAGAAGCCCTTCTCTGCCCAGCCGTCGATTTCATAACCGGCATCATAATACTCACCGAACCGATAATCATCACTGCGGATTGGCGACGGATAAATTTTGAACGCTTCGCTGCTTTCAAGCAGGGTTACTTCGTTATTTTTTTCCTGTACGCTGACCGTAAGGGAAAACATAGGAGCACTTCTGAAGTCTGCCCGATCAAAATCCCAGATGTATCCGCCGGGGTTGTTCTGGAAACCGTTTCCGAGAATCACGCCGATTACATTTTCACCGGCATCAAGGGTCACCTCATAATCATCGTAATAAACATGATCATTGGGATTGCTGATATAAGGAGATAAGAATCCTCTGGTTATATTCTTGCCGTTGAAATAAAGCACATAGAAGCCGCAGACTGCGATTCTGAGCTTCGCCTGAACCATCTCCTTTGATTCAAAGACACGTCTGAAATAATGGGCAGGTACAGGATTGTCGAAGGTATTATATACTTCGGTTGCTTTGATGAAGCTCGTTTCTATAGACATAGCCATGCTCTCCTCTGCGTGCTGTCGTTTTTCGGGCATATTATAACATAAAGGAAATCATTTGTAAAGATATAAAAGGGTGCATCGGAGAAGATTTTAATATGGTAACGTGCAAACGCAATGTGGTTTATATAACGCATCGACGACTTAAAGACTATATAAAGGTATATATAAGGTAGGGGGCACTCTCTGCGGCTTCCGCGCACAAACAACGAAAAAACCTTGATTCTACGCCGTTTTTGGCTAAAAATCAAGGTTTTCATGTGGCTGCCGAACTAGGATTTGAACCCAGACAAACAGAGTCAGAGTCTGTCGTGCTACCCTTACACAATTCGGCAATCTATTTGGCTGCGTGGCTTTCGCCTTGCAACGGTATTATTATAGCAGAGAGGGCGGAATTTGTCAATAAGTTTTCCGAAATTATTTTTAACAATTTAAGCAGGGATTATCCTGCCATTTTTCGGCATTTTGACAGCATGAGGCGGTGAGATGGGAAGATTTTCAAAAAAGCCATTGCCAAAACGGGCAGGATATAATATAATAGTATGGAATATACTTTCACAAAGCGAGATGATATCATGATATATGAAAATACGGCACTTGAGCGTTTTGCCGCGCTTGTTGCGGGAAAGCGGGTTGCGGTGATCGGAGTGGGCATTTCCAACCGACCGCTGATTGACATGCTGCTCGGCGCGGGAGCCATTGTTACGGCACGGGATCGCAAGACGCGGGAAAAATTCCCTGCTGCCGATGAGCTTGAGGCATTGGGCGTTACGCTTATACTGGGAGAGGAATATCTCGAGGATATTGACGAGGACATTCTCTTCAAGGCGCCGGGTATCCGTTCGGATAAGCCTGAATTGAAAGCTGCCCTTGAGCGGGGAGCGATGCTGACCTCCGAGATGGAGGTATTCTTTGAGCTCTGCCCCGCGCATATTTTTGCCATCACGGGAAGCGATGGCAAGACGACAACCACCACGCTGACAGCCAAGCTGCTGGAGGCTGCGGGACACCGCGTATTTCTCGGCGGCAACATTGGCAGACCGCTTCTTCCTCTGGTGGGAGAGATGACACCCGATGATTTTGCTGTGGTAGAGTTATCCTCTTTCCAGCTGCACTGTATGAAGCAATCTCCCGAGGTGGCGTTGATCACCAATGTCTCGCCCAATCATCTGGACTGGCACACCGGCATGGATGAATACATCGAAGCGAAAAAGACCATCTTCCGCCATCAGCGCGAAGATATGCGTCTGGTGCTCAATTATGAGAATGAAATTACCCGCGAGATGGCAAAGGAAGCTGCGGCAGAGGTGACCTACTTCGGGCATAACACCATCGGAGAACCTCAGCATGCTCACGAGGTGATTGAGCGCGACGGTGTGATCTCGCTTGATGGGGAGCGAATCCTTGACTGCGATGACATTCTCATTCCGGGACGGCACAATGCCGAGAATTATATGGCTGCAATCGCGGCGACGGCGGGGTATGTATCTCCTGAGGTTGTGAGGGAGCTAGCTTCTTCCTTCGGCGGAGTGGAGCATCGCTGTGAGTTTGTGCGCGAGCTTGATGGGGTGCGCTATTACAACAGCTCGATCGACTCGAGCCCCACGAGAACGGCGGCGGCACTTTCATCCTTCAAAAGCCGAGTGATCGTTATCTGCGGCGGATATGACAAGCAGATTCCCTTTGAGCCGCTGGGATATACGCTGAGCCGTCACGCCAAGACTGCGGTGCTGACCGGTGCCACGGCAGGAAAGATCAAGGAAGCGCTCATAGCCTGCCCCGAATACAGCGCAGGTTTGCCCGAAATCATCGAAGCAGGCTGCTTTGAGGGAGCGGTCGAGGCTGCGAGAGCTGCGGCTGTTCCCGGAGATGTAGTCATTCTCTCGCCGGCTTGTGCAAGCTTTGACGCTTTTGCGAACTTTGAGGAACGCGGCAATCGGTACAAGGAGATTGTACGCAATTTTTAAAATATTATGATAAATCAGGAGATATAAAATGACAATCGAACAACTGAATGTGCTTGCGGCTGAGGCGGATGCTGCCCTTGCCGAGCGTTATGCGAAAATAGATGCGATTTCTCAGGCGAATACCGAAAAGGTACTTGATTCTTTCCGCAATCACCGTGTGTCCGAAGCGATGTTTATGCCTTCAAGCGGCTATGGCTATGATGATAAGGGACGGGACACGCTGGACGCGATTTATGCCGATGTGTTCGGTGCAGAAGCTGCATTCGTGCGCCACAACATTGTCAACGGCACCCAGGCTCTGACCATCGGACTTTTCGGGCTTCTGCGCCCCAATGACATTCTGCTCTCTGTGGCAGGCAAGCCTTATGACACGCTGGAAGAGGTCATCGGAATCAGCGGTGAAGCGGGAAACGGTTCGCTTGCCGACTTCGGTGTGGAGTATCGTCAGGTCGATCTGAAGCCGAACGGTGATGTGGACTTTGCAGGCATTGAGGCTCAGCTCTGCGAACGGGTAAAGGTGGTCTTTATTCAGCGCTCGAAGGGCTATCTTAACCGCCCCACTCTCTCGGTGACACAGATCGGCGAGATTGTAAAGTTTGTGAAAGCGCGCTCGAATGCTTATGTTGTGGTGGATAACTGCTACGGTGAATTCGTCGAGACCAGTGAGCCTACGGCGGCGGGCGCTGACATGATCATCGGTTCGCTGATCAAAAATCCGGGCGGCGGCATGGCAGAATCGGGCGGATACATTGCGGGAAGCAGACGGGCGGTAGAGCTGGCATCCTACAGACTCACATCGGTTGGTGTCGGTCTTGAGTGCGGTGCCTCCCTCGGTCAGACAAAGAGTATGTACAAGGGATTTTTCTTCGCTCCTCATGTGACGGCTCAGGCGATCAAGACGGCGGCTTTTGCGGCATACATCTTTGAGGCGCTGGACTGTGAAGTAGAACCTTCCTGGCGGGATGACCGCTATGACATCATTCAGGCGGTAAAGCTTGGAGCTGCCGAAAAGCTCTGTGCTTTCTGCCGCGGTATTCAGTATGCATCGCCGGTGGATTCCTTTGTCACTCCCGAGCCCTGGGCAATGCCGGGCTACAGTGATGAGGTTATCATGGCGGCAGGCACCTTCACACAGGGTGCATCTATCGAGCTTTCTGCCGACGGCCCACTGAGAGCACCCTACACGGCGTTCTTCCAGGGCGGACTGACCTTTGAATCGGGCAGAATCGGTATTCTTTCGGCGGCAAAGGAGCTGCTGAAGGTGATGCAGTAACAGTTAATCTATTCGTACAGGAGTCGGGCATCATGAAAAAATGGGTCGTTGAGGATTGGGAATTCGAGCTAACTGCCATTGATGGCAAAGCAGCAAACTGCAGGCTTGGTATCGAACGGGGAGACAGATTTGTCTTTTCTTATGAGTGTCCTGCGGGCATATGTCCCAGAGTAATGAACGAGCTGTTCACATGGTGCGAGGTGATCCGGTGCGGCGGCGACTTTACATACAGAGGCATGAAGAATAAATACGAGATGGATTTGGACTGCCCCTGCAGATGCATCAAATTCCATCTTAAGGCGATTCCTGTTAACAGAGACGAAAACGGAAATCCGAAGCCGAACAATCCGAAACCGAAGGATTAAGACTCGGATAGATCAGCAAAAGTATAACGGCAGAGTATGCGGAATTCATACTCTGCCGTTTGTATTTATTTCAGGGTTACGATACGAACGGTATGGGGAGCCATTTCAAATTTCACCTCATCTGCTTTTCCGAGATCGCGCTTTGCCCATGCATCGCGGATGTTTACAACTCTTGCGGATGTATATGTAAGTTTTTTCGTCTCGTCGCTGAGGTTGAAGAGGGCGACAGCCTCGCTGTCAGACGAGAGCGGTTTACGGTAGATGCCGGTGAGCTGGGTTTCTCCGTCCATAATCTCTTCGACGGCAATGGCGCCGGGGTGATAAACATTCTGATTAATGGCAATGATCTCATCGTTTGTCAGAACCGCCATTTCAAAATCGGTAAGCGCATCCAGACGGCAGCTGATCTGGATGGGCGAGTTGAAGAAGGCGCGGGTCGAGAAGGAGAAGATGATCTCATCCTCAGTGAGGGTACAATCGCTGTGCATCATCTGACCGATCTCCAGCATATCAAGGTCGCAGAAATGGCCGCACTTCATTTTGTCATGCCAGAATCTGCCCGCTTCAAACAGCTGCTTGACGGTTGCCCAGTCGCCCTTTGAGTCGGGGCAATGACGCCAGGAGGTACAGGTCTTTGCCCAGTAGTCAGCAAACTTCGGCTGAGCATGAACGGTACAGCAATAACCGAAATCACGGTCGGTTTTGAGCAGACCTTCCTTCATTTTTCCGGCATTGACAGGCTCGCAGGGGGACCAGTCATATTTGAGGTAATCGACGCCCCATTCCGCCCACTGCATGGCGTTGGCTTCTTCACGGTGATCGATGCCGATACCGCCGTTATGGGGAGGATAGTTTGGGTCTGGTTCGCCTCTTGTGCATCCGGGGAGTCCGGGCTTGGACTCGGGAAGTCCCCACGCATTGAGGAAGGGGGTGGAATAGATACCGCCCTTGAGTCCGTGGGAGTGGATATGGTCATACATGCCCTTCATATCGGGGAAGCGTTCATTGGGCATGATGGCATCGTATTTTCCGCCGTAGGCCCCCTGCCAGGAGGAATCAAGATTGATATAGCCGTAGCCGCAGTCGGCAAGTCCGGTTTTGACCAGCAGATCGGCTGCTTCGCGGATTTTCTCATCGTTTACGGTGTAGAGCCAGGCATTCCAGCTGCACCAGCCCATAAGCGGTGTCTGAAGCACACAGTCCTCGCCGATAAGCAGCATAAGTGCTGCGCTGTCGCTGCCCTCGGCATTGGATGCGGTAATTTGAAGTGAATATTCCCCCTTTTCCGCTACGCTGCCGGTGATGATACCACGCTCGGAATCAAGGGTGAGTCCTGTCGGAAGATTTTCAACTGCAAAGCGGATGGGGCGTGCGCCGGTGGCAGGAATACGGTAACGAACAGGCTTGCCTGCAGAGGCACCGTAGATGCCTGGAATACGAAGCTTGGGAACACCTGCAAAAAGTGCGAAAAATGCAATTTCGGTTATACGCATGATAAATCCTCCTGCTGTGATTACGAAAGCGAGATTGTTTTGCCTGCAGGTACACAGAAGGTTCTGCGGTCGCGCTCCAGCCAGATATCAATACCCGAAGGATTATGTACCAGCTCCCCGTCACAGCTGAAGCTGAGGGCGCGGTATGCTTCGATGTAGTCGTGAATCTCAATGTTTGTGGCGTACCAGACATCCTCTTTGCCTGCTGCCTTATCGCAGAAGGCTTCGATGTGCCCCCAGTTTCCGGCTGCATCAAACTCGTAGGAGTGTCCCCAGACATAGAAGAGCCAGGGATTGCGGTCATAGGGCAGTTGATCGGGCGAGTCGTTGTTGAAGCTGTCGGCAAACTCCATGATGCGTGCGTCATTGTGATGGCAGGTCGGATGCCACTGGAGCCAGTCGGAGGGGAGACCGAAATTGCCTGTAGAGACTGTGGTGCGCGAGTATGCGATACCTGCCGCCTTTGCCATCTTGATGGAATCGGCATTATAGGTACCCCAGGGATAAGCCATACCGCGGACAATGCTGCCCGTAATCTTCTCCAGGTTGCATCGATCGGTGAAGATCTCATAGAGTGCGCGATCATCGGTGAGTTTTTCGAGAAAGTCATGGGTCAGTCCGTGGCAGGCAACCTCATGACCGCCCTTTTTGTATTCGGATGCAATCTGTTCTGCGGTGAGGATATGCTGAAGATCGTTGTAGACCTTTCCAAGAGAGGCGCTGTTGATATTGAAGGTACCCTTCATACCGTGAGCATTGAAGATTTCCATGAGGCGAAGGTCCTGGGTTACGCCGTCGTCATAGCTGAAGGTGAGAGCTTTGGGCTTGCCGCCAAAAAAGCGCATGAATGTTCTGGACATGATGATAACTCCTTATATGTACATGATGATAGGAAGCGAAGTATTTCAATAAGTCCATTATAACCTGTTTGGGCTTATTTGGCAATGGATTTTTTTCATTTCGAAATATTTTCATTATCCAGAAAAATTTGATAATAAAAAAATGATCCCATATAAAACGGAGATTCACTGTCATAGTGTCATGAGCGGCTTGAAATCATCTCGGTCACGGAGTGAATCAAATTCCTTCCACGACAGATATTCCCTGAAATCATCGGTCATGGTTGACATACCGCTCCAGCAAACCTCGGAAGAATCGAAGGACAGCCTGTTGAATATGGTACATGTATAGGGGATCGGTGAGAACTTTCCCCTTTCATACATTTCTACAAACCGAACAGCATGCTCATGGGATTTTCTGAGAGCAGAAATGGCTTCATCCTCTCTGTTTTCACCTGCAAGGCACTGTGCTTGCCAGATATAATTGTGCATCAATGCTTCGTGGAACCACAGGTAATTTCCGTCGTCAATCACCGTTTTGATGATTCTTTCGGCGGCTTGTATGGAGGCAAGACTGTGCTTTCCCCACTCAAGCTCTCCGACCAGATCGGAAAGCTTTCTCATAATCTTCTTCTGGCGGTGCTCCTCCCATTCTTCACCTGACAGGCACCAGGACAGCAATTCATCCGAGTCGGGATGCTGTTTGGCGTAGGCAATCGCTTCCTCTCGCCTGCCGATATTGGGAAGATTCATCACGATGCCATAGAGTGCGGCATTTCTGATGTCAGCATCCTCACAGTCCTCGATAATTCTCTCGTAATATCTTACGGCATTCTCAAAATGCACATGTTGATCCGAGCTGCCTCGCTCACAGTTATGAATAGCATAAGAGGATTCCGCATCGGCAAGCCACGTGAGGTATTCAAAATTCCCGGGGTATTCCGCCGCGGCAGCCTGTGAAATCTCATACCGTTTGGCAGTGTTGCCTGTCTTCCATGTCTCATCGTAAAGCGCTTGAAGTTCCTTCTGATGCTGATCCTCCGTACCATCTGCAATCCCGAACAGCTCGTCTGTCGACACACCGAGAAGCCGAGCCAACGGGACAATCATCGACAGATCGGGGTAGGCTGCTCCCGTTTCCCATTTCGAGACAGCCTGAAAGGATACATTCAGATACTCTCCCAGCTTTTCCTGGGTCAGGTCCATCTTCTTCCGAAGCTCTTTGATTCTCAGTCCAATATGTTTCATGCGGGTTGCTCCTTTGTAAAATGATGAGCGTATGCCACTCTCACAAATAGTATATCACAAAATCGGAAAGAGGCAATAACCTGTCTCTCGATCATCATTCAACCCGCATTCGAATTTTTAATCTGCCGCTACATCTGCTTGCGTATCCGCTCGAGCGCGCCCTTTTCCAGACGGGAAACCTGTGCCTGGGAGATGCCTATCTCAGCGGCAATTTCCATCTGAGTGCGCCCTTTATAGAAGCGCATGTCGATGATGGCACGCTCACGCTCGGAAAGATGCTTCATGGCTTCCTCAAGGGCGATATCTTCCAGCCACAGCTCATCATTATTGTCGGGATCGCGCACCTGATCCATAATATAGATGGAATCGGAGGAGGAGGCGTCGTTGTAGACCGGCTCGAAGAGGGAGACCGGCTCAACAATCGCGTCAAGGGCATTTACCACATCGGAAGTCTCCACCTTTTCGCCGTCCTCGCGGAGCTTCGCGGTAATTTCATCTACTGTTGGCTCATGGGTGAGGGTACGTGAGAGCGTTTCACGCACCTGCAGGGCTTTATAGGCAAGATCGCGCACCGAACGCGAGACACGGATGGCATTGTTATCGCGCAGATAACGGCGCAGCTCACCGATGATCATGGGGACGCCATAGGTGGAAAACTTAATTTTTGAATCGCTGAGATAGTCGGGATCAAAGTTGTCGATCGCCTTCATAAGTCCGATGCAGCCTACCTGGAAGAGGTCGTCCATACTCTCTCCTCTCCCCGAAAAGCGCTGAATTACGCTGAGGACAAGACGGAGATTGCCGCGGATCAGGCGATCTCTCGCCATGGTATCGCCGCTCTTTGCCTTGATAAGCAGCTCGGATGTTTCATCGCTTGTCAGACGCTCGAGGGTCGATGTATTGACACCGCATATTTCAACTTTATTATAATACAAAATAAAACCTCCAAACGACAGATCGCTGATTCCAGTATTGCCGTTTGGAGGTTTATGTTATGCGATTATGGAGATGCTAATTTATACCACAGGTCATTTGCGTTTGCCCGATCTGTATACACGCAGACAGACATATCCCGCAATACCGATGGCAGCGGCGAGGACAAACATGAGAATCACATGGAAGAGGAAGGTATCGGTGAAGCCCAGGGCAATGCCGTTGGTCTTTGCATAGTCGATTGCATAAGCATTATCGCCCGCGTCAAAGATCAGACGTTCACAGCCCATGAACACATCGTAGCCGATCTCGGAAAGTGATGCGGGGATGGCAAGCTCACGAATGCGAACGCAGCCCTCAAAGGCGAAATCACCGATCGAAACAACACTGTCGGGAAGCATTATGGTATCCAGCTTTTCACAGCTGCGGAAGGCTGATTCGGGAATTGATGTAATACCCGAAGAAAGAACAATCGTATGAAGGTTGGGGCAGCCCTCACAGAAGGATGCGCCGAGGGTGGTAATGCTGTCGGGCAGGGTAAGCATCTCAAGGGTGGTATTCTGCGCGAAGGCATCTTCGGCAACAGCGACAACGCTGCCTCCATTGATCGATGAGGGAATCACAAGCTCCTCCAGATAGCCGCTGTAGCCGGTGATGATCACCTGTCCGCTCAACGGATCGGTATAGAAGAGCACACCGTCGGCGGTTTCCTTCGATTTATCGCGCTCCAGCGTGAAGGTGGGCGTTGTGACGAGAGGGGCGGTTTCTTCCTCAGGCTCCGGAGTCGGCTCGGGTACGGGAGTCTCGAGAGCCTCGGTCTGCACCTCAATTTCGGGTGCTTCGGAGGTCTCGCCCTCCTGAGCACTGAGCGGCAGGCTGAGCAGGATGGCAAGAAGGAAAACTGCGGTATATCGGATGAATGTTCGGGCGGATTTCATGGATTTTTCTCCGTTCTTGAGTTGATACTGCTATGATAGCAGATTATGGGGAGAAATGCAACCTATATTTTGAAAACCTCTTGTTAAAACGGCAGGATTTTAGTATAATAGTATAATAAAAGCAAGAAAATGTTTATTGCGAGGTCAGAATCATGAAAAAAATCTTCTTAAGCTGTGATATTGAGGGTACCGCAGGTATCTGCGCCTGGGACGAGACCGAATGGGGTGACCCGAGAAATGAATATTTCCGTGCACAGATGTCGCGGGAGGCTTCCTCGGCATGTTTGGGCGCGCTGGATGCGGGAGCGGACGAAATCTTTGTAAAGGACGCTCACGACAGTGCACGCAATCTCGATCCCAAGCTGCTGCCCAAGGAAGCAAAGCTGCTCAGAGGATGGGCAGGCAACATGCTTTCAATGATGGCAGGCATTGACTCAATGCCCTTCGATGCGGCAATGATGACCGGATACCATGCCTGTGCAGGCAATGACGGCAATCCTCTCTCTCATACCATGAGCTCCGGACGTATTGATCATGTAACCATCAACGGCATACAGGCAAGCGAATTTATCATCAACGCATACACTGCTGCCTATTTCGGTGTTCCAACCTGCTTTGTTTCGGGTGATGCCGCCCTCTGCAGATCGGCAAAGAAGTTTATTCCCGCGATCACTACGGTGGAGACCAACGAGGGTATCGGAAGCGCTGTGGTATCGATTCATCCCGATCTTGCCTGCGAGAGAGTCAGAGAGGGAGTAAAAACTGCGCTGTCGGGAGATCTTTCGCTCTGCATGCCCGAGAAGCCCGAGATATATAAAATTGAAATCGGCTACCGCAAGCATCAGGAGGCACATGCGAAATCCTTCTATCCGGGGGCTGTGGCAAAGGGCTCCTGTGCACTGACCTTTGAGCATACCGATTATCTGGAGTGCCTGAGATTATTCCATTTTGTGCTGTAATATACATGAGAATAAAATAGAAAACACCGCACACAATACCCTTGAGGCTGTGTGCGGCTTTTCTTTGGAGGAGTTTAGAAGTTTTCGTTATTCTCGTTCTTCTGATTCTTGGAATTCTGATTGTTCTGAGAATTCTTGGAGTTCTTGGAGTTCTGATTATTCTGATTGTTCTGGTTATTGTTCTGAGCGTTGTTCTGGTTCTTCTGATTCTTCTGGTTCTTGTCCATTTCGATCTCCTTTGCCCTGACGGCAGATTTTTAATGAGCTATCATAAACCTTGGGGTTTACAAAAACAGTATGTTCTGCTATAATAAAATATATTCAAATTTACGATCAATACGAGGTGACAAAATATGGCATACAAGAAATATCCTCTTTTATTAAAGCCGGTCTGCAAGGAGATTATCTGGGGCGGAGACCGTCTCAAGAAGCATTACAACAAGGTCTGCGATCTTGCCAAGCTTGCCGAGACCTGGGAGCTGACAACCCGCGGAGATGGCATGAGTGTGATTGCCAACGGTGAATGCGAGGGCATGACGTTGGGTGATTATCTCGGCGGTGAGGTTTGTCCGCTGCTGATAAAATTCATCGATGCCCGCGATGACCTCTCCATTCAGGTTCATCCTGCCGATGAATATGCGCTCGCCAACGAAGGCGAATTCGGCAAGACCGAGATGTGGTATATCGTGGAGGCTGACGAGGGTGCCCGCATTGTTTACGGAACCAAGCGTGCTTTTACCCGCGAGGAATTTGTGGCAGCTGTAGAGGCAGGAACGCTGGAGGAGCTGATGAATTATACTCCTGTCAAGGCAGGTGATATTTTCTTCATTCCTTCGGGACTGGTACACGCCATCGGAAGCGGATGTCTGATTGCAGAGATTCAGCAGAACTCCAACATCACCTACCGCGTTTACGATTACAACAGACGTCAGCCCGACGGAAGTTTACGTCAGCTTCATGTGGAGAAGGCGCTGGATGTCATCCGCCACTTTACCGAGGATGATATTGAGGCTATCCGCTACGAAAAGGGACGCCCTGAAGGTGCTGTCGCAAGCTGCAAATACTTCACGGTCAGCAAATTCAAGGGGGACGCTGAGATTGATGTCTGCTGTGACTTTGCTCATCTGCTCTGCCTTGGCGGTACAGGAAGCATCACAGGCGGAAATGTAACGGTTGAGATTGCCAAGGGCGACAGCATTTATCTGCCCGCCGGCATCGGAAAGGTTTCGGTTAAGGGAGACGCAGAGCTGATTCTCTCCCGTGCGTGAGGTTAATCAAATGAAGATTGTTGATATTATCGCACCGGCAGGCGGCGGTGTGGTACGCGATTACACACAGAACGGTGTCACAGTTTATGAAGTCAATGCAGCATCAAATGAAGGATTCTCCCCTGATGCAGCGGTGAAGGTCAAGCTGGAGCTCGGTGAGATCTCGAGATTTACCGCCATCACCCTCTACTCTCCCTTCTGGTGCCGTCCCACATTCGGTGCTTCGGCAGGTGACATTCCCGAGAAGACACAGGGATTATTTTATCTGAAAAACGACGGTGTCTGCGGATTTATCCTACCGCTCTGCGACGGCGATTATGTCACCTCGCTTGAAGGCTGCGGAGAGTATGCAGCGGCGGTGGTAAGCTCCAACATCAGCGGGCTCACCGAATGCAGTGCGAAAGTTCTGATTGCTGCCGAGGGAGAAGATCCCTATGCGCTGGCAAGAGCATGCACAAAAGAAGCGGCAAATCTGCTCGGACAGGGTTTACAGCTTCGTGAGGAGCGAAACTATCCTGAGATATTCGAGTATCTCGGCTGGTGTTCCTGGGACGCGATGGAGATCTGGGTCAATGAGGAGGAGCTGCTTCAAAAGTGCGAAGAACTGCGTGAGCGGAAAATCCCCGTCAGATGGGCAATTCTCGATGACATGTGGGCAGAGGTGGACTGGGAGAAAAAGCTCCCCCGCTTTACAGATCATTCGATCTCCTTTGGTGTAATGCACCGATCGACTATGCAGGATTATGAAGCAGATCCCGAGCATTTCCCTCACGGACTTGCAGGATGCATCGAAAAAATGAAAGAATACGGATTGAAGATCGGACTCTGGCATCCTACCTGCGGCTATTGGGTCGGCCTTACCCCCGGCGGCAAGGCTGCGTCTAAGCTGTCCGGCGGCATTATGGAGGCAAACGGACGGATTCTCCCCGATCTCTCGGACGAAGCACGTGCTTTCTGTTATTATGACACCATGCATTCCTTCTTTGAGGAGTGCGGCGCAGACTTTTTGAAGGTGGACAATCAATCCTTCCTGCGAAAAGCTTACCGTGAGGCATTGCCCCTCGGATCTGCCGCCCGTACGCTGCACAAAGCGGTGGAGGCAAGTATTGAACGTCACTTCGGCGGTGCGCTCATCAACTGCATGGGCATGGCAAGCGAGAATATGTTCAGCCGCAGAACCTCTGCTGTCAGCCGCTGTTCGGATGATTTCAAGCCGGAAAACAGAGAATGGTTTGCCCATCATATCATGCAGTGTGCCTACAATGGTCTGCTGCAGGGACAGTATTGTGTCAACGACTGGGATATGTGGTGGAGCGATGATGCACAGGCAGGCAAGAACAGTCTGCTCCGTGCCATCAGCGGCGGTCCCATCTATGTGAGCGACCGGCTTGAGCGCAGTATCCCATCGGTATTTGAGCCGCTCTGCCACTCTGACGGCAGAATTCTGCGCTGTGACCGATCGGCAATTCCCTCCCCCGACTGCATCTTCCGCGATCCGTCAAAGGAAAAGCTCCCCATGAAGGTGGTCAACACGGCGGGAGGCACAGGCTACATTGCAGCATTCAATCTGCACACCGACCGAAGCGCGGTAAGCGGCAGTATTTCATCCGCCGATATTCCGTGGCTTGAGGGAGACAGATTTCTCCTGCGTGAGCACTTCAGCGGTGACTGGCAGGTAATCGAGGCGGGCGAAGCTGTGAACTTTACGCTGACCGATGCCGATGACTATAGACTCTGGTCGCTGACCCCCATCGTGGATGGCATTGCGGTGATCGGTGATGTGACAAAGTTCATCTCCAACCGTGCGGTCTGCGGTATCTCGTACGAGGGCAGTGCGCTGAAGCTTACGCTCTACGAGGATGCGGAAATTATAATTTTCCGCGAGTGTGACGGCGACATTATCAAGGTAAAATCGGAGAATAAAACAATTCTTCTGTAAATAAAAAAAGTGCTGACATTTCGGAGCAATGTGTCAGCACTTTCTTCTTCATTTCTTGTTTTTGATATAATGATCGATCGCTTTCGCGGCATCCTTGCCGGCGCCCATGGCGAGGATAACAGTGGCGGCACCGGTAACTGCATCACCGCCGGCATAGACGCCCTCGCGAGTTGTGGTAACGCCGTCTTCCATAGTGACAAGACAGCCTTTACGGTTGGTATTAAGACCGGGAGTTGTCATACGGATAAGGGGATTAGGACTTGTGCCGACTGCCATGATGACGGTATCGACCTCAAGATCAAATTCGGAGCCTGCGATTTCAATGGCTCGTCTTCTGCCCGAAGCATCCGGTTCGTCCAGCTCCATTTTCATGCAGGTAATCGAGGTAACATTTCCCTTATCATCTGCATTGATACGCGTGGGATTGGTGAGCACATCGAAGGAGATGCCCTCTTCCTTAGCGTGGTGAACTTCTTCTCTGCGGGCGGGCATTTCAGCCTCGCTGCGGCGGTAGATGATGTGCACATCGGCGCCCAATCGCTTTGCACAGCGGGCGGCATCCATTGCGACATTTCCTCCGCCGACGACTGCGGTACGGTGGGATCTGCGGACAGGGGTATTATAGTCCTCGCGGTATGCCTTCATCAGATTGATACGGGTGAGGAATTCATTTGCCGAGTAAACGCCGTTGGCATTTTCGCCCGGAATACCGAGAAATCCCGGAAGTCCGGCGCCGCTGCCGATAAAAACTGCCTCATAGCCCTGCTCGAACAGGTCATCGACGGTGAGTATGCGACCGATAACCATGTCGCACTCAATTTTTACGCCCAGTTCCTTCAGCGCGTTAACTTCAGCGGCGACGATATCCTTTGGCAGTCTGAATTCGGGGATGCCGTAGACCAGAACGCCGCCTGCTGTATGAAGAGCTTCAAAAACGGTGACATCATAGCCCAGCTTTGCAAGATCGCCCGCACAGGTCAGACCCGAGGGACCGCTGCCGACAACCGCAATTTTAATGCCGTTTGATGCGGGAAGATCGCTCTTCTTCAATTCATCCGCATGGGATGCGGCATAATCGGCACAAAAGCGCTCCAGTCTGCCGATGCCTACCGGTTCACCTTTGATGCCGCGGACACATTTACCCTCGCACTGGTTCTCCTGCGGGCAGACTCTGCCGCAGACTGCGGGAAGCGAATTGGTTTCCTTGATAATACGATATGCCTTAATGAAGTTACCCGCCGAAACCTCAGCGATAAATTCGGGGATTTTGACGCCAACAGGACAACCTGCCACACAAGGCTTATGCTTACAGTTCAGACAGCGCGAAGCTTCATTCAGTGCATCTGCTTCGCTGTAGCCGCAGGCAACCTCATGCCAGCTTTTATTTCGTACCTCGGGAGCTACCTCGGGCATGGGGGTTTTATATTTCTGCATATTTGCCATTGATCTTCAACTCTTTTCTTGGAGATAGGCTCAGTGCTTCAAAAGATTGCAATGAGCTTCGCGCATGTGCGATTCATCATCACGATACATATTATTACGGCGGATCAGTTCATCGAAATCCACCTGATGACCGTCAAAATCGGGGCCGTCCACACAGGCGAATCTGGTTTTACCGTCAACTGTAAGACGACAGCCTCCGCACATACCGGTACCATCGATCATAATGGGATTCATGCTGACGATGGTCTTGATGCCGTATTCTGCAGTGAGCGCACAGACAAATTTCATCATGATGGGAGGTCCGATGGAAATAACAAGATCGTAGCCGGCACCACCCTCGATCTCAGCCTTCAGTGCATCGGTAACAAGTCCTTTATTGCCATTTGAGCCGTCGTCTGTGACAATGACCGTTTTGTCGCCGCAGGCTCTCATCTCATCCTCAAGGATAATCAGCGACTCATTGCGGAAGCCTGCGATGATGTCCACCGCACAGCCATGCTCATGGAGATATTTTGCCTGCGGATAGGCAATGGCACAGCCGAGTCCTCCGCCGATGACAGCCGCACGCTTATATCCGTCAAGCTCAGAGGGTCTGCCCAGCGGCCCTGCAAAATCGAGCAGATATTCTCCTGCTTCAAGCGAAGCGATATCCATGGTGGAGGCTCCCACCGCCTGGAAGATCACCGAAACCGCGCCTTCGGCGGCATTGTATTCGGCGATGGTGAGGGGAACACGCTCGGAGGTTTCGATGGCGCGTATGATAACAAACTGACCGGGCTTTGCCTTGGCAGCCACAAGAGGTGCCTCCACCTTCATATATACAACCGATTCGTTCAGGTCCTTTTTTTCGAGAATTTTAAACATATATTTTTCAGTCTCTTTTCACAGTAAAATGGAATCCACTTTATATTATACTAAATTGCCGATCTTTTTGCAATATTCTTTTTTATGTGAAAGAATACGAAATTGTCATAAAAAATGTTAAAAACATTTGACATACAGACAGTTTAATAGTATAATATATAAGGTACGGACTTTTTTCGCCGTTATTCCTCTGTTCGGGGAACATTTTCGCGTTCTGTGCCGTCATATATGTACACTTTATTAAAAAATTAAGGAATCCGTCTGACGGATAATGTGATGAACATGATGAAATTTACTAAAATTCTGACCTGTGCGCTCCTCGCTCTCTCACTCTTCTGCTGTTCAGCCTGCGGAGAGGATACAACGGGAGATCAATCTTCTGACAGCAATTCCGACGGCAGCAAGCCTGTAAGTGCCGGAGATAAAACCGCACAAAAAACCGCAGAAGAATTCTTCGACGAATTCTTCACACTGCTCAATGACGGAAAATTCAGTGAATACACCGAATATTATGAGCTTTCCGCTGAGGAAAAGGCAGCGATGGCGGCAAATCTGGAGGCTGCAAAGTCAATCTTTGAGATTCACTACGATGTTGAATCTATCGAAGCGAAGGAAGCCGAGGATGTTATCCTTGCCGATGTGGTTTATGTACAGTCCACCCGTCTCATCGATTCAGGCGATATCAACATGATCCGCAGCCAGGTTTCTTATGCGCTCAAGCAGTATGACGGTGTCTGGAAAATCTCCACCTATATGACAGGTGAGTCTACACTGCTTGCCGAAGGTGATGCAAACGCCGAAACCTCAGCTGAGTAAGCAACCGCCACAGTATGATCGAATAAACCGAAGGGAATTGATAGCTTGATCACGACCGTTTTCATTTGTCCGATCTGCAGCCTGCCGCTCACAACCGACGGCAGGCGTTGTTTTTGCGGCAGCGGACACAGCTTTGATATGGCATCCGAGGGCTATGTGAATCTCCTGCGTCCGGGAGAAGCCCGCGCCAAAATTCCGGGCGACAATAAAAAAATGGTAGCGGCAAGACGCAGCTTTTTTGAGGGCGGCTATTATGAAGTGCTGCGCGACAGGCTGATTAAACTGGCGGCTGCTGAGCTTCCCGAAGGCGCACAGCTTACGGTGGATGTAGGCTGCGGAGAAGGATATTATACAGGCGCACTTGCAGATGCGCTTGCACAAAAAGGCTGCCGCACAGTCGGCTTTGATGCATCCAAATTCGCAGTAAAGGCGGCGGCAAAACGGTATAAGAATGTATCCTTTGCGGCGGCACTCTGCGGAGCAATGCCCTTTGCCGAAGCGAGTGCCGATCTGATCACCAATGTCTTTGCACCGCTCGATCTTAACGAGCTTATGCGGATTGCAAAAGACGGTGCTCCCTTTATCTATGCTGTCCCCACGCCGCGGCATCTCTTCGAGCTGAAGGAAGTGCTCTATGAAAAGCCCTACCTCAACAAGAGAGAAAACAGCGAATACGACGGTTTTGACTTCATACGCAGAGAGGAATGCTCGACGGTGATCAGGCTGAGATCCGGCGAGGATATTTCCAATCTCTTTGCCATGACACCCTACTACTGGCGCACACCGCGGGAGGCTGCAGAGCGGCTGTACAAGCTGAATGAGCTGACCGTGGAGATCGGATTTGATTTTTTAATCTACCGCAGACGGGAGCGCTGATATGGATAAAAAAGTCGGAATTTTTCTTACTGTGATGGTGGTGATTCTGTCGATTGCGCTCTTCTGTGTGCTTCTATTTCTGCCCGACATGCTGCGCGGCGAGAATATGGTAATGATCGGCACGACCTCGGGGGGTGATACCGAGACGGAAGATATCACATCTATCATCACTTCTTCACCAAGCGACGCGGGAACGGTAACCGAGCAGGAGCCCGAAACAATATCCGAAACCAAGCCCGAAACGATCCCCGAGACTGAACCGCCGAAGCCGCAGGCAGACCTTTCGATTCCCTGGCACGAGCAGTATTCGATTGTCGCTCATGCACTTGGCTGTGTGGAGGGACGCACCGAGACCAACTCAAGGGAGGCATTCCTCGAAAGCTATGCCCTCGGACAGCGAGTCTTTGAAGTGGATCTAACCCTTACCTCGGATAACAGATTGGTGGCGCGGCACGATTTCGAGCAGATGTCCTATTATAATCTGGAGCAGACGGTCGGTAATGAGATTGTGATGGATTATGAAACTCACATGGCACAGAAGATTAAGTATAAATACACACCGCTCGATATTGACGGTGTATTGCTGCTCCTTTCAGAGCACCCCGATACCTATCTGATCACCGATACCAAGGAGACCGGCTACGGCTCGGTTTCCTTGCAGTTCACGCTGCTTAACGAGGCAGTGGAGCGAATTGATCCCTCCCTGCGCGAGCGGATCATTGTTCAGATCTACAATGACCGGATGTTTGACCGCGTGAAGAAGCTTTTCCCCTGCAAAAATTGGATCTTCACCCTTTATCAGATCGCAGAATCCAAGCGGGATTATGATAAAATCGGCGATTTCTGCATAGAAAAGGGCATCGATGTGGTGACTGTCAACTCGGACAGCTTCAATATGAGTGCTCTCACAACCCTGCATGAGAAGGGGTTGAAGGTTTATTACCACACGGTAAACCGTCTCTTGACTATGGTTGAATTTGCAGCTTACGGTGCCGACGGATTCTACTCGGATTATGTTACACAGGACGATTTTGACGCTGTGATCGGATAAGATAATCAATATTTTAAGGGACTGTCGCATTTGCATGCGACAGTCCCTTTTGCTGTCATTTTTTATTATGCGCTTTGATGATCCTGTCATAGATGAAGATACCGGCGATACCGATCGCTCCCATGACGGCAAAGATGATGATGGAACCTGCGAAATTTCCCTCCAATATCGCATCGCCTGCATAAGTAGAGCTGATCACAGAGGGGATGCGGGCGATAAGCGAGATTACAAGAAATCTCAGCAGCGGAATTTTGGTGAAGGGGGCGAAGTAGGTTAGAATATCCTTCGGAGTGCCGGGGATGAAGAAGAGGATGAACATCAGTGCGTCGCGTCTTGCGGGATCATGGAGAAATTTAAGCTTATCAAAGCTCTCCGAATTGATAAAGCGGTTGACGAAACGCATACCGAAGCGATTGACACAGCAGAACACCAGTACTGTACCGAGTGCGATTCCCGCAAGACAGATGAGAAGACCGCCCAAGGATCCGTACATAACTCCCATGACAATCTCCACCGGCTCTCCCGGGATAATGGCAACCACTGTCTGCAGGATTTGCAGGAGGAGCATCAGACCCCAGCCGAGAATGCCGAGTGAGCGAATTTTTTCACTGAAGGCTTCGCGGAAGGCTTCATCTCTCAGCCGAAGAATGTAGGGGATCAGAAAAATGCATAGAAGGATGACACCTGCGGCAACTGCCGCGGCAAGAATGATTTTCAGAATCTTTTTGGAATGATCACGCATGATTTTCCTCTTCATAGAGCTTGTTCATACCGTCTGTCATGTAAACGCCGTCGTCGGTGAAGATCAGCGCTTCAAAGTGTATCGATTCTGCTGCGTACAGCTTTTCGCACATCTCGATGCCGCCGACAAAAATCGCGGTGGAGAGTGCGTCTCCCAGCATGGCATCCTCGCAGTAGACCGCAGCGCTGTGAATACCGTTTGACGTGGGATAGCCCTCCTTTGGGGAGATGATATGGTGATAACGCCTTCCGTCAAGCTCGAAATAACGCTCGTAATCACCCGAAACCGAGACACAGCCGCCGTCGATATGCAGATATCCTGCCGCTTCTGCAGGAGAGAGCGGATTTTTGATACCGATCTTCCATAAACTGCCGTCTTCCTTCTCTCCAACCAGAGCCACATTGCCGCCGAAGGAGATTACTGCCCGTTTGACACCCGAAGCCGACAAAAGCTCTGCCGTTTTGCCCAGCGCATAGCCCTTTGCAATGCTGCCAAGATCAATGGCGCAGGATGGGGCAGATTTGTTGAGGATATCGCCATCGAGGGTCAACTGTTCATATCCCACACGGGCAAGTGCTGCAGTAATTTCGGCGGTCTCAGGAATACAGGGAGTCTCGGAGATCACATCCCACAGTTCAACCAGCGGTGCGACGGTGATATCGTAGGCACCGTCGGTAAGGGATGAGATCTCAAGCGCAGTTTCAACAATGGCGCGGGAATGTTCCCCAAGGGGAATGCCGCTCTCCGAAGCGTTGAAACGGGAGACATCGCTTGTTTCAATTGTACGGGAGGTCTGCTGTTCGATATCTGCAATAAGCGCTTCACAGCTGCGTGCAATGGTATCGGCTTCGGTTTGATCATCGGCGGTAAAGCGAAGGCTGATAACCGTATTCATCGCAAAAAGATCATAGGTATACTCTCCTTCGCCGCAGCCGCAGAGAAGGAGTGAAATAAGAAGCGGAAGGAGAAGCCTTGCCCTCATTTGCACTGTTCGAGCAGCTTGATCAGTTTTGCGTAATTATCAATGACTGTGATACCGGAAGGAACACTTTCTCCGCTGCGGGCAGTCTGATAGAGGACGGGGATCATGCCGCAGGCTTCACTTCCCTTTACATCGACAGAAACTTTATCGCCCACATACCAGATTTCACTGGGCTCACAGCCGCATTTGACCATACCTGCCGTATAAAATTCAGGGCGCGGCTTGCGGAAGCCGTAATCGCCGGAAGCAATGACAAATTTAAACTGATTTCGCGGGAAGATGACATCAAGACGCTCCTTCAGAAGATAGCCGCTGAAATCGAGATTGCTGATAACACCGGTTTCAATTTTCTGCTCATTGAGATAATCGAGCAGCTCCTCGACTCCGGGAACAGGATCAATGATCGAGGACTCACTCCAGATGATGCGCTCAACCTCGGCAACAGAGATATCAAACTCGATATCAAGGGTGTCGATGACAAGCTTGAGGATGGTCTGTGCAGGCACCTCGAAGAGACGTGCACGCGCCTGCTCGAAGAGTGCGAAGATACGGTTTGTCTCGGCTTCAATCACCTCGACGGTGTGATTCTTCGGGTTGGATGTAATATGGGGCATAAGTGCACGAACGCCACGCAGAGTATCGATTTTGCTGTAGTCGATGAGCGTTCTGCCTGCATCGAAGAGGATAAATTTTGGCTTATTCATGGTTGTATCCTTTCTTGATAATAGAATTCAAACGTGGAAAAAGTGTATGCATAAGTGCTCCGGTGATGCTTCCGGTAACAGTCGAGAGCATCAGCAGCCAGGGGAGATAGCCGAGGATTGCCGCATCTCCGAAATAAATCCATGCGGCGAGCATCTGGCCGATGTTATGTGCTGCCGCAGAGAGCACCGACAGACCGAAGAAGGAAAGCTTGTCCTCTGCAAAGCGAATGCCTGCCGCCGATGCGAGAAGCGAGAACATACCGCCTCCAAGCGAAAAGAAAAGCTGTGTGGGCGCGGAAAAGAGTATGCCTGTCAGCAAAATGCGCAGGATAGAAACCGCTGCACCTCCGCCAAAGCCGAAGAGAAGCAGTGCCAATGTCACCGCGGTATTGGCAAGCCCCGGTTTAAAGCCGGGAATGGGGAGCAAGTTTGGAATCAACCCCTCCAGATAGGAGAGCATCATAGCGGCGGCGGCGAAAATGGCGAGGAGCGAGATCCGCTTTGCCGATGATTCTGCGAAATTATCCCGCGATGAAGTCTGCTTCATTCGCTTCTCCTCCCTCTATTCTGATATAGATACCCGCGGGAAGACAGGCAACAGACTCACCACTCCGTGAAATTTCTCCCATGCGGCGGCACAACCGATCCGGGCAGTCGGCGGCATCAACCGAAGCCTTTCCGCCGCGTATGACAACGGTGAGGGTATAGCCGTTATTTTCAAGGGTAAGCTCCCGATCCTGAGAGAGAGGATAATGGGTAATTTCACCGCCGCAGGTGACAGAGAGGGTTTCTCCCTCGGTTTTTGAGACTGTCAGCAGCACGAGCAGCAATATCGCCAAAAGCAGCACGGCAAGATACACCGCGCCATCCCAGACGGTAAAGCGTGTGCGCATAACAGTCACTCCTTTCAGAATTGTTCTTTCATAAATCGTGCAAAGGCGAGCAGGTCTGTCTCATCCTGACAGAGCGAAGAATCCTTTGTATAGGCATCGAGGGCAGACTGTATCACCCGGTGATGCACGGACGGCAGATTGGCAAGTCCCCAGTGACCGCCCTGCTCCTTGGAGAGCACTGCATGATCGCGAACAGCGGCAAGCACGCGGCAGAGATTGAGGATAACATAGACAGGATCCCGCAGGATATCGGCTTCGGCAGATTCCACATCGAAACGGATGCTTTCAAGATAGGCTTCCCAGGGAACCGGCGCAAAAACTTCATGGATTGGCTTTCCCCGGAGTGTGATACCGACGGCACGGATGACCGTAAAGTGTGCGGCAAGATCGGGATCGAGACCGCCTATTCTGCGGCAGAAGGCATCGGGATCCTCCTCGGCGGGCTGACGGTGGCCTTCGGAGTAATGGAAGGTATAGGGCATGGGATGCGAAAAATTCAGGCAATCGGATAATGTGACAACACTCATTTCGATTCCCTTCGGCGGGACATCGGGTGTCAGCGATAGGATGAAGTCGAGAAGCTTGCGTTTTTCAGTCTGTGTGGGCGGAGCTTCGGTAACCGCGATGAAGTCGATATCGCTGACCTCGCGGCGATAACAACCGAAGGCAAGCGAACCATGGAGATAGACACCGACGAGATTTGAAAGACATGCAGAGCAACCTGTGACAATTTTTTCGAGGATAGCTCGTTCCTTCATTCATTCGCTCCCTTCCGTATGTAGATTTCATTGCTGTACAGATTTATTTTACCACAGACCTGTGAACAATTCTGCCTATCTGACAGAATATTGAGATTGTTTCGCAGTTATTTGGTTATAAAATTCATAAATTAACGGTTGATTGCGGCGGCATGCTGTATTATAATGAAGAATGAATACAATTTACTAAGAAAGGCAGACTACATATGAAAATAAAAACGACAGCACTTCTCATGGCCTTTGTTCTGATGCTCGGCCTGCTGACCTCCTGCGGAAAAGCTGCAGATGATGACGGTGGAGCTCCCTTCGGTATGAAAACCATCTCCACAGAGCTTGTAGATTTCAATCTCCACGTGCCTTCGACCTGGCTGGAGGATATCTCCACCGGTGTCATCACCGCACGCTACAGCGACACCGATGCTTCCAACATCTCGGTGATGAAGATCGCCATGGGCATCAACGAAGCAACGCTCGATGACTTCTGGGCGGGTCATAAAGCAGGTTTTGAAGCGACCTTTACCGATCTTGAAATGATTGAAGAAGGAACTGACATGCTCATGGGCGGTCAGGCGGCAAAACGGTATATCTACACCGCTACCATGCTGGACATGAAGTATCGCTTCATGCAGATTGCCGCGATTAAGGGCGGTTATGTCTATCTCTTCACCTACACATCCACCGATGATCTGTACGAATCTCATATAGATGACGTCAACAGCATTGTTGAGCACTTCAGCTTCAAATAATGGAACAGATCGTTTATTTCGACAACAGTGCCACCACCTGTCTGTGCCCGTCTGCAATCGAACGCATGGAGCAGATCATGCACCAAAGCTTCGGTAATCCGTCATCACTTCACAGGCTGGGTGTAGAAGCTGAGCACATTCTCTCCGCTTCCCGTGCGTCGGTGATGTCGGCATTGTTTCTGGGACGGACACCGAAAGGAAGGCTCTTTTTCACTGCCGGAGGAACCGAGGCTGATAATCTTGCCATCCTCGGATGTGCAAAAGCGAAAAAGCTCCGCGGAAAGCCGCGCATCATCACTACTGACAGCGAACATCCTGCGGTACTGAATCCTCTTGCTGAAGCCGAAAAGATGGGAATCGAGATAATTAAGCTTCCCACAACAGGCGGCATACTCGATCTCACTGCACTGCGCGAGGCGATGACTCCCGATACAATATTGGTTTCGCTGATGCTGGTCAACAACGAAACCGGTGCACGCTATAAAATCGAGGATGCTTTTCGCATGGCAAAGGCAGTGAACCCCGATGTGATCACCCATACCGATGCGGTACAGGGATTCCTCAAGCTCCCCTTCACCCCCCTGTCATTGGGTGCGGATCTGGTGAGCATCAGTGCACATAAGGTACACGGTCCCAAGGGTGTCGGTGCACTCTGGGTGTCGGATGAAGTAATCAAGACCAAACGGCTGACTCCCGTGATACTCGGCGGCGGTCAGGAGGATGGCATGCGCTCGGGCACCGAAAATACGATCGGCATTGCCGGATTTGCGGCAGCTTGTGAAACCGGACTCGCATCGCTGAAGGAGAATATGAAGCATGCTGCAGCCCTGCGGACGGTCATTGCAGAGGGGCTCGATCCCGAAATCCGACTGAACACCCCCAAAGGCGAATACGCATCCCACATCCTGTCACTCACACTGCCTCGGATCAAGAGTGAGACAATGCTCCACTATCTCTCGGGGCAAGGAATCTGTGTTTCCAGCGGTTCCGCGTGCTCTTCTCACGGAAAGCATGAGAACCATGTGCTCGCAGGCTTCGGTCTGACAAAGGAGGAGGCTGACTGTACGATCCGCGTTTCACTTTGTGGCTCCAACAAAACAGAAGAGGCTGAGCACTTTCTTGCGGCAATCGCTGAAGGGCTTCGTACACTCATCCGCATAAAATAGTTTTTGTTCACATATTCTTTACAGCTAATTTATCAAACGTCTGTATAACGCACACAATTTACGCGCTATAATATTACCATAATCATCCTTACATTGAGGGAGTAGTCGGCGTACCCTACATATTTGTTGTAGATGCGTTGTAAGTCAACATCATAGCGATCGCTCGCTTGGCTTATGTTAAATGACGAGACTCATGTACAGCATCTGTTGTACATGAGTTTTTTATTTGCCTTCACCCTGTTGTAAGGAAGAACTTTTGGGAGGAAAACAATGAAGTTTTACGACTCGGACATTGAATCGGTTCTCAAAGAATGTGCCGCGGTAAAAGAAGGTCTTACCACCGCAGAAGCCAACGCACGCCTTGAGAAAAACGGCAAGAACAAGCTGAAAGAAGCCAAAAAGGATTCCATCATCAAGCAGTTCTTCAAGCAGATGGCAGATCCCATGACCATCATTCTTCTGGTTGCGGCAGCAATCAGTGCGGTCACCGCTGTTATTGAACATGAAAGTCCCATCGATGTATTCATCATCCTGTTCGTCGTCATCATCAATGCGGTGCTCGGCGTATATCAGGAGAACAAAGCAGAAAAGGCGATTGAAGCCCTGCAGGAAATGAGTGCCGCCACGTCAAAGGTACTGCGCGACGGCAAGCTCTCCATCGTTAAGAGTGAAGATCTGGTTGTTGGTGACATCGTTCTGCTGGAAGCAGGTGACTCGGTTCCCGCTGACGGCCGTCTGATCGAGAATGCATCCCTCAAGATTGAGGAAGCTGCCCTCACCGGCGAGAGTGTTCCGGTCACCAAGTTTATCGATATCATCAATCTGACAGACTCCAAAGAGGTTCCGCTGGGTGACCGCAAGAACATGGTTTACATGGGCTCCACCGTTGCATACGGACGCGGCACTTATGTTGTAACTGCCACCGGTATGGACACCGAAATGGGTAAGATTGCCGATGCCCTCGCAAAGGCTGAAGAGGGTCAGACTCCTCTCCAGATCAAGCTGGCTCAGCTCTCCAAGATTCTTACCTGGCTGGTGCTTGGCATCTGTATCGTCATCTTCGGCGTTCAGCTCATCCGCGACGGCTTTGAATTCGGTACTGTGCTCAACTCCTTCATGGTTGCAGTTTCTCTTGCTGTTGCCGCAATTCCCGAGGGTCTGGCTGCGGTTGTTACAGTTGTTCTCTCGATCGGCGTTACAAACATGTCAAAGCGCAATGCCATCATCCGCCGCCTGACCGCGGTTGAAACACTCGGCTGTGCACAGATCATCTGCTCGGATAAGACAGGTACGCTGACTCAGAACAAGATGACGGTTGTGGATCATTACGGCGAGGACGAAGCGCTGCTGGCTACCTCCATGGCGCTCTGCTCGGATGCCGAGATCGATGACAAAGATGTTGTAACCGGTGAGCCCACCGAGGCTGCGCTGGTTGCTTATGCTGCAAAGCTGAATCTGAAGAAGTACAACCTCAAGGCTGAAGCTCCCCGTCTGGGTGAAGCTCCCTTCGACAGCGGACGTAAGATGATGTCCACTGTTCACAATTGCGGCGGCAAGGTTGTTCAGTATACAAAGGGCGCGCCCGATGAAATTCTCCGCCGCTGTGCGTATTATCTTGAGGGCGACAAGGTCACTCCCATGACCGATGCAAAACGCGCCGATATTCTGAAGTCCAATAAGGCAATGGCAGACCGTGCGCTCCGCGTGCTTGCTTCGGCTATGCGTAATTATGACGCTGCTCCCGCAAGCTATGAGCCCGAGGATCTGGAGTGTGATCTCTGCTTCGTCGGCCTTGTAGGTATGATCGACCCTGTACGTCCCGAAGTTAAGGACGCTATTTCCGAGTGCAACAGCGCAGGTATCCGTGCGATTATGATCACCGGCGACCATGTAGACACTGCAGTCGCCATCGCTAAGGAGCTTGGTATTCTCACTGAGGGCAAGCGTGCCATCACCGGCGCACAGCTCTCCGAAATGAGCGATGAAGAATTCGGCAAGCAGTTCACCGAGATCGCTGTTTACGCCCGCGTACAGCCCGAGCACAAGACCCGTATTGTCAACGCTTGGCGCGGCGCAGGCTATGTCACCGCTATGACCGGTGACGGTGTCAACGATGCGCCTTCCATTAAGTCTGCTGATATCGGCGTTGGTATGGGTATCACCGGTACCGACGTCACCAAGAATGTCGCTGACATGGTTCTTGCTGATGACAACTTTGCCACCATCGTAGGCGCGGTCGAGGAAGGCCGCCGCATTTACGACAACATCCGTAAGGCGATCCAGTTCCTTCTTGGCTCCAACATGAGTGAGGTTATCAGTATCTTCACCGCAACTCTCCTGGGCTTCACCATTCTCAAGCCTGTACACCTGCTCTGGATCAACCTGGTTACCGACTGCTTCCCGGCTCTCGCTCTGGGCATGGAAAAAGCAGAACCCGGCATCATGAAGCGTCAGCCCCGTCCTGCAAAGGCCGGTATCTTCTCGGGCGGCATGGGCGTTGATATCGCATATCAGGGCATCATGGTTTCGGTGCTCACCATCCTCTCCTACTTCATCGGTCACTTCATTGAGAGCGGCAACTGGGAAATCACCAACAGCGCCGATGGTATGACCATGGCATTCCTTACCATGAGTATGGCTGAGATTTTCCACAGCTTCAACATGCGTTCTCAGCGCGGCAGCATCCTTACCCTTGGAAGCTTTAACAAGTTCCTCACCTTCGCAGCCCTTGGCAGCTTCGTTCTGACAACGCTTGTCTGCGAAATTCCCTTCCTCGCTACCGCTTTCGGCTTTGAGTCTATCTCCTTCGTTGAGTATGCCATCGCCATTGGCCTTGCTGTTCTCACCATTCCGATTGTTGAGTGTGTCAAGTTCATTCAGCGCAAGGTCAGCAAGAACTAATCTGCAAAAATAATCAGGACTGCATTGCAAAATGCAGTCCTTTTTGTTTTTATTCGACAACCTCAAGAATGTCATACAGATTGATTCTGTCAATCTCAACTGCAGCAATTCCATCCTTGTAGTCAAAAGGAATTTCTTTTCCCTCGGGCTGAAGAATCAGCACCTTGGGAGCTTTATCCAGCTTGATTTGAAGCTTAATATCGACAATAGGCGGGATCTGATCCTCTGTTGCACATTCCATGGAGGCATGATTGCCATTGGCATTGATGAGCTGAATGAAGAGTTTGCCATCCTTGTTCAGCTCCACCATCTCAAGAGTACCGAGTGCTTTGGCTTTAACCTTCGGTGTGTAGAGCTTATCACAGAGAAGATCGATCAGCTTTCGATGCATATACTGATTGCATGCTCCGTACTGTGTGCCAATATCGCCGGCGATAAGAGCGATCTTGCCCTTGCCGTACGGAAGGATGACAGCGGCGTGCTGATTCATCTCACGCTGAGATTCGCCGAGGGTAGCAACGATTTCGGCGTTTTCAGCGGTAACGCTGCGCAGATCCTTGATCTTTGCAAATTCGTTACTTCCAATGGTGAGCCAGCGCCAATTGTCCTTATGATCGGTCCGGTCAATCGTGAAGAGTCCGCTGTAATCTGCGAAGAGCTTACAGGTATTCACACCGGTGAGCAGCAGGCTGCCGCCGCGCTTTGCGTATTCAAGCAGACCGTCCATCGTCTCGGGAGCCAATCCGTAGGCAAGCTCGGGCAGAATGATCAGCTTAAAGTCACCGCATTTGTCCATGAGATTATGCTCGCAGGCGATTTCAACCGAGCGTCCGGTATCACAGATGAGAGTGGTGATACCAACCACACGCATATATCCGCCGCGGCTATAGAGTCCCTCGGATTCAAGGCTGCGGTCATGGGTCGAGAGGAGAATCACTGCTTCATGCTCGGCTTTGCCGCGGAAGCAATAAGGGATGCGGGCGCGGACAAATTCAGCTACAGCAGTCATGGGACGAATTTCTTCCATACGTGGGGCACCGTCGGGATACTGAGTGATGTAGGTCTGAAAACCGCCGCCTACTGCCAGGATGGTGGATGCCTCCTGCATGATCTGAACGGGATGTTTGGTCATCATGGGCGGTCTGTCGGCATCCTGATGACGGAAGTTCCACGCCATCAGATCCCATGTGCGATCCTGGCCTGCCAGCGTTCTGCCTGCATAACGGGCGATATTGTAGGAATTCCAGGGGTTGAAATCACCCGAAAGGAAATCAACATTGGCACTGACAGCTTCGGGCATGTGATCCGAGAAGGCCCAGTTGGAGGCAATCTGAAAATCGGGATACTTCTCATGTACAGCGTCTGTGTAATGGCGCACATAGCGGCGGAAGAGCTCACGATTGAATTCGCGATATTCGTCATAGTAGGGATCGCCGCGCTTCACGGGAAGCTTGCCTTCCAGATCGATGCCGCATTCACGCTCAAATGCTGCCACTGTGTCGGGATGGTAATCCACCGTCGTGCCCCAGCATTCGCCGTCCAGCCATACACCGTCAACGCCATATTTGCCCGCCAGCTCCATGAGCTGAGGGATTACGAGGTTATCAACATAGGGACCGAGTGTACGGGTAGCTCCCTCAGAGCGGCTGCCATCGGGATTCATCACAGCATCCTCAGGATGTTTCGCGCAATAATTGTAGTCTATAACGCCGGAATAGTGCATATAGAGGGCAACACCTTCCTCACGGGTAACTCTGCGCCAGAGCTCAAGCGGATCTCCGACAAACTCGGGCATGGCATTGCCGCACTCGGTGGGATAGGATGCCCAGCCGGGATGACCCTTGCAGTCGATCTGAAGAAAATCGGGGCGAATTGTGCGGCAGATTTCACGAATATCCTTCTCCTTCAACGTTGCGCCCACCGCAGGCCGTCCGGGATAGGGGGATGCGTGAAAATCAAAATGCAGTCCAAAGGAACTGTCTGTACGTTTTTTCATGATATACCTCCTTGAGTGGTATTATCTGCATTATAGCAGAGCACCGGCGCATTGTCAAGAAAAACGAATATATTGATAATATTATGACAGTATTCGTTAAAATATTGATATTTATCATAATTTTTCAATAGATGTTTATGATACCGATACTGCCGCACTGCATAAATTCGCAAAAAACTGCACCCTGTTGTCAGTCGATAATTTTATCATAACACTGACAACAGGGTGCAGCTCGCACTTCATTCAGTTTGCAGTTTTATCCAACCAATTCGGAAGCTTCGATCAGATCATCCACCTGAGTCTGAATTCTCTTCTTATTTTTTTCGATGGCAGAAGCAACTCTTCCGCTGTCCTGCATGATAAAGGTATCATTGATGATAGGCTTTGTAACCAGTGATTCGAGGCTGTGACCTAAATCAAAGCTGATGGTGCTGAAAATAATATCGAGCATATCGGCGCTTTCATCATCGCGGGCAGCTTTGGTTTTGAGGGCAACTTCCTTGTAGATCGGCAGCACCTCATGATAAGTATAGTAAGCCATTGCCTCGAGGAGAATACCGAGATTTTCATATTTATCGGGTGTTGTGGTACGAAGCAGGAAGAGTGCCGAGCTTCCTACAGACAATGAGCGGTAATTCTCCACAGATTCGTCAAATTTCGGGAAGGGGAGTATACCAATCTCAAAGCCCTCTACGTTTCTTAAGTTCTCCATGCCCATCAGGTTTGCCTGAGCAAAGAGCGAGCGGTTCAGCTCGAAGAAGAGGGGCTCGGTTCCATTGTCGGGATTCTTAACATTGGTCCAATAAGCACCGCTTGTAAAGGTCTTATCGATGAAGGTCTGAAGTACGCTGATGCTGCGCTCATTATCGAAAGCAAATACCGGGTAGTGATCCTCGTCATAGTCAATATAGCGAACACCCGACGAAGCTACAGCCGCATTGACAAATGCCTTGGTCGAGGCTGCATCATGGAAGCCCCACTGATCCTGATCGTCGTATATACTGTCACCGTTCAGATCCTGTACCGCTGCCTTGCCGTATTCATACATCTTGTCAAGGGTCCAGCTGCCTTCTCTTGCGCTGTTGTAGAGCTCATTCTGATCAAAATTCAAAGCCTTCAGCATATCTTTATTGAAAACCACGCCATTGGTGCAGCTTGCGGCACTGATACTGGTGTAGCCGTTAAGAGCGATCTGCTTGCCGCCCCAGTTATATACTTCGGTGGCATCGGGATTCCACCACACCTCATTCAATCTCAGATGAGGAATGTTGTTCCAGTCGGACACACAGGGCATGAAGTTCTTGATATATATATCATAAATTGAAACAACCTCAAACTTGTGGTCATCGCTGTTGATCTGATTTGCAACCATCAGCGCGACATCGCCATGACTCTGGGATTCGTCCTGATGTATATTGAATTTTGCCTTGAATCGCTCCTCCAGATATCTGTTGCGCTTATAAAGTGCATCATTAACAGGCTCGCCGTTTTCTTCAGTTAAATACTGAGCTTTTGTCCAACGGGTGAGGCTTGCGAGAATATTCATCTCAAAGCCGTCCATATCGACATTCTCAAGACCGTCGGCCGGCTTGGGTGCTTCAGTTTCGACAGGTGCCGCTGTTGTTACCGCCGCCTTTGTTTCCTCCGGCACATCCGCATTTCCGCAGGAAGCCAACATGAGGAGTGCAAGGAGACAGGCGATCATGCGCATCGGCGCTGCAGTTCTTCTGGTTGTCATCATCGTCGTTTTTCCTTTCAATTCATAAACGTTTTATGAGATTATGCTCATATCTGTGATATCATCATAGCACGTTTTTCAGGCTGCGGTCAATAGATTGCGCCGCTTTGCATAAATTTTCGATATTTTTAAGCTTATAAATTTGATACTTTTCTTAATTTTGTCCAGTATTATGAAAATAGCACTGTGCGATATTGCGGCATAAAAATGAGCAAAAATACATTATAAAAGGCATAAACGCAGAAGCATTTATGCCTTTTCGGTATATTTGTATATAAAACAGTATCGGTCACTGCAATTTTGTCCAGATCACTTTGTTTTACAGCAGCTCCAGCTTTCCACCGCAAATTCGTACATGTGCCCCCTCGGGAAGTGTATAGGTAGGAGTATCGTGACCGAATTTCACATTGCGTAGTACCGGCTTCCCAAAATCAGCCAACTGCTCGGCGAAAACTTCATCTACAGTCAGCGAATTGCTGTAATCGGTGAGACCACAGTTGGTGAAATAGCCCAGCACCAATCCTGCACAGGCATCGAGTACACCCGCATTGCGAAGCTGTGTCATCATGCGGTCGATGGTGTAGGGGCGCTCATCCACATCCTCGAGAAAGAGAATCTTTCCGGTCATATCGGGCATGTAGGGAGTGCCGACCAGACTTGCCACCAGTGACAGATTGCCTCCATAAAGCTGTCCCTCGCAATCGCCTGCAATGTATGCTTCACCCTCAATCTCATCGCAAAGCGGGTCACCGAAGAGCGCGGCTTCAAACTGCGATTTTGTCAGATCATCGCACTCGCCGTAAAACTCGGATGCGGGCATGGGCGAATGATAGGTCACATATCTGCAGTGTCCCGCAATCGCCAGATGAAGCGCAGTAATATCGCTGTAGCCGAAGAAACGCTTGGGGTGCGCTGCAATCGCATCAAAATCCAGTTTCTTCAGAAGTCGCTGTGTACCATATCCGCCTCGTGCACAGATAACCGCCTTATATTCGTTATTGGTGAATGACTCCATCAGATCAGCAGCGCGCAGCTCGTCATCACCGGCGAAAAAACCATGGAGACTGCGGCAGGATTCAAATACAACCGGCTTTAGACCGAGCGATTCAAGATAGGCAACGCCGCCATTCAGCTTTTCCTCCGAGGGTGTGGTAGCAGGAGCAATCACAGCAACCTTGTCTCCTTTTTTCACAGGCGCGGGTATCATCATAAAAAATCAATCCTTTCAAAAATTCTTATAAACTATTCTATACGATAAATTCTTTTTTGTCAATGAAAAAGATGCCATGAATCACTTCACAGCATCTTTATATTCAACTTAATTCACTTTCGAATATCTCCACCCTCGTGGTATGTATATTAGGCTTCATCTGCCTAACACCGATACAGGCCGTCCACCGGCACGATGGATATTAAAAATCTCATGCACATCTTCACCTTCGTGGTATGTATATTAGGCTTCATCTGCCTAACACCGATACAAGCCGTCCACCGGCACGGTGGATATTAAAAATCTCATGCACATCTTCACTTTCGTGGTATGCATATTAGGCTTCATCTGCCTAACGCCGATACAGGCCGTCCACCGGCACGGTGGATATTAAAAATCTCATGCACATCTTCACCTTCGTGGTATGTATATTAGGCTTCATCTGCCTAACACCGATACAGGCCGTCCACCGGCACGGTGGCTGCCGGCTTAGTACATGTTGGAGGGCATCATGTCCCATGCATTGAGTGAACAGAGTTCTGCGTTCTCGGAAATGACCTTCATGCAAACATTCTCGGGAGCGGTAGTGAAGGCACGGCGGCAGATTGCCTGACGCTTGTTTGCGAAAACTTCAACAACTGCGTGGTCGATGAAAATGTCGAGAGTCAGCTTCTCGCCCGGCTTGATGTCAAGGGGAGCACGCTCTTCAACACGCCAGCTGCCCTTGCCCGAATTTCTCAGATCCATCACCAGCTCGCGGGCTGCTTCATCATAGTAAACCTTGGTGTACTCGCTTCCGTCGGGGGACATGTGGACATACATGCCGCACTCAGCTCCTGCTTCTACTTTGAACTTCAGCTTAATCTCGCAGGAAAGAGGATCGAGCGCATCCAAGTCTTTAGTCTCGTTGTAGCGCAGTGAACGCATTTCCTTGATGGGAGCGATGCCCAGCGTGCCGTCCTTGCGGAGCCAGAGGGATCGAGGCATGGAAAATACGCCTGTCCAGCCCAAACTGTGGAAATCGTTGCCGTCATCCTCCAGATTGTCATGGAGCCATGCCCACATAATATAGCGTCCGTCAGGTGCCTTCAGGGCTTCGGGAGCAAAGAAGGCTTCATCCTTCCAGGACATACGTCCGTGAGCCTCGGGATAGAAGAGATCTGCCTCGGTGTCGTACTCGCCGATATAGTACTGACAGCCTTTGTTGTGCGAGATAAAGAGCTGCAGGTACTTTCCGCTCTCCTTGCCGCCATCCTCGGATGCGGGAAGGGGGAGGAATACAGGGCACATATCATCCTCGTTCCAGTCCGTCCAGCTGTCATCATTGCGGCGCTCATAGAACCGGTGGAGCCAGCGCCAGTTGTGCAGATCTTCGCTCTCGAAGAGATCAACCCAGTCGCCCTTGACATTATCGGGTGTGTCGGGATTCTTTGCTGCATTCACGTGGTCGGGATGACCCGATACACCGAAGTGAATGAGTACCGGAAGCGCACCGTGCTGAATATAATACTTTCCGTTCTTCTTCCAAATGTTGCTGGGATCAGCACAGCCCACATAAACATCATTGCCTTCGCTGTCCTTGATCACAGCATAGCCGGGCTCGGTGCCTTCAAGAATATAGTCCTCAAACTTCTCCCAGACCTCATAATTGCGGTCGCTGCTCTTGGCAATTCTTACACCGCCTGCACCGCCCTGCTTTCCGGGAAGTGCCCAGTATGCCATGTAGCAGGTACCGTCATCGTCGACGAATGCACCGCCCGAGAAGATACCGCCGTCCAGATCATCGGGCATGACCGCATCGGGATGACTGCGCCAATGAACCAAATCGATACTCGACATATGACCGTAGCGGAAATAGTCGGAGCGGCTGGCGTAAAGATACATGAGATGGTATCTGCCGCGGGCATAGAAACAGCAGTTGACATCGCCGGGATAGCCGAGATCCTCGGGAGCGGCGAAATGATAGCCGGGTCTTGTACGATCGGCAAGGAGCTTGTCGCGGAGCAGGTGTGAGCTCTCCACCGCCTGCATGAGATTGGCATTGAGATCAAACATGGAAGTACCTCCTATGTAAAACTGAATATAACATTTATAACATGTTGTGTTATAATTGATCATACACTATTTTACGGCACTTGTCAAGCGATATTGATAGATTATATAAAAAAGGTCTGCTGTAAATGCAGCATTTACAGCAGACACTTCGATTTTAGTCAAGCTCAGTGACCTTTTCCACCAGCTTATCGATGGCTTTGTTAATCTTCTTCTCGTTCTTTTCGTAGAGCGAAGCAATATCCTGATTGCCTGAGCGGGTGAGCTGGAGCCAGGTAGAAGCGAAATCACCGAAGCCGAAGATATCACCGAAATCGTATACACGCTGGTTAACGATAATATCGAGCATTGCTGCTGATTCGTCGTCGCGGGCACCCTTGGTCTTGAGTGCAATATCATAATATGCAGGCTGGAGCGTGTACTTGGATTCAGCAGCCAGCGCCTCGAGGATGAGTCCCGCCTTTTCGGGTTTATCATAGATGACGGGGATCGTAATCAGACCGCATGTATGTACGCTGATGGTGGAATAGTATTCCTCCTGGGATTCCTCATACTTGGGAGTGGGGATAATACCGAACTCGGTCTCGGTCTGACGGAGTCTTGTTACATCGTCAAGACGGATCCATTTATAAAGTCCCTGATTATTTGCAAACATGTCGTTTGAATCTGCAGTTGTGCTTTCCCATAGATGTGCATTGAAGAAGTTCTCTTTATCGTACATGATGTCAAGAATCTTCTCGCAGATGGCGATATTTTTTTCGTTGTAGAAGGTATAAACCGGCAGATCGTCCTCATCCTTGGTGGCGAAGCGTGCGCCTGCTCCGGTGAAGGCGGACATGGAGAAGTCGAGCTGACCGATGATACCGTAACGGTCATTCTGATCAATCACAGAGTTACCATCGATATCACCTGCTACGCCCTTGGTTGCATCGAGCATAACATCCAGCGTCCATTTGCCGGTATTGACCAGTTCATACATATCGGGCAGATTATAATCAAGCACCATCTGTTTGTTGAAGATCATCGCTGCGGTTGCGTCCTTATCAATAATGGTGATATCGGATGCCACCATGAACAGCTTATTGTCGATGGAAAGATCCTGTACCGACTTCTGATCCCACCAGGGATTCTCAAAATTGATATAGGGCAGATTTTTCAGGTTGTAGTAATAACCCTGAGCCACAAAGGATGTGGAGTCGGTCAGGCGTGGGAAGATGACGTCGTAGGGGCTGTCATTGGATGTAATGATCTTGTTGTAGTCATTGATCACCACATCATGTCCCTTGTAATCCACGCTGAACTTGACACCGTACTGATCTTCGATGGCGACATTTCTGCGGTAGACAGCGTCGTTGATGGTATCGCCGATCTCAGCCTCGGCGTAGAGATCCTTACTGTTGTTGTCATTCCAGGAGAGAACTTCCCAGTGCAGAAATTTGAAATCCTCGCCGTTAAAGGTCACATCGGTCGGAAGATCGGGATACACACGGGTATCTTCGGTTTCTTCGGGGCTTGTTTCGGCGGCATTGGTTGTTACGATGTCGGTATCTGCACTGCCATCAGACTCACCTGCACAGGCAAACATGGATGATGCCATACAAAGTGCCATAAAAAGAGCGAACGCTCGATTCAGCTTTTTCATTGTTTCCTCCATAATTAAAATATCATATTTTTGTGATTATTTAGTATTAATTGATTATAGCACAATTTTTTCACAATGTCAACATTAGTTTGAATCACCTCAACAGTAGCTTGAGTATGTCTTTCGAAACAATCGATTTTGTTTCTATAATTTTCCCTTTTGTTGC
>JAFQEJ010000021.1 GCA_017399105.1 Clostridia bacterium
CAAGCACGACTTCCTTATTGATTTTATTTGGGAGTCGAGCATATAATGAGCGAAAGCGAATTCAAGCACGACTTCCTTATTGATTTTATTTGGGAGTCGTGCTATAATATTTTATATCCATTTGGGAGGCTGCCATATGTATAAAGTTATCGTCTTTGATGTGGGAGATACACTTATTGAATATGTACCCGATCAGATTACCGTTGTTACAGACAGGTTTGCCGATATCGGTATTGAGATTGGCCGCGAGACAGCACTTGAGGTAAGCCGCATAACCGAGTTGAGCGTAGCGGAACAGATTCTTCGTGAAATCAACGGTGCAGAGCGAATGGATGATGATGCTTTTATGGCTTACATCAATGATCGGATCATGGCGATTCCCACTGTTTCAGAACAGCTGAAAAGCGATGCATTAAAAGATGCATTTATTGCGGGCATGAAACGGGTTAAGCAGAAAAAAACGGTGAAGAAAAACGTTCATCGAATTTTGCAAATGCTGAAGGAAAAATACAGACTGGGAATCATCTCCAATTATTCTGCGGAGTTATCCGATTATCTGAAGGAATGCGGATTGTACAGTTATTTTGATGCGGTTGTCATATCGGCTGAAGTGGGATATGAAAAGCCTGATCCGAGGATTTATAAATATTTTTTAGAAAAAATGTCCTGTGATGCTGCTGACTGTCTCTATGTGGGGGATCATCCCTTTGACGTAATGGGTGCCAAGCGTGCAGGGATGGGAATGGTATGGCTGAACAATATCTATGATAACATGCCCGAATTTATCAAAGAAAAGCCCGATTATACCATTCGAACTATCGACAAGCTGACAGAAATATTATAAAATATCAAACAAAAGAAGGTATCATATTGAATCTCCCTGAGCGTATATACGCTAAAATTGATCTTGACGCCATCGCTCACAATCTGCGCGCGGCGAAAAATAAAACGAACCGTGATGTCCTCGCGGTGATCAAGGCAAACGGCTACGGTCACGGTGCGCTTCCCATTGCAAGGCGGCTGAGCAGAGAAGGGCTTGTCTGGGGATATGGTGTTGCCACAGCCGGTGAGGCGATGCAGCTTCGCCGCGGCGGAATTGAGGAGCCGATTCTGATTCTCGGTGCAACCTTCGCTTCGAGCTGGGAGACGCTGATCGAGCATGATGTGCGTCTGACTGTCTTTGATGTTGATACCGCAAAAGAAATATCGGCTGCGGCAGCAAGAGTCGGAAAGTGCGCACTTCTTCATCTCAAAGCTGATACCGGCATGGGACGCATCGGACTGCGTACAACCGAAGCGGAAATTGACAGCTCGGTTGATGCAGCCTGTGAGATTGCGGCGCTGCCCGATTTGAAAATTGAAGGACTGTTCACGCATTTTGCCTGTGCCGATGAGTTCGATAAGAATCACACGAAAGGGCAGATGGCGCGCTTTCTTGCCTTTAAAGAAAAACTTGACGATTGCGGTGTGAAGCCAAGCCGGGTACATATGTGCAACAGCGCGGCGGTGATCGATTTTGATATCGACTTCCTTGATATGGTGCGTTTCGGCATCTCGGTATACGGACTTTATCCTTCCGACGAGGTGGTGAAGGAGAATGTCGATTTGATTCCCGCCATGTCCCTTTACAGTCACGTTGCTCATGTAAAGCATGTGAATCCGGGGGACAGCGTCAGCTACGGTGCGATGTGGCATGCCGAGCAGGAGTGTGTGATTGCAACCATTCCTGTTGGTTATGCCGATGGTTATCCCAGACTGCTGTCGGGGAAAGCCCGCGTGATGGTACGAGGTGTGTCTCTTCCCATTGTGGGCAGAGTCTGCATGGATCAGTTTATGGTGGATGCCACAGCACTCCCCGACATCAAGGTTGGAGATGAGGCTACCCTGATGGGAGAGGGCATTACCGCAGAGGAGCTGGCGGCCCTTGCAGGAACCATCAATTATGAGCTTGTTTGCGGAATCGCTCCCAGAGTTCCGCGAGTCTATTATGAGTGCGGCGAGGTTGCAGAAATTGTCGATCCGCTGGCATTTTGAGAATGGAGGACTATCATGAAACCGATCATTGGCATAACCGCCTATCTTTCACGCTCCACCGGCACAAGAGGTGCCTTTATGACAGGGGGCGACTATGTTCGATCGATTACGATGGCTGGCGGTGCACCTCTTTTGCTCCCCGAGGGAGATGAAGCTGTGGCAAAGGAATATGCCGCGCATTGTGACGGCATACTGATACCGGGCGGCGATGATGTACATCCCATGCTCTATGGCGAGGAGACGATCCCGGGGGTGCGTGATGTCTATCTTTCGCTGGACAGATTCGAGATTGCGCTCATCCGTGCCGCTGCCGAGCTTGGTAAGCCTGTTTTCGGTATCTGCCGCGGTGTGCAGGTCATCAATGTGGCTTTCGGCGGCACGCTTTGGCAGGATATCCCTTCCCAGTGCCCGCAGGCAAACTCTCACAAAGGGCCTGCCGATGCCAGGGATGAACCCTATCACATGATTACCTGCGAGGATGACTCACTCATGTACCGCATTTTCGGCAAGCAGGTGATGACAAACTCTTACCATCATCAGGCAGTCAAGACTGCTGCTCCCGGATTTCAGGTGACCGCACGCTGCTCTGACGGAATCATTGAAGCGATTGAGCATGAGAGCAAGTCTGTCTTTGGCGTACAGTTCCATCCCGAAAATTATACCGCCCGTTATGATGCCTTTGCGGCACTCTTTGGGGCATTTGTTGATATGTGTAAATAAATGAGGTAAAAACGATGAATCAGAAAAGAATCTTCGACTACGGCATCCGCATCGGCAACGGCAAAAGAGGAAAACTGAATAAAATTTCCGATGTGGCGGGTGTCACCGTCGGTCACAGCACCATCCGAAATGAAGCACATAACACCGGCGTTACAGTGGTCATGCCTTCAAAGAGCAATATCTTCCGCGATAAGCTGATAGCCGCATCCTATGTGCATAACGGTTTCGGAAAGACTGCAGGCACCATCCAGATTGACGAGCTGGGAACGCTCGAAACACCGATTGCGCTGACCAATACGCTGAATGTGGGGCTGGTGTCGGATGCTGTTGTGCAGTATATGATCGATAGCTGCAACGCCGACGGTATGTTTGTTCGCAGCGTTAATCCGGTGGTTGGCGAGTGCAATGATTCAGCGCTGAATACCATTACAGAGCGCGCAGTCAGATGTGAGCATGTGATGGAAGCGATTCAGACTGCCTCTGAAGATTTTGAGGAAGGCAATGTGGGAGCAGGCGCGGGAACGGTCTGCTACGGACTGAAGGGCGGCATCGGCTCGGCATCCCGCGTGGTGGAGCTGGACGGAAAAGAGTACACAATTGGCGTGCTGGTACAGTCCAACTACGGATCTACCGCCGATCTTGTTATAAACGGCAGACGCATCGGTGAGGAGATTGTCAAAAGCACCTCGGGCAGTGAGTGCGATAAAGGCTCGATTATCATTGTCCTCGCCTGTGATGTTCCGCTGACCGCGCGCCAGCTGAAGCGTGTCGTCAAGCGCTGTTCGGTGGGCATTGCGCGGCTTGGTTCCTACATCGGACACGGAAGCGGTGAAGTCTTCATCGGATTTTCAACTGCGAATGTGATATCGGAGGATAAGGGCGGCGACATCATGAACATCGCCTGTGTGAAGGAAGGCAGAATGAACATGCTCTTCCGCGCGGCAGGTGAAGCAGCAGAGGAAGCGATTCTCAACTCCATGGTCTGCGCCAAGGATGTGACAGGTCCTGACGGACATGTAGTGAAGTGTCTGAAGCACTATTTATAATATTGAGGCAACAAAAAAGCAGTCATTTCGATTGGTGTGAAATGACTGCTTTGTGTTTAATCTGCGACGCCTTCCACCGAAAGCTCTGCTGCCGAGGAGAAGTTTGCATCACCGCCGGCTGTGCCGATGATGCGGATTCCGCTACAGGAGGTTGGTGTTTTCAGCGTGAAGGTGTAGGTCTGATAGTTTTTGCCGAATTTGCCCTGTGCGTTTCCGTTGGGGTATGCCGGATTCACATCGGTTTCCACCGTCATCCAATTGCCGTCAATGAGCACTTCCACACGGATGCTGCCATCCTTGAACCAACCGCCGTTGCTGAAGTGTGCACCCTCTGTGAAGCTGAGCGAGCTTACAGTATAGCTGCGGCGGAACATATATCCGAAGTATTCCTCATGCTCGTCACTGCGGTTTGTAAAGGTGTCATACTGCACTTTTTCATGAGATTCACCCGATTTTGGGATAATTCCGTCACGGATGATCTCGATGTCCTTGCAGCCGGCGCCTCCGGGATTGGATTCGGAGACAATGATGATGCTCTCCTCGGCGATACTGTCGCTGCCTGAGAAGGTGGGATTCTCCACCTCGGTGAAGCCCACATCAAGCTCAGCACAGGATGCGAACATGGCTGTGCCGCCGCCCTCACCGCGTACACGCACGCCCTCACACTTGACAGGTGTATCGAGTGTGAAGGTGAAGGTTTCATAGGGTGAGCCCTGCGCGTTCATATCATCGACCTCGATGTAGAGGGGACTGAGTGTATAGGAGGCTTCAATCCATTCACCGTCTACGAGAAGCTCAAGAGTCGGTGCCTTATAGAACCAGCCGCCATCACCGAAGTGCGCTCCCTCGGTAAAGTAGACATGGCTGACCGTAACTCTGCGATCGAAGAGGGCATCGAAGGTGAGGTCACTGCCATCTCCGCCGAAGGTGTCATACTGTTTGGTGATATCTCCGTCTGCGGGAATCGCACCGTCGCAGATAACACCGATATTGCGTGAGCCTCCGCCGAGAGGTGAGGTAACCGAGCAGTCTCCGGTGATGCTGAAGCCGCGCTCACCGGTGGCGATGACCGTTTTGCTGACAGTACAGGAGCGCCCTTTGCTGTCCGAGACGGTGGCTGTGATGGTATATTCGCCCGCCTGCAGATATGTATAAGAGGGGACAACGGCGCCAAGGACGATGCCGTCTCCCATATCCATTTTTACTGTCACGTTTTCATCGGGAGCTACATAAAGCAGCTTGATATCGACAATGCCATCGGCTTTCGGCGTGACGTTGAGATAGGCTGTGATCTCGTTATCCGGCCACTGCTCGAGGGGGACAGGGGTAACATCGGTGATCAAAGGAAGCTTCCATCCGCCTTCAACAGCATATCCCATGCTGTCTAAATATTCTGCCGCCAGATCGCAGTTGATCTGGATGCAGTCGCCGAGGGTGTAATCGGTATAGGCAAAGACTGCGTTATCAAAATCAGCCGCAGACTTGAAACGCTGCTTGATTCCCGAAAGACCGTAGAAATTACCGAGAATTGCTGCTGATGTTGAGGGATTGCAGTCGCTGTCCTGACCGCAGCGCATGGAGATGATAATGGTATCCTCCAAATCACCCTCGCCCCAGAGCATGCCGATGAGCACATATGCGGCATTGAGCTTGGCATCGATGTTGAAGGCACCCTTACCCTCGGCGCACTTGTCGTCGTTGACCCATTTATCCTCAATTTGCAGCCAGCAATCCTCCCATGCCATGCCTGCATCATAGGCGGCAAGCACTTCCTCCATGAGCGTGCGGAACTTACTGCCGGTTGGTACTGCTGCGATTCCGGCGTTGACAATCTCACGGATGGAGGCTGCACGGAATGCGGCTGAATGCATGGCAGACACAAAGACACCGCCGTAAACGCCATCACCGTAGTTCATCAGATGTCCGATCTCAAAGGCGCGCGCCGCCGCTTCGGAGGGCAGTCCGGGGTAGATATTGCCTACAAAGTCGGCTTCGATCTGCCAGTCGATGTCATCGGCGTGCCAGTTGTATTTGTAATGACCCGCTTCGGCTGCAGGGATGCCTGCCCGAAGATTTTCCCTGCCGATGAGGTTGGCATGAGCGAGTCCGAATTTGGAATCGGCGAAATACTGCCCCAGAATATCCAGCGAGCAGTTTACGCCGTGGTCCTTCATGGCATCGAGAAAGGGAATTTCCACATAAAGGTCATCCTGTCCGTAGGCGTTATTAATGGTTTCGGGTGTCCAGACGGGTACATCCTGTTCGGGAATGAGCCTGCCGCAGTAGACAAATTCCGTGGGGGCTGACCAGGTAACACCGATCATCTGGGCAACCCAGGAGCCTGCCGTCTTATCCCAAAGCTCCTCTGGAGTCAGAATGTCCTTGAGAGTTTCGGGATCTTCCGTCACCTCGGTATCATGGTAACTTTCGGTACTCGGAATAGCTTCTGAAGTGATTTCATCATCACCGACAGATGCTTTATCGCAGGCTGTCAGTGCAAACATGGATAGAATTAGAAGAACTGCGCAGATACGAACAAATTGACTCATGGTGCTGCTCCTTAATAAAATGTCTGTGAAAACAGTATAGCATGTTCAAATTTTATTTGCAAGGGATGAGAAAAGATTGATCGAATCTGCACAGAAAATGATCGAATCTGCGCAGAGAAACAGATTATTCGTTTTTTGCGGGAATTTTGTTGAAAAGGGAGAGTTACTTTAGTGAAATTTATCCTCTTCCTGTCAAAACGGCGAAAGTTTTACATGCCGCTTGACAAGGAGAAAAAAATATGATATACTGACCACATCAAGAACGTCCCGTGACTGACGGATGCGTGGAATAACCACGAGGGAACGAGACGAATGAATTGCCGACCGTCTGGGCAGCACCGAATCGTTCGATGCTGCCTTGTTTTGTTTTCAGGGCAGTATCAGTCGGTGTCGATTAGAAGAAAGGATGGAAGACATTATGCTTACCAACTGGGATGGATTTATTGAAGGCGAGTGGATGTACCGCATCAATGTGCGTGACTTCATTCAGAAAAATTATAAACCTTATGAGGGCACAGGAGATTTCCTTGCCGGTCCCACCGCGCGTACAAGTGCGCTGATGGAGAAGGTGCAGGAGCTCTTCAAACAGGAACGCGACAAGGGCGGTGTGCTTGACATTGAAACGCATACAGTATGCTCGCTGACGCATTTTAAACCCGGATATATTGATAAGGAGAACGAGATTATCGTCGGACTTCAGACAGATGTTCCTCTCAAGAGAGGCGTTAACCCCTTCGGCGGTCTGAAGATGACCCGTGATGCCTGCAAGGCATACGGATATGAGCTCTCCAAGGATGTGGAAAACGAATTCCGCTACCGTACCACACACAATGATGGCGTTTTCCGTGTCTACAGCGATGAGACTCGCGCCGCACGTCATTGCGGTCTGATTACAGGTCTCCCCGATGCCTACGGCAGAGGACGTATCATCGGCGATTACAGACGTGTTCCGCTTTACGGTGTCAACTACCTGATTGAGTGCAAGCGTGAGGACAAGCGCCGTCTTGCCGAGGGGGCAATGACTACAGATACCATCCGTCTCTCCGAAGAGCTGTATCAGCAGATTGCCTTTCTCGAGAAGCTGCGCGAGATGGCTGAAATGCACGGCTATGATATCTCTGAGCCTGCCGCCAATGCGAGAGAGGCTGTTCAGTGGCTCTATTTTGCCTATCTCGGCGCGATCAAGGAGCAGAACGGCGCGGCAATGAGTCTGGGCAGAGTGGCGACCTTCCTCGATATTTACTTTGAGCGCGATTTCAAGAACGGTGCTCTTGATGAGGTTGGCGCACAGGAGTTGATCGATGATCTGGTGATTAAGCTTCGCTGTGCAAGACATCTGCGTACCCCCGAATACAACGAGCTCTTCGGCGGCGATCCCATGTGGATCACAGAGGCAGTCGGCGGCATGGGGGAGGACGGCAGAACACTGGTTACCCGCACCTCCATGCGAATCCTCAATACACTGCGCAATCTCGGTCCTGCGCCCGAGCCCAATCTGACGGTGCTCTGGTCGAAGGATCTTCCCGAAAATTTTAAGAAATTCTGTGCAAAGCTCTCCTGCGATACCGATGCGGTTCAGTATGAGAACGACGATATCATGCGTCCGCTGATGGGGGATGACTATGCCATCGCCTGCTGTGTATCTGCCATGCGTATCGGCAAGGATATGCAGTTCTTCGGTGCCCGCGTCAATCTTGCCAAGCTGCTGCTCATGAGCCTCAACGGTGGCGTAGACGAAAAGCAGCATCGCCGTGTAGGCCCTGTCGGTGAGATTTATGCAGACGAATATCTTGACTATGAAAAGGTCAGCGCTCTTCTTGATAAATACCGTGCATGGCTCTGCAAGCTCTACTGCAACACCATGAACATCATCCATTACATGCATGATAAATATGCTTACGAGAAGACCCAGATGGCACTTCACGATACCAATGTGCACCGTTATATGGCATTCGGTGTGGCAGGTCTGAGCGTGCTTACCGACTCGCTGTCTGCCATCAAGTATGCAAAGGTCAGGTGCATTCGCGATGAGGAGTCTGGGCTGATTACAGACTTTGAAGTGGAGGGCGATTACCCCTGCTACGGCAATGACGACGATCGCGCCGATATGATTGCAAAGGAGCAGACCGAGCTCTTTCTTGCTGAGCTCAGAAAGCATGAGCTCTACCGTAATGCCGAGCCTACTCTTTCTGTGCTCACCATTACCTCCAATGTTGTCTACGGTAAGAAAACCGGTGCGACTCCCGACGGAAGAAAGTCGGGTGAACCCTTCGCTCCCGGTGCGAATCCCATGCACAACCGCGAAAAGTGCGGCGCGCTTGCAGCACTCAATTCGGTTGCCAAGCTCTCCTATGATACCTGCCGCGACGGCATTTCCAATACCTTCTCGATTATCCCCGAAGCACTTGGCGCCGACGAGGATACCCGTTTGGCAAATCTGACTGCACTCCTTGACGGCTACTTTACGCAGGGTGCACATCATCTCAATGTGAATGTCCTCAACCGCGAAACACTGATGGACGCCTATGAGCACCCCGAAAACTATCCCAATCTGACCATCCGCGTGTCGGGTTATGCAGTCAACTTCTGCAAGCTCTCCCGCGAACAGCAGCGCGAGGTTATTATGCGCACCTTCCATTCGGCAATCTGATGAAAGGACGAATCCATTCTCTGCAGTCCCTTGGTGCGGCTGACGGTCCGGGACTGCGTTACATCGTCTTTATGCAGGGCTGCCCCTATCGCTGTGTCTACTGCCACAATCCCGATACCTGGGCGACCGACACCGGCGAGGAATACACCGCCGATGCGATCATCGAGCGGGTGATGCGTTGCAAAACCTACTTCGGTAAGGATGGCGGCGTCACCGTCTCGGGAGGCGAACCGCTGCTGCAGGCAGCTTTTGTACGCGAACTTTTCACAGAGCTTCATGAGCGGGGGACCCATTGTGTGCTCGACAGCTCACTGATGATGGATGGCGAGGATGCACGCGCTCTCATCTCTGAGGCGGATATGATTCTCGCTGATGTGAAATTTACCGACGATGAGAGAGTTCAGACACTCTGCGGCGGCTCACTTGCTGCCCTCGAGCGAAATCTGGAGCTGGCGGCGCGGAATGAGATTCCGGTGGTTACGCGAACCGTAATTGTGCCCGGACTCAATGACAGCGATACCGAGCTTGAAGGGCTGGCAGCATTCACAAAGCGCTATCCCAATATCGTGAAGTGTGAGCTGCTCCCCTTCCGCAAATTCTGCATTGAGAAATATCGCATGGCGGGGATTCTCTTTCCACTGGAGCAGACACCCGAAGCGGATAAAGCTGCGGTAAAAGCGATGGAAATCAGGTTGAGTGAGCTGAGAAAAAATATTTGATTCTAAGGATGACACAAATCAAGGTGTCATCCTTTTTTTACCTTTTTTCAATGAAATGGTATAGACATTCTTATTTTATTATGATAAAATATTTATGGTATAAAATTTTTGTATTATTGAAAGGAATGATTCCATTGAAGATTGCAGTTTACGGTTACGGAAATCTTGGTCGGGGCGTGGAGTGTGCAGTACAGAAGTCGCCCGATATGGAGCTGATCGGTATCTTTACCCGCCGTGCTCCCGAAAGCATCAAGCCGAGATCGGGCGTACCGGTATATAAAAACGATGAGCTTGTGAATTTCAAGGATAAAATCGACGTTCTGATTCTCTGCGGCGGCAGTGCTACCGATCTGCCCGAGATGACACCTGCACTGGCGAAGGATTTCAATGTTCTCGACAGCTTTGATACCCATGCCGCAATTCCCGGACATTTTGCCCGCGTGGATGAAGCGGCGGCATCAAGCGGTCACATCGCGCTGATTTCGGCAGGCTGGGATCCCGGCATGTTTTCGATCAATCGGCTATATGCGTCGGCGATTCTGCCGAACGGCAAGGATTACACCTTCTGGGGACGCGGCGTGAGTCAGGGACATTCGGATGCCATCCGCCGTATCAAAGGGGTTGTTGATGCCCGTCAGTACACGGTGCCCGTTCCCGAAGCGCTGGATGCGGTGCGTTCAGGCTCCAATCCCGCACTGACTACCCGCGACAAGCATACTCGTGAGTGCTATGTGGTTGCCGAAGAGGGGGCCGATCTTGTCCGCATCGAACGTGAAATCAAGGAAATGCCCAACTATTTCGCTGACTACAATACCAGCGTGACCTTCATTACTATGGAGGAGCTGAAGCGTGATCATATGGGCATCCCCCATGGCGGCGCTGTGATCACAACAGGCAGAACAGGCTGGGAAAACGAAAATACCCATGTGATTGAGTACAAGCTAAAGCTCGATTCCAACCCCGAATTCACCTCCAGCGTTCTGGTTGCCTTTGCACGCGCCATTGATAAGATGCACAAGCGCGGCGTGACAGGCTGTAAGACCGTCTTTGATGTGGCACCGGTTGATCTGTCGCCCCTGTCACCCGAGGAGCTGCGCGCTCATATGCTGTAAACAGAAAAATACGAATAAAAAATTCATTTCGGTTCGGAGGAAGCTCATGATCAATATCAAAGAGGTCACAGTCTACAGCGAAAATAACCGAATCGAGGCGAAGCGCTCTGTGGGAGGCTTTCCCACCTCGCTCTGGGAAACCTATTCCGCCTTCGCCAATACCATGGGCGGCGTGATTCTTCTTGGCGTGGATGAGGGAAAGGATAAATCCTTCAAAACGGTGAAGCTTCCCGATCCCGAGATGCTGACACGAACCTTACGCGAAGGAATTGCAGGCGGTGAGGTGAGCGTTGATATTCTGCGCGAGGACAGTGTTCGCATCGAGCAGATCGGTCCTCACCGCATTGTAGTTATTGAGATTCCGCGAGCTCCCCGTGAGCTTCGTCCTGTCTATATTGGCAAGGATCCTTATGGCGGCAGCTATCGCAGAAACGGTGACGGCGATTATAAATGCAGCCGTGAGGAAGTGGATGCCATGCTTCGCGATCGAAGCTGTGATTGGGATTACGAGCCTGAGGAGCTTGATATAACAGCCCTTGACAGGGATAGTGTGCGTGAATTCTGCACTCTTGCGGGAAGTGCTGATCTTTGCTCGCTCGGTGTGCTGACCGGGAATGGAAATCCTACGGCAGCAGGACTGTTGATGCTTGGAAAATTCGATGTAATTCGCAGCAAATTCCCGGCAATTACGCTGACCTGTACCGATTCTATTGCTGGAAAATCGGTATCGGATGGCAATCTCTTTACATTTTACCGAGCCGCAGCAGCGCTTCTCTCTGCCTCCTATCGAGCTGAGGATGTGAAAGCTGCCATATGTGAAGCGGTGATCAATGCATTGATTCATGCAGAATATCGCTTTGATTCAAGAGGCAACGGCGGCTTCTGCGGCGTGAGAATTGAGCGAGGCGGCGGGATGCTTCTTGTGACCAACTCGGGCTGTCCTCTGCCCGGAAGTGAGGCGGCTCTTGCGGCAGGCATCCGTGAAGAGCGAAATCCCGGTATTGCCCGCATGTTTCGTGCCATCGGAGCAACGGGTGGAGAGGGCACAGGTCTTGCATCGATTATTGCTGTATGGAAGCGACGCGGTTATGCAAAGCCTTGCTTGATTGAACTTTTTTCACCCGATAAAACCATGCTGATTCTGCCGCTGAAGGGAAAGGGCGCATGCCTTCCCTGCGACGATAGCCTTTGCCGTGCGGCTGTGATCGACTATATCACCTCGAAAATCAAAGCCACTGTAGATGAGCTGAGTACAGACCTCGGCATCCCACGTGAACGGCTTGATGCTATTTTGTGCGTTATGGTTGAGGAAAGCATTCTGGTTTTGCGCGGTGACTGTTATATATTGAAACCTTAGGAGCAATTATGGCTGATATCAAACTGACAACCCTTTGCTATATCCGCAGTAAAGGAAATTATCTCATGCTCTACCGAAATAAGAAGAAGGAAGACCCCAATGGCGGCAAATGGATTGGCGTGGGCGGACACTTTGAGCTGTGTGAGAGCCCCGACGAATGTCTCTGCCGTGAGGTTGCCGAGGAGACCGGATTAAAGCTGACCTCCTGGCAGTCGAGAGGGCTGATTACCTTTTGCTTCGATGGCTGGGGATGCGAATATATGCATCTCTTTACCGCCGACAGCTTTGAAGGGAAGATCACTGACTGCGATGAGGGTGAGCTTGCCTGGATCCCCGAATCGGAGCTGATGTCGTTGCCCATGTGGGAGGGAGACCGTATTTTTCTCAGGTTGATTGCAGAGGATGCGTCCTATTTCAATCTGAAGCTTTGCTATAATAAAGATGGTGTACTGACCGATGCGATCCTCAACGGTGAGGTGCTGGCGGTATGAAAATTCTGATCAGCGCATGTTTGCTGGGAGCTTCCTGCCGCTATGACGGGAGATCGGTTCCGCTCGATGGGGAGTTGCTCGTCATGCTTGCCAAATCGCATACGCTCATCCCGGTTTGTCCCGAAATCTACGGAGGACTGCCCACACCGCGGCCTCCTGCCGAGATCACGCATGACTGTGTGATCAACGCTGAGGGGCATGATGTAACCGAAGCATACCGCCGCGGTGCAGAGGAAGCGCTGCGAATGGCAAAGCTGTTTGGTTGTGAAGCGGCGATTCTCAAGGAAAAAAGTCCCTCCTGCGGTGTCGGGCGAATCTACGACGGCAGCTTTTCGCGGACGCTGACCGAAGGGAATGGTATTACGGCGAGATTGCTGCTTGAAGCGGGGATAAAGGTTTACGGTGAGAGTGAGATTGAGAAATTAATATAAAAATGTAGGCTGCCGCAATTGGAATATTTGCAGCAGCCCAGCCAGAAAAATTTTGATTTTAGTATTAAATAACAGCCGTTGACCTGAAAAATCAGGGGATGACACATGCAAATGCGTCATCCCCTGTAATGATTCAAGCGTCATATTTATCAAGTTTTTTGATGAGTGCATCAATCGCCTTTTGAATGTATTTGGAGTGCTTTTCATAGAGAGATACAACATCCTCATGCCCATTACCCTTAGCACGCAGAAACTGGGTGTTGAAGTCGCCGAACTGATAGAATTCACCCAGATCATAGACACGGTTGTCGAAGATGATATCAAGCATGGCTGCAGACTGCTCGTCTCGGGTGCCTTTTACCTTCAGAACGGTATCATAATACACGTCGATTACAGTATAGCAGGATTCAGCAGCAAGAGCTTCAAGCAGTACGCCGGTTCGCTCATAAGCTTCTTCGGGAGCTGTTTTGGGAACGGTCAGAACAGGCGAGTGGTGGATGGATACGGTTGCACCGTAGTTTTCCTGAGCCTCGTCAAATTTAGGAAGCGGAATGATGCCATAATCCTCAAACTCACGCATTTCCATGGATTTTTTGATTAAATCCATCAGCAGGAGCAGATTGCCCTTCTGGAACATATCCGAGTTTCCGCCATGATAAAAATAGGAATCATCGTACAGGATATCAAGGGTACGCTGTGCTACCGTGAGGGTGCGCTCAGAACCGAATTCCACGATAGGGAGATCATCGCTGTCCTTGCTTGCATAACGTCCGCCGCCTGCGTGGAGCAGCATGTAGGTAATGTCATCACCTGCGCCGAGACCCCAGATATCGCTTTCATCCCATTCGCTGTTGCCGTCTACATCTTCATGTACGCTCTTGGAGATGTCGATCATCTTGTCCCATGTCCATTTATCTTCAAGTACAAGCTGATAGAAATTCTCGACATTCCAATCGCTTTGAAGCTTGCGGTTAAAGTACATACAGGCGGTGGCACTCTTATCCATGAGCGTAACATCCCCCTGTACCATGAATAGTCTGCCTCCCAGTGACAGCTCGGCAACCGACTGCTGATCCCACCAGGGCATACTCCAGTCAATGGCTTCCAGCCTGTTCAGATCAAGGTAATAACCACTGGCGGCATAAGAACCCGCTTCATGAGAACGAACAAATATTACATCATATGTATTATCGCCTGCATTCACAGCATTACGATAAGCGGTATCCAGCTCTCCTAACTCCTGATAAATGCCAGTAACGATAACCTCATACTGCTCTTCTATTTTTGAGTTGCGCTTGTAGACTGTGTCGTTGATCAGATCGCCGTTTTCTCCCTCGGAATCCAGATCAAAGGTCATTACATAGCCTTCTCCGAACATCCAGTGCGACATTTTGAATTCATAACCACCGTAGGTAACCTCAGGCAGATGTGTAGGATAAACGCGGGTATCAGCCTCGGTTTCTTCAATTGGAGCTGTTGTGGTTGGTGCGCGGTCGGTCTCACCGCTGCCGCTGTCGTCGCCGTTTGAACAGGCACTCAGTGCAGATGCTGCCATTACCGCGGCAAGCAGCCACGCTGTGAGCTTTTTCGTTGCATTCATAATATACCTCCTGAGAAGTTGTTTCTTTGAACACATTATAACAGATGTGAAAATATATTGCAATATAATATTAAGAAAGCGCTCCCGAAGTTTTTCTTCGGGAGCGCTGAAGATAATTTGATTATACAGTTATGCTGATGTCTTACTCATAATCTTCGACGATCTTGATGAGGGAGTCGATTTCCTTCTGAATCTTCTTCTCGTTCTTTGCGAAGAGCGAGACAACATCCTTGTGACCTCTGCCGTTGGCACGGAGGAACTCGGTGTTGAAGTCGCCGAACTGGTAGAATTCACCCAGGTCATATACGCGGTTGTTGAAGATGATATCAAGCATTTCAACAGATTTTTCATCGCGTACATTCTTTACACGGAGAACGGTGTCATAGTAGGTGTTGATGAGGGTATACTTGGACTCTGCGCTCAGCGCCTCAAGGATAACGCCGGTTCTGCTGTAGGATTCTTCGGGAATGGTCTTGGGAATGGTGAGAACAGAGGAGTGGTGGATGGATACGGTTGCCTTGTAGGTTTCCTGCGACTCATCATACTTGGGCTGAGGAATGATGCCGTAATCTTCAATCTCACGCATCTGAGAAGAGTTCTTGATCATTTCAGGTAAGAAGAGCAGTCTGTTTTCCTCGAACATGGTTCTGTTGCCGCCATAGAAGAATACAGAATCGTCGTACATGATGTCGAGAACTCTCTGGGCAATCTCAAGGTTTTTCTCGGTGTTGAAGGAGATAACGGGATAGTCATTCTCATCCTTGGTAGCGTAACGTGCATTGCCGGCATGGAGGAACATGTATGTAATGTCATCGCCCATACCTACGCCCCAGAGGTCCTGATCGTCCATTGTGGAGTTACCGTCCAGGTCTTCCCGAACGCCTTTGGCGATGTCGAGCATCTTATTCCAGGTCCACTTTTCATCGAGAACGAGCTGGTACATATCCTCGACGCCATAATCCTTCTGCAGCTGGGTATTGAAATACATGCAGCCGGTAGCACCCTTGTCGGTCAGGGTAATATCGCTCTCAGCCATAAAGAGCTTTCCGCCGAGAGAGAGCTCCGCAATCGACTGCTGGTCCCACCAGGGCATTTCCCAATCGATGTTTTCAAGCTGATACAGATCGAGGAAGAAGCCGTTGAGTGCCAGGTCGGGTGCCTCATGGGAACGGACATAAGCAATATCATATGAGGTATCGCCTGCGGTTGCCATCTGACGGTAGACGGTATTCAGCTGGTCGTGAGCAACATAGGTACCGACAATATTGACGGCGTATTTTTCTTCAATTTTGGAGTTGCGCTTGTAAACGGCATCATTGATCAGGTCGCCGTCTTCGCCCTCGGAATCAATATCCTGAAGCAATGTCCAGCCATCAATCATCCAGTGCGCGATTTTAAAATCGTAGTTGTCAAAGGTTACATCGGGAAGATGATCGGGGTAAATACGAGTGTCTTCAGCTTCTGTCTCAACCGGAGCTGTTGTGGTTGCATTGGTCTCATTGGTGCCGCTTGCATCATCGCCGCCCGAGCAGGATGCAAGAGCAGATGTCGCCATAGCTGCGATCAGGAGCCATGTGATCAGTTTTTTCATATTCTTATACCTCCGTTATTTATTCAATGATATTATAACATGGAATGTAAGTAATGTCAACTTTACTTCATTTTCGTCTATGTAGAATTTAATTGTTGTTTCTTGTGCATAAAATATAAAAATCAATTTAAAAATCGAAAAAACTCTTGACAAACGGATGATAATGAGGTAAAATATTAATATGTTCATTATAAAAACGCGATGACAGGGAAAAAGGCCGCTGCCCCGGCATAAGAGAGCCGTCGGTAGGTGCGAGACGGTGCAGTGCACGGCATAATACTCACCCTCGAGCGGTCACCCGATCATGTAGGCGTGAACGGAACCCAACCGTTACAGTGGGACAGCATTGTTGGATGTTGGCAAAGCGGGTATGCAGGAAGCTGTATATCAATCAGAGTGGTACCGCGAGGATTTATCCCCGTCTCTTGTTACAGAGACGGGGTTTTTTTATTTCCTGCCCGTGATGCGCATCTTGAAGAAAGGAACGGTATTACCCCTATGAAAATGTCATTCTCTACTCTTGGCTGCCCCGATTTCTCCTGGACAGATATTTGTTCGCTTGCAAAGGATTTCGGCTTTCACGGCATTGAGGTTCGCAGTATCGGCAATATTGCCGGACAGGCGCCCTTTTCTCCGAAGCATATCGCTGAGACGAAAGCAAATCTCAAGCGTATGAAGCTGGAAATCTGCTGTCTTTCCTCAGGCTGCGCTCTGAAGTTTGCAGACCGTCATGAGAAATCGCTTGCAGAGCTGAAAGCATATATTGCTCTTGCAAAGGAGCTGGGAACGCCCTATGTACGCGTTCTCGGTGACCTCAAGGCTATGCCTGAGGAAGATTTTCCCGATGAAAACGTGATCGAGCCCATGAAGATTCTTGCGCCCATTGCGGAGGAAGCCGGCGTGACGCTGCTTATTGAGACAAACGGTGTCTATTCGGATACTGCACGTCTTGCCGATGTGCTGGCTCAGATCGGAAGCGACAACGTAGCAGCGCTCTGGGATTGGAACCATCCCTACCGCTTTAATGGTGAATCGCCCGAGACTACGATCAAAAATCTGGGCGCCTACATCAAGCACACCCACATCAAGGATTCTGTGGTGGAGGATGGCAAGGTTGTCTACCGTCTGGTCGGTGAGGGCGATCTTCCCCCTATGGCAGACTATATGAAGGCATTGCGCTCGCTGAATTATGAAGGCTATATCTCGCTTGAGTGGCTTAAGCAGTATGCTCCCGAGCTGTCTGACGCGGGCATCGTCTTTCCGCATTATGCAAACTTCATGTCTCAGTATCTCGGAAACGATCATGCGGGTGAGCGTCTCCAGACAAGCAACCGCGGCGACGGCTACTATGTCTGGGAAAAGAATCAGCTTATTGACTACACCTTCCCGCAGGTGCTCGACCGCATGTGCGAGGAGTTCCCCGATCAGTGGGCATTCCGTTATACAGAGTTCGATTACAACCGTACCTATCCCGAATTCCGCGATGATGTGGATACCTTCGCCCGTGCTCTCATCTCCATGGGTGTCAAGCAGGGCGACCATGTGGCAATCTGGGCGACCAATGTGCCCCAGTGGTATATCACCTTCTGGGCAACTGTCAAGATCGGCGCGGTGCTGGTGACAGTCAATACCGCATATAAAATCCACGAGGCTGAATATCTGCTCCGACAGTCGGACACCCACACGCTGGTTATGACCGACGGCTACAAGGATTCCGACTATGTAGCCATCATCAAGGAGCTGATTCCCGAGCTCGAGAATATGGATGAGGTGAAGCCCATCCACTCCCGCAAGCTCCCCTTCCTGCGCAATATCATTACGGTTGATTCCAAGCAGAAGGGCTGCATGACATGGGAGGAAGCTGTTGCGCTTGCCGATAAAACCCCCATCGAGGTTGTATGGCGCCGTGCTGCTATGATCAACAAGCACGATGTCTGCAATATGCAGTACACGTCGGGAACTACAGGCTTCCCAAAAGGCGTTATGCTCACCCACTACAACGTGGTCAACAACGGAAAAGCCATCGGTGACTGCATGGATCTCTCTACCGCCGACCGCATGATGATTCAGGTGCCCATGTTCCACTGCTTCGGTATGGTGCTGGCAATGACCGCATCCATGACCCACGGCACCACCATGTCACCTATCTCTGCATTTTCCCCCAAGAAGGGTCTTGCCTGCATCAACAAGGAAAAGATCACAGCCTTCCACGGTGTTCCCACCATGTTTATCGCTATGCTTGCCCATGAGGACTTCGATAAAACCGATTTTTCCTATATGCGTACCGGTATTATGGCAGGCTCTCCCTGTCCCATCAAGGTTATGGAAGAGGTGCTCGATAAGATGCATATGTCCGAAATCTGTATCACCTACGGTCAGACTGAGGCTTCCCCTGCGACAACCATGTCCAAGACTACCGATACCATCGAGCAGCGCGTGAATACAGTCGGTGCCGCTATCTTCGGCGTGGAGTGTAAGATTGTCAATCCCGAAACCGGTGAGGACTGCCCCGACAATGTGGACGGCGAGTTCGTTGCCCGCGGCTACAATATTATGAAGGGTTATTATAAGATGCCCGAAGCGACTGCCGCTGCCATCGACAAGGACGGCTGGCTCCATACCGGTGACCTCGCCCGCAGAGATGAAAACGGCTACTACAAGATCACGGGCAGAATCAAGGATATGATCATCCGCGGCGGCGAGAATATCTACCCCAAGGAGATCGAGGACTTTATCTATACGCATCCCAAGGTCAGCGATGTTCAGGTCATCGGCGTACCCGATAAGCAGTACGGCGAGGAGATCATGGCATGTGTCATCCTCAAGGAGGGCGAAGAGTCCAGCGAAGCTGAGATTAAGGAATATGTTATGACTCATATGGCAAAGCATAAGACTCCCCGCTATGTTGTTTTTGTGGATTCCTTCCCCATGAATGCGGCAGGAAAGATTCTCAAGTATAAGATGCGCGAGCAGGCGGTAGAAATGCTCGATCTGCGCGAAGCAAATGCCATCGAAACAGCTTAAAATCATATATGTACAGGTGACAGGATGAATTTCCTGTCACCTTTTTTCTTTTTCTCCATATGCTGTATTGAGTGCGAAAAATCCGAAAAAGGAGCGATTGAATGGACAGTATTGATTACAGACGGCGTCCCGCTGACAGCACCCCCTTTGGCTATATCGTGATTACCGCGCGAAGTGCGAATGAGGGCTTTCCCATTGAGGGCGCGCGCGTCACCATCAGCGAAGCAGGGGAGGATGAAGCCGCTTCGGTGGTGGCTGTAACAAAGACCGATTCCTCGGGAAAGACCGAGCGCATCCGTGTGCAGACGCCGCCCAAATATCTCTCAGAGAACCCGGGAACAACAGAGCCTCCCTTTGCATCTTATAATGTGGTGACCGAAAAGGACGGATATTATACGGTGACGAATGTGGGAATGCCGGTGTATCCGGGTGTCGTTTCGGTACAGCCGGTGGCGATGGTGCCGCTGGAATTTGCCGGGAGTGAGGAGCTTTATCCCACCGATACCGACCGTTTCACCGAAACTACGCCGCCCAATCTTTAATTTAAGGAGGTGTTACCATGCCCGAATTACCTGTAATCCCCGAGACTGTTACCGTTCATCTCGGTTCTCCCGATGCGCCGGCAAGAAATGTGACAGTCAGCTTTCCCGATTATATCAAAAATGTTGCCTCCAGCGAGATTTATCCCACATGGCCCGAGAATGCACTCCGAGCCAACATTTTAGCGCAGATTTCCTTTGCGCTCAACCGCATCTATACCGAATATTATCGAAGCCGGGGATATGATTTCGATATAACAAACGATACCTCCATCGATCAGTTTTTCCTTGAGGGCAGGGATATTTTCGAGAATATCTCTCAGATTGTCGATGAAATTTTTGACAGCTACCTGCGCCGTCCCGGCTCGGTAGAGCCTTATTTTGCTCAATACTGCAACGGAACCACGGTGTTATGTGAGGGACTCTCGCAATGGGGTACTGTTGAGCTTGCTGAGCAGGGACTGACCCCCTACGAAATTCTTACATATTTCTACGGAGATAATCTGGATATTGTACGCGACGTGCCGGTTGAAGGCATAGAGGAGAGCGTTCCGCCCCGTGCGCTTCGGCTTGGTGACGGCGGAAATGATGTGCGTACCATTCAGGTAAGGCTCAACCGTATCTCACGCAATTATCCGGGCATTCCGAAAATTGCGGCTGCCGACGGTATCTTTGGCTCCGATACCGAGGCGGCGGTGAGAGAATTTCAGCGTATCTTCAATCTGACCCCCGACGGTATTGTTGGGCGCGCTACCTGGTACCGTATCATCCGCATCTACAATGCGGTGAAGCGGCTGAACGAGCTGAACTCCGAGGGAATTACGCTGGAAGAGATATCACGTCAGTTCCCGCGTGTGCTTCAGGAGGGAGACACAGGCGTCAATGTACGGCTGGTGCAGTATTATCTGCGTTTTGTCAGTCTTTTCGATGAGTCGGTGCCGCCCATCAATGTGGATGGCATCTTCGGTGCCGGCACTGCAAATGCAGTACGAAGTTTCCAGCAGCAGTATGGACTTACCCCCGATGGAATTGTAGGCGAGGATACCTGGTTCAAGCTCATTGATGTCTATGATGCACTGCTGCGCTCAATTCCGCCCGAAGCCCTCGAAGGGATGGCACAGCCTTTCCAGAACCGAATCCTCAGACTGGGCAGCGAGGGACAGGATGTGGCATGGCTGCAGGAATATCTGAATACCATCGCAACGGTTTATACCGAAATTCCCACACTGACGGTGGATGGTGTTTTCGGTGTGCGTACCCGTGATGCGGTGCTCGCCTTCCAGCGCATCTTCGGACTGGAGCAGACCGGCTATGTGGGCGGAGGTACATGGGCTGAGATCGCACAGGTCTACAACGATATTTCCGCAGGCATGGGCAGAGCTCCCGGACAGAATCCCGGCTTTACAGTGCAGTAAGGAGGACAGCATGACATACGAACAGCAGATTATAATCGAACTGCAGGGAATGCTGCGGGAGATTTCACGCTTCAATCCAGCCATCCCCGCGGTGATTGAAGACGGCATCTATGGCGATGAGACAAGAGCGGCAGTATCAGCATTCCAGCGTTATTACGGACTGCCGGTCACGGGTAGCACCGATCCCGCCACCTGGGATGCTATTGCGGAGATTTATCGCCTGCGCCGCGCTTCGACCGGTCGATCAACCCCCATCTATCCCTTTGAGACGACACTTGACGGCGGCAGAGTCAAAGAAGGCGAGGCTTCGGGGCTGGTCTACATTATCCAGCTTATTCTTGACGCGGCATCGATCGATTTCGCCTTTCCCGCACCTCTGATGATGGATGGCATCTACGGCCCGGACACAGCACAGAATGTGGCATACTTTCAGTCGGTTCACGGTATTCCCGAGTCAGGAATTGTAGATTTTGAGACATGGAATGCGCTGGCAGAGGCATTCAATAAATACAATCGCGTGAAATAAAAATGAGAAAAAAAGAGAAATCGTGAGATAATGCTATGGAAAATCGGTCTAATCGGATGTAATTGTCCGAAATTAGACCGATTTGACTTTCTTTGACTTTGACTATCTTTGATCAATGGAGTATAATGTAATCACAGTTTAGATCAAAGATAGTCAAAGTCAATATTTTGAATGGAAAAGCATTCAGACCGAAGGAGGCAGAAATTATGTTAATGTCAGATGCCATTGCCGAAATGATCAACAATCTCCTGCGGGAGAGCAACGGAAGCCTTGAGATCAAGCGCAACGATTTGGCGGAAAAGATGGGCTGTGTGCCCAGTCAGATTAACTATGTCATCACATCCCGCTTCACCCCCGAGCGCGGCTACATCATCGAGAGCAGGCGAGGCGGCGGCGGATATATCCGCATCATCAAAAAAGAGATGCATAAGGATGAATATCTCATGCACAGCTTTTACGCCATCGGAGATGCCATCGATGCGGCATCGGCGGCAGCAATTATACGGAATCTTGCCGACAATAAGCTGATTACGGCAAGAGAACAGGCAATTATGTTGGGCGCGGTTTCACCCAAGGCGCTGGAAAAACTGGCGTCGGGTGAAAATATTGTGCGCGCCGACATCATGCGACAGCAAATTCTGGCGCTGATGAAGTAAAATAGTATAGGATTTAAACAGAAGGATTACGAAAGGGGAAATCTGTTATGGTATGCAAAAAATGCGGTAAAAATGAAGCGAGCGTGTACATGCGCCGCACGATAAACGGAGAGAGCAGCGAGATTGCACTCTGCAGGGAATGTGCCGAGAGCGATCCCGAGGTGAAGAAGATGATGAAGGGAAGTATGGCAGATGAGCTGAATTTCTTCGGCAGTCTGTTCGATTTCCCCATGACAAGAAGTATAGGCAGCAGAACGAAGTGCCCCCTCTGCGGTTCTTCCTATGAGGATATCGCAAGATCGGGCAAGGTTGGCTGTGCGAGGTGCTATGATACCTTCAAAAACGAGCTGTCCTCCAGCATTGCGAGACTGCACGGAAATGTACGGCATACGGGACGCGCTCCTGCGGGAAGAAGAGCAGAGCATGAGCGGGCGGACAAGCTGAAGCGTCTGCGCGAGGAACAGAAGGCTGCTATCGCTTCCGAAGATTTTGAGCGTGCAGCGGCACTGAGGGACGAGATTCGTGCCCTCGAGAATGAGTAAGGAGGAATTGACATGATCTGGTATAAAGCAAAAGGCAAGGACTGCGATGTGGTTATCAGCTCGCGCATCCGCTTTGCAAGAAATATCGAGGGTTATCCCATGGGTGGGAAGCTCACCGATGAAAAGGCTGAGGAGATCATTACTGCTGTCAGTGGTGCTATGGGAGAGAGATATAAAACCATCTCCTACTCGAATCTGTCTCCTCTTGAAGCGCAGTCTTATGCAGAGGGACATTATGTCAGTCCCGATTTTGCCGCGGCTAAAAACAAACGCGCACTCATTCTGGGCGAAGCGGACAACATCAGCCTGATGGTTCTGGAGGAGGATCATCTCCGTATTCAGTGCATCGAGCCTGGATTTGCGCTGGAAGAGGCATTTACAAAGGCGGTGGCTGTGGACGACAGGATCGACGGGGCTGTGAAATATGCTTATGACGAGACGCTGGGATATCTCACCCATTGTCCGACCAATCTGGGAACCGGCATGAGAGCGTCGGTGATGCTTTTCCTTCCTGCCCTGACCATGAACCGTCAGATCTCGCGCATCTCTGCGCAAATGTCCAAGATGGGTATTACTATCCGCGGCATGTACGGCGAGGGAAGCGAGGCTGTGGGATGCCTCTATCAGATTTCCAATCAGATCACCCTGGGCGTGAGCGAGGAGGATATTATTAAGAAGATTACCGAAATCGTGCGTCAGACGGTAGAGCTGGAGCGTTCTGCGCGAAACAGCATTTACAGCGACAACACCGATCTGCTCACCGACCGCATCCTGCGTTCCTACGGTGTGATGAAGTATGCACACATGATTACAAGCGAGGAGTTTATGAAGCTTTGGGCGGATGTCCGTTTGGGCGTTGCACTCGGAATCATCAGCGAGGAGGACATGAGCTACGATCAGCTGGGTGAGCTTTCGGTAGCAGTGATGCCGGCTACACTGTCACTCACAAGCGGCGCACAGGATGAAAGATCACGCGATATCGCACGTGCGGAGCGTGCAAGAGCATAACAGAATGACAGAAAGGATTGATGTATATGACCAACAGATTCACGCAGGCGGCGCAGAACGCGCTTAACCGTGCGCTTCATTATGCCCGCGAGCTGGGTCACACCTATATCGGCAGCGAGCACATTCTTCTCGGTCTGATTACAGAAACGGGAAGCGTAGCTGCCAAGCTCCTGGAGGCAAGAGGCGTTGACCTTGAAAAATCCAGGGAGATTATTATCAGCAAAATTTCGGGTGTCGGCGATAAGAGCGCAGTGACACCTGCTGACATGACGCCCCGTACCAAGCGGATTATTGAAAATTCCGCCTACGAAGCGCTGAAATACGGTCAGCATTATATCGGCACCGAGCATCTGCTGCTGGCAATGCTTGCCGAGGGAGACTGCATGGGATGCGCGGTACTGGCAGCACAGAATGTAGCTGCTTCCGATCTGGCAGGCGATGTGATGGGCTTTTTCAAAAACTTCTCCGAACCGGGTGAGCCTGCTTCCGAGCGTTCATCCCGCAGCGGCAATACACAGCCCAAGCAGAACAAAGGAGAAGATATCAAGGATTGTCCCACACTCTCCCAGTATGGAAGAGATCTGACTGCACAGGCAAGAGAGGGCAAAATCGATCCGATCATTGGTCGCGACAACGAGACCGAGCGGGTGATTCAGATTCTATCGCGGCGCACAAAAAATAACCCTTGCCTCATCGGTGAGCCGGGGGTCGGTAAGACTGCGGTTGTGGAGGGGCTTGCTCAGCGCATTGCCGAGGGAAATGTTCCCGAAACACTGGAAGGAAAGCGCATTGTCACTCTCGATCTCTCGGGCATGATTGCAGGCGCTAAGTACCGCGGCGAATTTGAGGAGCGCATGAAGGGCGTCATGGGAGAAGCTGCGAAGAATCCCGATATCATTCTCTTTATCGACGAAATCCACACCATCATCGGTGCGGGAGCTGCCGAAGGTGCTGTCGATGCCGCAAATATTCTCAAGCCTGCGCTGGCGAGAGGTGAGATGCAGGTGATCGGTGCAACAACCATCTCGGAGTATCGCCGTCACATCGAAAAGGATGCCGCACTCGAGCGCCGTTTCCAGTCGGTGATGGTCGGTGAGCCAACACAGGAGGAAGCAATTCTCATCTGCCGCGGTCTGCGTGATAAATATGAGGCGCATCATAAGGTGAAGATTTCGGATGATGCCATTGATGCGGCGGTGAAGCTTTCCTCGCGCTATATCAGCGACCGCTACCTCCCCGATAAAGCCATCGACCTGTTGGATGAGGCTGCATCGAGAAAGCGGATCAAGTCCTTCACCTCTCCCCCCGACCTGAAGGAGCAGGAGGAAAAGATCAAAGCCATCTCAGCCGAAAAGGAAGAAGCAATCAAGGCACAGGATTTCGAGCGTGCGGCAAAGCTGCGTGATGACGAAAAGGCTGCAAAGGAAGCCTACGATTCCGCCCGTGAGGAATGGAAGAAATCTCACGAGTCGGATAAGCTTCAGATTGATGCCAATGATATTGCAGATATTGTAACCTCGTGGACAGGAATTCCGGTGAAAAAACTTGCGGAGGAGGAGAGCCAGAGACTGCTCAAGCTGGATGAGCTGCTTCACGCTCGGGTAATCGGACAGGATGAGGCGGTTTCTGCGGTGGCAAGAGCGATTCGACGCGGCAGGATCGGACTCAAGGATCCGAAGCGTCCCATGGGCTCCTTTATTTTCCTCGGTCCTACAGGCGTTGGTAAGACCGAGCTGACAAAAGCATTGGCGGATATTCTCTTCGGTGACGAATCCGCTATGGTGCGCGTGGATATGTCGGAGTATATGGAGAAGCACAGCGTGGCAAAGCTGATCGGTTCGCCTCCCGGTTATGTAGGCTATGAGGAAGGCGGGCAGCTTACCGAGAAAATCCGCCGCAAGCCTTATTCGGTGGTACTCTTCGACGAGATCGAAAAGGCGCATCCCGATGTATTTAACATTCTGCTCCAGATCCTTGAGGACGGTATTCTCACCGACTCGCAGGGACGAAAGGTGGATTTCAAGAATACCATCATTGTGATGACCTCCAATGTGGGAGCGCAGAGTATTGTAAGCAAGAGCAAATCTCTCGGTTTTGCCGCTGAAGAGAAAGCTTCCTCCGAGGACAGCGCGGCTATCCGTTCCAAGGTGATGGCAACGCTGCGTGAGACCTTCAAGCCGGAATTTCTCAACCGAATTGATGAGATCATTGTTTTCAATAAGCTCACCGACGGAGAAATCAAGCAGATTGCTTCTATCATGCTCGATGAGATCAGAGCGCGCATTGCTTCCCTCGGCGTGGAGATTACCTTCGGTGATGATGTGCTCGAGCTTGTGGCAAAGGAAGGCTTTGATCCGATTTACGGTGCAAGACCGCTCAGACGCGAGATTCAGCGCCGCATCGAGGACAGCTTCTCCACTGTCATGCTCGATGGCAGCGTGAAGGCGGGCGACGTGATCACAGCTTCGGTGGTCGACGGCGAGATCAAGTATACGAAGGCGTAAAAAGCATAAATAAGAAGGACTTGATGCGTGTGTGCATCAAGTCCTTTGCTGATTAGTTAAGCTCTTGGAAGGCATCGATGACCTTTTCCAATGCTTTCTCGATTTGCTTCTGATATTTTTCCACAGTCGAAGCGTATTTTGCTTCGCCATCGGTAAATATGCTGTGGATATTGGAAATACCCATGTCAAGGAAATAGGTTTGTGCCAGGTCAATGCGGAAGTGCTTTGACATCATATCAAGCATTTCTGCCGAATCGTCATCACGCGCTTGTTTAAGCTGGAGAACGGTATTCAGATAATCGGGAACAACCATATGATAGGAGGAGTAGGCGAGAGTTTCGAGGACCGCACTGATCAGCTCGGGATCATCGTGATTAACCGGCGGAATATAGCCGAATACACCGCAGAGCCAGCTGGTGTAGGGAGTTCCCGCCTCAACCTTCTCTATTCTGGGGAAGGGGAGAATGCCAAATTCATCCTTCATGTCACGGAGATTGTTCAGATAAAAAGTGCCTGCTCCTGCAAAGAGTGCATTGCCCGAGGCGAACATTGTAACGACATTCTCATATACATGTCCGAGCTGATAGCGGCTGGAAATGTCATAGACATTAATTGCATAATCCGGGTCACTCATCATGTTGGCAACCGCTTCGCAGATACTTGCCAGACGCTCATTCCCGGGAGCCGCAAAATAGGGAAGATCGTTCTCATCTTTTTTAATAAAGTATTCATCATTGCCCGAAGACATGGAATAATTCCAGAAGTTCTCGATATAAACCGCGCCCCAGCGATCCTCAGCATCCTGTTCGGAGTTGCCGTTGGTATCTGCGGTTGCGCGCTTCATATAGTCATACATCACATCGACAGTCCAGCTTCCGTTTCGCACCATATCATACATGTCGTCAAGTTGAAGATTCGCTGCCATATCCTTGTTGAAGAGCAGCATGGGGATGTTTCCGTATATCGACATATCATAAGCACCGGCTGCAAAGAAGAGCTTGTGATCAATCGTCAGGGTCTGATTCAGATCATCCAGCCACCAAGGGTTGCTCGTGTCAATGTAGCTGTCAGAAGAGAGGTCATTGAAGGAATATACATAACCTTCCTGTGCCAGTGTAAGTGCAAAACGGTCAATCCAGATTCCGAGATCAAAGGAATCATCATCTGCATTGACTGCTTTGCGGAAGGCAGTCACATCGGTTAGTCCACCGTGAGTTTGCGTTTCAAACTCAATGTTCAGATATTCCTGTACATATTGGTTGCGGCGATAGAGTATATCATTGAAAATATCACCGTTTTCTTCGTCATACATAAATTGGGTGAACTGAACAGCATCGGTTCCGTTCCAGCCCGGATTTGTGAGGAAACGGAAGGTATAGCCGTTATAATCCAACTCATCAGGGACACCGAGCGTATAGACCGGTTCGGTTTCGCTTTCAATCTCGGCTGCGGTGGTTGCGGGAGCAGCGGTGGTATCATCTGCGTCGGTATCGTCTGCAGTCGAACAGGCAGCAAATGATGTGAGACTCAAGGCAAGAACACATAAAACGCTGATAATTCTTTTCATAAATCCTCCGTTAAATTGGTAGATTGGCGCCTGAGTCCATCATAGCATATCATTATTGAAAAATCAAGGTGTTTACGAACGAAACATTTTCCAAATTCACGCCTTGACGATTACAGCATATGATAAAGCAAGGACTTCACGGAGGTGTACCTATGTACCAGAATAATCCTTTTTCACTCATGCTTTCTCATCTTCACCATCGCCCTAATGCAGTCGCTGTTCTGAGCGGAAGCGATGCCTATCCTCAGCTTATAGGGGAAGTTCGTTTCTATCAGCTTGCAGACAGTGTGCTGATAGCGGCAGAGGTAAGCGGTTTGCCTATGGCAGATGCGCCCTGCTCAGAGTCGTTCTTCGGTTTCCACATCCACAGCGGAACAGCCTGCAGCGGAAATGAGGAAGATCCCTTTGCAGATGTGCAGGGACACTATAATCCCGGCGACTGCGCCCATCCTCATCATGCGGGAGATCTGCCGCCGCTGCTTGGTGTGGAAGGGAATGCATTCAGCGCCTTTCTGACCGACCGTTTTGCTCTGCGAGATGTGATCGGCAGAACGGTGATCATTCATGCCATGCCCGATGATTTTATGACACAGCCGGCGGGAAATGCGGGAATGAAAATCGCCTGCGGTGTGATTGGAAGAATATAAAAACAAGAGAGGTGTAAAACCTCTCTTGTTTTTAAAGCTATCAGTTGAGCTCCTGGAACTTCTCGATCGTCTTTTGAAGCTGTTTTTCAATTTTGGTCATATTCTTCTCGATGGTGGAAGCGATCTGATCATCTTCGCCCGGCTTGATACCATAAACAGGGCTTGTAGAATCGAGGAAGTAGGTGTGAGCGAGGTCGATGCGATAGTTCTTGGAATTGGTGAGCATCTCCAGCATCTCTGCGGAGTCGTCATCACGGGTGGACTTGAGCTGAAGAACGGTTTCCAGATATTCCGGAACAACCATCTCATAAGAGGAGTATGCAATCAGCTCGAGGACAGCACTTGCCATCTCGGGATCGCTGATGGTGGTGGGAACGATGTATCCGAGTACGCCGAAGAGCCAGGATGTGAACTCTGTGCCTGCATCATATTCTTCCAGCTTGGGGAAGGGGAGGATACCGAACTCATCTTCCATACCTCTGAGGTTGTTCAGATACATTGCGCCGCCGCCGGCATAGAGCGACTTGCTGTCTGCGAACATCGAGATTACATTCTCGTAGGGATGACCGCTTTTGTATTGGGAAGCCATGTCATCATGCTGGATGGCATATGCCGGATCCTGCATAACCTGACCGACTGCTTCGCGGATCTTTACCAACTGTTCGTTGCCCGAAGCTGCGAAATAAGGAAGGTCATTTTCGTCCTTGAGGATGTAATATGCGCCATTGCCCGAGGTCATAGAGAAGTTGCAGAAGTTATCGATCCAGTTGAAGCCCCACTGGTCGTCCTTGTCCTGCTTGGAGTCACCATTCAGGTCTGCGGTAGCCAGCTTCATGTTCTCATACATGGCATTGACAGTCCACTTACCGGTTCTGACCAGATTGTACATATCAGCAAGCTGCAGATCTGCTGCCATGTTCTTGTTGAAGAGGAGCAGCTGGGTGGAACCATAGATCGAGAGGTCGTATGCACCTGCGCCAAAATAAAGCTTGTTATCGATGGAGAGCTCGTTGTTTACCTCGCTCAGCCACCAGGGAGCGTTGAGGTCAACATGCATCTTTGCCATCTCGTGGAGCGGATATACCATGTTTTCCTGTGCGGCGCCGAGTGCAAAACGGTCGATCCAGATGCCGCAGTCGAAGGAGTCATCCTGCGCTCTGACAGCCTTGCGGAAAGCGCCAATATCGGTCAGAGTACCATGAGTCTGGGTTTCAAACTCAATGTTCAGGTATTCCTTTACATACTCATTGCGCTTGTAGAGACTGTCGTTGAAGATATCACCATTTTCTTCGTCGTAGGTAAACTGAATAAAATAGGACTCTGTGGTCTTGTTTTCACCGGGGCATCCGAGGAAGCGGAAGGTGTAGCCGTTGTAGTCCAGTTCATCGGGGACGCCAAGCTCATATACGGGCTCGGTTTCTGCTTCGGTTTCGGCGGCTGTGGTTGTGGGAGCTGCTGTGGTTTCGTCTGCACCCGAGTCATCTGCGCTCGAGCAGGCAGCGAAGGTGGTGAGAATCAATGTGAGTGTGGTTAATAAGCTGATTAATTTAACCATGATTTAACCTCCGTTAAGATAATTTATATGTACATTGTGCCTGTGTAAAGAATAATACCATAAAGCCTACTCTTTGTCAAGTACAAAATGTAACCGATTACGCAAAAATGCCGATTTTTTTGTTTTTTTGCTTTGTATGCGATCACTGAGGGCAATTTCGATGGAGAAACGGATATATTTCGTGTGATTGTTTTGATCGCTCCCATTGATCGTGTTGGTTAAACAATTGGTTAAATTAATCAAAATTAACCACAATATAACCAAAAATACGAATCTGTTTTGTATATTATGCCCATATCAGAATAACATAAACGTTTAACTTTGTCAAGCGTTTTATCAAAAAATACTTGAATTTTCTTTTGCGTCCGGTATTATTGACAATTAAGGCTACATGTGATATTAAAAAATGCTTTCGGCAGACTGTGTGATATACGAGAGGTAACGAGATGAAAAACGTTATGTGGATAATACAGGCAGCATTCTTGACGGTGCTTCGGTTCGCTATGGCAGAGATGAGCTTCTTCACCCAACTGACAATATACCGCTGTATATTGTCAATGGCAGCTATGCTTGCTGAGACGGATGAACGAAGCTTTAAGCTGCTGCTGAAGGCGGGAATTTATATGATGAAGATATAAAATAAAAACAGAGAGTCCATCGACTCTCTGTTCTATATTGTGGAAAGTTAGTTCTGTGCAGCGCGGTTCTGCTTCTTGTAGCGCTCAACATTCTCGATGATGTTGTCGGCATCGACGCTGTTGTGGAAGTAGTAGCGGATTACCTCGCCGTTTTCCTTGGTGATGGCGAAAACGGTGTTCTTGACGTTGGCTTCCTTCTTGTTTTCTTTGCCGTAGTGATGTACAAAGTCCTCCTCGAGGATTTCCATCTTGGCGATTTCAAGGAAGGGAATTGCAAGGCTGTTTTCCTTGATGCCTCCCTCGAGCAGCGAGAACTGTCTGGTGTAGACATGCAGCTTGTCGGGAGTGAAGATGAAGGCGAAGGCGCCGTAGCGGTCGGTTCTTGCTCTTCCGTCGCGGCCAATGACGATTTTGCGTGCTTCGAGATCTTCGAAGTCGTAGCCTGCCAGAGTGTAGGGGGGCAGTGCGTTGTTGACCGTTTTAAAAAGATTCAGCTTTTCCACCGCATACTTATGTAAGTCTTCGGTGGCGGCGCTTGCCTGGCTGTCAATGTCAGCGTCGTTGGAGCGCTTGCCCAGCCACATGAAGATGAGGATGATACCGACCAGCGGAATGACAACCAGTACATTTCCGATGATGTACCACCATCTGAACATATACCAGATCACCAGACCGATCAGTGTCAGTGCAATGCCGACCAGCAGCATTGTGTTGCTTGTAGTGTAGTATTTTTCGTTGCGTTTGAAGTCAAAATCCATGTAATTTTGTCCCTCCTGAATATAAATAATATGATAGAAGAAGTGCATTCATCTTCTGCGTCCTTATCAATATAGTGTCGTGATACCCAGGTTTGGTTTGCACTTGTTTTGAGTATTTACAAAATATTCACAAAACACTTACTTGCCAAATGAAAACGCAGTCACATGATTGCTTCCTTGACTACAATTATACAGTATCAGCAGAGGTGTGTCAATAGGATACAACGATTCGTTTACAAGAAAGTTCGTTTATAACCGTTCTCGCATTGGTTGAATTTCTCAGGTCAGTCCTTCAGCGTGATCTTGATGCAGGTATAGATGTCATCATACAGTTCATAGCGCGGCACATTCACATAGGCAATGCCGCCGTAGTTGGAGGTGCGCCAGTCATTGTAGAGCTTCATTTCGCTTCCGTCGCTGACAAAGCGGCAGGACTCAATACGTTCTCCCGGGATACCGAGCAGTGCCAGCGGGCCTACAGGCTGGTCCATGACAAGGGCATAGATATCCTTTCCGTTCTGGGTGTAACGTCCCCACTCAGGCTTTGGAAATTCCGAAATGCCGCAGCCGTAGACGCATTCACCGTTGTCTGCCATCCATCTTCCAACGCCCTCGAGGATCTCACGGGAGCGTGCGGGAATGCGACCCTTGGCATCAGGACCGACGTTGAGCAGCATGTTGCCGCCCTTGCTGACACATTCGATGAGCTTGCGGACAACTACCTTTTCATCCTTATAATTGGTGTCACCGCTGTGATAGCCCCAGTGATCGTTCAGCGTGATGCATGCCTCCCAGGGAACAGGCTCGCCCTTGACATTGACAATGCCCTCAGGGGGAATAATGCACTCAGGTGAGGTGAAGTCTCCCGAATAGAAGGAAGGCGTCTCTTCAATCAGCGAACCGAAGCCTTCGCCGCTGACCTCGAGGCGGTTGTCGGTGAGCATATCGGGCTGATAGCTGCGTACCATTTTGATCAGCTCGGTAGCACGCCATTTTTCGCCGCGCATCTCGCCGTAGGAATAGTCGAACCACATGATATCCAGCTTGCCGTAGTTGGTGCAGAGCTCCTTTACCTGTCCGTGCATATAGTCGAGGTATTCGTCAAAGGGGCGGCGCTCGATATAGGCAGGATTATTGCGGTGGGGGTGGGAGTGATGCTGGTAGGCGGGATAGGCAGGGTGATTCCAGTCGATGAGAGAATAATAGAGTCCGACCTTTAATCCTTCCGCACGGAAAGCATCGAGAAATTCGCGCACTAAATCGCGTCCGCATGTTGTAGTGGTGGATTTGAAGTTGGTGAATGCCGAGTCGAAGAGACAGAAGCCGTCATGATGCTTGGCGGTCAGCACCGCATACTTCATTCCGGCAGCCTTGGCAAGCTTCGCCCATGCGGCGGGATCATATTCGGTGGGGTTGAATTCCTCAAAATATTTGTAATATTCGGCATCCTCATAGCATTCGGTGCCTCTGCCCCATTCGCCTCTTGCGGGGATGGAATAGAGTCCCCAGTGAATGAACATGCCAAATCGGTCGTGACGGAACCACTTGCTTCTCGGAAAATTCTCGTACATGGTGTGTACCTCCTGATAAAAAATAATATATCCGATCAGAATGATAAATACAGTAATATCATGGCAGATAAAATTTTGCTTGCGGTATTATTCGAAAGAATATTAAATTATTATCCTGACATAAGCAGCCTTCTGCCGCTTTTATTTCACTTGATGCTGAGCTGCGTACTTTTTTGGCGGCATACCGGTATGAGCCTTGAAAACGCTGATAAAATAGCTCAGATCCTTGAAGCCGCAGGAATAGGCACATTCGGTTACCGATTCTCCCGACAGCAGCTGTTTGCATGCACACTCGATGCGGTAGGCGGCAAGGTACTCGATGGGAGTTTGCGCCGTGATCTGCTTGAAGCAGCGGCAGAAATAGTTGGGACTCATGGAGCAGCTGGCGGCAAGCTCGGCAAGGGTGATGGGACGGTGGTAATTTTCCTCGATGAAGGTGATGGCGCCCTTGAGCTTGTCAAAATCACCGCTGGCAACAGGCATGCGTCCGCTCTGCAGGGAGACCGCTTTATACGTGATGCTGTAGAGATATCCCATGATTTCAAGCTCCTTGTCGTTCTCTTCTCCGAAAAAGCATTCAAAGAGTGCCCCGAGCAGCTTCTCATCCGTGAAGCGTGTGGGCGAGATCAGCTTGGCTTTGATTTGAGCGCGGCATTTGGGTACCGCGTAGAGCAGAGAAGGCGAGAAGACAAGACACTGGTAGATACACCGCTCGGCGATTCCTCCGTGGACAATACCGCCGGGGATGAAAAGCCCCTCTCCTGCCTCCAGTCGATAGGACTCACCGTTGAGCTGCAGGGTGAGGCTGCCCTCAAGCACGCGGACAATCTCAAAATCCTTGTGCCAATGATAGCGCATCTGATAGCTGGGATGCCGCTCGGTAAGATGGTAGAATTCAATGGGGAAATCGGGGGTACCGCGCTGGGTGTTTTCGTGAAGTGCGCCCGAAATCAAAATGATCACCTCGAGGATAAAATATTGATACTTTTTGATATTATACCACAAGTAAATTATGAATTGCAATGATATAATTTAATTAACAGTAAAAAAATTCCGAAAGGAGCTATCAATATGAATTACCGTCAGGTACATCTCGATTTCCATACCAGCGAAAAGATTGAGGGCATCGGCGAAGCCTTCGATAAAGCACAGTTTCAGGAGATGCTGAAGCTGGGGCATGTCAATTCCATTACCGTTTTCTCCAAGTGCCATCACGGCTGGGCATATCATCCCTCGAAAGCAAATCAGATGCATCCTCATCTCAAGTTCGATCTGCTTGGCGCCCAGATTGAAGCTGCTCATGAGATCGGTGTAAAAACGCCGGTCTATCTCTCGGCAGGTCTTGATGAAAAATATGCGCGCACCCACAGAGAGCATCTTGTCCGCGCCGCCAATGACTCGGTTGGAAGCAGCACGCCCGATTTCATGCGCCCCGGCTATCACAAGATGTGCCTCAATACACCATATCTCGATATCCTTCTCGATCAGATCCGCGAGGTCTGCGAGAACTATGATGCCGACGGTATTTTCCTTGATATCGTCTGTGTACAGCCCTGCTACTGCCAGACCTGTATGACACAGCTTGAGGAGGAGGGCGGCGATCCGAATAATTTCGCCGATGTAATGGCACAGGCTGAGCGTGTTTACGCCAACTATGTCCGCCGCGTGCGCGAAACCATCGATTCGGTGAAGCCCGGACTGCCTGTATTCCACAACGGAGGTCACATCCGCCGCGGCAGAAGAGATCTTGCACATGCCAACACCCATCTTGAGCTGGAATCGCTTCCCACCGGCGGTTGGGGTTATGATCATTTCCCCATGTCAGCGGCATATTCTCGTACTCTGGGAATGGATTTTCTTGGTATGACAGGTAAATTCCATACCTCATGGGGGGAATTTGGCGGTTATAAGCACCCCAATGCGCTGCGTTATGAAGTGGCACTTTCTGCAGCAACCGGTGCACATTGCTCGGTGGGAGATCAACTCCATCCTTCCGGCAGAATGGACCCTGCTACCTATTCGATTATCGGCGCAGGCTACAGCGAGCTGGAGGTGAAGGAACCCTGGCTTGATGGCTACAAGAATAAAGCCGATATTGCGGTTCTCAGCATTGAGGCACTGAATAATTATTATGAGCAAAAAATGCTTCCCACCGTAGGAAGCGATGTTCCCGACAAGGGCTGTGCGCGCATACTTCTTGAGGGACATTACCTGTTTGATTACATTGATACCGAAGCCAACCTTGACGGCTACAAGCTGCTGATTCTGCCCGATACCGCGATCCTCGATGGGGAGCTGGCTGAGAAGATCAAAGCTTATGTCAGGGGCGGCGGCAAGGTGTTGGCGAGCGGCAGAGCGGCTACGCTCGACGGAAGCTTTGCTCTCGATTTCGGATGCGAATTTGCCGGTGCGAGTGAAATCCGCCCCGACTATGTCCGTCCCCGTTTTGATATTGGCTTTATGCCCGAAGCAGCCTGCCTCATGAGATGTCAGGGATACCGCATCAAAAATGTACGCGGTCAGGTGCTTGCCGACCGTGAGGATTCCTACTTCAACCGTACCCGTGAGCATTTCTGCTCACATCAGCATGCCCCCAACAATATCGCATCCCGTGAGAGCGCAGTGGTGATGGGAGCTGATGGTGCCTATATCGGCTGGGATGTCTTCGAGGAATATGCCACCTCGGGTATTATCACCGCCAAGGCACTGGTGATCGGCGTGCTCGAAGCGCTGCTCCCCAATAAACAGATTTCGACCAATCTCGGTGCACAGGGCGTGGTTACCCTCACCGAAAAGGGCAATTCCGAGATCGTCCATCTGCTTTATGCGCCCCCCATCAGAAGAGGAAACGGCGTTGAAATTATTGAGGATCTGCCCACTGTTTGTGACACAACCGTATCGGCGAAGTGTGCGGAAGAGCCTGCGTCGGTTCGTCTGGTGCCCGATATGAAGGAAATCCCCTTTACTTATACCGATGGCAAGGTGACCTTTGAAATCGATCGCTTTGTCTGCCATCAAATGATTGAAATTCTGAAATAAAACATACGGAGGTAATACATATGACATATCCCAAGATCGGTATCCGTCCCGTAATCGACGGAAGATGGGGCGGCGTCAGAGAGTCGCTTGAAGTTAAAACCATGACCATGGCAAAGGCTGCAGCTGAGCTGATTTCGTCCAACCTGCGCTATATGGACGGCACCCCTGTTCAGTGCGTGATCGGATGCACCACCATCGGCGGCGGCGCTGAGGCTGCAAAGGTCGCCGAGCAGTTTGCAAAGGAAAACGTCACCGCAACTCTTTCGGTCACTCCCTGCTGGTGTTATGGCAGTGAGACCATGGATCTCGATCCCCTGACCATCAAGGCAATCTGGGGCTTTAACGGTACCGAGCGTCCCGGTGCGGTCTATCTTGCCGCTGCTATGGCTGCTCATGCGCAGAGAGGTCTGCCTGCCTTCTCGATCTACGGTCATGATGTGCAGGATGTCACCGATAATTCCATTCCCGAGGATGTGGCTGAAAAGCTGCTTCGTTTCGCACGCTGTGCTATGGCAGTCGGTCAGATGAAGAACCGTGCCTATGTCAATATCGGCGGCATTTCCATGGGTATTGCCGGCTCTTTCTGCGATCCCATGTTCATGCAGAATTATCTCGGACTGCGCGCCGAGTGGGTTGACCTCACCGAGGTGCTTCGCCGCATGACACTGGAAATCTATGATAAGGATGAGTACGAAAAGGCTCTTGCATGGATCAAAGCGAACTGCCGCGAAGGCTTCGATAAGAACGCAGGCAAGAATTTTCCCGATATCATCCTCAAATCCAAGGTTGTTCCCGCAGACCGCGACTGGGAGTTTATTGCAAAGTTCACTCTGATTGTCAGAGACATTATCGGCGGAAATCCCAAGCTGGCAGAGATGGGCTGGCACGAGGAATCGCTCGGCAGAAATGCCATTGCAGGCGGCTTCCAGGGACAGCGCATGTGGACAGACTGGCTGCCAAACGGTGACTTTACCGAGTCGATGATGGCTTCCTCCTTCGACTGGAACGGCAAAAAGCCTCCCTTCCCGCTGGCAACCGAAAATGATACGCTGAACGGTATCTCCATGCTGCTCGGTACCCTGCTCACCGGCAAGGCACCCTGCTTCCATGATGTGCGTACCTACTGGAGCCCCGATGCGGTCAAGCGTGTCACTGGCAAGGAACTGACCGGCAAGGCTTCGGGCGGTATCATCCATCTGATCAATTCGGGCGCTACCGCAATGGACTGCACCGGCGCATCCAAGGATGATGCAGGCAACGGTACCATTAAGGAATGGTGGAATATGACCGATGCCGATATCACAGCCTGCCTGGAGGCTACCGACTGGTGCCGTGCCGATTACGAATACTTCCGCGGCGGCGGGTTCTCCTCTCACTTCAAGACTCAGGCTGAGATGCCGCTGACCATGATCCGCATCAATATGATCGAGGGCGTAGGTCCTACCATTCAGATCGCCGAGGGATATTCGGTGGTGCTTGAGGAGGATGTACATGACAAGCTCGACCGGCGTACCGACCCCACATGGCCCACCACATGGTTCGCTCCCATCACAAACGGAAAGGGCGCCTTTGCTGATGTGTATTCTGTTATGGCAAACTGGGGTGCAAACCACGGCGTGACCGTCCACGGACATGTGGGTGCAGATGTAATCACCCTCGCGTCCATGCTCCGTATTCCCGTATCGCTGCATAATGTAGAGGATGCTCGCATCTACCGTCCGCACTCCTGGGCAGCATTTGGCTGCGGTGATATGACCGCTACCGATTACAGAGCATGCGAAACCTACGGACCTATGTATAAATAAGAAAACTGAACAATCCGCAATGCCGGAGCTGCCGGCATTGCGGGAAATAAAAAATTTGTTCTGCTTTGCAAACTTTGCGACAAGCTGACTCTATCTGGCGCAGAATGGCGAAAGTGATCTTTTTCTATGAAAAGAATGCCAAAGAAGATCGACAAAGCGATTACAAAGCTTGTCGAAAAAGTGCTCGAAATGGTTTAATTCAGCCGCACATATGCGGATATTATCTGCAGCATAAATCAGAAAGGAACATAAAATGACCAAAATTGTAAAAATATGTAAAATCGGGGGGGGGGTAAAACAGCCGCGCTGTTAGCAACAGTTCTCCTGTTTTCCCTGCTCCTAACCTGCAGCGTCAGTGCAGAAAATGTTACAACTGTTTTAAAGGGAACACCGATCATCGACGGACAGCTTGACGAGATCTATCTTGAATCTGGAAAGCTGGAGCTTGATAACCATGGCTTTTATGCATGGGGAGATGTGACCGAATTTGACATGAGAGCAACCGCATACTTCCTTTGGGATTATGACTATCTGTACTGCTGTACGGTTGTTACCGATGATGATGTTTTGGATGTGGGAGCAGACAATTATGCTGACCCGCTTCCCGGTGATTATTGGATGGCTGAGGCAGTTGAAGTCTGGTATGATGAAGGCGAAGGCATCTGGAAGTCGCACATTGATGCATATGGCCGCTACTTCTATGTTGAGGATACAGGCAGAGGTGCGATGGCAACTTTCTCTCAGGAGGATGTCAAGTATACTGTCACCCAAAATGCCCAGGGGTATATTGTAGAGTATGCAATGCCCATGGCAGACCTCGAAGTAGGTCATACCCTCGGTACATCACTCCAGGTAGATGACCTTGTAAAGGCAGATAAGAGCCAGGGCTATGCTTCCGGTTCTCAGGCTGCTGATATTGTAATGACACTTTCCGCGGATGAAGCTAAGGTATCTGTTCCCGAAACTGAGGCACCTGCGACTGTGGCTCCCGAAACTGCAGCTCCTTCTGTTGATACACCCGCTCCTGCGGCTCCCGCTACCTTTGACCTTGGCGTGATTGGTTTTGTTGGTGCAGCAGCAGCTCTTCTCAGCATGCATGCTGCAAAGAAACGCAGATAACATATATATCAATCGTGTCGATTCACATTGATTAGTTAAAAATGATTGCTGACAGATAATATTTCCTCCATAAGTTCACATAAGAGGGATTGATACGTTCTACGTGTCAATCCCTTGATTTTTTCTGCGGCGTATGCTACAATATTCCTATCAAATCATTGAAAGGATACCACCATGCTGAATTTTGCAAGCGATTATGTGGAGGGCGCACATCCCGAAATTCTGCGCCGCCTTTGTGAAACCAATATGGAGAAGCTCACCGGCTACGGCAGCGACCCTTATTCCGCCTCGGCGAGGGAGAAGATCAAAGCCGCCTGTCAGTGCGAGGATGCTGATGTGCATTTTCTTGTGGGCGGAACTCAGACCAATCAGATTGTCATCGCTTCGATGATGGGGGCGTCCGAAGGCGTGATTTCGGCTGAGACAGGGCATGTGAATGTCCATGAAGCGGGAGCGATTGAATATACGGGACACAAGGTCTTTTCTCTGCCGCAGAAAGAAGGAAAGCTTTCCGCCTCCGATGTGCGTGCCTTCCTTGAAGCATTTTGGAATGATGAAAACCATGACCATATGGTCTTTCCCGGCATGGTTTATATCTCGCATCCCACCGAATACGGCACGCTTTATACCAAAGCCGAGCTTGCTGCACTCTCCGAGGTTTGCCGCGAATTTGAAATCCCCCTCTTCCTTGACGGTGCGCGTCTCGGTTACGGACTGATGAGTCTGCATACCGATCTGATGCTGCCCGATATTGCCTCGCTCTGCGATGTTTTTTATATTGGCGGCACCAAGGTGGGGGCACTCTGCGGCGAAGCGGTGGTCTTTACGAAGAATAATACCCCAAAGCACTTCATCACCGTCATCAAGCGTCACGGAGCACTGCTTGCTAAAGGCAGACTGCTGGGCATCCAATTTGACACCCTCTTTACCGATGATCTCTATATGAAGATCTCCCGACATGCCATCCAGCTGGCAGAGGAGCTGATTGCCCTGCTGCGCGAAAAGGGCTATCTCTTCTATCTCAATTCGCCTACCAATCAGCAGTTTGTGATTCTCACCGCCGAGCAGTATGAGCGTCTGAAAGAAGAGGTGGTCTTCAGCATCTGGGAGAAGCTTCCCGACGGAGGAGCAGTGGTGCGCTTTGCCACAAGCTGGGCAACTCAAAAAGAAGATATTGCGGCACTTGCTGCTTTATTATAAGGAGGAAATTTCATGGAAAAGATCATTACATATGAAAATCTCCGCAACTTCGCCTACTCCAACGATAAGCTCTGCAAGGGGAAAATCCGTGGCATCGTGCTTTCTTTCTTTGGGCTCGGGGGCATGTCAATGTTCGACGATGAGCCTAACGGCACCGATCTTGCCGGGCAGGATGTGGTTTACCTCATCCCCTATAACAATCCCTGGGCATGGATGAATCGGCAGGCGGTAAGCTATACCGACGAGCTGGTGGATGTGATTATGAATCACTATCATCTCCCCGAGGATATTCCCATTGTTTCCACCGGCGGCAGCATGGGCGGACTTTCCGCGCTGACCTATATGGCATATGCAAAGCGAACACCTGCCGCATGTGTTGCCAACTGCCCGGTCTGCGATCTGCCCTATCACTTTACCGAGCGCCCCGATCTGCCCCGCACCCTTTATTCTGCTTTCGCAAATTATGAGGGCAGCATGCAGGATGCGCTTGAGTCGGCATCTCCCCTTCATCTGGCAGCGAAAATGCCCGAAGCGGTGTATACGATTTTCCACTGTGAGTGTGATATGGCGGTGAACAAAGAGGCTCACAGCGATCGGTTTGTCGAAGCGCTGAGAGGACGGATGCCGGTGACCTATTACGCTGTTCCCGAGAAGGGACACTGCGATCTTACACCCGAGATGTGGGAAAAGTGGCGCGAAGCAATGCTGGCGCAGATGAAATAGAATGAGCAGGGACTGTCGCATTTGCATGCGACAGTCCCTTTCATTAGCTTGCAGTTGATAAAAATTGCTCACTTGACCGTTTTTGGCAGGAATAGTTGACAAACAAATGTTTGGGTGATATACTGAATATGCTGGTTATAACGAATAAATGTTTTTGGAGACCGTTATGGATATATTGAACGCACTCAATGAATCTCAGCGCAGAGCTGCCGAAGCCACCGAAGGCTATATCCGCGTGATTGCAGGTGCCGGTACAGGCAAGACGCGGGCGCTGACCCACCGTTATACCTATCTTGTGAAGGAGCTGGGCATTTCGCCATCCAATATTCTCTGTATCACCTTCACCAACAAAGCTGCCTCCGAGATGAAGCGCCGTATAAAAGCCATGCTGGGAGCATCCTTCGATACCTCCTTCGTGGCGACTCTTCATGCCTTCTGCACACGGGTTTTGCGGGAGGATATCGATAAGCTCTTCTATCCCGACAGCTTCATTGTGCTCGATAATACCGACCAGAAGAAGATTCTTGAAGAGGTCTACGATGAGATGGGCATCCGTATGGATACGGCAAGCTTCAAATTTATGATCGATCAGATCCGCTATTATAAAAATCTGCTCACCTATATGGATTATTTGTCGGATCCCTCCTTCGATTACGACACGCTTCGCTCGGATAAACCGTCGGATGAGATCATCTTTCGCTATATAAAGAAGCAGAGGAAGTATTTCGGACTGGATTTCTTCGATCTTATTAACTTTACGATCTATCTCTTTCGTAAGCATCCCGACATCCACGAAAAGTGGCAGAGACGACTCTGCTATATTATGGTAGATGAATTTCAGGATATCACCGCTAAGGAGTTCAAGATGATCCGCCGTCTCAGCGAGATCAACCGCAATCTGTTTGTGGTGGGCGATCCCGACCAGAATATCTACGAATGGCGCGGCGCCAATATGAGTGTGATTATGGACTTTGAGGGGTGGCTCAACAATCCCTGCTTCGAGAATCAGCTTTCACTGACCGCACGGGATGTGGTACTTGCTGAAAATTACCGCTCCTCGGGAGCGATTCTGAAGGCTGCCAATTCATTGATTGCAAAGAACCGCAACCGTATCGAAAAGTCGCTTGTCACAGATGGCGAGCAGGGAGTTCCTGTTCACTGGCATCATGGGAAAAATGAAGCCGATGAGCTGCATTTCATCTGTGAAACTGTCAAGGCGCACAGGGAGAGCGGCGGCAGATTCGGTGATATTGCGGTGCTTTACCGATCGAATTTTGCATCCCGTGCCGTGGAGCAGGGATTTATGAGTGCCGGGATTCCCTATAAAATCTGGGGCGGTGTCGGCTTTTATGAGCGCACCGAGATTAAGGATGTACTCTCCTATCTGCGGCTGGTGGATAATCCCGATGACGATCTCTCCTTCAAGCGTGTGGCGAATCTTCCCCGGCGCAAGCTTGGTAAAACCAAGATGAAGCTGATATCCAATTATGCGGAAGAGAAGGGAATCTCACTTTTTACCGCGGCAAAGGAGCTGTGTCGGGAGAACACACTGAAGGGAAGCGGTGCCGCGGGATTTATCGCCATCATCGAAAATCTTCGCGAGGCAGCATCGACCCTTCCCGTATCCGAGCTTGCGGCAAGACTGTTATCCGATACCGGTTATGAGCTTTATATCCGTGAGAGCGGTGATCTGGAACGCCTCGACAATGTGGCGGAGCTGATGCGGAACATTACCGCACAGGAGGAGGAATTCGGTGAACTCCTGACGCTGACCGTCTTTCTTCAGACGCTTGCACTCATGCGTGATTCGGACAGCGCCGATGAGGACGACCGCGTGAAGCTTATGACCATCCACACCGCCAAGGGCTTGGAATTTGAGAAGGTTTTTCTTGTGGGCATGACAGAGGGCATCTTTCCCTCGGCACGCAGTCTTGAGGAGCGAAAGGAGGTTGCCCTTGAGGAGGAGCGCCGTCTCTGTTTTGTGGCACTGACCAGAGCCAAACAGGCACTCTGGCTCACCGAATGTGAGGGCTTCGGTGTGAAGGGCTTTTCAAAGGTGCCCTCCCGCTTCCTCTTTGATATCGGCGAAGAAAATCTCGAGCGCAGCGGCAGGCTTTCCGACGGTATCCGCGAAGAATGTGCCCGTCAGGTACGACTCTTTGATAAGATTGAAGAGCAGATCTGTGCGGTAGGCGATCAGATGCGGCACAAGATTTTCGGCGAGGGAATAATCGAGGCGGTGGATGAAAAGAACCGTACCTATTATATCCGTTTCGTCAACGGTACGCGTCCTATCAGCTTTGATTACGACGGACTTAGTCATGTGTTCTGAGCAGATTTGTTGAATTTCTCTAAATGCGTCATTTTTTATTTGTTGCATATTTACGACAATTTTTCGTTTATTTGATTAGGATTGACTTTTGAGGGGATTTTTGCTATACTCTTAGCGAACAACGTTGTATCCTGTTTCTTGGTCGGAGGAAAAAATGATAAAGAAATATACTCGCTTATGGGCATTTGTGATTGCGGTGCTCATGATCTGTCAGTGCTTTACAGCCTGCAGCGAGGATAGCGATTCAAATACTGAAACCGACGGCGAGGTGACCTCATCGGAGACAACTGCTTCGGAGAGTGAACCGCCTGCTGGCGAAAAAGTGGAGGCTGAATTTATGACGCTTACAACCAAAACCATCACTACTGATATGTTGGCTCAGACCGGCGACCGTTCTCAGCGCTGGCTCAGCATCCCCGAGAGCCGTCTGGTGTTAAATCCGCTGAACTTTGGCGGCACAGCAAACGAAGTGACTCATCCCGAATATGCAGATTCGCCCGATCTTCCGCTGAATATGGGCTATCTTGATCCCTACACCACCACAGGTACCGGCATCTGGATGGAGGATATGCTCATGATGCATGAGACCCCCGAAAATCTGGGTGGCGGCATTGAAATGCTCTGGGAAGCTGATTTTGCCGGCAAATGGAGTAAGAGCGGCGGCAAGTATACCATTGTCGAGCCTACAGAAAAAGGCGGTCTTTCGATTGCGGTACAAAACGGTGCCGATGCTCCCTGGCAATATGTGGCGCAGAAGATTGATATCGATCTTGATCTGACTCCCATGCTCACCGTTACCATCGATTCCTGCGGCGGTACATGGGCGCTGAAGCTCTGCGAAAACGGCAAGCAGGATGTTGTAATCCAAGGGGATTCCAACAAAACCGGCACCTTTACCTATGATATTGCGAAAACCATCGGACAGACAGGCCGCTTCAAGGGACAGGTTAAGCTCTTCTCGGTGGGATACGAGAAGACGCTGGAGTTCAGCCGTCTCGATATCGCGCTGATCGGTGAGTCGAGGAACGGTACCGCAGAGCAGAAGATCACATGGTATCCCCATCAGCTCGCTTTTGAGGCTTCCTATCCCGACGGATTGGCGCTGACAGGCTTTGACACCTTTGCCGATCTCGACACCGTTCTGCGTACTGTAAAGATTACAAACCCCGGCAGAATGAGCACCGCCTTCCGCATCCTCGGCAAAGTAACCGCTGCCGATGCGAACAGCGTTACGGTTGACTGCGGCACCTTCAGCTATACTGTCGTCTCCTCAAAGGATGCTGAACTGATTTTCTACAGAGACAGCACCTCCTGCCTTGCCAACTACAAGCCCGGCGAGAACTGGCAGAACGGCTGGGCATACGGCTGCTTTGAATACGGCGATCTGGAAGCGGGATGTGAGATCACAGTCTCCATTTCCTGCGCATCCGACGCAAACGAAATCGCGGCGGTTGCGGCAAATGCCGAAAAGTATGCTTCGCCCGAGGCGGCAAAAGAAGCTTTGGCTGCACGCGAGGCTTACTGGAATGACTATCTCACCCGTGTTCCCCAGCCGCAGACCTTTAAATTCCGTTATGTGGACGCCCTTGGTGTTACCGAAGAATATACCGAGCAGATGTACTACATCGCCTGGGTCTTTATGGCACAGAATCTTCTCCGTGCCAATCCCGAGGTGGGCTTTAACTACCGTCAGGTCTGCTGCGGAAAGCCTTCCATGTGGGCATACGGCGATCCGCTGACCACCTATACCGCATCCTGGGAGAGCTTCTTCGGTATGATGTATCTGGGCTATACTATGCCTGATGAGGCATGGGATGCTTACATCGGTCTTATGACTCTGGTGGACGATGAGGGACTTCTTGCAGGCGAGAGCCTTCCCTCCGAGAAAGCACATACCGGCTATCTGCTCTATCAGCTTACAGGTGATACCGAAAAGCTCAATTCCGTTTATGACAACATTGCCCGCTACCTCAAGTGGCGTGTGAAGAATCCCCGTTGGATCTATCTTGAGCACAACAATCCCGACCAGGCTGATGCCGATTTTGCCGAATCTGCGCTGGTGGATATCAAGTACATGATCGAAATTGCCCGTGTCACAGGCCGCGAGGATGATATCCCCATGTGGGAAGAGATATACAACGACCATCTTGATATGTACCGTATCTGGTTCTTCGATGATGCAGGCAACGCTTATCAGTACTCCAGTAAGAGCAATCCCAACAACCGAGCTCTCGGCAACACCATCTGGACATCTAAGGGAATGCTTGTGGACGGCCTCGGCGAGCCCTATACCGAGTGGATATTTGACCGTTTTGCAGCGGACTACGACATCGATAAAGCATTCTGCGGATTCGATATGATTAAACATCCTGATACCTCGCATACCATCTACGGTCTGATCAAGTGCGGCTACGAAAAGCCTGCAATATTCCTCACAGAGACCTGCGCCCGCGATATGCTTCGCGTCGGTATGTTTTCCGAAAATTATCATCCCACCGAGTATCCCGCACCGTCCGGCGTGCGTCCCTCCATCTTCGGCTGCGCGATGCTTATCGACTGCGTGCTGATGATGAACGGCTACATGTCCTCGGATGGACAGGCGATGGTGCTCAACCTATTCGGTGACGGCGGCGTTGTCGGTATCCGCATGGACGAGGGGATTTTCTCCTTTGCACTGGACGCGGAAGCAAATGCAGCAAAGATGATTATTGATGACAAGGAACAGATCATCGATGCGCCCATATGTGCTAAGGCGTTCTTAGAATAACTGAATCAAATTATAAATTTTGGCCGGAGAGTGCGAAATGCATGCTCCGGTTCAAAGCGTGATTGAGGTCTATCATGTATAAAAACACTGCGAACAAAAAAATCGGCTTGATGCTCTTTGCTCTCTGCTTTGCCGCCTATACAGCGTCCTATGTGGGCAGGCTCAACTTTTCGGCGGCACTTGCGGGAATGACCTCCTCGGGAGTGCTTGATAAGGTGCAGGGTGGTACCATTGCGACCCTCTATTACTTCTGTTATGCCGCAGGACAGCTCTTCTCGGGATGGTTGGGTGATCGGATTTCTCCCTTTGTGCAGGTCTCCATCGGCGTTGCGGGTGCTGCTCTCTGTAACATCGGCATGGCAATCGTAGGGGATGCGTCGGCAATGACCGTGATCTGGGGCGCGAACGGTATCTTCCAGTCGATGCTCTGGGCACCGACTCTTGTAATCATCTCTCGGATCATGCCGAAGGACATGTGCGATAAAGCCTGCGTCGGCATGTCTCTTTGCAGCCCCCTCGGTATTCTTGCTGCCTATATCATGTCCTCGCTGGTTCTGCGGGAAGGCAGCTATCACGGCATTTTTGTCGGAGCGGGAGCGCTTTTGGCAGTCGTTTTTTTCCTCTGCATTCTCGGTTGGTGTCATATTCTGCCTCGACTGGAGCGTGAGGAAAGCTCCTCGATCAAAGCCGAGGGCGGAACAAATAAAGGTCTGCTGCCGCTGCTTGCTTCGGCTGGAGTATTCTCTTTTGTTATTCCGGTAGCGCTTCACGGAGCGCTGAAGGACGGAGTAGCCACATGGGTTCCCACCATGATGGGCGAGATGTATGCGCTGTCTCCCGCATATTCCACCTTTATCACGATGTTTCTTCCGATTATCAATCTTTCGGGTGCCTGGATTGCCATGCGTATGCGTGACCGAACTGGTAGTGAGCTTCAGGCAACAACGGTGCTCTTCGTTGTATCGGGCATTTTCGTGCTTCCCTTTCTGATTGGTACTGCATTGCCTCCGATGATTGCCGTCCTGCTGCTCTCGGTTATTACTACCCTCATGTATGCGGTGAACTATTTCTTTGTCACCCTCATTCCGGTGAAATTTGCTTCGCTTGGATGCGTCTCGGTAGTGACCGGCATGCTCAACTGCACAACCTATATCGGAAGCTCCCTTTCGGGATATGGCTACGGTGCGATTTCGGAGTATCTCGGCTGGGATTTTATCGTCTACATATGGATTGGCATCACGGTCATCGGAGCACTCCTCTGTCTTGCATCCTCCAAACGGTGGAAAAAATTCAAGGCAGAACATGAAATTGAGTAATTAATTGAGGATGGAGCCCTTTTTCCATCCTCAATTTTCATTTTCTAACGATTTAGCTCTTTACAAAGTTATCATTTTGTGGTATCATAAAGTGTCAAAACATGACGGAGGTGTCGAATCATCAACTTCACTGATATTATCAATATTATGACAGTGCTCTGCCGCGGTGTCGGTGTAACACTGTCCCTTTTTGCAATTACAATTCTGCTCTCCATTCCGCTGGGACTTGGCGCGACCTTCCTCTCAAACTGCAAAACAGCGCCTCTTCGCTGGATTACGCGCGGTTATGTCTTCCTTATGCGCGGAACACCGCTGATGCTGCAGCTCTTTTTCTTCTATTTCGGTCTGCCCCAGATCCCCTATATCGGTCAGTATCTCACCATGGATCGCTTTCCTGCAGCCTGTGTGACCTTTGTCCTCAATTATGCCGCCTATTTCTGCGAGATCTTCCGCGGCGGACTTCTCTCCATCGATCGCGGTCAGTATGAAGCTGCCCGTGTGCTGGGCATGAACCGCATTCAGACTACCTTTAAGGTGGTACTTCCTCAGATGATCAAGGTGGTGCTCCCCGCAACCTCCAATGAGGCGATTACACTGATCAAGGACACCGCTCTGGTTACCTCCATCGGTATTGCCGATCTGCTGCACTTCACCAAGTCGCTGGTCAACGGCACTGCCAATGTCACCCCCTTCTTTGTGGCAGCGGTATTCTATCTGGTGATGACCTTCGGTCTGACCAAGCTGTTTGGCTATTTTGAAAAGAAATTTATGTTTTAATGCTTGAGGATGTGATTTATCATGATCAAACTTGACAATATCCAAAAATCATTCGGTGCCAATCACGTCCTGCGCGGCGTCAGCCTTGAGGTGAAGCGCGGCGAAACAGTGGCTGTTATCGGTCCCTCCGGCTCGGGAAAATCCACCATGCTCCGCAGCATTATCGCCCTTGAGGAGATCGATGGCGGAAGCATTATGATCGACGGTGGATATATTGCAGAGAACGGAGAACCGCTCCCCGATAAGCAGAGACGCGCCTCTCTTCTCAAGATGGGCATGGTCTTCCAGCATTTCAATCTCTTCCCCCATATGACAGTCAGACGCAACCTCACCACAGCTCCCGAGCTGACCGGACGCTGGACGAAGGAAGAGGTGGATGCCCGCTGTGCAGACCTGCTCTCAAAGGTAGGACTTGCCGATAAGATTGATGCGATGCCGGGAAATCTCTCGGGTGGTCAGAAGCAGCGTGTTGCCATTGCACGCGCTCTCATGATGCAGCCTGAAATTCTGCTCTTCGATGAGCCGACCTCCGCCCTCGACCCTGAGCTGACCGGTGAGGTGCTCACGGTCATGAAGCAGCTTGCCGAGGAAGATATGACTATGATGGTAGTCACTCATGAGATGGGCTTTGCCCGCGAGGTTGCCGACCGCGTGATCTTCATGGACGGCGGCGTGATTGCTGTCGACGGTGCTCCCGAGGCTGTATTCGATGACACCACGAATGAGCGTCTGCGCCAGTTTATCCGTGCGGTAGACGGATGAAAATGAAAAAAGTAAAGGTGACGATTGGTGCTGTTACAAATGTTCCATTTGTGACAGCATCTTTTTTTGTTATACGTTCGGTTGATATTTAAAACCGAAATTGAACAACGCGGTTATTGAATAAGAGTGAATATGTGATATAATGTAATTAGAACAGGCGCTTGTTACTTTATACCTTGGAGGTAAATATGGAACTCAAAATCAGTGAGAATTTGAGAAAATTACGAAAAGAACGCGGTAATACACAAGATGATCTCGCGATCCATCTTGGTATATCTGTGCAAGCAGTATCAAAATGGGAACGCGGTGACGGATTTCCTGACATTACTCTTCTTCCATATATCGCAACCTATTACGAAGTAACGGTGGACGATATTTTGGGCTGTAATTCTTTGCGTAAGCAGGAGGATATCGAATCTTTCAAGAAGCAAGCGCAGATATTGATCAACAATGGAAAACGTAAAGAACGTCTTAAACTTTGCCGCGAGATGCAAAAGAAATATCCAAATGATGAAGATGTGCTATATAATTTAATGTATGATTTGTGGGCGGTTGACCACGTAAAGAACAGCGAGGAAATTATTTGCATTGCTGCCAAGCTTTTAAAAAGTGATTCTTTGGAAATTCACTACGGTGCTGTTCAAATGTTGGCTTTCACTTATTCAAAATTAGGAAATGATGAAAAAGCAGTAGAATATGCAAAGATGGTTCCGTGCAACAGAGATTTGCTTTCTTCTGTCTTAAAAGGCAGGGAATTGGTCGAGCATTGCCGCTGGTATTTTTGGAATGTTTGTGATACTATGCTCAGACTATCTCACAATATGATACAGTGTCCCGAAGCAGAATATACTGCGGACGAACGACATGCAATAAGAGAAAATATATATAAATTTTTCCATATGATTTTCTCAGACGGAGATTTCGGCTTTTGGGAAAACAGATTAGGCAGGCTGTGTCGCGATATGGCAATAAGCTCGGCGGAAATGGGAAATATTGATCGAGCATTTGATGAGCTTAACAAAATGTGTGAGCATATGGAAAAATATCAAAAATTCAAATTTATAAATCATACCTCGCCTTTGGTTCGCGGATTGCAATATGATTTATCACAGAGTGGAAGTAGTGACGAAAAAAGTATGGCATATGGATTCCTTTGTTCTTTAGACGAAAATCCTCGTTTTAAGCCCTTGCACGAAGATGAAAGACTGCAAGCAATAAAAAATAGATTACAAGCTCTTGGATAATTTCAGGTGCTGCCGCATTTGCATGTGACAGCACCTTTGATTCATTGGCAGGTAAAACCTGCTTTATGGAAAGTTCTCATCCTCGGTGCCTTTTTTGTTGAAAATGCCCATTTGAAAAACACAAAATTTTGTGGTATAATAAAAAAACAATCAATATCTTGTGTGCGAATAAATAATAGTTATTATTTGAAATAACAAATGGAGGCTCAATATGTACAGCGTGAATGATACTGTTTTATATGCCCAGCACGGTGTCTGCATCATCGAGCAGATCTGCCGCCGCGAATTCATGGGTGAGACGGGAGATTATTATAAGCTGAGACCGGTGGCTGAAGGGCATGCAACCGTCTTTGTTCCGGTGGGCAATCCGCTCTCCGAGAAAAAGATGAAGCCTGTGCTTACAAAGGGTGAGGTGATCGAGATGATTCACTCGCTTCCCGCAGTGAAGACCGACTGGATCGAAAATTCTGCCGATCGCAAGCGCCGTTGTACCGATATTCTGCGTGAGGGAGACCGAAGCGATCTTCTGCGCATGGTCAAGTCGCTCTATATCCACAAAACCGAGCTTGAGGGCGCGGGAAAGAAGTTCCATGCCTCTGACGAGCGGGCACTGAAGGAAGGCGAAAAACTGCTTTATGACGAATTTGCCCATGTGCTTCAAATTGGGCGCGAAGAGGTGCTGCCCTTTATCTGCAAAGAACTGGAACGTGAATAATTGAAAATAGGATGCTGCGGCAGTGCGGCATCCTTTTTCTATGCTCTGCATAAAATAAAGGGCAGTGATTTATGAAATATCTGTCATATCCTGCGAAAGGTGTTGAAATATGCGAGATTTTCTGATATGATATTATCATAGATAAAAATACAGTGAGGCAATTATGATAAAGATCAAACGAATGTTGAGGAGCCCCAGCGAACGAAAAAAGCTGATCGCCGCAGCAGCGGTGTTCACCCTGCTTCTGCTGGCGCTGACGATTGCTGCTGTCAGACTGACGGCGAGCGAAGATGAAACGCTTTATACAGGGACGGTGTTCCAGATGATGACAGAATCGCAGATTGATCTGCCGACCGATGCCATTACCAATCCCGACCGTGAGCTTCGCGGTGTCTGGATTGCATCGGTGGGTAATATCAACTATCCTTCAAAAAGTGGGCTTACAGCAGCTCAGCTGAAGGCGGAGCTCGACGATATTGTTGAGAAGTGCAAGGAGTACCGACTCAATGCCATCTTCTTTCAGGTTCGTCCCGCTGCCGATGCACTCTATGAGTCAGATATCTTCCCCACCTCTCAGTTTGTGACAGGCACTCAGGGAGCAGACTTCCCCGACGGCTTTGATTCGCTTGCCTATCTGATCGAGATTGCAGATGAAAAGAATATTGATGTGCATGCCTGGGTCAATCCCCTGCGTATCACATACGGTTCGGCATCCACACCCAGACACGATATTACTGAGCTTGCCGAATCGCATCCCGGACGCCTGAATCCCGATTGGATCATTGCTTATGACGACGGAAAGCTTTATTTTGACGCAGGCATTCCGCAGGTGCAGTCTCTGATTGCCGACGGTGTGCGCGAGATTGTTGCCAAGTATGATGTGGTAGGCGTTGTTTTCGATGACTATTTCTATCCCTATCCCGCATCGGTGACTCAGAACGGTAAAGCGGTCATCGCGGAATTTGATGATGACGATACCTACAAAACCTATGGCGCAGGCTTCGAGAGCAAGTCTGACTGGCGCCGTGACAATATCAATAAAATTGTGGAAGGCTGCTACAAAGCCGTCAAGGAAGCCAACCCCGACTGCCTCTTCGGAATTGCTCCCTTTGGCATCTGGCGCAATAATGACGGCAAAAACGGTGGAAGCGATACTTCCGGACTTGATTCCTACTCCCAGATTTACTGCGATGCGCTGGCATGGATCAAGGGCGGCTACATCGACTATATCGCGCCCCAGATTTATTGGCAGTTCAGCACCAAGGTGGCACGCTACGATGTGCTCTGCCGCTGGTGGAATGCACAGGTGGACGGCACCGGCGTCGATCTGATGATCAGCCATGCCGCATACCGCTCGGCAGAATTCGGTACAGTCAACGAGATCCGCAATCAGGTGGAGTTTGCCCGCAGTGAGCTCGGCTACAGAGGCAGCATTTTCTACGGCTGGGATTCCATCAAAGCGGATGATATGAATCTGCAGGCACAGCTTGCCGCCCTTTATGCCGATGAGATTATCTACTCGGATCCCACCTCAGACGGCAGAACGCTTGAAATCAGCTCTCCCGTAAATGGCTCTGTGGTTGCCTATGACCATACCTATGTCCTCGGCTCTTCCGATCCCGCATATCCGCTCACAATAGACGGTGCCCCGGTCAGCCGCACCAAGGATGGTTATTTCTCGCTCTATCTGCCCCTTGATGAGGAGGTCAATACCTTTACCTTCTCGCAGAACGGTGTTGATACCGACTATACCATCAAAACCAAGTCCGAACCTAAATCCGAGGCAAAGCCTGCATCAACAGCAGATTATGTGATTACCTCGGTAACGCCTTCCTATGACTATATGAGCGCAGGCGACGAATATCTGACCGTAACCGCCATGGCTCCCGCAGGCAGCAAGGTGACGGTAACCCTCAGCGATCAGACAGTGCGCCTCGAGCAGAAAACCTTCCCCGAGGGTAAGGGAGAGGGCAAATATCTCACCGCTCAGTATGCAGGTTCAATCCGTCTTCCCCGAGGCACCGAAGGCAAACTCACAAGTCTGGGCAATGTGGTCTTTACCGCAACCAAGGGCAGCGAAAAGGCGACCAAACACGGCGGAAAGGTGCGCCTTCTTATCAGCAGCGATCTTTATGCGGTTGAGGTAATCAAGGAAAACAGCGACCTGAAAATCGCTACCGACAGTTGGTTCTATGATGACTATACCTCAGCATCGGTGGGAATGCGCGATTATGCGGTATACCAGTCCAGCGGCTACTATAAGCTCCGCATGGGCGGTTATATCGAAACTGACAATGTTAAGGTTCTCGATGCGGGAACGGTAGTCAAGACCGGTGTTATGTCCTCAGTGGGCATGTCTGTGACCGCGAAGGAAACGGTACTTTCCTTCGATATGGGCGAAAATCTTCCCATGAACGGCTTCATCGAAAACGGCGAGTTTGTCTTCTGTTTCTATAACATGGACATCTCCAGCGCAAAGCTGCCCAAGCTGATGGAAAATCCTCTCTTCTCGGAAATTCGAGGTGAGCAGAGCGCAAGAGCGGGAGCTTATCGCTATTACCTCAAGCTGAAGGATCCCGACAATTTCTACGGCTTTGAGTTCCGCTATGATAACGGCACCGTTAACGTAGTTTTCCGCAATCCTCAAACCCTTGCTTTCGGTGATCTTCCCCTCGCAGGCAAGACCATTGTGGTGGACGCAGGTCACGGCGGCAAGGATAGCGGCGCAGTCGGTCCCAGATCCGATTATACAGAGGCCGATATGAATCTCGATATCTCGCTCTCACTTGCCGAAAAGCTCACCGCTCTCGGCGCTGAGGTGATTCTCACACGCGATGAAGATGAGACCTTCGAGGTAATGGATCGCGTTGCAATGCTTGACGAAATCCGTCCCGACCTTGCCATCTCGGTGCATCAGAATTCGATGCTCTATAACGCCGATATCACCAAAATCCGCGGTCTTGTAGCCCTGCATTTCGCCGAATCGGGCAGCCTGCTGACCAAGTGCGTCTCCTCGTCTCTGTCGGATGCGCTCAACCGATACGAGCGCACTCCCGCATCCCAGCGACTGGCTCTGGTACGCAATCCCAAGTTCCCGTCCACGCTTGTTGAGGTCGGCTTCATTACCTGTGTGGAGGAGTATGATAAAATGTACAGCGAAAGCGCCATCAATCAGGCAGCGCAGGGACTTGCCGACGGCATCCTCGATTATTACCGCGCGCAGGAAGCGTATGTGATGAAATAAACAGAAATAGTAAACCCACAAAACAAAGCTGATCTTTAAGGATTGTTAACTATGAAAAAAATATGTCTATTCATGCTGCTGGCGTTACTGCTGTGTTTTTCTGTCTGCATGACTTCCTGCGATGATGCCCAAAACAGCGAAGGTAATCCCGATGAAAGCGAATCCGAATTCGCAGCATCAAACAACCAAAATCAAGAAACTGAAACTGCTCCGAACGATGATAAAACCGAATCGGCAGCATCGGAAGAAAATTCGTATCTGATAAACGGTTTTGACATCCGATTGATCGGTGACTATCCTGAAATTGAAGCTGCAATACGGATCAGCGCCAACGTGGAAAACGGTGAGCTCACAAGAGATGATTTTCTCAGGGTGACAAGCTTGAATCTGCAAAATGCGGATATTCAGGATATTACCCCTGTTGGAGCACTTGTTAATCTGACCGAACTCAACGCTGCCAGTAACAGAATTATCGACATATCTCCTCTTGCAGGACTTGAGAAGCTTGTCAAGCTCAGCCTCATGGGCAATGCAATCGCTGATCTTGCCCCTCTTGCATCGTTAAAAAATCTTACCGAGCTCCAGCTTCACGATAATGACATTGCTGACATTTCAGTTCTCGCAGAGCTCAAAAATCTGACTGTTCTGAGTTTGAGCTGCAATCATATCGTTGATGTCTCACCATTGACCGGATTGACCGAACTCAAATATTTGCAGCTTATGGCAAATGAAATATCCGACATTTCACCGCTTTCGAGCCTTACAAATCTCACTGACGCAATCTTGAGCAGTAACCAAATCAGCGATATTTCTCCCCTTGCCGGATGGAAAAAAATCGAACGGCTTTCGCTTACTTCCAATCCCATTACCGATATTTCGGTGCTCCGTAATTTAACTACACTCCTGCAGGTGATGGTGGTGAACTGCCCTGTGGAAGATTTCTCGCCGCTTGATCATGTGGAGAATGTGGAACCGTATACACGGGGCGGCACAAGACCCGAATGATTCATATACAGTCGTCCCTCGGGGCGGCTGTTATTATGAAAAGGGATGGGATCCTACACCATTATGAGCAGCATATGCGTAAATTTTATCTTTTACCCTTTTCATTCTACAAAAAATGTGATATAATAAATAGCAGCGCTTCCAGAAATTTAGGGGTACCCAAAACGCCCATAATTGCTTATAATATAATAAGCAAAGAGTCTTATGAAGGGGGTACTCTACAATGGAACTGATCCTTATCAGCGAACGGAAGCTGAAGGTGATGCTGACCAAGGCGGATATGGATGCGCTGGAGCTGACCTGCGATAATATAGATTACGATAATACCGAAACAAGACGCGCCTTTTGGAGCATTCTCGATGAGGCGAAGCATAAAACCGGATTTGACGCGGCGGCAGATCGCGTATACATACAGGTTTATCCCGGACGAAACGGCGGATGTGAGCTTTATGTCACTAAGCTTGCAGGCGAACGGGACGGTGGTATTACGGTGAGACAGAGCACGCACTCCGAAGCCGGAGCGGCTTATCGCTTCGAGCACATAGAGCTGCTGCTTCTTGCCTGCAAACGGCTGCGGGATGCTTCCTACAGCGGCGGCAGTGAAGCTTTTTTTGATGATCGGTCTTACTACCTCACCCTAACCGACCCGCCGGGACAGTATGATTATGTGGGCGAATACGGCAAGCGGCTGTCCGGCGAGCTTCACAGCTATCTCGCCGAGCACGGAAAAATTATCTGCGGCGAGGAAGCGGTGGCAACGCTGGCGGAATTTATTTAAACAAAGACGAATAAAGAATAACGGAGACACTGAAATGGCACTGGAAACAAGCTGGGAAGCGCTGGAGAGCGCATGTCTGAACTGTACAAAATGTGAGCTCTGCAAGACAAGAACCAATGTGGTTCTCGGCTGCGGCTCAAGAGATGCAAAGCTGATGTTCGTGGGCGAAGCCCCGGGCGAAAAGGAGGATCTGTCGGGCATTCCCTTTGTGGGGGCGGCAGGAAAGCTCTTTGATAAATTCCTCTATGCTGTCGGCATCGAGCGTGACGAGGTCTACATAGCCAATATGCTCAAATGCAGACCGCCGAAAAATCGCGATCCGCTTCCTGCTGAGCAGGATGTCTGCATCGACTATCTGCGCTCCCAGGTAAAGCTGATCCGACCTGCAATGATCGTTTGCCTCGGCAGAATCTCGGCGATGCGTCTGATTAAACCCGATTTCAAGATCACCAAGGAGCACGGTGTCTGGTTTAACAAGGGCGGGATCTCCATGTGTGCTGTTTATCACCCCTCCCTGCTCCTGCGCGATCCCCGCAAAAAAGAGGATATGCTGGAGGATATGAAGGCGATCAAGGCGAAGCTGGACTCGCTGAACGGGGTAGAATAACGTGGATTTGAATCTGACATTTTTATACGAAACGGTCATCACCATGTTTATTCTGGTGATGGTCGGCTATATCTTCGCAAAAGCGGGATTTCTGCCCGCATCCTTCACCAAAAAGCTGTCCGATCTGGTCTGCTGTGTGGCACAGCCTTTTATGATTGTGGGCGCGATTCTCAGTATTCCCTATTCGGCAGAGGATTTAAAAACCGGCGGCTTGATTCTGCTGCTCGGTCTCTTCCTTCACGGAGCAGCGGCTGTGGTGGCTGTATTGGCAACCTTTAAATTCAAGGATGTGGGTGAACGGCGCATCTCGGAATATGCCTGTATTTTTGCCAACTGCGGTTTTATGGGACTGCCGGTGCTCGAAGCACTCTTTGGTAATGTGGGACGTTTCTGGGGCGCATTTTATATCATCGCCTTCAACTGTATTGCATGGACATACGGACTTTATATCCTCAGCAAGGCGAATCCTGTCATCAAAATGAATCCGAAAAAGATTCTTCTCAACTACGGAACGGTGCCCAGCATCATCGGTCTTGCACTCTATCTTGCCCGCATCAGCCTTCCCGCGCCCATCCTTTCAGCAACCAATTATATGGGCAGTCTTTGTACGCCTCTTTCGATGGTGATCACCGGCGCACTGCTGGCAAGACTGCCGCTGAAGTCGGTTTTCCTGCGTCCGAAGGTCTACTACATCAGCGCCATCAAGCTGCTATTCCTGCCTGCCGCTGTGCTGGCATTGACTACCCTGCTGCAGTTCCCCACCGATCTGCGTATCTTCTCGGTCACCATCGTCTCGCTTCCCGTGGCAGCAAATTCAGCCATGTTCGGCGAATCCTACGATATCCAGCCCGAATATGCGGCTTCCCTCGTGGGACTGTCCACACTGCTCTCGGTGGCGACCATCCCGTTGGTGCTCAATGTGGTGAAGCTGCTGTAAATTCAATTTTATATGCGGAGGAAATTCGATATGCATGATACAGAAATCAATATTGTCAGACTGACTTCCGAAATGTCTGAAGACTACCTGAACTTTTTCGATTCCACACCACATTCTACCGGAAAATCGGAAGACAAATGCTATTGCGTTTGCTGGACGAGCTGCAGCGGTGATCTGGAAGCATGTGCGACTTCTGAAAAACGGCGTGAAACGGCTATGGAATATATTAAAAAACAGTATATTCAGGGATATCTCGCATATGTCGGTGATAGAGTGGTTGGCTGGTGCAATGCGAACGTGAAATCCGACTGCTATGAATGTATTTCATGGCGGATGTTTATGCAGAATATCAAAAGAGAAGATAAAAAGGTCAAATCTGTCTTCTGCTTTGCGGTTGCACCCGAGTACAGGGGCAAGGGTATCGCAGGTAAGCTTTTGACCCGTGTATGCGAGGATGCCAAAAAAGAGGGCTTTGATTTTGTTGAAGCCTATCCCAATATCAGCTTCATTGATGAGGAGCAGGATTTTATGGGACCGGTCAGTATGTATGAAAAGATGGGATTTATTGAAGAATACAAAGCTGACGGCAGATGCATCATGACGAAGAAACTCAATTGAATCCATAACATAAGGGGCTAACTTTTGACGAGTTAACCCCTTATGTTTATCTTGATGTTTCAATCCAATACCGCTGTGTGATCGAATGATCATTCGGATCGAAAATTTCATTCTCGATCACACCGCCACACTTGCGTATTGTCCTTGCCGATGCTTCGTTCTCCTTCACGCAGGTGACAAGCATTCGCCCGATTCCCTTGACGCGGCAGATCTCCTTCGCCATCGCTAACATCTCGGTTGCGTATCCCTTCCGGCGCTCGGAGCATCGCACGCTGTAGCCGACATGACCGTAATAATGCAGACATTCTTCATTCAGCCTGTCGCGGATATCGAGCATACCAACAATGCGGTTATCCTCTCGGCGCAGGCAAACATACTGTGTGTCGGGTCCCCAATCTGCTCGGCAGGTGCGCGGATCAGCGGAGAGGGTGATGAATCGATACCATTCTTCGGGATTATTGTAAACGCGCAGATTCGAGGTGCCATCCATCGAATCGCCGTTTTCCAAAAATTCAGCACGGTAGTCGTAGATGGCGGGGAGATCGGCGTGAATGACAGGTCGCAGAAGCAGTCCCGATTTGCTTGTTTTGAATCCGAGCAGCTTCAGATTGTAATAATGATTGATCTCAGCATGAAATTCCCGGAGTGCATCAAGTTCGGTTTCACAGAAAGTTTCGCTATAAAGATAACGTTCGATCAGTTCAAATGCCTTTTCATTGATGATTGCAGGTGCGTGACTGCGGTAAGTGCGGATGATTTTGAATTTGTTGAACTCGAAGACGCCGTGCTCGATCATCAGATAACGCCTCATGATCATGAGAATGCTGTTGACACAGGCAGTCATACTGAGCTTTTGATGTGCAGGAGAGAATTCGCGCCAGCTCCAGTTTTCAAAAATACGCGCGTCATCAATCAACAACTCTTTTGTCGGCATCGGTACCGCAGAGAGCGGATAATTGCTCCATGCCGGTTTGCCTTGTACCTTCAAACGGGCGATCTCAACGCCAAATTCAAATTCTTCATCTTCGCTTTTCCGGTAAGGAGGATAAAGTTCATGCTCACGGATCATCACCGAGCCAAATCCTTTGGGGATGGCATATTTAATATGATATCGCTCGGCAATTTCGTCCATTTTAGCCTGTGTGATCTTCGCATCATCCTTCACGATGATCACTGTGTCAATATCACTTTGTCCCGGTCGGTAATATCCGCCGCCGAGGGAGCCGACAAGATAGACAGCGAGGATGCTGTCTTCAATGGTTGTGATTTCTCGGCAGAATTCTCCGACAATATCAAGAGCACGCGCTTCTGTGATTATGCTGTCCATAATAACCTCACGGTAAAACAAAGGCTGTTACGCAGAATTCCCACATAACAGCCCTTAATATTAATCAGTATGCCTTTGCCCAGAGTACCATATGCTTGGCAGGCTTGCCGCAGCATGCACAAACCTCGCCGACACTTTCCTGCTCAAGAGGAATACAGCGGGAACCAACACCGGTTTCAGCCTTGATTCTGTCCTCGCACTCCTCGTCACCGCACCACATAGCACGAATGAAGCCGTCACCGTTTGCAGCCAGAGCCGCAGTGATTTCTTCCATGGTCTTGCAGTCGAAGGTGCGCTTTTCTCGATTCTCCAGCGCCTTGTTATAGATGCCGTCGCGAACAGCCTTGAGCTGCTCGGCAACTGCTTCCTCCAAATTGTCAAGAGAAGCAAAGGTCTTGTTTCTGTCGTGACGGGTAACCAGCACGCAGGAGTTGTTTTCGATGTCGCGGGGACCGATTTCCAGACGAACCGGCACGCCCTTCATCTCATACTCGGAGAATTTCCATCCGGGCGAGTTGTCGGAAGCGTCCACCTTGACACGGAACTTCGCCGACAGGCGCGCACGGAGCTCTTCAGCCTTTTCGAGCACGCCTTCCTTGTGCTGCTGTACCGGAATGATGACGACCTGAATGGGGGCAATCGCAGGGGGCAGAACCAGACCGTTGTTGTCGCCATGTGTCATGATAATGCCGCCGATCATGCGGGTTGTGCAGCCCCAGGATGTTTGATGAGGATACTGGAGCTTGTTGTCCTTGTCTGTATACTGAATATCGAATGCCTTTGCAAAACCGTCGCCGAAGTAGTGGGAGGTGGCAACCTGAAGAGCTTTGCCGTCATGCATGAGTGCTTCGAGGGCATAGGTGTCTTCTGCACCAGCGAACTTGTCGCTGGGAGTCTTTACGCCCTTGACAACAGGCATTGCCAGATCCTGCTCATGGAAGTCTGCATAACAGTTGAGCATCTGCACAGTCTCGGCAATCGCTTCCTCAGCGGTAGCATGCATCGTGTGACCCTCCTGCCAGAGAAATTCACGGCTGCGAAGGAAGGGGCGGGTTGTTTTCTCCCAGCGAACAACCGAACACCACTGGTTGTAGAGCTTGGGAAGATCGCGGTAAGAACGGATAATATTCGCGTAATGCTCGCAGAACAGAGTCTCGGAGGTGGGGCGCACGCAGAGCTTTTCTGTAAGCTTTTCGCTGCCGCCGTGGGTGACCCATGCAACCTCGGGAGCGAATCCTGCCACATGCTCCTTTTCCTTATTCAGCAGGCTCTCGGGAATGAACATGGGCATGTAAACATTCTCGTGACCGAGTGCCTTAAAGCGGTCATCCAGATTCTTCTGGATATTTTCCCAGATCGCGTAGCCATAGGGACGGATGATCATGCATCCCTTGACGCTGGAATAATCGATGAGGTCTGCCTTTTTGCAGATATCGGTGTACCACTGAGCAAAATCCACATCCATTGATGTGATCTGCTCAACCATTTTTTTATCCTGTGCCATTATGAAAACCACCTTTTAGTGTTATTTACATGAGATAATGAATTATATTATATGATAACATAAATCGGAGATTATGTCAAGATGAATGCCGGAAATCAAAGAAAAAGGGGGCTTTTAAGCTCCCTTATTATTTTAAATATTCATCCGCATTAATCAGACGCATATCGGCATCGTGTTTAATGAAATCCTTTAGCAGCTTCAAATGCCCCGCACCGTATACAATACAGACGCGATTGTGACCGTCTGCCACTGCCTTCAGCTTCTCGAAAATCTTCACATTGCGCTCGTACCAGCTCGCATACATCATCTCACCCTCACGGCAGATCTTTCGCGCCGATTTATAAATTACATCGTGATTCTTCCTTGAGAATTCACTGCTGTTGAAATAGCGAAGCTGAGACAGTACCGATTCGGTTTCGTGCGAATTGACCTCATGCATAAAGCTGTCGACGCCTGCGCGATAATCTCGAACCTCGGGGGTATCGATTGCGAGAAGGCTCTCATCCAAAATCAGCTCCTCGTCGATGGCATATATCCGATCAAGACCGCAGAGCTTACCCAGCCTGAATCCGATCTGGATGGCTTCATTGTTGAGCGTGACCGGATATCGCTGCCCGTATAGTGTGATTTCGCCTAAAACCGTGCGGCGCATTTTGTCACTATCGCAGAAAATCATAGGATCAAGGGCGTTATAGAGGATATCGATATCCTCCTGTGCACCTGCTTCCACGCAGATGGCATCGGGATGAAACGCAGAAAGCCTGTCACAGAGCGATGACAGTTCAGACTGACTATCTTCGCTGAATATATCGATTTTGGTTTGCAGAAAGTGGAAGCTGCCGAGCAGCAGAATATCGGTCATGTTTTGCTCCTGTTTATTATCAGTCGCCGAGGCGTGTATAGTGCAGTACGATGCTGTGAGGCTTCTCCTTGGCGCAGAAGGTGAGCTTGAAGCCTTCGCTGACTTCAGCTTCAAACTTCTCGCCGGTATCGATATCCTCGAAAAGATAGCGCCCTACATCGATCACAGGCTCGACCTCAAAGCTGTCGGGCTCATAATCCTGGCGGAAGAAGCCAAGAATCAAGCCACCGTTCAGATCGGGACGGTCGAACTGGTAGCAGTATCTGTCGTTGGTATTGATGCTGCATGGGGTGAGCGCATAGAAGCTGCCCGAGAAGTAGGGCTTGGCAAGCTGATAATGCTCGAGCATGCGCTTGTGCCATGCTACGGGATAATCATCGGCAATTTTTGTGTGCTGTTCATTGGGATTCTCAAAGCCTACGATGTGGAATAAACCGAATCCCATGCCGCCGTAAAGTCCGCTGTGGAAGTTATAAGTGTTGCCCGGGCGCATGGGCGGCGCGCAGTTGGCGAGCGGAACGAAGTGTCCCATGCCGTTTGTGGCGACCTGTGCACCGATGGGATCCGATCCGGGATGGCAGTTGTAATCGGAGCGCCAGAGCACGTAGGAGCGCTTCACCGTTTCAAGGTCGATGCGCGAGCCGCCGCCTCCGCAATTGTCGATGATCATGCCGGGAAAGCGGGTGAGCAGCTCATCCCAATAATCGTAGAAGAGCTGAAGAGTCTTCATCTCATTGATGCCCACGCGCTCAATCTCATCGGAAAGATAACCGAAGCCCGAATCCTCACGGTAGCAGTCGACACCGTTTTCTTTGATGGTTTTGCAGATATCCTCGATCAGATAGCGGCGCGCTTCGGGATTGATGAAGTCGATGCGGTGATGGATGGTCTTGCGGGCGTTGGCGCCGATGGGATGCTCTTCGGTGCGATCATCGCCCCATTCGGGATGCTCTTTGTGCCAGCCGATGCCGTCATTGCAGCAGAAGGTGTGGAACCAGAGCAGTAGCTTCATGCCGCAGTCTTGGGCAGCATTAGATATGAGCTTCAGTCCATCCGGATTGGCACAGCAGTTCTCCGACCGGTCCCCTATATATGTCCAATTCTTTACATAGTTATTCTGGTATTCGTCTGTGATGTGATAGGGACTGTGCCAACCTGCATCCATACAGTAGCAGTCAAATCTCAGTCCCAGCTCTTTGATCTTCTTGATGTAGGCAAGGTGATTCTTGGTTCTCATGCCGCCCCAGGACTGACAGCAGATGGGAGGTGTAGGCTCGCCATGCTCATCCTTGGGGATATAGTGAAGCACCAGGTGATTGCGCAGGAGATTGAAGGAGCGCTTGAGATCGCCCTGCCAGAAGATGGTGAGCATGCGGATGTTGCGTACCCATTCACCGGGGAGAAGATGAAAGTTGGTGGCATTCATCGATACCGTCACATGGATGCCGCCCTCGACTCGCGTAAAGCTTGCGCCCCAACCACCGGTAAAGCCCAGACCGAAGATGACGCCGCCGCTGCCGGTTTTGAGATTGAAGAAGGGCAGATGTGAGCGGGAACCGTGGGATGTGAGCGTAAAGGGCTCCTTTGTGATCGACTGCTCCATCAGCGCAAAGTCGTCTGTGGCAGCGACTGTGCCCTTGGTGTAATAGAGTGTAGCATCGCCATCGGCAGCAAAAACATAGTCAAGCGCCATTACATCCTTGATCTGCAAGGTCTTTTTATTGCCAATGCAGTCGAATCGCGGGAGCCACTCAACCGCTGCCGAATTCTCGTAGGTGTCAAAGGAATAAGAAAACTTCAGTTTTCCGTCAGCAGAGGTGCAGATTCCCTTTTCACAGGTGAAGCCTTCGGGGAAGGGAATACCGTCATAGGTAAAGGAGAGCGGTGCTTTGCCCTGAATGAAATTGCCTGCAAGCTGAAGTTCAATAGGAGTTGCTTTAAGCTTAAACATAGACTATTTCTTCTGTGAATGTTATAGGAAAAATACATTTATTGTGCTAAGTAAATGGAATTGATTATTCAATCTTCTGGAATGTTTCAATGGCTTTAGCAACTGCTTTTTCGATCCTTACACGATTTTTTTCATACTCTGAAACAAACTGATCGGGATTGGAGAATGCCATTCTCATTGTGGTTCCACTGGAGTCAAGGAAAAAGATACCGAGATCGACACGGTAGTTTTTGGTTTCAGTGAGCATAGCCAGAATTTCAGCGGACTCTTCGTCGCGAGCGGATTTTAGCTGAAGAACGGTTTCACGAAAAACGGGAACAACTATATTATAAGAGGAATATGCCAGCGTTTCGAGAACTGCACTTGCCATCTCTGGGTCACTGATGGTTGTAGGAATGGTATAGCCGATAAAGCCAAGGACATATGAGTAAAAATCGGTACCCGGCTCGTATTCATCCATCTTGGGGAAGGGGAGAATACCAAACTCCTGCTCCATTCCTCTGAGGTTGTTCAGATATATGGCACCTCCGCTTGAATAGAGCGATTTTCCGTCGGCAAACATGGAGATTACATCTTCGTAAGCATGAGCTGTTAGATACTTCGATGACATGTCGTTACGTGCGATAGCATAACTTTTGTTTGCCAACATGCTATATACAGCTTCGCCGATTGAAAGAAGTCGTTCATTGCCGGCTGCGGCAAAATAAGGATGGTCATTTTCATCTTTTTTGAAGAAGTACTCATCATTATTGGTGCTCATGTTGAAGTATAGAAAATTGTTTACGTAGTTATAACCCCATTGGTCATTTCCATCTTGAACTGAATCTCCGTTCAGATCAGCAGTCGCCAGCTTCATGTTTTCATACATGGCATTGACTGTCCACTTACCGTTTCTGACCAGATCATACATATTCTCAAGATTAAGATCCGCTGCCATTTCTTTGTTGAAGAGTAACATCGGTGTTGTACCGTAGATGCAAAGATCAAACGCACCTGAAGCAAAATAGAGTTTGTTGTCAATAGAAATAGCTTTGTTTACTTCACTCATCCACCAAGGATTGTCCAAATCTACATACATATCGGTTAAATATTGAAAAGGATATACCAAGTTGTCCTGAGCAGCGGAGAGGGAGTAACGATCAAGCCAGAGTCCACAGTCAAAAGAATCATCATTAGCTCTGATTGCTTTGCGATAGGCTCCGATATCGATCAGATTACCGTGGGTCTGTGTTTCAAACTGAATGTTCAGATATTCCTTTACATACATGTTTCGCTTGTAAAGGCTGTCGTTGAAAATATCACCGTTTTCTGTATCATAGGTATACTGGAGGAAAAATGATTCAGTGGTCTTGTTCTCGCCGGGACAGCCGAGGAAACGGAATGTGTAGCCATCATAGTCCAATTCATCGGGAACAGCAAGCTTGTATATGGACTCGGTTTCGGCTTCTGTGTCTGCTGCGGTGGTTATGGCAGTGGCTGTGGTTTCGTCTGTATCGGATATGTCTGTACCCGAGCATGCGGAAAAGGTGGTGATGATTAGCATGAATGTTGCAAGTAAACTGGTCAATCTCTTCATAATGATACCTCCTTATATGGCACTTCCCGCATGATGACGCTTGATGTGACATAGGCGGGTGTGCTCTTTATCCCATTTAACCACATTACCAAAAAATGTCAATATGGTTAATAAAATTAAGCATATTAACCAAAAAATTAACCAATTTAACCATATCGGCTTCAAAATAAGCCGTCAAGTGATATTTATGCTCCGATGCGCTCATAATAGAGCACAGTAGTGAGAATTGTCTTATCGGTATCCAATGCAACAGTGAGAACAGCGCCTTCATTCATGTTCATTTCAAAGCTGGTGCCCGTGTCAATATCTGTGAAGCGGTAGCGACCCGGAGCAAGATGGGGTGATACTGTGATCTCTTCAATCTCGCGTCCTTGCCTGAAGTTGGTTATTATAATACCGTCGCCTTGATCCGCTCGGTCAACTTGATAAGAATAGGGAGACTCATAATCGGCATCGGGCGTCAGAATGTGGCGCTCACCCTCGAAATATTGATTGATCGATGATTTGTCCACTGCAAATACAGCATAATACTCATCAAGCGAATGCTCAATCATCACCGAGATCGGCAGCTCGGTCAGCTCACTCACCGAACCATCCACAAGATCGGCACGCAGACATTGAACAGGCTCAAGGATATAGTCATAATAGATCGACTGTGTGTATCCATTGGATACCGGATGGTCGGGGATGAGACAGAATCTCTGCCCATAAAGATATCTGTCGATGACCGTCCAGTTCCCGAGCCATGTGTTTTCATCGGTTTCAAAGACAAGCTGATGCTCGACTACGCGTTCCCTGTTGATGTCAGTGTAGGGCAGCTTATAAAATTTTCCCCCGCTGTAGTCATAATACTCGATGTATTCGGGCGGTGTATTGTAGGGATATCCTCCCTCGCTCTCCACATCATAATAGCTTTCCCGTCCCACATAGCGCAGAATGGGATCATAACGGGTGTAATACACAGCATCCTCGGTGAGCTGATAGTCGACAATGCCGGTCAGCGCCGTCTTTCTCACGCGGCGGTAGCTGTCTCCATAGGCACGCACCTTATACAGATCGCCGTATTCTTCCCCCGGGAAGCAGGCAATGAAGTATATATTATTCATGTATCGATCGAACTGAATATTCCGGATGACCTTTCCGTTGACAGGGGATTCGTTGCTTGCGGTAGAGAAAATCCGGCGCATGCTTGTATCGGTCATGTTAAGATCCCAGCCGTAAAGTCCGCTCTCGCTGAGGATATAGATATGGCGGTCATAAATATCAAGACTTTGGGGCGTTTCCGGCAGTCCGTCGGGAGTCAGATTCTCAATGATGCGTCCGATGAAGGTGTAGCGCATGAGATTGACTTTTCCGCTTGTCATGTGCTCGAAAAAGTAGATGTATTCGTTGTCGTAGAGATAGACATTGGATATTGCGGCGGTACGGCGCTCCTCACCCAAAGCCTCCTCCGGCTCATAAATCACATTTCCGCTGCCGGTGTAGATATTGTAGCGTCGCACCGAGATGAACTCCTGCGAATCGATATAGACGCCGTAAACATAGCCCTCGTCATCGATGCGAAGATCGGTTTCGAGGTAGTAGAGATCACAGAACCGATTTCTTTCGGTGTCGCCTGTATTGTGAATGCAGTCTTCCACCCCGCAGACCGAGCGCAGCGCACCTACAGAGGAGCCGACAGTGCGCAGAATATTGGTATAATAATGCGGTCTGCCCGACCAGTAATAGCTGCGGTTTTTGTGGATCACACTGCCGTTGACAAGTACAAAGGGGGCGTCCGGATTGAGATATTCGGTGATATCATCCACCTCATGACGCAGATAGGACGGATCCACATAAATAATAATTTCACCGTTTCCCGCAGAGCAGGAGCCAAGCATCAGAACAAGTAAAAGAACAAGGGCTGCGATACGGATGCGCTTCATGACAACCTCCCGAATAGCGAAGATACAAAGATCCTCTGTAATATGATTCTATTATACGACAAGTGAGGATATATGTCAATACACATGTGTAAAAATAAGGAGGCAAAATAAAAAAACAGACCGAAGAAATTCGGTCTGTCTGTTTGTTTACAAAGCTTTAAATCAGTTGAGCTCTGCGAAATACTTGATGGTGCGAACCATCTGGCTGGTGTAGGAGTTCTCGTTGTCGTACCAGGAAACAACCTGAACCTGATAGGTGTCATCGTCGATCTTAGCAACCATAGTCTGAGTTGCATCGAAGAGAGAACCGTAACGCATGCCGATAACGTCAGAGGAAACGATCTCATCGGTGTTGTAGCCGAAGGACTCGGTAGCAGCAGCCTTCATAGCAGCGTTGATGCTGTCCTTGGTAACATCCTTGCCCTTAACAACTGCGATGAGAATGGTGGTGGAACCTGTGCAGGTAGGAACTCTCTGAGCAGCGCCGATGAGCTTGCCGTTGAGCTCGGGGATTACGAGACCGATAGCCTTAGCAGCGCCGGTGGAGTTGGGAACGATGTTCTGAGCAGCAGCTCGAGCGCGGCGGAGGTCACCCTTTCTGTGGGGACCGTCGAGGATCATCTGGTCACCGGTGTAAGCATGAACGGTGGTCATGATACCAGACTGGATCGGATATGCATCGTTAAGAGCCTTTGCCATGGGAGCGAGGCAGTTGGTGGTGCAGGAAGCAGCAGAGATGATCTGGTCATCCTTGGTAAGGGTTTCGTTGTTTACATTGTAAACGATGGTCTTGAGGTCGTTGCCTGCGGGAGCAGAGATAACAACCTTCTTAGCGCCGGCATTGATGTGTGCCATGGACTTCTCCTTGGAGCAGTAGAAACCGGTGCACTCGAGAACAACGTCAACACCAAGCTCAGCCCAAGGGCAGTTAGCGGCGTCCTTCTCAGCGTAGATCTTAAGGGTCTTGCCATCAACAGTGATGGTGCCGGCTTCGTCATCAGCGCATACATCGTGCTCGTAGCGACCCTGAGCGGTGTCGTACTTGAGAAGATGAGCGAGCATCTTGGGGCTGGTGAGGTCGTTGATAGCAACTACTTCATAACCCTCTGCACCGAACATCTGACGGAAAGCAAGACGGCCGATACGACCGAAGCCGTTAATAGCAACTTTAACAGACATTTTGAAAATCCTCCAAAAAAAGAAAAATTTGATTGATAGGTATATTTTACTCTATTTGCGCCATGAATACAAGAGCTTTGGGGAATATTTTAATTTTTTTTACAATTCGGCTTGAGCTGCCCGTAATAATGTGATAGAATATATAAAAGAACAAAAACGGGAGGGCTCTGATGATAGGTAGGCATGTCGGCGGCATTACGCCGATCCTCAGCTTAGACGAATATGAGAAGATTGATGCACGAAATGCAGCAGCCGGACGGGTGTTGACAGCATTTCGTGTCGGTGAACATCTGCATTGCTGTGAGTTTGCCGATATAACCGATGATCCGCTTCATTTTCGTTGTTACATGAAGAATCAGCGGGAATTCTGCGCATATAAACCTGTCTCCGAGTACGCGCTCTTTCCCGGACTTCTCAGGCAGGGTTTCAAGATGCTTTCGGGCGGTTTTCTTCCTCATACAGAGGAAGCCGATCACGCGTATATGACGAAGCTGCTTTTCGATTCTGTTGAAGCAGATTCACAGGCGAAGTATCATCCCGATGCCGAAAAGCTCGGAGACGCCATGGCAAAGCTCTGCTTCATTCTGATGATGGATATGCAGCAGGGAGAAAGCGTGGATGTAATGGCACTGTTGTCACAGCTGCGCAGACGAATGATTGAGCTCTTCCGGCACTTCCGCTGCTCAATCCGAATCGATACGGTTGAGCTTGATCGGAATGAAATCTATCCCATTCTGCCGGTACTCTGGCTCGCACTGCTTACCAATACAGCAATTCTGCTGCTGCATGCATCGAAAAACAGCCGCGTAGAGCTTCAGTTGTGGGAGGAAAACAGAATCCTGCATGCCGATCTGACCTCTGATGGCTCAGCGGAACTGCTCCGCAGCATTGCGCCGCTGGAACTTGCCTTCAACCGCATCATGGCAGAGCGCAGCGGTATGGGGTTGACGCTGACCGAAGCGTCGGGAAGGTCTGTCCTCTGTCTGACGCAGAAGCTTTGCATCGGAAGAGAACTGGTGCTTCATACTCCCATGCAGTTTGAGGAGATGCGCAGAAATATGCTTCTTGCCGAATTCGACCGTCTGATAGGGCTGTAAAAACGAAACTGTCGGCATAGTCCGTGGATGATAAAAGTTAAGCCGATCCGTGAATGCTCACAGGTCGGCTTTTCCTCGTGCAGGCATGTATGACAGAGCGCATGTATAAAAGGGTGTTATGATTTTCACCGGTTCGGAATGGATCAAATCAATCCTATTTGGAGAAATGACTGAATGCGACAGCATAGCAAAGACCAACGCCCAAACCTCCTAAAACTCCTACAATTACATTGTTCATAGAAATACCAAAACAAAGACCTACACCTGCACCTATACACAAGCCGCTTACTATTCTCAAAATTTTTTCTTTCTTCATCCGAGTTAATGTCCTTTCTTAAAACTCTTTATGATTGCGATAACACCTACCACTATAATACTAAAACCAAATCCGGACAAACATCCCGAAATAAAGTCATTGAGATGTGAACCGTCAAATAATGATGCCAAAACTAAGGAGATAAGACCAACAGCTGCCAAAATCGCGCCAATTGCATAAGTATAGTTATTCTCAAGCTTCTGTATTTTGCAAAGTAAGGATTTAACTTGATCTTCATCATAGACTCGTATGCTGTTTGGTTCTTTTTCTTCTCCGTCCAACAGCTCAGCAAGTGTAATATCCAGTTCTTTGCATAGCAATTCAATGATGGAATAATCCGGCATGCATTTTCCGTTTTCCCATTTTGAAATGGTCTTGTTGGATACGCCCAGTCGTTCTGCAAGCTGCTCCTGCGTGAGATTTTTCTCTCTTCGTTTTATGCCTATAAAATTTCCTATGTTGTGTTGGTTCATAATAATCTCCTTTGTAACAGTAATATTACTACTTTTTCGGAATTTTCCCATCCCCCATTGGGAGAATTTGAGTGGAATGTGTACAATGAAGAATACTGGGCTGTCGTAAATAGAACAATTACAACAGCCCAGCCATAAATTTTCGATTTTGTAGAGCAAACGCAATGCCCGGAGAATGATGAAGCATGTAATTGCGATATCATGCTGTTCTTCGTTTTTTGTTCTTCCGTTCTCAGACTGCAAGCGAAACAGTCATACAAAAACCGGCACAACCTATCATACTGCTGTGCCGGTTTACTGTTTCTGTTTATTTACATTATTTCTTTGTTGTTTTCTTTGCCTTCGGTGGATGTGCGGCTTCGTAGAGCGCGCGTTTCTCGGCATCCTTCTTTCTCTGACGGAGAATGGGGAGGACGATGACAGCGGCAAGCAGAACCACAATCAGTAAGAAGATGAGGTAGTCCACTGCTGCGGGAACGCTCTCACCGAAGAGAATAGAGGTTCTGACCCGTTTGTAGGTGGAGGAGGTGACAATGGCACTCTCACCGTTGTATTCGGTGATGGCAGCACCCGATTTGTCCTCGATTGCCATATCCTTGACAGTCAGCTTAACAGAAGATGAGAGTGCCGGGCCGTTTGCTGTGATATCCAGCGCACATGCCTTGACGCTCAGCTCGTTGTAGGAGTAAATACCGGAGTTTGCGGTGATGCCGCAGTTGGCAAGGCTCAGCCTTGTGCCGTACAGCGCATAGCCGTCGGTGTTTGCAACATTGATATCCATCTTGCCGCCCGAAACGGTGAAGGGAACATACTCGCTTCTGATACCGCAGCTTTCGGCATTGATCACATAGTTACCGTCGTAAATGATAACCTTGGCAGTCTGATTGTTGGAAAGGTTGATCATGCCCACCTCAGCCTCAAGCTTGAGTGTGCCGCTTCCCTTTATGATCGCACTGCCGTCAAAGGTGAGCGCACCCTTCTTTGCCTTGATGGAGCAGTTGCCCTGAATCACAACCGTAGCACCGTGAGGTAGCTTGAAGCCGTAGTCCTCTTCGGTATCCTGCTTGTAATTGGTGAGGGTGAGTACATCGTTGATGTTATCCCAGTTATAGCCGTCGCCTCGCTCGTTCTTGCGGACATTGGAGAGGTCAACGGTGGTGGTGATGGTCTCAGCCGATACCGCGAAGGAAATCGAGGTCAGCAGCAGGATGACGGTGATCAGCGCCATATAAATTCTTGCATGTCGTCTCATATTTTATCTACCTACAGTTTTCTCATTGTATTTAAAATATGATAGCATTGTAATATAGACGCAGTTTGACTGAAGTGTGAACAAATTCCATATCTTATCTGATTTTTTGGAACAGATTTCTTCACATAAGCTTTATTCGATCAGCGTGAAGCTTCCGTTTTGCTCCCATTTGGCGCGCTGAATCTCCTCGGTAACATATTCGAAGGTGTTGGTATCCAGATTGTGGAGATACCAGCCGTCATTGATGCCGTCATTACTGTTTTCGGCTTCCGGGAGATAGATCAGCTGAAGCCTGCAGTTGTTTGTATAGGCGGAGGCATAAATGCAGTCCTTACTCGGGGAAAATTCGCCCATCATGTGCCGGAGCGAAGGAGGTCGCTGACTGCCGTCGGCATTTTGACTGTATCGGTCGGTTCGGATGAGCGACGGATGGTCGTAGAGAATTGCCATTCCGTCAGCGGTGGTCAGCAGATCCTCAATGCGCCAGGTGACACTGTCCTGTCTTGTTACGATGCAGTCAATCTCATATCCCGCCGACAGATCCACACGCTCGGTCAGCTCCAGGCTGCTGACAATCCGATCTGCATCAATATCGCGCACGCCCACCACATAGCCGCTGTGCAGATCGATGATAGAGGAAATCTCGCGGTGTTCCTCCGGCTTGTGCGTGATGACAGCGAGGTCGTCGCTGAGGATATAGAGCTCCAGATCATCTCTGTCGGGCTTTTGCGAGAATCTGATGCAGTTTGTACGCAGCGCAGGAGTCCCGTAGTAGTTGCCGTAATACCAGATCGAGCCGTTTGTGCCGCGGAGTACCAACCTGTTGCCCTCGGATACATAAGAGAGCTCCCACACCTCGCTGTTTGATGGGAAGATGATGTCGGGTGTCACAATTCTGTCGGAAGCTTCGGTTCGCGTTACACCTGCGGGAAGGCTCAGTCCCTCAAAAGCAAGCGGATCAATCTGACTGCCATTTGCCCGAATCTCAAAGTGCAGATGCTCACCCGCGGCATCGCCCGTTCTGCCAACAAGTGCGATCACATCGCCTGCTTTCACATCGTCGCCACCCTTCACAAGCAGCTTGCTGCAATGGGCATAACCAGTCGAAATTCCGCCGCCGTGGTCGATGACAATATAATTACCGTAGCTGGGATGATATTCCGCTGTCGTCACCTTACCGCTGCTCGAAGCGAAGATTTTTTCCTCAAGCCCGGCGGCAAGATCAATTCCTGTGTGGAAATAAGATGCATTGTTGTTCGTCATCCAGCCATAGGGCAGATTCACCGTTGTGTGCGACTGCTCCAGCGGCCAGGTCAGCGGGACATTTGTGAAGATGCTCGATAGCTCGCCCTGATCACCTGCTATTGCCGATGCTTTTTCGCTCACCGGAATCAGGCAGAATTCAGCATAAGCAAAGGTGCGCTCCACCTGCATATAGCTGCCGTCATCCTGCATATCGCGTTTCGTGGTCAGGTAAAAGAGATTTTCTTCAGCTCTATAAGCAAGTCCGAAAAATTCCTCCTTGGGAAAAGTATTGATAAGCGCCTGCTTGAGATCGAAGGAAATCATGTTATGATCCCGAATGTCGGTGATGCTGCAGTTTGAGTCGTAGTCCCAATAGAAAATTTCATAGGAACCGTCCATATCCGCATCATGCAGTCGGTGATGTCCGTAATCGGCAATCAAGTGTGCCTGATCACCCATCAGAATGAAAAAGGACGCGGTATTTTTAATATTATCGGTATCATATCCGACCGAGAAGGCTTCGTATCCCAGCAGATTTTCAATGCGGATGAGAGAAGTATCGGTATTTCCGAAGCCGCACTCGATGCGCTTGAAGACCGTATGACTGCCGCTCTCAGGCGTATAGGTCAGATACATATCAGAGCCGCCGTAGGGATCGGTATAAACCTCAACCACACCGCCGCTCAGCGCAAGGCTGTTGTTCTTCACATAGCCGCCCGGCAGAAAAGTGATATTTTCTACTGACGGGAGTCCGTAAGGAACACCCGCGCCGAGAGTGATCGTGTTATCGGACAGATGTCCCTTTTTCAACTCTTCGCGCAGCTGATTGGCCTGTTCCTGCAGCGCAGAAAGCTGTTCCTTGAGCGCGGCGTTGATCTGCGCTTCCTCATTTAGCTGACTGCGAAGCGCGGCATTCATCTGTGCTTCTTCCTTCAACTTCTGACGGTAGACCTCATCTTGAAGATCTGCAAGATTTTGATCGTTCAAATCCTCATCAATCGGCTCCCCCGCAGCACATCCGACAATACTGCCGCTCACAAGCACCAGTGCCAATACAGCCACAAGGATTGCAATACCGCGTTTTCTCTTTTTCATATTCATAATCCCTCCGAAGCGGGTTTTGAGCATATCCACAGAGCTGTGGAAATGGGTGGTCAGATTGCTGTTTAAAATCAGTACGCCGCTGTTTCTGCCATTTCGCAGCAGACCTACCAGAATCATGCCGTAATCACTGCGTTCCTTCTCCGACTTGCCATCGAGCACAATCTCATCGCAGGCAAGCTCCATGGCAAGCTCGCATTCTCTTGCAGCAGCATGCACCGCCGGATGCCAGAACCAGAAAATCCGCGCGGCGAGGATAAGCAGCTTAGTCATAATATCACCGCGGCTGTAGTGAGCAAGCTCATGGGAGAGCACAGCGTTCATGGCTTCATGGGGCAGATCAGGGGTGATGTAAATGGTGGGACGCAGAATTCCGCAGAGCAGTGGTGTCCTTGTCATATGGCTCACATAGAGCAGCGGAGCGCGCTTGATAGTTTTCTCTGCACACAGCTCGCGGTAAAGTGCAGTTACCTCATCATCAGCCAGACTTCGGCTTCTGCACAGTCTGCGGGAAAAAATCATATGCGATGCCAGCATGGATACGCCATATGCAATGCTTCCCCCAATCCAAAGGACGCGCAGAAGAGAGGGCAGATCAATCTTCGAAAGCGGTGATACAGCCTCGGACTGCGGAGCTGATGCGGGTGCCGCTTCTGTCGGTATCTCCGGTATTGCGGCATTTTCAGCAGACTCCTGCACCGTTGTGCCGAGGATTGCAGGAAATTGCGGTGTCGCGGTGTCAGGGGCGCTTGTAACAGGCATTTGATCTGCCGCAGCTTGATTGACTGTCGGCTGACTCGGTACAATCTCCGCTTCGGGCAGACGGAATCCCACATCAAAGAGCGACGGAGGCAGCAGCAATCGCAGAAAAATCATGCACCATACGGCAGCCTGCCAGCCGGCACGGATTCTGCCTTGGGTCAGCTTCAGGATGAATGCGGTCAGTGCGATGACTGCCGTCATGATCAGTGCAAAAATCAGATATGCAGTCATGGTCAGTCACCCTTTTTATGCTTCAGGATGGCTTCGATTTCAGCCAGATCCTCCTCACCGATGGCGCCGCTGTCCATGAGCGATGCCATGAGCGTCTGCCACCTTCCGCGGCAGAGACGGTTGACGAAATTCTCCGACTCGGCGGCGCGATATTCCTCCTCACTCACCAGCGGTGTGATAATTTTATAGGCGCGGCGATCCTCCGAAAAGTCGATTTTTACAAAGCCCGCGTCACACAGTCTCTCAAGCAGACTGTGAATGGTGGTCTTGGTGCAGGGACGAATCTGCTGCATGTCCTCGAAAATTTCGATAATCTTCATCGGACGCTCTCGCTTCCAGAGCACAAGCATAATGTCAAGCTCTGCATCGGGAATGCGGCGAAGCTCTTTCTTTTCCATAATGATACCTCCTTGTAGGTTTGAAACGGTTTATCGGCAAGTGTCGATAATTAATATTAGCATGATTGTCGGCAAATGTCAATAGTTTGGACGAAAGTTTTTTTTAGAAGTTCCGCTATGGGAAAAAATGACTATAACCGTTCTCTCCCTTGCAAAGCGGTTTATGCCATGATAAAATAATCACGACCAAACAAAACTGCGGCGACAGCCCGAAAGGAGTGTGATCAACATGAGAATTAAATTTCCGATCACAGACAAGCTCCGCGCTGCGCCCATTCGATAGAACGCAGTTATATGCTATGTATGCGGCATGTCCGATGACGGATGTGCCGCTTTTTGTTTTGTAATCACTCTATGCGATTTTGAAAGGATGTGATAGCCATATGAAACGACTGCTGACATTCTTAAAAACGAAATGCTGTGAAGATGCTCAGCTTGGCTTGATGTACACAGGCAGACTGACTGTCAGATTGCCAAACGGCATCATGTGGGGCGACTTTGATCCCACTTATTATAGCGATGCGGGTATCGGTGCCGAAGCCGGATTCTGCATCACAAGATCCTGCAGGCAGGGAAATCACCTTGCCGATATCACCGTGATTCTGCCTGCTTCGCAGATTTTTAACCGGGGAGAAATATATATGAAACGATTGAAATACTATCTTCTGCAGATGGAAGAAAAGACGACCACCTTTAAAGAAATGTATGACGGAAAAATGCAGGTGAGCTTTCCGCCCAAAAGCAATGGTGACATGCTCGATCCCGAGGTCTGGCACGATTCCCGCTACTATGACAGCGAAGTCTCCGTCAGCATTACCCAGACCAATAAGCTGGAAAAGGATGTGCCAACAATCACGCTGGAGCTTCCTTTATCGGAATTAAAGCTAAGGGAGGATATCGCAGGCAGCGATCTTGCTGTCTGTGCCGCTGATTTTTGCCTGCGCCGCATCGCGCCCTATTTTGATGAGCTGAATGAAATGCTCTACAATCGCGCCCGTACCGACAGAGAAAACGGATGCTGGTATCTCCACCGTCCGGGAGGCGAAATTCTGGTACGCAACTCAGCCTGTTTTGCTGTGATCCCGGATAAGGGCTATGAATATATAGGCGGTGCCAATGTCCGTGTCGATCCGCAGGCAGCGGAAAAGCCGCCCAGATGCTGTCTCTGTATTCAGCTCCGAGCACAGCTTCCTGTGGGCAAAATCAAGCGCACCATTCAGATGCTCTGCCGTGACCTTCCCGATGCTGTTCGCCGCTTCTGCACTGAATTCGATCATGCCGCCCTCGATGCAGCTCTCTCGGATTATGCCAAAGCCGCCGAGATGCGCGCCGCCATGCATGAGCATGATCTCTGTGCTTTTGTCGCCGATGGAAGCATCCTTCCGCGTGCTTCGGACGGTATATCTCCCATGAAAAACGCACTCCCTTTCTATGCGCCCGAGGGCAGTGAGACCTTCCTCTGCGGTATGCGCGGACTTGGCATCAAGCGGGGAGTCAACATCATCTGCGGCGGCGGATATTCGGGAAAATCTACCCTTCTCGATGCCATTTCGGCGGGGATTTACGATCACATTTCGGGCGATGGCCGCGAATTTGTGCTCACCGACCGCACGGCTGTCACAGTAGCCGCCGAGGATGGACGCTCGGTGCAAAGCGTCAATATATCGCCCTTCATCCGCTGGATTCCCGGCGCCGATCCGACCGATTTCTCCACCGCCCATGCATCCGGCTCCACATCGCAGGCTGCCAATATTATGGAGGCAGTAGAGGCTGGCGCGAGACTGCTTCTCATCGACGAAGATCGCTCTGCCACCAACTTTATGATTCGCGATGCCGTTATGAAGGAGCTGATCGAGCACGAGCCTATCGTTCCTTACACCGACCGGGTACGCGAAATTTTTGATGTCTGCGGTACCTCAGGCATCCTCGTCATCGGCGGAAGCGGCGAGTATCTTCCCATTGCCGATCGCGTCTATCTGATGGATGATTTCATTCTCAGCGATGCTACCGAAGCCGCCCGCGAGACCGCATCCCGTTATACTCCGGAAAAACGTGCAGCTCCCGAGCCTGCCGATTGGCATATGCACCGAGCCGTCACTGTGGGCAGCATCAGCAGCTATCCACCCGACAGCCGTACCGAGGTGATGGGGGTCAGCGACAATGGCTTTGTCTATTTCGGCGGTGAGCGCATCGATGTGCGCGGCATCTACGATTTTATCAGCCTCGAGCAGACTGCAGCCGCTGCTTTTATTCTGCGTACTGCCTGCCTTGAAGCTGTCGGAAGTGTTATCACAAAGGATGATCTTGAAAAATTGCTGGAGCGGGCAAAAATAGAGGGGCTTGAGAGCTTCTACTCCAATTTCTTTACCTCCTGCGGACGCGCTCTGGAGCTTCCCCGGATCACCGAACTGATGCTTCTCATAAACCGCATGCGGCATGTGAAGTTTAAAAAGATATGATTTATCCGTCAGGGAAAAAGAAATGGAATGAATTTGGCATTATATTGACAGTATACGGCATGTATGATATAATATCGATGAAATTACAAAAACACCGTGGAGGACATTCCCATGAAAAAATATTATCTCATCGGCAACGCCCATCTTGACCCCGTCTGGATGTGGAACTGGCAGGAGGGCTGCTCCGAAGCAAAGGCAACCGTGCGCAGTGCACTTGACAGAATGAAGGAATACCCCGATTTCGTCTTTACCTGTGCCGCTGCAGTACTCTATAAATGGATCGAGGAGATCACCCCCGATATGTTTGAGGAGGTCAAAGCCCGCATTAAGGAAGGCAGATGGCGTCTTGCCGGCGGTTGGTGGGTTCAGCCTGACTGTAACCTCCCCTCGGGGGAGTCTTTTGTCCGTCATGCGCTCTATTCCCAGCGTTACTTCCATGAAAAGTTCGGTGCTGTGTCTAAGATTGGCTATAATGTAGACTCCTTCGGACACAACAACAATTTGCCCCAGATTTTAAAGAAGAGCGGTATGGATGCTTATGTGTTCATGCGCCCCATGAAGCACGAGAAGGAGATGCCCTCCAATACCTTCGTATGGAAATCTCCCGACGGTACAGCTATCCCCGCATTCCGTATCTCCCGTGCATACTGCAACAACTTCGGTGCGGTTGAAGAAATCGAGAAATGGTGCAGTATGCTCGATTCCGAATCCAATCCCGATCTGCCCGAGTGCATGCTCTTTTACGGAGTAGGCAACCATGGCGGCGGCCCCACCAAGCGCAATATCGAGCTGTTCATGGAGCGTGCGAAGCAGGATAAGGAGAATCAGTACATCTTTGCTTCCCCCGACGATTTCTTCCGCGATATCGCCGACAGAATTGATATGCTGCCCGTACATGATGACGATCTGCAGCATCATGCAAGCGGTTGCTACGCCGCATATTCCACCATTAAGACCCTCCTTCGCCGCAGCGAGAACCGTCTTCTCGAGGCTGAGGCACTTTCAACCCTTGCTGCAGCCAAGCTGGATTCGCCCTATCCCGCAGCCAAGCTTCAGGCAGGATGGGAAAAGACCCTCTTTATCCACTTCCATGATGCCCTCGGCGGATGCAGTATTGAGCCTGTCTACACAGACATGAACGAATGGGCAGGCGAGTCACTGGCGATCTCGGGGGATCTTGCAAACCTTGCCCGTCAGCGCATTGGATGGAATATCGACACCAATACAACACCCGAAGGAAGCTATCCTTTCGTCGTTTTCAATCCCCATGCATGGGATGTTGAAGCTACTCTCCGTGTCAATCAGCAGTCCTCCGACGTGCGCACCGCCGACGGTGAGGAGCTGCCCTTCCAGAATATTAAATCATACACCAGTGTCTGCTACGGCAGAAATGACACCCTTGTGCATGTGAAGGTTCCGGCAATGGGATGGAAGCTTTGCTATCTGACCACAGGCAGCGGTGAGCGCAGCTATCAGGGCGGTGTCGGCGTGGATGAGAATAACTTTACCCTCGAGAACGAATATCTACGTGTCACTTTTGAGCGTCATACCGGCTATGTGACAAGCATTTACGATAAGCTTCATGACCGTGAAACCATCAAGGGAGCTGCCTGCGTTCCCGTGGTGGCTGATGAATACTACCATGATACCTGGAGCCACGGCAGAAACTATTTCAACAACTTCATGGCGCGCTTCTCCGATGCCGAAATCAAGGTTATCGAGCGCGGTCCTCTACGTGCGGTCGTTCGCGTTACCTCCACCTACAATAAGTCCACCATTCAGCAGTATTTCACTCTGGAAGCCGGCTCTGATAAGCTGGAAGTCCGCGTGAATCTCGATTGGCAGGAACAGTATAAAGCACTCAAGCTTGAGGTGCCGGTAAATCTTGCCGATAATCTCTCGGCGGTTTATGAGACTCCCTACGCCATGATTACCCGCCCCTGCGACGGTGAGGAAGAACCCGCTCAGAAGTGGGTGGCACTCACCGGAACCGAGAACGGCACCGCCCGCAGCTTTGGTTGGCTCAATGACTGCAAGTACAGCTTCTCCATGGAGAACAATGTCATCCGTATGATGGCTGCCCGTGGCTGTATCTTCGGTGATCACGGCAATACAAGATCGGATGAGGACCACTTTACCGACCGTGGTGAGCAGACCTTTACCTATGTCCTCTGTCCCACCGGCGAAGCCCTCGATCCCACAGCCCTCGCCCGTGCGGCAATGGAGCTGAATACCCCCACAAGCTATATCTTTGAGTCGCGTCATGACGGTAAGCTGTCCGTTACCTTCGGCGGTATCACAAACAGCAGCGAGCACATCAATGTCAGCATCATTAAGCCTGCTGAGGACGGTGACGGATATATTCTCCGTGCGTACGAAGTTAACGGTCAGGCAGGAGATGCCGAAATTGCTCTTCCCATGCTGGGAGAGGGATACCGTTATCAGCTTCACTTTGAGCCTTACGAAATCCGTACACTGCGCGTCAAGGATGGCTGTGCAAAGGAAATTCTCATGACCGAGCTGGAGGCATAATGTATTACATCGGAATTGATATCGGCGGCACCAAATGCGCCGCATCGCTGGGCAGCGTGGAGAATGATGCGCCCACGCTGATCTCGAAAACACAGATTCCCACCGACCGTGCCCCTTATGACATGCTCACTGCACTGATGGATGAAGCAGAAAAACTGCTTACTTCCGCATCGCTTGCATGGGAGGATATCGCTTCCATCGGTATTTCCTGCGGCGGTCCCCTCGATTCGAAGCGCGGCGTCATCCTCTCCCCGCCCAATCTTCCCACATGGGATCACATTGAGGCTGTGGACTATATCAAGTCACGCACAGGACGCCCCACAGCACTTCAGAACGATGCCAACGCCTGCGCTGTTGCCGAGTGGAAATTCGGTGCCGGCAGAGGCCATGACAGCATGATCTTCCTCACCTTCGGTACAGGCTTCGGTGCCGGATTGATCCTCGACGGAAAGCTCTATTCCGGACATCGTGACAATGCCGGTGAAGTCGGTCATGTCCGCCTTGCCGAGGATGGTCCTGTCGGTTACTACAAAGCCGGTTCTGTAGAAGGCTTCTGCAGCGGCGGCGGAATTGCACAGCTGGGCCGCAGAGCCATTGAAGCCGAGCTTGCGAATGGAAATACCCCCAAACTCCTTGAAGCTGCAGGCTCCATGGAAGCAGTCAATGCCAAGCTGATTGCAGAGCTTGCAAGAGAGGGCGATCCCCTTTGCCTCTCGGTTTACAATGAATGTGCCGACCGCCTGGGGATGGCACTTTCCATGCTGATGGATATTGTTGACCCCGAGGTTATTGTCATCGGCAGTATCTTTGCCCGCAGCGAGGACCTGCTCAGAACACGGATGCAGGCTGTCATCGACCGTGAAGCACTCATGCCCTGTCCGGTTGTTGCGGCAGGTCTCGGTGAAAAAATCGGTGATTATGCCGCGCTGTCTGTCGCTTATGCGTGCGTTAAGTAAGAATATTAAGGAGCCTGATATGAACGAAATGATTTCCGAACTCATCGCCCGTTATCCTTCTCTTGCACCGATTGCAGAGGAAATCCAAGGGGCAGTTGATACCATACTCACCTGTTACCGCAGCGGCGGAAAGCTGCTTCTCTGCGGCAACGGAGGAAGCGCCGCCGATTCTGCTCACATTGTCGGAGAGCTGATGAAGAGCTTCAAATTCCGCCGAGCTATTGATTCTTCGCTTGCCGAAAAACTGCGCTCCCTCGGCGACGATGGTGCTTATCTTGCCGAAAAACTGGAGGGCGCGCTTCCCGCGGTTGCTCTCACCGAAGCATCTGCCCTCAATTCCGCATATGCGAACGACAACGATCCTGCCGCAGTTTATGCACAGCAGGTAAACGGTCTTGGCAGGGAAGGGGATATTCTTCTGACCCTGACCACATCGGGTAATTCGCGCAACTGCCTCCTCGCGGCTGTCGCTGCCAAGGCGAAAGGCATGTGCGTCATCGCCTTTACAGGTGAGGGCGGTGGTAAGATTGCGTCTCTTGCCGATGTTCTTATCGCTGTTCCCGAGTGCGAGACCTACCGCGTACAGGAACTGCATCTGCCGGTTTACCACGCCATCTGTGCCGCGGTGGAAAAGGAAATATTCGGCTGATGTGGCTGAACAGAATAAATGTAAAAGAAAAGTCGGTTTGTTCCGACTTCTCTTTTTGCTGAAATTTTCTACTAATTGTAGAATTAAGTCGCCGCCGCGGTTATTGCGCTTTTGATTTGATGCGGTTATAATTGAATCAGCAGCTGCAAAACAATATTATCGGAGGAAACTATGAATCTTTTAATTGGCGAAAATATCAAGCGCCTGCGCCGCGAACAGGATCTGACACAGGAAGAACTTGCTTCTCATCTCGGTATTTCCTTTCAATCTGTCAGCAAATGGGAGCGGGGCGAGGGTTATCCCGACATCACCATGCTGCCTGCACTTGCCAACTATTTTCATATCAGCGTGGATGAGCTGATCGGCACTGAACGGATTGCCATGGCTGAAAAGTATCATGAAATCAACACGCTTTGGGCGGAAAACAACAGGAAAGGACTGCATCAGGACAATATAACCCTCATGCGGCAGTCGCTGAAAAGCTTTCCGAACGATGCACTCCTGCTTGTTCAGCTCTCCACTTCGCTCGAAAAGCTGGATGGCACCGAGGAAGAGCGCGCTCGATATCTTCGCGAATCTATCGCTGTGCAGGAGCAGATTCTACGCTTTGGCGAGGATTCAGAGGTGCGGGGAGCAACACTTTTCAACATCTGTTTTGCCTACCGCAAAAACGGGCAAACGGAAAAAGCACTGGAAACTGCAAAAAAGCTGCCGAATCTGTACAAGGCGCGTGAGAATGCTCTCATCTGTTTTCTGCAGGGCGATGAAAAGCGAAAGGTGGCAAGGGAAGCTTTGATACCGCTTGCCTGGGCGATTGCACACCACCTATCGGCACTTGCCGAAACCGAAAATAATGCGGCGTATCTTGACAAAGCATCGCAGATTTTCGATATCCTTTTTGACGGAAATGAGGATGACTTCATCGGCGCAATCCGTCAGAAGCTGAAAAAAGCATAATGTGTTAAGGGACTGCCGCATGCAAATACGGCAGTCCCTTATTCTGTGTTCGATGTATAAAATCCCCACGCGCGGCAGAGAATAGCATCAGAATTCAGGAGGTGCTTATGCAGCGCGATTACATCAAAAATTACGAAAATCAATCGATCACATCTGATCTCGATTCCAATACAGCACTCTTCCGCGAGATTTTTGCCAAGGATGACATTCTTCGTGTGCGATATATCGATCCGGGCGGCGATATCAGGGCGAAGTGCGTCCTCCTTTTCATGGACGGTATGGTGAATATCTCGCTTCTTGACAACTCCATCGTGCGCCCGCTTGTCATGGCGAAAGAGGTGCGCGGGAGCGAAAATGCCGCCGATTTCATCGCCGAGCGCATTCTCTTTTCGGCTGAGGTGACAAAGAGCGGCGACCTGTACGCATTGCTGCGCGGTCTGCTCTACGGCGATTCGGTTCTGCTTGTGGAGGGCTGTGACAGTGCACTGATTGCCAATACCAAGGGGTGGCGCACTCGCGGGATCAGCGAACCCAGCGATGAGCGTGTTCTGCGCGGCCCCCGTGAGGGCTTTGACGAGGCTGCTATGTTCAGCGTTGCCATGCTCCGGAGAAAGCTTCAGACTCCTGATCTCTGCGTGGAGATGGTGCGGTTAGGACGGAGAAGCGACACAAATTGCTTTATCTGCTATCTCGGCTCGCTGGCATCTCCCCGCATTGTTAGAGAATTGAAGCATCGAATTGAAAAGCTGGATATGGACGGCGTGCTCGATGTGAACTACATTGCCGAGTGCATTCGCGATCATCCTCATTCCCTGTTCAAGACGACAGGCACCACCGAGCGTCCCGACATTGTTGCCGCCGGATTGCTGGAGGGAAGAGTTGCGCTGATTCTGGACGGAACGCCTTCGGTGATGACCCTCCCCTACCTGTTCTCGGAAAATTTTCAGTCGGATGACGATTATTATCTCAATTATGCGCAGGCTGCCGTTGGACGAATCCTGCGGTATCTCTGCTTTTTTCTCTCAATCCTTATTCCCGGACTCTATCTGGCACTGACCTATCATAATTCTTTCCTGCTTCCTACGCCGCTGGCGATTTCGATTACAGCGGCAAGAGCAGGTGTGCCTTTTTCCTCCACGGTCGAGTGCCTGCTGTTGATTCTGGTGTTTGAAATCCTCAAGGAGACCGGTCTCCGCATGCCTCAGGGAGTCGGCCACGCCCTTTCGATTGTGGGGGGGCTTGTCATTGGCCAGGCGGCAGTAGAGGCAAGACTGGTAAGCGCTCCCATGCTCATTGTGGTTGCCTTCAGCGGAATTGCCGGATTGATGATTCCACGCCTGACAGGAGCTGTCACCTATCTGCGGCTTTTTATTGTCATAATGGCAAGGCTGGCAGGATGTACCGGATGTATTACGGCGATGCTCATCATTGCTGCGCAGCTGCTGACCATGGAATCCTTTGGCGTGGACTATACCGGAGATCTTCTGGAGCTGGATTTGCAGGGACAGAAGGACATTTTTATGCGTGCCCCCTGGTGGACAATGCGCCGCCGTCCCTTTTTCAATCATAATAAAATCCGTCGGGGAGGTGGCAGGTGATGCGGCGAATCTTGCTTTTTCTTGCAATGGTGTGCCTTCTTTCCTCCTGTTCGGGAAGAGAGCCTGAGTCACGTTATCCGGTGACGGCTGCCGCTTTTGATTTTGCGGATGGAAGTCTGCGGCTGACCCTTGAGCTGATGATCAGTGCCGATGGCGGAGGAAAATCAGATATGACCCCCACATGCTTTGTCGGCAGGGGGGACAGCTTTTCATCGGCTATGGTCGATGCGGCACAGTCTGTGGGACGGGATATCACCTTCGATCACATGGCAATTGCCATCCTCGGTGAAGGTCTGGAGGGGAGCAGCCTTGCCGATGCCATTAGCTTCTGCGCCGAAATTGAAGGGGTGACGCCTGCGCTGGAGCTTGTCTGTGCTGAGGACGGCGGAAGGCTTCTCACCGAGGCGGTCAAGGGGGGGAGCGCCCTTGCTTATGAAATCACTGCCGCGCTCAATTCTAAAGCTTCCTCTGCCTACACCGACGGGTGCCGCCTTGCCGATGTATCCGATCGCAGACTGAAGGAGCTGCTCTGGGCGATTCCAAAGCTTGCCCTTGAAGCCGAATCAAAGGATCAGCAGCAGGTGAAGCGCGTGGGGCTGACAATCTACACCGGCGACAGAATTCTCGAAACGCTGACCGGCGAGCAGTCGCTGATCTGGCGCATGCTGGAAGGCTACAGCGTCAGCGGGAATGTGCGCTTCGGCGAAACCGATTTTGAGCTTGCAGGTGCAAGGCTTGCAGACGGTCATCTGACAGTCACTCTTCGCTCGGGGGATGCAGTGATGGCAGGAGAAGCCATTGCGCGGATGCGTCAGCAGCTCACAGCATCGAAACCTTCGCTTTTTTCAACTGAAGCGCTCAACGAAATCGATATAGAGGTGGTTCAATCCTTATGGTGAATTCCAAGCGAAGCTGTACACTTCAGACGGCAATACTCATTGCCTTTTTTACAGCGAGCGGTGCTCTGACATCGGCAGGAAACAGCGGAATCGGCACACTTGAATGGATTGCCGCCGGTTTGATTTCAGCACTTGTTCTCGCGGTTACCGCACTGCTTGTCAGATGGCTTCCCCTCTGTTCTCCCGAAACCGGCAAGTCTGACCGTTCAGCAATTGCACTGATTTTCGCTGTCCTTGTCTGGCTGATTTCGCTGGAGATTGCCATCGATGCGGTCAGCGAATATGCCGCACTCACATCAGCGGTGATGCTCCGCGAATCAAGAGAGTTCCTTCCCATACTTCTTCTGATTTTCCCCGCTTGTCTCATCTGCCGCAGAGCAGACGGCATTCTGAAATTCGCACCTCTTGCCCTTCTTGTGGGAGCTCCCGTTTTTCTTATGCTTTTTTCTGCATCTTTTGACGGAGCTTCACTGACCGATTGTTTGGATAATTTGACCTTTACGCCCGATAAGCTGCCGCTTGCATATGCGGAAAGCTTTGCTTTTGTCAGTCTTGTGCTGCTATGCTCAAAAAAAGCCGGAGCGACCCCAACAGGGAATCTGTCTGCAGGCGCGGTGGCGGGAGGCGCTGTCGCCGGTGCACTTTGTATGCAGAGTATCTCTGTCCTCGGCTCCGCTTATGCCGCCGCACTTGATTATCCCTATGCGGAAGCAGTGTCAGCCATCACCCTCGGCGGAGCACTGACAAGACCCGACGGCTTCGGTTATACACTGGTCACCCTCTGTCAGATCATCCGTCTCAGCATCGCCGGAAATGCCTTTTTAGCCGCGGCAGAGCCATTTTTCGGTGAGCGGAGACTGCCCAATCTGCTCTTTTTCACCCTGACAGCGGTGCTCTGCGTCATTCTCGGGAGTCTGTAAACAATCGCGCAGTCTGCGGTAAGTTTGGCTGTAACCCTTGACCGCACTGCGCGATTTCTGTATAATAATAGATATCCTACATGTAAAGGCGTGATTTCATGCATTTTGAAACCGAACGACTCATTCTCCGTCCCTGGCAGGAAGAGGATGCCGAGGCGCTATTTCGTTATGCGAGTGATGACAGAGTAGGTCCCTTCGCAGGCTGGATGCCTCATCCTACCCTCGACCACAGCAGAAACATTCTCCGCTCTGTTCTCATGGCACCGGATACCTGTGCAGTTGTCCCGAAATCGGTCGGACATGCAGTGGGCAGTATCAGTGTCATGCAGGGCGAGGACGGTTTTCTTCCTCTTGCGGAGGATGAAGCGGAGCTGGGATTCTGGATCGGTGTGCCCTATTGGGGCTGCGGTTATATCCCTGAGGCGATAAAATGTCTGCTTGCACACTGCTTTGAGAAGCTTGCCCTATCGTCAGTAGTTTGCTATTATTACGACAGCAATACCAAATCGCGCCGCGCACAGGAAAAGTGCGGCTTTACCTATGAATCAAGCACAAACGCCAATCCCAACAGCATAAACGGTATCGTTACAGCTCATAAAACCCGCCTCACCCGTGAAGCCTGGCAGAGCGGCATCCATCCCATCCGTGCAGAGCTCTTTCACCTGCGGGACGAAGCATATAAAAGCTTCAACAGCCGCCTGCTTCCCAATATCGAAAAGGAGCGTGTCATCGGTGTTCGCACTCCCGCACTGCGCAGACTGGCGAAGAGCCTTTCGGACAGCGGCAGAGCCGAAGCCTTTATGCGTGAGCTTCCGCATATCTATTTTGAGGAAAATCAGCTCCACGCCTTCCTTATTGAACAGCTGCGCGATTTTACTACCTGTATCGCAGAGCTGGAGCGTTTCCTACCCCATGTGGACAACTGGGCGACCTGTGACCAGATGAATCCGAAAATTCTCATATCAAACCCCGATGTCCTCCTCCAAAAGATCGATCGTTGGCTTGCATCTCCCCACCCGTATATCAAACGCTATGCCATCGGGCAGTTGATGAAGCACTTCTTCGGCGAGCGCTATACCTCTGCATATCCCGAAGCGGTCGCATCAGCCGAACATGAGAATTACTATGTCCGCATGATGCAGGCATGGTATTTCGCCGAGCTTGCCGCCGGACGCTATGAGGAAGCATTGCTCTGGTTTGAGGGAAAGCGGCTTGATCGCTGGATTCACAACAAAGCGATTCAAAAGGCGTGTGAGAGCTTGAAAATTCCGGCGGAACGAAAACAGTATCTGAAATCGTTGAAATATTAATCCGAAAAAGAGAACCGACAGAAATCCATCGGTTCTCTTTTGTTATGCTTTCTTTAGTTGGATACGTTGCCCTTTATGCCTTCGCTGCGGTTTTTGGCTTCGAAGAGGAATACCGCCGCCGGAAGATCATCGCTCGGCAGCTTCAGCTCTCCGCTGTCTACCGCAAGCTTGCCCATCAGTCCGACTGTGCGGTGGAAGATGGCACTCTGCATCACCGCATCGATCTCGTTTTCGACCGCCTTCGGTGCGTGGCTTCGCATGATATCCGCCGCACAGGCTGTCAAATCGCGGTAGAGCTCACCCATCGAAGCAATTTCCTCGGCAAGGATGCTCTCATAAATACGATCGACCTGCGTAGACATGAGATAAACAAGCGGAGCCTCCGCACCACCGATTGCACTCTGCTTCACCAGCTCACTCAGCCGCGCCCAATTATGCTCGCTGTCCAGCGCATTTTTGTCGCCGAGAATACCGAAGTTTGCAAAATTCGCCGCTGTCTTTTCGCTGATTCCGTAATAGCCTGCAAAAGCGTTCGATGAATAAACTCCGTTGTCCCCGTCGTAATCGGTCGCGTAATTGACTCCTTTGGCGTTATCGTAGAGCGTCTTCGGATAATCAATGTCGCAGGAATCCTTCCAATGATCGCAGCCCTCACGCAGCAGATTGAAGTAGAGCGCCCACATCAGGCGATTCTCCTCCATCCCGCATCCGTTGAATCCCAGCGCACGGATCTCAGGCAGCTTCCCCTTCACCGATGCGAGAATTTTCCCCAGTCTGCAGGTGAAGTTTTCCTCTGCTGCGCGATAAAACTCTCTGTCATATGCTTCAGTGAAAATGCAGAGCCCTGTCTGATACTTACCCTTTTCGGTCTTGGTAAGAAATCCGTATTTCATCAGCAGCTCGATTTCATCCTCCAGATAGACCACAGAGACTCCCAGCTCCACCGAAAGCTCACCGATGGTCATAGGCGTATAATATGCCGAGTATAGAATATTTCCCGGCAGCTTGCGGCTGAAGAGATTCTGATATTCGCGGTTAAAGGCACCGCTGAAGATGGTTGTAAAGTGAAAGGTTGCAGGTCGGTAGCTTCTCTCACCGTATTCGCGTGTCATAGACATGCCCTCCTTTAAGATGCGTCTTGTTTTGTAAAGGTAATACTTGACCATATCCACCGAGATTCCCAGTTTATCCGAAATCTCTTTGCAGGAGAGCGAATCAAAATAATATGCCACCGTACACTCGCGGTATTCCCTTGAAAGCAGTGACAGCTCACGTTTGAGAAGCGAAAGCTCTTCCTTTCGGATGATTTCTTCGGTAAAATCAACAGCATCCGTGTAGGTTTCGTCCAGCTCCTCAGTGGGCAGACTGCGTTTTTTTCTGAAATACTTCTTGGTGGTGTTGGATGCAATCGCCCAGAACCAACCAAAAAAAGCAGCATCTGTCTTCAGCTTCGGAGCACTTCCGAGAATGGCGGTGATGATCTCTCCGGCAAGATCCTCCGCCTCCTCCTTCACCTGCACACGGTTCAGTGCATAAGCGAAGATGGTTTTCATATTTTCCTCAACGAGTGCGGCGATATCCTGATAATTCATACTGTTCTCCCGAATATGGTTTTTGAAGATCTTCAATCATATAGTACCCCGAGGGGCGAATCGGTGAAGAGAAAAATGAAAAAAACGTGAGATTATCTGCAGTCAAACAATCTCACGCTGTTTTAAGCTTATTTTACGCCAATTTCTTTCAGGAATTCTATGACCAGTTTGAGATCCTGATGAATATCCTTTGCGAAACACTCTACCGAAACGGTATCTTCATAACCGTTATCTCTGAGACTGCAGAGCATACGCTTAACATACTCGCCACCGCTGCTGCCGGGATAATGGCGGGTGCCTGACTCGGCAATGTGGATATGCTTGATATAGGGAACATATTCGGCCGGAATTTCAGGTTCTTCTCCCTCCACTGACATATGATAGCTGTCGGCAAGCATACGGATGGAAGGCAGATCGAGCTCTCGTACCATGGCATAGGTTTCGGAAAGGCTTGTAAGTACATTGGTATCCTTGCGATTGAGCGGTTCAATTGCAACAGTAATACCATATTCTGCTGCAAGCGGTGCAATCATACGAAGGAAGTGCCGAATGTCCTCAAGTCCTTCTTCGCGGGATATGCCTTCGGGAATTGCTCTTGCTGTACCGCTGCCAAATACGATGGTGTGGACACCGATTTTCTTCATGTGGTCAAACACATTGACTACATGTGCTATGATTTCTTCATCGCTGTTCTTTTCCGGACCGCAGAGCTTCATATTGCCCGGGATGAAGCAGTTTACCGAACCAATGACCAAGCCGATCTCATGGCAAAGTGCACAATGCTCATCGTATTTGTCATTGGGGATATTGATGAGACTCGCGACACTACATTCGATATGGTCATAACCCAGTCCGTGTATGTATTCCCACATTCCCCGTGTATCACGTTGGGGCTCATTTTTTCCTTCCGGCAGGCTAAAGCCAGTACAATAACCGAATTTCATCATAGTAGTGCTCCTTTCGTTGCTGCAAGCGTTATGCTTTCTTGTGATTCAAAAAATCTGTTCTTTTGTAATAGGTTCCAATATGCCGTTTGTCATACGCATCACCCGATCTGCCTTGGCTGCAAGATTGGAATCATGGGTAACCATAATCAGCGTCTGATTGTAAAGTTCTCTCGATTTGAGCAGCAATGATACCAACTCCTCAGCAGATTTCGCATCCAGATTTCCGGTAGGCTCATCGGCGAAAACGATCTTGGGCTTGTTGATCAGCGCTCTTGCCACCGCGACTCTCTGCTGCTGTCCGCCCGAAAGCTCGCTTGGCAGATGGTGAATGCGGTCTGCAATGCCCAACATCTCCACCAGCTCGTCAAAATACTGCTTGGATGGAGTCTGCCCCGCAATGAGCTGAGGCATGAGAATATTCTCCTTGGCAGTCAGCGTGGGGAGCAGATTGAAGCTCTGAAAGATAAATCCCAGATTCTTGTTGCGGAATTTGGAAAATTCGCGGTCGTTCATGGCGAAGATGTCCTTGCCGTCGATGTAAACCTTACCTGCGCCCGGACGGTCGAGACCGCTCAGAATATGGAGCAGTGTAGATTTGCCCGAGCCCGACTGTCCGATGATCGAGATGAATTCGCCGCGCATCACCTTGATAAAGGCGCGATTGATGGCGTTGATTGGGGTATCGCCCTGAAAATAGGTCTTAATCAGATCACTGCACTGCAGAATCGGCATATGTTTCCTCCAAACTTATTATATAACATCGGTTGCATTTTGTAAATAACGAAAATATGAAAAAGTATAAAATATCCTGAAACTTGACCGGTAAAATCAGTTTTCCAACCTAAGCAAAACAAACATGAGAGCGAAATTGATCGGTTTCGGGACAACGTCCCGAAATGACGGTCATCGACCGTCAAG
>JAFQEJ010000022.1 GCA_017399105.1 Clostridia bacterium
CGCCGATCTCATCGGACAGTTTCAGCGCTTCTTCTTTGAATTCCTTTGTGTACTTCATGCTTTCGCCTCCCGTTTGTGTTGACTTTATTTTTCCATACTTTTTGGGTCTTTGGCGACTGCACTTTTAGTATATCAGTTCAAATAGAGTCTGAATCCTACCGATTGACCGTCAAATGAAATTTTCACAATATATGTTTTTGCTTTCACATTGGGTTTGATAAAGGCAACGGTATCATTCCCCCAACGGTCAAAATCGCCAATCAAGATTTTTTCAAATCCTAATTGCTCCATGTGGGTTTCAAAAGCCAATAACCATGTCCGTTCCTTGGCAGAGACATAGCTATGGTTAGCATCCGATAATAATGTTTTTATTAGGTTAACCATTATCATGATCTCCTTTACACTTCCTAAAGCTATTTAATGTTATAATTCTGTCATATAGTCATAACACAATTCTTTCATTCCATTCTCAACGAGTCCGGTTAATTGAAAGCCCACAGATTTATACAAGTGTTCTGCAACTTCATTAACAAGTGATACTCCGACATACAATTTATTGATTTTATGCTCATCCTTCATATATTTAATGCCTAAAAGCAAAGCATTTTTACCGTAACCTTTATTTTGATATTTTTTATCTATTAAAAGTTTCCATAATGTGTATTGGCTTCTTGCTTCATAATATCCGAACATAATAAAGCCCACCGGTGTGTTATCAGCATATATTGCAAAAGGATAAACATTTTCGCGGCAGACATATGCCTGTGCCAGGGAATATGCTGTCGTTGAAACGAAGCTTTTTTGATCCTCCGATACCTCAAGTTTTAATACATCCTCGAAGTTGTTTAATGTTATTTCTCTAAGCTTTATCATTATTTTATCTCTGTATCTGTTTTTTTCGTGGTTTTCCGAAGATTATTTCACGGTTTATGATATCCATCAATGAGTCTATATCTTCCTCTGTAATCGTAGTGAATTTAAAATTTTCATATAATTGATAACACAGACGATATTCGGTTCCATGATAAGTAAATACATAAGAATTATCATCATCGTCATCAGGACTGCGAACACTGTCGATCAATATTGCTTTCCTTACATTTTCACTGTAATCATCCAGCTTTTCAAATGTACTTCGGTCGTTTATCCGAAGCTGCATTTTATAATAAATTGTATTGATTATGATGGATTCTTTGCTTTTTTTAATATAAAAATATATCGTATATCCGTCCCGAGCCGATGATTTTTTGCTCTTTGCCTGCGCTCTCACCTTGTATGTCAGACCGTTTGCTATAAAGGCATCAAAAATTGCTGCCGTAAGCACTTTTCCGGCAGGATTATCAATCGCCTGAATGATCTCCTCCCGTGATACGTCTATCCAATGATATTGTCCTCCCATAACAGTACCTCTGAAAATAAATTTTATCCGTTTCCGGGGTAAAACGGCTCGGATATTCCTGCGGAAACAACCATCTCACGCAGAGATATCAGCCTGTATATGTATTCAAGATCGTCTTTTTTCGGTCGGAACATCCGCAGATATGCCTGGCAGAGTATGGTCTTTAACCCAAACACCTCCACCGGCGTGACGCGCTTCTGACAATTCGGATTGCAGGCAGTGCATTTTTTCAGATTCTGCCGCCAGAACTTTGCGAATGCTTCTTTGTCATCAAAACTATTAACAGCTTCTTCGATCATCGTAAACGCCGGACTGCCCAGCTCTGCAAAACCGATGTTGATCTTCAGATTCTTACCTTTAACCACATCGAGAACAAAGACGATTTTCCCCTTCTTTTTGAACTCCACCCGTTTGAAGTAGGTGCATTTGGCAGGCTTGATACCGTGTGATAATGCGAATTCACAGATCGTTTCAGCCATGTAACGCCCTTCGCGGTTCAAAAGTACCAGCATGTCGTGGTAGGTACGCTTATAATTCACCAGTGCCCGACAGTCGCAGTAGGTCAGGTAATCACCGCAGTTGACGCTGTAGTTATCATATGCCGCCGCCAATATATCATGAACAGCTGTCAGCAGGAGGGGATATTTTATGTTGCCGAACCGCACCTCTGCCTCTGTGGTTTCAATGTAAAAGCCCCATTTTGAACAGAGAAATTCGAGAAGCGGTGCGCCCATTTTCTTCACGAACTTTTTATGTTGTGCGGGACTTGCGTAAAAGGCGCCGCCGTCAAATGTGTACCATTTATACAGCCACACCCAAAACCAGCGGATGTATGTCTGCAGATCGCTGACGGACAGATATTCCTCTGTATGAATGTACATATCATTCAGAATATCTGTAAGAAATGTGTGCCACTGGGTACAGCTTTCATGGTGTTCCCGCGGAATCATTGACAAAGTCACTTCCAGCGGCACAAGATCGGTAGCGGCGTTCCAAACAGCTTCCTGCTCGGGAGTGGTATAATCGGGGTTGTTTATATCGATCATGGTTATTCTGCCTTTCCAATATTCGAATCATCTCCTGCGGTTTCAGATTTCGGTGACAGTTCGGTATCTCTGCATCTTTCAAGCCGCTCTCTGCCGGAGTAAGGCAGAACAAACAGCGTCACATCCTCTGCCGTAAGTCCGATGTTGCAACGTCCGGGCGAAGTGAAAGCATTTGCAACTACCGGGCAGGGGTAATCGGCGCACTCGGTGCATAAAGCATATCCTTTGCCCTTCGCACACTGTCTCACAGAGCAGTCGTCATGGCATCCGGGGCAGATCATGTTAGAATAATCGTTCATCGGCTCGTCTTCACGCCAGTAGCATTTGTGATCCCCTTCGGCAAATAGCTTTCTATTCTCAATGCCTCCGTTTCCCACATAAAGCAGGCACCGGTCACATCGGTTTCCGCAGCAGCCGACGAAAGCGTTTTTCAGATCTTCCTTCTTGCGGTTGGGCTTTTTCTTGATGGTCAGCATACGGATGAGGTCGGGAACCACACTGCTGTCCCTTACATCCAGCGACATCCACTTTCCGTCGTGATATGTATGGCTGTTTTCATAAAGCTCCTGCAGAATAGTCGGATATGTATCGGCTTCGGCTTCAAAAGATGCCCGTTCTGTTTTTCCGTAAATCAGCAGGACAGTAAAATATCCCTCCCGCAGATACAGCGTCACAAATGTTTTGCCTGCCCAGCGGAATTTCAGCTCATCTTTGCCGTCCCACAGCTCGTCCATTTTATAATAGACACGAATATGTCCTACCAGCTTTACCCACGCATCGGTAGATTCGGGTGTCAGCATGGCGCTGATTTCTTCAAATGATTTGATCATAATATATCCTCCGTAAATTACTTCAGTATATCATTATTTGTCCGCAATGTATTATCATTTTGTATCAATTATCGCGTCAGTTCGGTACACCACCTGTGTCTCATAGATCCTTGATTACCTTCACCGCTACACCCTGTATGACGCACTCGGTCACATACATATCTTCCATACTCTCGTTTTCGGGATGCAAGCGGATGCGTTGTTTTTCCGGCTCGGGATAATACCGCTTCAGGGTTGTCTCATCCCCTACGGACACCACAACAATGTCACCGGGACGAGCGGTGTTCTGCTGACGGATCATGACAAGATCGCCGGGTTCAATTCCCGCATCGATCATGGACTCACCGAAGGTACGCAGGAGAAAGAATTCGCCCTCGCCGGTGAACGCTTTCGGGAATCGGTAAGTCTCAAGAATATTTTCTTCACCGAAATTGAAAGGACCGCAGGCGATCTCACCGAGCAGCATAACCGGCGTACTTTCCTCTTCTTCTCCGAGTAAATAAGCCGCGCTCACATCAAGCACACGGGCGATTTTTTCGGTGATTTCAAGGCTGTTCGGCATACGGCTGCCGGATTCGTAATTCTGTATGGAGCGGGACGTAATGCCTGTCAGTTCTGCAAGCTCAGTCTGGCTGATGCACTTTTTGAGGCGGGTCTGTTTCAGTCGTTCTGCAAATGTTGTCATATATTCTCCGCAGTTATATAAGTATATTTAAATTTATAAAACAAACATCAGCCCGTGTTATGACGGACTGATGCAGTTATGATCATATCAATTCAGCTTTTATACATACCACTCATGTGTTTCTTCAGGTACAGACCTGTATACGATTGTTCAGCCCTGATAATATCTTCCGGTCTGCCAACAGCTGTAATGGTTCCGCCGGCATCTCCGCCTTCGGGACCGAGATCAATGATATAATCGGCATTGCTTATAACATCCATGTTATGTTCAATCACCAGCACCGTGTTTCCTTCATCAACGATCCGACGGAAAATATCCATCAATTTTGCTATATCGTTGAAATGCAGTCCCGTTGTCGGCTCATCAAGAATATACATGGTTCTGCCCGTGCTGACTTTTCCGAGTTCTGCGGCGAGCTTGACTCTCTGAGCTTCACCGCCGGAAAGCGTTGTTGCCGACTGACCGAGCTTCATATAGGTCAGCCCCACATCAACCAGAGCTTTCAGCTTTGTGCTGATGTTCGGAATATTTATGAAGAATTCGTATGCTTCCTCGATATTCATATCCAGCACTTCGGCGATATTCTTGCCTTTATACTGTGTCTGCAGAGCGGCTTCGTTGTATCTCTTTCCGCCGCAGGCTTCACATTCCACATACACATCGGGAAGGAAGTGCATATCAATCTTGATGGAGCCGTCGCCGCCGCATATTTCACAGCAGCCCGCTTTGGTATTGAAGCTGAAGCGGTCCTTTTTATATCCTCTTGCTTTGGCATCCTTTGTCTGAGCAAACAAATCGCGGATAAGGTCGAACACGCCCGTGTAGGTCGCAGGATTGGAACGGGGATTTCTTCCGATCGGCGACTGGTCAATGAGGATGATTTTGTCAATACTCTCGGTTCCCGAGCAGGAATCAAATTTTCCGGGAACGCAGTTGGTGCGGTTCAGCTTTCTTGCAAGCGCCTTATAGACAATGTCATGCACAAGAGAGCTTTTTCCGGATCCCGAAACCCCCGTCACACAGCACAGAACGCCAAGAGGAATGTCAACCGTAAGATTTTTCAGATTATTTTCACGGCATCCGCGGAACGTGATAAATCCGGCAGGCTCACGGCGGAATTCCGGCGAAGAAATTTCTGTTTTGCCCGACAGCCAGCATCCTGTGATCGAATTTTCCGATGCGAGAATTTCATCGAGTGTTCCGCAGGCTAAGACTTCACCGCCGCATACGCCTGCACCGGGACCGATATCAACGATATAGTCAGCCGCTTCGATGATGTCTCTGTCATGCTCCACGACAACCACGGTATTATCTATATCCCGAAGTCCGAACAGAGTACCGAGGAGCTTTTCGGTGTCTCTTGAATGAAGACCGATGCTGGGCTCATCGAGAATATACGCCACGCCGACAACACCGGAACCAATCTGCGCCGCCAGACGTACACGCTGTGCTTCACCGCCGGATAAGGTGTCTGCCGAACGTCCGAGCGTGAGATAATCCAGCCCCACATCAAGCAAATAACGCAGGCGCGATCTGATTTCGGAAAGAAGCTCTTCGATCAGCGCACTCTGCCACTGAGGGAGAGTAAGATGCTCAAAAAACTCGTTCAGTCTGCAAAGGGGCATGGAGACCAGCTCGCCGATGGTTCTGCCGCCGAAGGTGACGTTCTGTACTTCCTTCCGAAGCCTTGATCCGTGACAGCTGGGACATTCTTCTGCGGTCATCAGCGATTCATATTCCGCGCGATGGGAGTCCGAGCCTGTTTCAAGATGCGAATTCTGTATGCAGTCGAGTATTCCGTTGAATTCGGAAGGGTAGTGATTCTCCGATGCGTCGCCGTAATATTTTTTCTGGCAATAGTCCGTACCGTAGATGAGAATATCGTGAATTTCTTCGGGATATTCGTTGAACGGCGTATCCAGATCAAAGTGATAGGCTGCAGAAAGCCGCAGCAATGTTCCGCGGTTGCGTTTGCCACTTGTATTGACCGAGTACCAGCCAAGAGCCTGGATAGCCCCCTGTGCGATGCTGAGTGACGGATCTGGAATTACCAGCGCTTCCGAAACGCGCAGCCGCTGACCGATGCCGTAGCAGTCGGGACAGGCGCCGATCGGACTGTTAAAGGAGAAATGTCGGGGTTCTAATTTTTCAAGGCTGATCCCGCAATCGGGACAGGAGAGCGTTTTGCTGTATGTGATCCTCTTTTTACCGGGAATTTCTATAAACAGCGTCCCGTCCGTGATTCCAAAGACACATTCAATAGCGGATGTAAGACGGTTCCTTATCTCTTCATCCACTTTCAGCCGATCAACCACAATTTCAATCGAATGGCTTACATTCGGATCAAGGGAAATATGCTCGGACAGATCATGAATCATTCCGTCAACCGATACACGCACAAATCCGTTTTTTCTTGCATCTGCCAGCACTTTCCCATGAGTGCCTTTTTTCTCGCGGACTACGGGAGCAAGCACAAGAATCCGCTCTCCCTGCGCCGCTTTCATGATCTGATCAACGATTTGCCCGATGGACTGCCTGCCCACCTCTCTGCCGCAGCTCGGACAGTGAACCACGCCGATGCGAGCATATATCAGCCGCAGATAATCGTATATTTCGGTCACAGTACCGACCGTTGAGCGGTGATTGTGATTGAGAGCTTTCTGACTGATGGCAATATCCGGCGGAAGCCCTTCGATCTTGTCAACCTCCGGCTTTTTCATCTGCCCGAGAAACATTCTTGCGTGGGTTGACAGGGAGCTCATGTACCGCCGCTGACCTTCGGCATACAGTGTATCAAATGCCAGCGAAGATTTTCCCGATCCCGAAACGCCGGTGACAACGATCAGCTTGTTTTTCGGCAGATCCAGATCTATGTTTTTCAGATTGTTTTCCCGGCAGCCGCGGATGGAGATAACGCCTTTTTTATTCATATCATTCTTTAATCACGGAAATCAATTTCAAAACGCTCGCCGTGGTGGAAAAGGATTCCGTCAGTCAGGCGTACACGGAGGATGATGGTATCGGAATTTTCTTCGTCAATGTGTCCGTTGTCGTACCACTCTGCAAATACGGTTCTCAGCTTATCAGCCATTTCTGCGTTTTCGGGACTGCGGATACAGCCAATGCTTTCGCCGATGCCGTGAGCGGTGAACCAGTCTCCGCAGATAGCGGCAGCAGGATTTTTCGAGAGCTGCAGCATTTTTCCCGATTTTGCATTGGTGATGACATAGAAAGAGCCGTCTTCGTAATAAGTGTTTACTGCACGGACAGCAGGCATATCGCCGTCAATTGTTGCAAGTGCGATGAGATTGTCGTGACCGAAACGTCTTGTCATAAGCTCTGAAGTGCGGGCATTGAGTTTTTCCATTGAAATAATCCTCCGATGTACATAAAACTTTGATTATCGATATCACGAAACATCGTTCGTGGTCTTGTTTAGTATATCACATAGCCATGTGTTTGTCAATAATACTTGTAGTTTATAAAAACAGCCCGAAAATCGGTGTAATAACCGAATCGGGCTGATTTTTCAATAGATTCAATACGGTATATAAAACTTTGAGTATAACAAAATATGTTTGATGACTGACATAATAATCTCCCATATGATTTATAAAGTACGTTTCTACCTTCTATTAATATTTGTTATCACAGCTTCTCAATCAGTTCACCGAACCATCCTCTCAGCCAGGTTCGGTATCTAATGATGCTTTCGATATGTCCCCGGCATAATCTGACGATTTCATCGCCCTTCTCTGAAATATCATTACGAAGGACATTCAGACGATTGATGACAGCCGACCTGTCTGATGTGAGATTGTTAACTGCAATACCGATCTGAATAACTGTATTGTCAACCGACTTCGGACTTTTTTCACCGAGCTTTCGGAAGTACGGCATAACAGCTTTCTGCGTATAAATGCTGTTCATTTCCAGTCCGTAGGTGTACATATCGGAAACCAGCATGTTGTTCAGCGCATTTTCGGGTGTGTCACAGGCATCAAGCCATGCCTGAAGTGCAGTTTCACCAGCCAGTGTGCCCTGCATGATCTCGCTTTTATCTGCGGCAGATTCGGCATCCAGCACACGAAGCGCATGGATGATACTGTCACGGTCGGTGAATGTAGGATCTGTTTTGTCTCCTATGATGAGCATTCTGAAGTCTTCGGTATCCTCATCCCATCGTGTCGGAACTCTGAATTTTCCATCAGGATCACGTGATGATGCACATTCTTCACAGTAAGTATATCCGGTTATTGTGTTTCCGTTTTCGTCGTAGCCGGTGATGATACTGTATTCCGGTATTCCTCCCGCCCATTCCATGACGACAGGATGACCGTGATCGATTGACCAGACAAGCATCTTACGCATATCTTCCCGCGTGGAGTTGTCACAGGTCAGCCAGTGATAATTACGTCCGGCATAACGCATGGCACAGTCAACGATTTCTGAAAGATCACTCATGCGCCACAGCTCTTCAACCAGATTACGTCGTTCTGTGCGCCACATGAATCCGTATGCAATACCCGTGACATGCATCACCTCATGAAAGCGTTCCTGAACAACTGAAAGCGAAAGAGGCTCACTATCTGCCGCATCATTGTGATCGGCTGCACACAGTGCTTCAGCAATCATCGCCGCCATAGAGTAGAACATATCGCATCCTTCGGGAGCTTCCCATCTGCTGATGCGTGGAATGCCTTCGATCTGTTTTTTCTTCGGTGCCGCCATGTTCTGCCGCATGAAATCTTCGGTATCTGTGTAATTCTCATTTAACAATATACCATCTACCGACACATGGAACAGCTTTGACATCTCCAGCAAAAGCTCAACATCTGGAAAATTGATTCCCGTCTCCCATTTTGAAACAGCCTGCGGCGAAACATTAAGCACCTCCGCCAGCTTAGCCTGTGAATATCCTTTTTGTTTTCTGATTTTCGCAATATTGCTTCCGATATCCTGTACAGCCATATCAGCACCCCTTTCGTTTTCATTATTATACAGTGTTTTCACAGTTCATACAAGAACGCATTTGTTGTTAACGAAATACACGGTATCAACAAAAAGTTGTTATGACAGAAAAAGCCATGCGGCATAAAAAACCGCACAGCTTCATTATCATATCGTATTCACAGCCTCATCGTACAGCCTGCCTACAAGCCGCACCTGCTCGGCAAGCCGTTCACGGAAGGATCGGTCAAGCAGAGCTCTGCGGTCAGCATCAAAGAAGAAACCGCCCTGCATTTTCGGAATAATTGTGTCATACTGAATTATATCATTGAGAGAAATAGAAAGCAATGTTTACCATAAATCCTGTTACAAATTGATAATACATCAAACTGCGGATTATGTTATTATAAATACCGCATCAGTTTACAATAAGCTGCCGCCTTGTTCATTCATGCGGCGGCTTTTTTATCCATAATCTGCCTGCTGACAAATTCTTCGGAATATGGTACAATTAAGTTACAACGACCAAAGGACGAGAAATCGGATGAATAAAGACGCATATATCAAACATCTCATCACATACATCGAAACCAACCTCAACACACCGCTGGATTCGGATGTGCTGGCAAGAACCGTATTTACTTCCCGTATGCAGCTTCACCGCAATTTTTACTCTGTTGTCGGGCATACCGTCAAAAGCTATATCGCTCACCGCAGACTTTCGGTGGCACTGGCGCATATCAAAGCATCTGAGCTTCCTCTTGCCGACATTGCTTTCATTGCAGGATATTCCTCCCAGCAGGCACTCTGCCGTGCAGTAAAGCAGGAGATCGGCATGACTCCACTCGAATACCGCGCAGGTGATCGATATTTTGATTTTCCGGTGTATAACGGCACGCCGCTGTATCCGGTTTCGGTTGCCGAAGAGCAGATTCCCGAAATGCGTGTCCTCCGTTATTACGATCCCTGTCTGCGCGGACTGGAAGACCGTGCTGTGGAGCTGTTCAGCCGTACAATGCCCGCATATACCGACAGACTGTTCGGCAGAAACGGAGAACAGAGAGGGAATCGCTTCTGTTATGAGCTTCTTGCTGATTTGAGCAGAGATCATATTGCCGAGCTTGTCTATGTCGGTTTTGAGCTGGGCGAAATTCAGCCTTCTTCATCTCAGATGTATGCAGCGGTGACAGTGGAAAACGATGAAGAAAAGATCGGCGAAGCGTGGGATTATCTGTACAAGACATGGCTGGGCGGCAGTATGTTCGAGCACGCGGACGCGCCTTATTTTGAAGAATACGTATATAAAGGACGAAATCAAACAAAACCATCGAAACTGCGGCTGTATCTACCCATCAGTAAGCGAGGCGGCAGCAGCGAGATATGCCTGATTGAAAAAGCGGAGCTCTGCTTCCTCGTGTCGTCTGCCAAAGGCGAGAATGCCGAGCGTGATGCATCAAGGAGGATCATCAATTATGTCTCCGCACATCATCCCTATTCAGTGAAAATGATGCGGGAATTCTTTGTGCAGAAAAAGAGCGAGCGGGAATATATCTGCGGCGTGAGAATCGGCTCGTCAGCCTCAGGCAGTGCAATCAGTGATCCGAATGTCCGCGAATACAGCACTGCGGGACAGAGTTATCTGGTGCTTGAAAGCAGTGTCATGGGAGACTACGACCGCATGGCTGAGATGCTTCTGAATTTTGCGAAAAACAGCCGTTTTGACGCTGATTCCGACAGTATTTTCGCAGTTTATGATGCGTCTGAAAGCTACGACACGCCGAAAGTGCGGATGTACTGCCGCGTAAAGATGTTACAAAGTGGCAATACACCGGCGAGGGAGCATGTTATAATGGGGGCAGTTCAAATACAGGAGGAATGACAAATGAACAACGAAGTAAAGAAGCTCCCCGAGCTTGACCCCAAAAGCTATGGTCCGAAAAAGCCCGAGATACTTGATATAGCAAAACACACACAAGCACTCAACAGAGTTAAATTTACAGAAAACGGTGCTTATATCGATAATATATCGAAGATCAATTTCGGAGAATGGCATGAGTGTACTCACAGCGGATGCATGATGCTGCTTATGGAAGCATTGAAAATTGATATGTCATACGAATATCTCATGGGTGTATCGGGTTCCTGTTACCGTGCCAGCATGGCATATGATTGGGATTTCGGTTCTAATATCGTCAGCATTATATATGCACTTCTCGGATATGGAGGCGATTATTATGCTCATCGTGCCTGCGGATTGGATTATCATAATCCGATCAACGATGATAATCGCGATGAACAGGTTTGCGAATCGATTCATGACGGAATACCGGTATTGGTTTTAGGCGGAAGAAATGTTCCCGAATGGAGCATTTTGCTTGGTTATGAAAAAACAAGCAGTGGCATCAAATTTTTCGGACGCTCGTATTTTGACAACGATGCCGCCGAAGATGAACTTTTTACCGAAAACCGTTATACTTTATTAAATTCTTATCCCGGCGATGGAATTATAAAAATATTTACAATCTGCGACCCGATTTCCCCGAAGGAAGCACTGAAAGCATCACTTGAAACTTGTGTAAATTTCTTCAAGCCTCACGAAAAATTTGGCTTCGGAGCTTACCGGAAGATGATTGACAGCTTTAAGAATAATTCGTATACGTCGAATTTGGGTAATTATCATTGTGAAGTAGTCAGCTCAATCTTAATCAATCTTGCCGATGCCCGCAGAGCTGCTTCCATATATTTGAAGGGTTGTTTAGATTTGATGTCGGGCGAAAACAAAGATAAATTAAGTCAAGTTACTTCACTGTTTTCTGAATTATTCAATATATTGAACGCTGTTATAAACAATCCGGTATGCAAATTTGAGAACACCCCTGATTTTAAATTTGATGTTATCATTAATAATGTAGAACTGCGTAATCATGTGGCAGATGAGCTGATGAAGTGTATGGAAATCGAACATCGGATACAGGATTTAGTAAAAGAGATTCTTGAAAATTGGAGATAAAAATAAAATGAATAATAATGCGAAAAATTTACCCGAAACCGACCCTAAGGGATATGGGCCCAAGAAGCCCGAGATACTTGATCTTGCCAAAGCTGCATTACTGAGCGACCAGGAAGAAAACAACGGTGATTTTTTTGGCAGCACAAACGGCGGCGGAAACATCATTTCAGGAATCGAGCCTTATTGTGTTGGGGTAAAGGGAGAAAATTTCCACTTTGACGGAGTATGTGAAAGAGCGCTTGAATCGCTCGGTGAGACTGAGCTTAATTACTGGCTTATTGCAGGTGTCACAGGTGATGCATATACGCAGGTTTATCCCAAAAATCATCTTTTCTATGCTCATCGTTATTGCGTTTCGGATTATCGTATTTTATATGACGATGACTTTTCCGCATATATAAAAAACATTTTCGGTCAGCTTGGTTATGGCTGTGAATATTTTACTGCTGATGATATCGCAGCAGATCAGAAGCTGTATCGCAGGATGCTGATGCGTTATATAGACAGCGGAATTCCTGTTATCCAGTTCAGAAAAGATTTTAACCTTATTATCGGATATGAAGATGCCGGAAATATTTTGTTATGCCAGCCGCATGAAGTTTCGCTGGAAATCATTCGAATTGAATTCGACAACGAGTACCTCCATGATGAAAGCATGAAGGGGTGGATATTTGTCGGTGATAAAAAATCTGATGTTGACCGTGCGAAAATTTTCCGTGACGCTGTTTTGAACATGGCTCATATTCTAACAACCGATACCGACCGATACAGCTTTGGCGCGGGAGCATTCCGCACGTGGGCTGATGATATCAGGAGTGGTTATTACAACGATAAATTCCTGAATGAGGATGATCTGTGGGCAGTCCACATGGGTTTTGTAGCTTGTTACGAAACAATAACACGATGCTGCAGGATCTTCCTGCAGGAAGCATTAACACTCAATCCTGACATGAAATATATTTCAAGACTCATCCCGATTTTCAACAGAGAAGGTGCCTACAGCATCAACGGTCTCGATGATCTGGGAGCCGGCTTCAACACGACCCTTGAAGTTCTGCAGGACGCGGAGAAACAAAAACTGATTGCCGACCGCCTTGAATTGTTTGCCAAAAACATGGATTCGGTTGTAAAGATTATGAAAGATAATATTTGAACAGGCTTGATATTATTAAGGAGAAATGACATGATGAACAACGAAGTAAAGAAGCTCCCCGAGCTTGACCCCAAAAGCTACGGCCCGAAGAAGCCTGAGATCATCGACCTTGCAAAAATCTCCGACCGCTTTGATGCTGCCGAGGAATCCGGCTTGTCTGACAACACCACCGGCGGCAGCGGACGAATCAAGCATTATCGCCGCATCGGAAACTGGGAGAATTTCTTCCTCGATTCCGCTATTTATTCGGTGGCGCAGTCGCTCGGAATCGAATATATAAGCGGATTCACGCCGATTTCCGCCATCACAGGTGATCTGTTTACATATATGTACTCGGACACGCTCCCCTGCGACAGCGGAATTACCAACTACATCGTCATGCCCGAAGTGGTTCTGAACGTCTTCGATTCCCTCGGCTACGGATGCGAATACCTGTCCCGCGAAGAGATCAACATCGACCTCCCACGCGCTCTGAAAAAAATCCGTGCATCGGTTGACCGCGGTATTCCCGTGCTTGCATGGGGCGTCGGAGGCGTCGTTGCAAGCAGCGGAACACGTTATGATCCTATGCCCGAAGGTGCACTCATCGGCGGATATGAGGACGATATCCTGTTTATTAACCTGTATCCAGGTGCCGAACGCCTTGCAGAAACTTCCCACGGCGGACGTCCCGGTGTGGATGAAGACGGCTACACAGCGATTCCCGCAGCCGACGCACTTGCAACAACCAACGGAATCTTTATTGCTCTGCAGCAGATCAAGCCCACCGATCCGTCGGTTGTATACCGCGATGCGATCATGTCGATTCCTCACTGGCTGACCATGAAGCCGACAGACGGATATGTTTTCGGCAGGGTAGCATTCGAACGCTGGGCTGAAGTTCTGCTGAACGATGAGAACTGGCAGACTCCCGAGATGTGTGCGGCGAATATGTGGGACAAGCACTGCTGCGCCTTCTGCTCCATCTGCACATCGGTCGGTGTTGCTACAGGAGAGGGACGTGCTGTGGATTATCTGAACGAGGTACTGGAAGTTTGTCCTGAGTTCGAGATCGTGAATGAGCTGCTTCCTCATTATCGGAAGATGCGTCAGCTTTCGCAGCAGATCTGGGATACCCACGGCGGATTTGAAGCTCCGGCAGATAAGATGGCAGATCACAGCTACAGAGCCGGACTCGCGGGTATTCTTGCCGAAATGAGTATGTGCTGCGATGAGATTCTGAAAATTTTTAAGTGATTGAGAAGATAGTGAATAACTGATACAAAGGAGAAAAATCATGGCAAAATTGGTGCGTGTATGTAAAAAGTGTTCCGGCTTTGATGTGGCTGAACTGAAAGGAAAAGTGAAAGTTAAGGATACTTCCACAGGATGTATCGGACGATGTGCCGCGAAATGCCCTGAACTGGCAGGAAAGATCTACGGGTATCTGAAGGATGAATTTGTAGTCTGTGACACCAAGGAAGAATTCTTCGAGAAAATCGCAGAATTAGAGGTATAAATCATGATCCACGAAATTATTCTGAACCCGGATGAAATCTGTGCATGGATATCCGATCCGTCCGATGCCGAGCTGACCAAAAGTATTCTCGAAATGTTTCGAAAATACGATCTGACATATAAAATCCGCACAGATGATGTACGTCTGAGGATTTACTGCTACATCAAGAAAAGCAAGGAAACATTGATCATAAACACAAAAGGCTACCGCTGGGGTGATTTTGATATTCAGATGCGTATCACGAACCCTGCCGCTCTCGAAATGCTTGACGAGTATCCGCAGAACATTCGGGATCATATTCTGAATGCCGACAACTGCCGGAAATGCTGGAACTGCGGCAAGGAATATGTATTCACCTACCGGGGGGCAGAATACCGAAAATGCTGTATGCTGTGTAATAATTTCACCTTCCATCAATTCAATGATGAAGACCGCGAGACAATCCTGCGTATGATTTATGATGAAATCTGCTTTGCTATCCCGAGACAGAAGCGACATTTGCTGGAAAAAAAATCAGATAGAGTGATAAAAATTAAAGGAGCAATATAATAATGAGCATAAAAAATTTAGAGCTCGGTAGGTTCATCGATTGGGACAGAGGGCAGAATTATCCGTTCAATGCTTGCATGGCGAAGCTCATGGAATGTCTTGGCGGTGATCCCGCTTTTTACACATATGATTTTTTTGCCGGTCTGTCCGGTGATGATTTTGTCATGTGCTACGGCAATAATGACAAGTTCAACGACTGTGTGTCTGTATGTGCCGATACGGAAGCATTTCTTGCGAGAGTTTTCGGTATGATCGGACTGGAATATCGCCTTGTGAAGCACTCGGAATGGACGATTAACCCCGATCATCATTACGGCATTATAAAAGCCTTCATTGACCGCGAAATTCCTGTGTTGTGTGCCGGAGTGGGAAGCAACAGCAATTATGATCTGCTGATTTCTTATGACGATGAGACCAAAAAGTGCCACCTCTCCTGCGGTGATGATGTACAGTACGGAACAGATATCCCCTTCCGTGAAATCGAATGTGATCTGATCTTCATCGAAAGCCTGCCGCATATCACGGATCTCGCCGAAATATATCGGAAAGCGGTCGAGCAGCTGCCTGCTTTAATGACAGCCGAGCCAACAGCTGATGGAGTATATTTCGGTGCTGACGCTTATCATATGTGGGCAAAGGATATCGAAAACGGCAGATATGATGCTTATTCGGATATAGAATTCAATGCGTGGCAGAATTGGCAAATCTATATCTGCAATATTGCGACAAACGGAGGACATGGTGCAAGCTTTTTAAAAGAAGCGTTGAGATTGAATCCCGATATGATCTTTATCAATGAGCTCATCCACCTTTTTGCCGAAAACGAAAAAATCTGGGGCAGACTCGAAGGGATCGGCGCCGGATTTGGATTCACACTTGCTGTATTGCAGGATGCTGAGAAGCGGGCTGAAATTCTGAGGGCGTTGGCTGAGCTGCAGGAAACCAATCATTCTGTTATCAGAGCTATCCCGACCTGAACGCTGATGAAATTTTCGGCGCTGCGCCTCAAATGAAAGTATATCCGCCTCTCCTGTCCCCTGAAGCGGGATTTCATCCACCGAAAGTGGATCTATTCCTCCATCGGCGGATTTAATTAAAAAAAGCACGCTTAGGCGGGGCTTCGTAAAACAGTTATTTTGAAAAATGCTTGAAAACAACTGTTTTCAAGGGACGGCGTGACTTCGGTCACGCCGTTTCCTTTTTTGCAAGTTCTTCCAAAGGGATAAAGCCGATACCGTCATATTCGATGTGGATCTTCTGTCTGCGCTTGCCACTGGACTTATCGGGTGCTTCCACATAGATCGCCTTTATCAGCTCTCGCAGCATACACGGGTCGATTTCTTCAATGTCCACGTATTTGTCTGCCGTTCGGATGAACTGTTCAATATTTTCGCTCTGTCTTTCCTGTACTTCAATTTCATGTCGCAGAGCGACAACCTCTGCTTCAAGCTGTTTCTGTTCCGCTTCATAGTTCTGGCTCATCATCTCATAGCGTTCATCACTCAGATTGCCCTTGGCGTTATCCTCGTAAATCTTGATGAACAGCCTTTTCAGTTCTGCGATGCGGCGCTCATTGCGTTCAAGTTGTTTGCGGCTTGTCTGCAATTTTTCTGCCGACTCCAACTGGAGCTGTTGTTCCATTACGAAGATGAAATGCTGACGGTATCTGAGAATATACCCCATGACCAACTGGATGTGCTTCAGCACCATTCGTTCCAACACAGATTCACGGATGAAGTGTGTTCCGCATTTGTCCTTGTGCTTCCAATGAACCGAACAATCGAAGAACGCTCCTTCACGCTTACCGTTGTTGGTAGCTCCATAGTACAGCTTCTCACCGCAGTCGGCACAGTACACCAAACCGGAAAAGGTGCTTGTAATTCCAGACTTGGTTTTGCGCAGCCGTTGCTGGCGGATGATCTGCACCTTCTCAAAAACATCCTTTTCGATGATGGCTTCGTGGGTATCCTCAAAGACGGCTTGCTTTTCAACGGGATTGTCCCTCTGCTTTTTGTCCCAAATGGAGTTGGTGTAGGTCTTGAAGTTGACCGTACAGCCTGTGTACTCTCTGCGCTCCAAGATATGAACTACTGTGCTTGCGTTCCAACCACAAGGGTTTTCGGGCGCTGTGTTGGGGCTTTTGATGCCAACACTGTCCTTGTAGGCGGTAGGGGTAAGCACTCCATCTGTCTTTAGCTGATTGGCGATCTGCGAAGGGCC
>JAFQEJ010000023.1 GCA_017399105.1 Clostridia bacterium
CCGCCACCCTCGTGGTACGCGGAATCAGCTTCGTATACCTAACGCCGATACAGGCCGTGCACCTGCAAAAAGTCACAGGTATTATCTCAACCTGTGACTTTGCATTTCCAATCAAATCAAGGCACGCACATCCGCCACCCTCGTGGTACGCGGAATCAGCTTCGTATACCTAACGCCGATACAGGCCGTGCACCTGCAAAAAGTCACAGGCATATCTCAACCTGTGACTTTGCATTTCCAATCAAATCAGGGCACGCACATCCGCCACCCTCGTGGTACGCGGAATCAGCTTCGTATACCTAACGCCGATACAGGCCGTGCACCTGCAAGGTGCATTAGAGGGCGAATTTGGCTTTCTTTTCTTTGAGAAAGTTGACGGCGAGAGCAATGTCAGCCTCAGGGGAGTCGCCAACCTCGCGCTCAATGGTGAGGAAGCCGTCAAAACCGGATGCCGCAAGTGCGGGGAGATAAACGTCGAAATCTACGCCGCCTTCGCCGAGGGGAAGCTCAATGAAAGCCTGACCCATGCCGGCAAGCTGATCGTGCTCCTCGCCGACGGTGAGCTGCTTGCCCAGATAGCGGCTGAGGGTTGCAAGCTGTGCATCGGTGTAGGTGAGAATCTCGTCCTTTTCGGTGGGGATCAGCTTGAGACCGTCCTTCGCGTGGGTGTGAACCACATACTTGCCGATATATTTCAGCGCGTTCTCGGGACGATCGCCTGCACACATGACAAGGTTTGCCGGGTCGAAGTTGACTCTGACACCGCCGGCACCCAGACTGTCAAGGAATTCGCCCAGAATCTCGCCTGTCTCGGGGCCTGTCTCAACGGCAAATGCCGCTTCCATGGAGTCTGCGAAGATGGCAAGCTCACGGCAAGCCTTACGCATGATCTCCTTGGTGGGAGTCTCCTCAGCGGTGAGATGACCGATGTGCGTAGTGACCACATTGCACTCAAGCTTCTTTGCAAGCTCGATGACGCGCTTGGATTTTTCGATGATTTCGGGATTGCGGTCGGGATTGCCGAAGCCGCAGCCAAAGTCGCCGCAGAGGGCAGAGAAGACCATGCCGTTGCTCTTGACGATATCAAGGGCTTCCTTGATCTGTGCATCTGTCCAGTTCAGCTCTTCGCCGACTGCATACTTCTGAACGCCGTCAGCGCCGAGCGCTGCTGCCTTTTCGATTGCTGTGCGGAAATCGCAGCGGAAGGATTCCGCCATTACACCTATTTTCATTGTTATATCCTCCGTTGGAGTAAAATTGTTGTTGTTTATTGTGAAGCTTGGTTGTTTGTGCAGCTCACAGCGAAAGCTTCGCTTTCGTGCGAGAAGGAAGGAACCAATCTCCAGAGTGAACCTACGGTTCACTCCAGAAAAAGCCGTTGGCTTTTTCCAATGCCAAGCTTTGCTTGGCTACACCGAAGTTTCCTTCCCTCTCGCGCTCTCCCAACCTCCTTGGCTGGTCCTCCGTTCGGTGAGCGAGATGAGAATAAACATGTTGTTTGTGATGATTCTGATATTAACCCGTAGGGCAGGGGCTTGCTCCTGCCGGCTTATGCCTTGATCGCGCCCATGAGATCCTCTCTCATGGCGATGATGGCGTTTTTGGTGTGGGTCTTGTAGTTGTCGGGATCGTTCTGCTTCTTGTATGCACACATGAGCGCACGGGAGTTGTTGACGATTGCGCCGCCGCCATTCTTATCGAATGCGGGAACGATGCCTGCTGCAGCGCCGCCCTGTGCGCCATAGCCGGGGATGAGGAAGAAGGTGTGAGGCATGGCAGCGCGGAGCTCTTCAAGCTGCTTGGGATAGGTTGCGCCCACAACAGCACCGCAGGGAGAGTAGCCGGAGGCTCCGATGTGATCGGCACCCCATTCCTCAACCTTTTCAGCTACGCGGCGGTAGAGCGTCTTGCCCTCAAATTCGATATCCTGGAAATCACCGGAGGAGGGGTTGGAGGTCTTGACCAGAATGAACATCGACTTGCCATGCTCGGCGGCGGTGTCTACAAAGGGCTTGATGCCGTCGATGCCCAGATAGGGGTTGACGGTGAGGCAGTCGATGCCGGGGTTGGCTTCAACCTGACTTCCGAAAAGCTCGGTTTTGCCGATATAGGCTCTTGCATAAGCTTCTGCGGTGGTGCCGATGTCGTTGCGCTTGACATCGAGGATGACATAGAGACCGGCTTCCTTCGCATAGGCGATGGTGCGGTCGAGAGCCTTCATGCCCTCGATGCCGTACATTTCATAGAATGCGGACTGGGGCTTGACTGCGGGAACAAGACCGGCTGCCGCGTCGATCAGACCCTTGTTGAATTCGAAGATGGCTTCGCCGGCTGCCTTGAAGGTTTCGCCGTATTCCTCTACAGCGGCGGCAAGGATGGACTCGGGGATGTACTCCAGTTTGGGGTCGAGACCCATAACGGTGGGGTTCTCCAGCTTTGCGATTCTTTCGCTGAGAATTTCAAAAGACATGTTGTGTTTCCTCCGATGAATATATGATAATTGATTTATACAATGATGATGCGTTTGGAACGGTCAGTCAAAGGCGTGACGATTATCTTGTTGTCTGATTGAAGGTCTTGTGGATGGCACCGCGGAGCGAGAGACCGAGGAAGGGGGTATTGCTCGATTTGCTCTTGAGCATGCTCTGGGTCACGATGTACTCCTCGTCGGGATTGACGATGCAGAAGTTTGCCCGCTCACCCACCTCGATTTTGCCGCTGTAGTCGGGTGCGCGCAGAATCTTTGCGGGTGAGGTTGTCATCAGCTCTACCAGCCTTGCCAGTGTAATATGGCCGGGCATGACCAGATAGGTGATTCCCGCTGAGAAGGCGGTCTGGATGCCGATGATGCCGTTGGGGGCTTTGGAAAGCGGCTGATTCTTCTCTGTGGGGGAGTGGGGCGCATGGTCGGTGGAGATGCAGTCAACCGTACCGTCCTTGATGGCTTCGATGACGGCGTCCACATCCTCAGCCGAACGGAGCGGCGGGTTCATCTTGGCATTGGTGCCGTAGAAAACCACATCCGAATCCTTCATGGCAAAGTAATGGGGGCAGGTCTCGCAGGTAACGCGCACACCCCGCTTTTTCGCCTGACGGACCAGCTCAAGTCCGCCCTTGGTGGAGACATGGGCAATATGCAGACGGCAGCCTGTTTCCTCTGCGAGAATGATCTCGCGGGCGATCATGATGTCCTCGGCGGCGTTGGGGATGCCCTTGACCTTCAGATGATCGGCGACAGGACCTGCATTGATGGCACCGCCCTCAGCCAGCGAAAGCTCCTCGCTGTGGGAGATGATCAGCCGGTCGTGAGCGGCACAGCGGCGCATGGCTTCCATCATCAGTGCCGAGTCGGTGACAGGGCGTCCGTCATCGGTGAAGGCGGCGGCTCCCGCTTCGGTGAGGGCGTCGAAATCCACAAGCTCCTCGCCCTTCAGTCCCTTGGTGATGGCGGCGGTGGTATAAACGCTGCAGGAGCCAACCTTCGAAGCCTTGTTCAAAATATAGCGTACCGTCTCGGGGGAATCGCAGACCGGCTTGGTGTTGGGCATGGCGAGGACGGCAGCATAGCCTCCTGCGGCAGCCGCGGCAGTTCCCGTGGCGATGTCCTCTTTGTATTCAAAGCCCGGCTCTCTCAAATGCACATGCATATCGAGGAAGGCAGGCAGGGCGAGCATTCCCTTGGCATTGTAGAGGGTGACAGGCGCGTCAAGTCCCTCGGGCAGAATTTCCGGCTCCAGCTTTTTAATGAAATTGCCGCTGTCGGTGTGGGAGATGAGAATATCGCGCAGATCGGTGGTATGTGAGCCTTCGCGAAGCAGTCTGCAGCTGCGCACGAGGGTGTATTTGTTAATTTTCATGGAATTATTCCTCTATATGTTAATATAAGATGTCAACCACAGGTCGATATAAATATTCTTGAATTGCACTTGACAAAGACGAACATTTGTGCTAAACTATTGTTAAGACGAACGAACGTTCGATATTTTGATACCCGAAAGGAACCCGATCATGACAAACTATACCCTTAACTTCAATCAGTGTAAAATCAAGGACGATGTTCTTGCTGCCGTCGCGGGCGGTCTGGGAAGCTCTGAGCGGGTTGACGATTGGGGCGATGTATGGCACTGCCTCACCGATGACCGAGCTCCCAAGCATATCAGCCTCAAGGGACTGGAGAGTATGGCAGAATCGCTTGCCGATCAGATGGATATTATGCTCCAGATTTTTGCCTGCTATAAAAAGAGCGCCAAGACCTCGGTGGTCGAGGTAGAGGTTGGCGGAGAGGATTATCCGATAACCGGTTATTTCAAGGCGTAAGCGATTATTTTTGCCGCAGAAACGAGCATTTATTCTTTCTGCGCAAAGGCTTTGATCGCCTCAAAGCTTTCGTCGCTGATTACATGCTCAATACGGCAGGCGTCCTCGGAAGCAATCTCCTCGTCAACGCCGATCGAAACCAGCCAGCCTGTCAGCATCTGATGACGCTCGTACATGCGCGCCGCAATCTCCTCGCCCGCAGGGGTAAGGGTCAGACTGCCGTCGCTGTCCATGTTTACATATCCGTTCTCGCGCAGATGCTTCATGGCAATGCTTACGCTGGGCTTGGAATAGGAGAGCTCATTCACGATGTCGATGGAACGCACATTGCCCTTGCGCTCCCGCAGGATCAGGATCGTTTCAAGATAGTTTTCAGCCGATTCGTGAATTTTCATGTGTGCCCTCCGTTTTGTCAATGTTGCATGTATAAAATTATTATACCATATAAACGGTGCAATATCAATTAATAAATTGAGAATTTTACCGATTTTAACTATAGGGAGCACACTCTTATCACGGGAAGATACGGTGTGAGGTGGCTGCAATATTATTATGTCATACAAATGGTGCGATATCAATAAAAAAATTGCGAATTTTACGGATAATCGTGCATCACAGGCTCTATTGATTGGAGACTGCGAGAAAAAAATCAGAGAAAAGTCCAATGAGAGAAGTGCCGAAGGAGCTTTGCATATTTGTGTACAGCGATTATTTCAGCCGGTGCGAAAAGGAGGACAGCTTATGAAAATCATCACCCTATGCGGCAGCTATCGGTTCAAAAAAGAGATGGCGGAGATCGCCGAAAGGCTGACGCTGGGCGGAAACTGCGTGCTGGCTCCCATCGATCTTGTACGGGAAAAGGAAGCATATACCAAAGAGGAGCGGGATATCCTCGCCGCCATGCACAGAGAAAAGATAAAATTAGCGGAGGCTGTTTTCGTGGTGAATATGGACGGCTACATCGGCGAGAGTACCAAGGGCGAGATCGAATTTGCAGAGATGCTGGGGAAGAAAATTATCTATTATACCGACCAAAACCGAATTGGATATTGACAGGCACGGGAAGCCTGTGTTATACTGTATACGGGATTATTCTTCCCGCTGAGGTTGGGGATGGCACCCATCACAAAAAACAGCGAAACCTCAAATCCACAGACAGGGGATGACACCCATCGAGAAAAACATTCGCGTCGTGGATGAAAATGGCAGACAATATGAAGCGACCTGGGCAAAACGTGCCCGCGGTCTTGTGAAAAAAGGCAGGGCGCGCTTCATCTCGGATGACACCATCTGCCTTGCGCGCCCTCCGGAACTTGAATTAACGGAGGAAACTTCCATGACAGATACAAACGCAAAGAATACCACAGTTGAAATTCCCGCAGTTACTCCCGCAGAAATGGCTTCGGAGCTGAGCATCACCTACATCCTAACCCAGATCGAGAAGATCAGAGTGCAGGATGACTACCTCAAAAATGCCATCTTTGAGCTTGGCAGGATGGACAATGGCGAGCCCGGTATGACCGACGGTACGGTTGCTCCCGGTGTAGCAAAAGCACAGGCAATCGCCGATGTGGTCAAATGCCGTGAGACTACCAATCAGGAGCTGATCCGCTTCTACACGAAGCTCTATGACGACCTCAGACCCACACCGCCTCATCCCAAGCAGGCACTGATTGAGCGAATGATGGAGCTTGCCGCATCCAGCGGTGCCGAAGGTAAAGCGATGCTTGAGCAGGTGAACAGCATGCTCGACACCTTAAGGCATATCTGATTGCAAGCAAATCAAAAGGGAATTCTCTCTTCTCTGCAACTTTAGCGGAAAAAACGCAAAGGGACTGTCGCATGCAAATGCGACAGTCCCTTAAATATTGATTTTGCCGGACAAAGACCGCCATTTCAGGGCGTAAACGCCCTGAAACCAATCAATATACACAACAAGATCGAAATTTTGTGGCTGGGCTGCTGCAAATGTTTCATTTGAAATAGCCACCCATGAGAAAACCTCACCCAAAGGATGATACAGGGTGTACAAAGTGAGGTAAATATGATAGATAAAGGAGCCGAGAAGGTCGTAAAAGGATTGGTATGAGAAAATCCGTGCGGCAGACTGATCAAGGCTCCTTTAGTGTACCCAATCATGTCGCCGCCGAAAGGTGAGCACGCAGGACAGTCCTTATTAATTGATTAAAGCTTGGGATAGAGAGGAAGAAATTCGCCCTCGGGATCAACACCGGCTACTGTATTGCCGATCCAGTGATAGCGGTAGGTCTGAGCCGGCTGCTCGAAGGGGGTGATGCTCACCGTCTGAATCATGTCAAGCAGCAGATAATCCACCTCGACGGCATCGCAGGGGAGCAGTCCTGTGATCTCCACATACTGCTTGGCGCATCCTGACCAGATAACCGGAATTTTGCCGCCATTGACAGATACGCTCACCTCGCCGCGGGGAGCCCATTTGGGGATGCGGACGAGCATGCTTCCTCCTTTTTTTGCGGTGATGCGAAGATGACCTCTGCAGGGAAGGGAGGATTCTACCTTTGCTTCATCGCTTTCGCTGTCAATGGGGAGATAGACTGTCGTTGTGTCGTCCTCGGTCTGCTGGGCGTACTTCCATGCGAAGTAGATGGCGCGCATACCCTCGGGAGGACAGCAGCCCATCATGTCAAAGGAGACGCGCCCTCCCCTGTAATCCACCGCACCGAAGTGTGCGCCGCCCTCGCGAAGCTTGAAAATGTAGTCGTTGGGGGTTGCCGCCGAAATGAAGCCGCCCTCAAGCTCACGCATGTAGTCAATCGCCGCTTCAACCTCGCAGGCAGGAGCATCTTTGTGTACCTCGCGGTACCATGTCTCGTACCCTGAGGTAACCTCAAACTGCATCAGACCGAAGTAATTTCGCAGATCGCGCTCCACCTGGTCCCAGAGCTCGTCATAGCCGGCAAGGGCGAGCCAGACCTCAATTTCCAGCATGTCGGCGTTGAGGCAGGTTTCGGAGTGATTGCTGTGATCGGCAAGATCGCGGATTTCGGGGAGCCAGCCTGTGTCCAGCGACCAGCGGCAGTAGTAGTCGTAGATGTCCTTCACCCATTTGAGATAGCGCACCTCGCCTGTGAGATAGGCAAACTGTGCCATGCCGCGCACCGAGTGAAGGGAGGTGTGATTGTGTCCGTCAAGACCGCCGTCCTCGCGGTGAAGATGCTGAGGTTGGAGATCGCAGACAAGCCCCTCGGCAAGCTCATAGAGGAATTCGAGACAGCGCTCATCACCTGTAAGCATCCAGTATTCACAGAGCCCCGACATGACCACCGGATAGTGATCCGCATAAGTGCCGGGGGCCTCTGTCTCATTGTAGATGGCAAAGCCGTGTCTGAAGTAGGCCCGTCCGTTCTCGCGGGTGGCTTCGTCCATCATGCCCTCGAAGATGGCACGGGCAACCGAAGCGTCACACAGACCGTGCTTTACCCGCAGGCACTCGCTGTGCAAAAGCATGCCGGTGGGCCAGAGATTGATGTAGGTGCTGTCGTTGACGATGCAGATGCTGTACCCGTGATTGCGGAAAAGACCGTGACCGAAGCCCTCGCCCTGCAGATAGGAGAGCAGACGCTCATGCACCTTCTCCTCGGGAAGGGTTCCGCTTTCATAGTCGCCTGTCATTTCACGCATCATCGAGAAGGACACATCGTTGCGGTTTTCGGTATCTCCCTCGGTGATGGGGTCGATGAAATCACCGATCGAGGGAATCTGCTGTTCGGGGCAGAACGGGGGAAGAAAAGAGGGTGCAAGGGTAAAACGGCACTGATAGGCATGCTCGGGCATGGGATTATTCATTAAATAATGGAGCGATTTTTTTGCCATTTCGACAAGATCGAGCTTTGCGGCATGGGGCAGGGAAGCTTCCTTCACATAGCCGATGTCGGTAAGCTGACCTCTGAAGCCTGTAGAATGTGGCATGGTGACACCTCCGAAGGTTCTGTAACCAGTATTTTTTCTGATTATAGCATCGATTACGGTACCTGTCAATGATCCGAGGGAATTTCGAAAATGTTTCGTAAACGGTGGGGAGCGGTTATGCGTTCTTTGAAGACGTATTGAAATTGATCGGGTTAAAAATGGGCTTCGTAATAATAGAAATGGTTGCCAAGAGGTTCTACATAGTAACGGTTATCGCCATTTTCCTCTCGGTAGGAATATCCGCTGTCCTGTTCAACCAGTTTGTTTTTTGGACAAGCCACATCAACCGCACATAAATTATCGTCTGCAGAATAAAAAATTCCATAATAGTGCGTACCGGAACCAAGGCCGGCACCGCCGCATTGAATATCAATGTATTCTTCTGAAATGTATACCTTTTGAACACCATTGATGTGTTCAAGCTTGCTGTAGTCTCGGTCAGCTGTTGCCTGTATAAAGATTTCCTCGTTTTTTTGGTACAGAGAAATAATATCGTTCTTTTCGGGGAGATCTTGAGAGCAAGCCATCAATGTGACAAGTATGCATACCAATGAATAAACAAACGATGTCCATTTTTTCATACAATCAGCCTCCTCTGACAAATTGAGGTTTTCAAACTGTTTCACAGCTACATTATACCATATGCAAACAGCTTTTTCAATTATACCGTAAAGTTTTTCACCGGCACAAAAGGTGACGGAATCTTTCATTATACATATTGATTTTCCGCCCGGTTTGTGATAGACTATACTTTACATGCGTAATCATCTTGCGAAAGGAACCGCTCATGCTTTTCGGAAAACACATCAATCGGTATTATCTGAAATACAGCCCCATGCTCATACTCGGCATCATCGCTCTCGTGGTGGTTGACTATTTCCAGCTGGTCATTCCCGAACTTTACAGGATGACCATCAACGGCATCAACACCGGTGCCGTCAGCCTCGACGGGGTGGAGCATGTCTTTGACATGACCTTCCTTCTCGATCATATCTGCCTGCCCCTGATCGGCACCATTCTGATGCTGGTCACAGGTCGCTTCCTCTGGCGCATCTGCTTCTTCGGTGCGGGCATCAAGGTGGAAACCGACCTGCGCCGCCGCATGTTCGATCACTGCAAGGATCTGTCCCAGCAGTATTATCAGGTGAACAAGGTCGGCTCGCTTATGTCACTCTTTACAAACGATCTCGAAACGGTGCAGGACTGCTTTGGCTCGGGCATTCTCATGTTTGCCGATGCGCTTCTTCTCGGACTTCTTGCTATCTTCAAGATGATGCGCATGAATCTGATCCTCACCCTCTTCACCCTCATCCCCATGGTGCTGCTGCTTGTGGTAGGCACCATTGTGGGAAAATATATGATGATGAAATGGGAGACCCGTCAGCAGGCATTTTCCGACCTGTCGGATTTTGCCCAGGAAAATTTCTCTGGCATCGCGGTCATCAAGGCTTTCGTCAAGGAGTTCGCCGAGCTGCTTGCTTTCCGTTATCTCAACCGCCGCAATGAAAACGCCAATGTGGCATATACAAAGGCATCCACCCTGCTCAATATCTCAGTCACCCTCTTTGTCGAGTCTGTCATCTGCGTCATTCTCGGCTACGGCGGCTATCTCGTCCATGAGGGCATCTTCAACGCAGGCGAGCTGGTGGAGTTTATCGGC
>JAFQEJ010000003.1 GCA_017399105.1 Clostridia bacterium
ACAGGTTGAGATATACCTGTGACTTTTTGCAGGTGCACGGCCTGTATCGGCGTTAGGTATACGAAGCTGATTCCGCGTACCACGAGGGTGGCGGATGTGCGTGCCCTGATTTGATTGGAAATGCAAAGTCACAGGTTGAGATATACCTGTGACTTTTTGCAGGTGCACGGCCTGTATCGGCGTTAGGTATACGAAGCTGATTCCGCGTACCACGAGGGTGGCGGTATACGAGGATTAGAAGCGCGGCATAAACAATCAAAACAAGGAGCTGTCACGGATGGTTGTCCGGGATGGCTCCTTTTTCGGTTTCGTTGGATTATACAGATAATGCGCGATTTTTAATACATCAAGCGATCGGTGGATTTTTGCTTGACCGGTTATTTCTCATGTGTTATAATGTGCATAGGCTGTTATGTATACCGATGCCCGAAGGATTCGCACAAATCGGGCTGCGGGATATTTTTCATCCCCACACAGGAGGAACATATAAATGGAACAAATTGTTGAGAACCTCAGAATCAGACTGCTCACCCCCGAAGACAAGGAGCGTGTCCACACCTTCTTCCGCCGGCTGGGAGAGGAGGGCACCCACTTCTTCAACCGAAACTGCGGCAATGAAAAGGTCGCATATGCATTTCTGAGGGGCGAGCTGCCAAATCACATCTTCTGGGCGGCAGTTGACGACACGCCCGACGGCGAAGAGATTGCAGGAATTGTCTTTCTCTGGAACAAGAACACTAAAATTCCCTGGCTGGGCATTGGCATCACCGAAAAATGGAAGGGCAAACACCTCGGCAGACGCCTGATGACCACCGCGAAAGAGTGGGCGGAATCGGTACATGCCGGCGGCATCATGCTGACGACCGACCAGAAAAATCTCCGCGGTCAGGGGCTCTACGAGCACATGGGCTATCAGCGTCTCGGCATCCATCACGACGGCGAATTTCTCTATCTTCTCGCGCTGCCCAATGAGAACGTAAAATAAATCTGCAGACTTCATAAATCATCAGCAAATATATAAAAAATGAGGTATAACAACATGGAAAAACACAACATCACTGAATTTGATATCTACGGCAGAGAGCCGATTCTCGCCATGATGCCCGATAGAAGTCTCATCTGCACCTTTCTCACCGGAGGCGCAATCGAGCCGGAGAATGCCAACTGTGTCGAGGTCACCCGCTCCTTTGACGGCGGTGCCACATGGACGCCACGCGAGATTCTCTTTGACCATCCCACAAACGGTGTCTGGTGCACCGATATCTTCACAGGCGGTGAGCATCCCATGGCGGCGGTGCATCTCTACAATTCCACAAGCCAGTACCGCGAACTGCAGACCCTCTGTTCCTTCACCACCGACAGCGGCAGAACCTGGAGCAAGCCGACCTCCATGCGTGGTACCGTCAACAACTGCTCACTCAGACAGGGATTTGTCCTCTCAAACGGCGATTTTCTCATCCCGCTCTACTGGCAGGAAGCAACTGACAACTTCGACAAAAGCTTCTGTCAGCCGAATCCGTCTCCTTCCGGCTGGCTGTTTCGCTCGGGTATTGGCATCTCATCCGACAGGGGAGCCACATGGCAGCGCTTCGGCTATTTCGCCGCCGATACACAGCTTTGGGAACCGAATGCGGTAGAGGTTGAACCGGGGCATGTGATCCTCTGCTTCCGCTCACAGACAGGATATCTCTTCCGCACTGAAAGCTTTGACTACGGCAGAACATGGAGTGAGCTCGAACGCACCGACATTCCCAATTCGGACAGCAAATTCCACCTCTTCAAGCTGCGCGGTAAGATTCTGCTCATCGGCAATACGGTCACAGCAGGCAGAACCGGACTTGCCATCCGCATAAGCGATGACGGCAAAAGCTTCACCAAGCTCATCGACATTGAGCCAGCCGAGGAGAGATGGTTCTACCCCCACGCCTGCGCCGATGAGGAGAAGGAGATTCTCTACATCGCCTACGAAAACGCCAAGCAGCACAGGTTAGTGAAGTACAGCTTCGCTGAGCTGGGGCTGGCATAACTGCTTCTCTCTCTTTATACACATAAAAGGGCTGTCGCATTTGCCATGCGTCAGCCCCCTGCTATTGATTTTGCCGGTCAAAGACCGTCATTTCAGGGCATTACATGCCCTGAAACCAATCAATAAACGCCCCAAATCTTCGATTTTTGGGCTGGGCTGTTGTAAATGTTCCATTTGCAGCAGCCCCTTTTCATTTCTGCAATTTATATCCTTTCCGCCACAAGGTCGCCCATTTCGGAGCAGGATGTCTTCTTCATGCCTTCCTGCATGATGTCGCCGGTGCGGCAGCCTTCGTCGAGTACCGCATTGACAGCGGCTTCGATGGCGTCGGCTTCAGCTGCCATATCGAAGGAATAGCGCAGCATCATGGCTGCCGAGAGGATGGTGCCGATGGGGTTGGCGATATTCATGCCGGCGATGTCGGGAGCCGAGCCGTGGATGGGCTCATACATGCCCAGCGTTCCCGAGGAGAGCGACGCAGAGGGCATCATACCGATGGAGCCGGTGAGCATCGAGGCTTCATCCGAGAGGATATCGCCGAACATGTTCTCGGTGACCAGCACGTCAAACTGCGTGGGATTCTTGATGAGCTGCATGGCAGTATTGTCTACCAGAATGTCGCTGTATTCCACCTCGGGATATTCCTCTGCCAGTCGGTGCATGGTTTTACGCCAGAGGCGGGAGGTATCGAGGACGTTGGCTTTATCTACCGAGGCAAGCTTCTTTCCGCGCTTCATGGCGGTTTCAAAGGCAACTCTGCCGATGCGCTCGATTTCATGCTCCGAGTAGGGCATGATGTCGGTGGCAACAAGCTCGCCGTTAACCTCCTCGGTTCTGCGCTCGCCGAAGTAAACGCCGCCGGTCAGCTCACGGACGATCAATAAATCAATCCCATTTCCGACAATTTCTTTTTTCAGCGGAGACGCGTCGGCAAGCTGAGGAAAGAGCCTGGTGGGACGCAGGTTAGCAAACAGTCCCAGCTCCTTTCTCACGGCGAGGAGAGCCTTTTCGGGACGGATGGCAGGAGGGCAGGTATCCCACTTGGGACCGCCTACCGCGCCGAGAAGCACGCTGTCGGCGCTTTTACATTTCTCCATTCCCTCGTCTGTGATCGGAGTGCCGAACTTGTCAATCGAGCAGCCGCCGATGTCAACATAGGTATAGTCAAAGCTGTGATCGAATTTTTCTGCCACTCTGTCGAGCACCTTGATGGCTTCGGCGACAATCTCGGGGCCTATGCCGTCGCCGGGGAGCACGGTGATTTTTTTATTCATGGTCAATCCTCCTTGAGCGACGCCAGCAGGCCACCCTTTGCGATGATATTCTGGATAAACGGCGGGAAAGGCTGGGCTTTGTAGTTTTTGCCCGTGGTGATGTTACAGATCATGCCGGTGTCGAAATCAACGCGAACCTCATCGCCGGCGTTGATTTCATCGGCGGCATCGGGGCACTCGAGGATAGGCAGACCGATATTGATGGCATTGCGGTAGAAGATACGCGCGAAGGATTTTGCGATGACGCAGCCTGTCTTGCAGGTCTTGATGACCAGCGGTGCATGCTCACGGGAGGAGCCGCAGCCGAAATTCCAGCCTGCCACCATCACATCGCCCGGCTCAACCTTTTTCACGAAGTCGGTGTCAATATCCTCCATGCAGTGAAGTGCCAGCTCCTCAGCCTTGGGGGTGTTGAGGTAGCGCGCGGGGATGATGACGTCGGTATCCACGTTGTCGGGGTATTTAAAAACTTTACCTTGTGTGTTCATATTCATACCTCCTTAGGCTCGGTGATATAGCCTGTCAGCGCACTTGTCGCTGCGGTTTCGGGACTTGCCAGATAGACCTCGCTGTCCACATGCCCCATTCTGCCCACGAAGTTGCGGTTGGTGGTGGCAACACAGCGCTCACCGGCAGCAAGAATGCCCATATAGCCGCCAAGACAGGGGCCGCAGGTGGGTGTCGATACCACAGCACCCGCGTCAATGAATGCACATACCCAGCCCTTTTCCACGCAGTCGCGGTATATCTGCATGGTGGCAGGAATGATGATGCAGCGCACACCGTCGGCAACCTTCCTGCCCTTGAGGATGCGGTATGCGGTCTCCATATCCTCCATGCGTCCGTTGGTGCAGGAGCCGATGACAACCTGATCGATCTTGATATTACCAAGCTCGGATGCGGGACGGGTATTTTCGGGGAGGTGCGGGCAGGCAACGGTGGGAACGATCTTCGCAAGGTCGATCTCAACCGTCTTTTCGTACTCTGCGTCGGGATCGGCTGTATAGATCACGGGAGTGCGCTCACAGCGTCCCTTCATATATGCCTCGGTGGTTTCGTCCACCGGGAAGATGCCGTTTTTCGCGCCGGCTTCGATTGCCATATTGCAGATGCAGAGGCGGTCATCCATGCTGAGGCTTGCCACGCCGTCGCCGGTGAATTCCATGCTCTTGTAAAGGGCGCCGTCCACACCGATCATACCGATGATGGTGAGAATCACATCCTTGCCGCTGCAGTTTGCGGGAAGCTTTCCCGTGAGGTTGAAGCGGATTGCCGAGGGCACCTTGAACCATGCCATGCCGGTTGCCATGCCTGCTGCCATATCGGTGGAGCCGACACCGGTGGAGAATGCGCCGAGTGCGCCGTATGTACAGGTGTGAGAATCGGCGCCGATGATGCAGTCACCGGCTGTCACAACGCCCTGCTCGGGAAGAAGCGCGTGTTCGATACCCATCTTACCCACGTCATAAAAATGGCTGACGCAGTGGGCACAGGCGAAATTGCGGCAGGTTTTGGACTGCTCGGCGGCCTTGATGTCCTTATTGGGAACAAAATGGTCGAGCACGATGGCAATGCGGTCCTTATCGAAAACCTTATCAAAGCCTGCCTTTTCAAATTCATTGACAGCCACCGGCGTGGTGATGTCATTGCCCAGCACGATATCCAGCTTCGCGCTGATGAGCTGTCCCGCTTCGACCGATTCAAGTCCCGCGTGGGCAGCCAGAATTTTTTGTGTCATGGTCATTCCCATAGCAATTCCTCCTTATTGATTGATCGAGCGGTTGATCGCCGAGAAGAGCGCATTGATCGAGGATGCGATGATGTCGTCATGGATGCCCGCACCCCAGACCTTGCCGCCGCCTGCAAGGGTAATGCTCACATAGGTGATCGCCTGAGAAGCGGTGCCCTTGGTGAGTGCGTGCTCTTCATAGGTCAGCTCGGAGAATTCGATATCAAGCTGCTGCTTGATGGCATTGCTCACCGCGTCAAGACGGCCGTTACCGGTGGCACAGAGCTCTTTAATCTCGCCCTCAATCTCTACCGTAAGGGTGACGCTGATCTCGGGCTTACGCACGAAATGATAATCGATGAGCTTAATGTGATCGTTGATATTCACATAGGTGCCGGTGAAAACATCGAGCACTTCAGCAGGTGTAAGCTCGGCATGGGCGTGATCAGACACCGATTTGACGGTATAGCCCACATCCTCACGCATAGCCTTGGGCAGTACGTAGCCGAAGTTATGCTCCAGCAGATAGCCGATGCCGCCCTTACCCGACTGGGAGTTGATGCGGATAACATCGGTCTCGTATTCACGTCCCACATCGCCCGGATCGATGGGCAGATAGGGTACCGTCCATGCATTACATCCCTTCTCCTCCCGCCACTGCATACCCTTGGCGATGGCATCCTGATGGGATCCCGAGAAGGCGGCGAAAACCAGCTTGCCTGCGTAGGGCTGACGGTCATAGACCTGCATGCGGGTAACCCGCTCGTAAAGCTCGGCGATCTCGGGCATATTGGTGAGATCAAGTCCCGGCTCCACGCCCTGCGCATACATATTCAGCGCCATGGTAACGATATCCACGTTGCCGGTACGCTCACCGTTGCCAAAGAGGGTTCCCTCGATGCGGTCAGCACCGGCGAGAATGCCCAGCTCCGAATCGGCAACCGCACAGCCGCGGTCATTGTGGGGATGAAGCGAAACCTCCACCGCATCCCGATACTTGAGATTATCGCACATGAATTCCACCTGATCGGCATAGACGTGAGGGGAGGAAAGCTCCACGGTGACCGGCAGATTGATGATCGCTTTTCGGTCGGGAGTCGGTTTCCAGATATTGAGCACAGCGTTGCAGATCTCCAGGGCAAATTCAGGCTCGGTGCCTGTGAAGGACTCGGGAGAGTATTCGTAGCGGTAGGAGGTACCTGTCTCGGCGGCAATCTTCTCGAAAAGTTCTGCGCCGTCGGTGGCAATTTTGATAATCTCTTCTTTGGATTTGCGGAAAACCTGTTCACGCTGTGCCAGCGAGGTGGAGTTATAGAGATGCACGATGGCATTTTTGCAGCCCTTCAGCGCCTCAAAGGTCTTGCGGATGATATGCTCGCGGCTCTGGGTCAGCACCTGCACGGTCACATCGTCGGGGATCATATTGTTGTCGATAAGGGTGCGCAGGAAGGTATATTCGGTCTCGGAGGCGGCGGGAAAGCCAACCTCAATCTCCTTGAAGCCGACCTTAACCAGCAGCTTGAAGAAGTCCAGCTTTTCCTCCAGACTCATAGGGATGATCAGCGACTGATTGCCGTCGCGCAGATCGACCGAGCACCAGGTGGGCGCTTTTTCGATGTAGGTTTTATCCGCCCATTTCCGCGTGGGATTCTTCACAGGGAAGAACTGGCGGGTATATTTGGATGTATTGATCATGGATAGAATTCCTTCTTTTTACTTGATTGCCGCAATGACCTCAACCTCGACCAGCGCCCCCTTGGGGAGATCCTTCACAGCCACACAGCTTCGTGCGGGAGCCGAGTTGATATAGCTGCCGTAAACGGCGTTGAAGTCGGCAAAATCGGCGATATCGGCAAGAAAGCAGGTGGTTTTAATCACATTGTCAAAGGACGTTCCCGCAGCCTCCAGAACAGCCGCCAGATTTTTCATCACCTGCTCTGTCTGTGCCGCAGTGCTGTCGCCCACAAGTGCGCCGCTTGCCGGATCGAGGGCAATCTGACCCGAGGTGAAGAGGATATTTCCGTATTTCACCGCCTGCGAATAGGGGCCGATGGCGGCAGGAGCCTTGGATGTTGAAATTTTCTCTGTCATGATGTGATTCTCCTTATAAAATCTTTAATCCATTTGCCGAGAGTGCGCGTTTGATCTTCTCGATATGCTCGAAGTTGCGTGTCTCCAGGGTCAGCCGCAGATAGCAGCCGTTGACATCCGAGCCTTCGTTTGTGTGCTCGTGATGCACTGCCGTCACATTGCCGCCCTGCTCGGCGATGATACGCGACACGGCAAGGAGCTGACCGGGCTTATCCACAAGCTCAATGGTGAGCTGACAGCTTCTGCCCGACATGAGAAGACCGCGGTTGATGACACGGGACAGAATGGTCACGTCGATGTTGCCTCCCGAGAGCAGGCATACGGTTTTCTTGCCCGCAAGGTCAAGCTTGTCAAACATCGCCGCCGCCACCGCCACAGCACCCGCACCCTCGGTGACCAGCTTATGCTGCTCCATCAGCGCGAGAATAGCAGCCGAAATCTCATCGTCGGTAACCGTGACAACCTCATCCACATACCCTGAGCAGATCTCATAGGTCAGCGAGCCCGGCTCCTTCACCGCGATGCCGTCGGCAATGGTAAAGACCGAATCCAGCCGCTCGATGTGCGAATCGTGGATCGAATTGACCATGGAGGGTGCCCCCGATGCCTGCACGCCGTAGACCTTGACGCGGGGATTGAGATTTTTGATGGTATAAGCGATGCCTGAGATCAGACCGCCGCCGCCGATGGGAACGATGATGGCGTCCATGTCGGGAAGCTGCTCGGAGAGCTCGAGAGCGATGGTGCCCTGTCCGGCAATTACATCGGGATCGTTGAAGGGATGGATAAAGGTGTAGCCCTCCTCGTCGCGGAGTCGGAGTGCTTCCTGATAGGCGTCATCATATACGCCCTCCACAAGACGAATTTCGGCGCCGTAGCTTTTGGTTGCCTCCACCTTGGAGATGGGAGCGCCGTCGGGCAGACAGATTACCGCCTTAATTCCCCTTTTCTGCGCCGCCAGAGCCACGCCCTGCGCATGATTTCCCGCAGAACAGGCAACCACGCCGCGCGCACATTCTTCCTCGGTGAGCTGTGACATTTTATAATATGCGCCCCGCACCTTGAAGGAGCCTGTTACCTGCAGATTTTCGGTTTTGAGGTAGAGCTCGGTTCCCGGCTTCAGCTTGGGCGCGTAGAGCACATCGGTCTCTCTTGCTACATCGCGCAGGGCATATTTGGCTTTGTATACATTATCAAGTGTTAATTCTTTCATGGTAATCTCTCTAAATCAGACTGTTTACAAACTGTTCGGCTGCACGGGGAGAGCGGCTTCCCTTGGCAAGAGCGAAAGCCTCGGCTTTGATATCAAGCTCGCCCATATCCATACGGACACCCTTCCGCTCGGCAAGCCTGCGTACGATATCCAGATAGAGCAGCTTATTGGGACGCTCAAAATAGACGGTCAGACCAAAGCGGTCGGAGAGCGACATCAGCTCCTGCACCGTGTCGCTGTGGTGGATATCGTCATTTCCCTCCCGATCGGAAAAGCTTTCCTTCACGATGTGGCGGCGGTTGCTGGTGGCATAGATCACGGCGTTATTCGCCTTTGCCGAAGCGCTTCCCTCCAGTGCCGCCTTGAGCATACTGAAGGTGTCGTCGTTCTTGTTGAAGGAGAGGTCATCGATAAAGATGATAAACTTCAGCGGATTGTCTGCGATGCGCGCCATGATGTGAGAGAGACTGAAGAGCTGATCTTTACGCAGCTCGATCAGCCGCACCCCCCGGGGAGCGAAATGATTGGCGCATGCCTTGACGGTGGAGGATTTTCCCGTTCCCGCGTCGCCGAAGAGAAGCACATTGGCAGCCGGTCTTCCCTCAATGAGCGCACGGGTGTTGTCAAAGACCTTCGCACGCTCCTTCTCATATCCGACAAAGGAATCGACGCAGATTTTATCTGCCGACGCCACCGGACGAATTTCGCCATCCTCCAGGCGGAACATATTCGCCTGAGCGAAGATGCCGTAGCCATAACAACCGAGCTGTGAGAGCCGCTCTTCATAGCCGCGCTCAAAGTCGACAGGATGATTCTCAAAGCGTGGAATATACCCCTCATAGTCGGTATCTCCACAGAGTTCCTCCGCATCAAGGGAGGTCAGACGGCAAAATAGGGCAAGCTCCGCCTTTGCATTGGCGATCAGTGCCGGCGAGAGCTCTCTCCCCTTCGCTGTACCGACAATGTAGGCATTCTCATCGGCATAGACAGTACGGCAGAGGAAAGCCGAAAAATCATAGCCGTCTCCTGCCAGAGAATAGACGAATCTTCCAAAATGCGCCATCCTTTTTTGTGCATCCTCACAGCAGAGGAAGTCAAGCAGCGCCGCCATGGGAGCCTCCTCCAGCAGAGCGCGGAATACGCTGAGCGAGGACAGCTCACAGGCAAGTGTATAAAGTGCGTGCCTTGTCATGGGATTATCCTTCAAATTTGTTAATCACGGCACCCTTGTCAGCCGAGCTCACCTGCGCCGCATAACGGGCAAGCGCACCCTTGATGCCGCTCTTTTTCTTAATTTCGGTGGAAGCCTTGCGGGAGGCAAGCTCCTCCTCGCTCACCTTCAGCGTGATGGTGCAGGCAGGGATATCAATCGAAATGATGTCGCCGTCCCGAACATAAGCGATCATGCCGCCGCGTACAGCCTCGGGAGAGACGTGACCGATGGAAGCTCCGCGGGTCGCCCCCGAGAAGCGTCCGTCTGTGATGAGCGCCACATCGCGGTCCAGTCCCATGCCGGCGATGGCAGAGGTGGGATTGAGCATCTCACGCATGCCGGGGCCGCCTGCAGGACCTTCATAGCGGATGACCACCACGTCGCCCTTGACGATCTTGCCGTCATAAATTGCGGCAATGGCATCCTCCTCCGAGTCAAAGACCTTGGCGGGGCCTTCATGCACCAGCATTTCGGGAGCCACCGCACTGCGCTTGACCACGCAGCCGTCGGGCGCAAGATTGCCGCGCAGCACCGCAATGCCGCCGGTCTTGCTGTAGGGATTGTCGACCGTTCGGATGACCTCGGGGTCGCGGTTGCATGCATCGGCGATATTTTCACCCAGCGTTCTGCCGGTGCAGGTCATCACACTTGTATCCAGCAGTCCCAGCTTCGCAATCTCGGCAAGAACCGCATAGACACCGCCCGCCTCGTTAAGATCCTCCATATAGGTGGGACCTGCAGGGGCGAGATGGCAGAGGTTGGGCGTCTTGGCGCTGACCTCGTTTGCCATGTCAAGATTGAATTCCACGCCGCACTCATTGGCGATGGCGGGGAGATGCAGCATACTGTTGGTGGAGCATCCCAGCGCCATGTCGGCGGTGAGCGCATTCCTGATTGCCGCCGCGGTCATGATGTCGCGGGGACGGATATTTCGTCTCACCAGCTCCATCACCTGCATGCCCGCGTGCTTGGCAAGCTCAATTCTCGCCGAGTAGACAGCAGGAATGGTGCCGTTGCCCCGCAGACCCATGCCCAGCACCTCGGTGAGACAGTTCATGGAGTTTGCGGTGTACATGCCCGAGCAGGAGCCGCAGGTGGGACAGGTATTCTCCTCGCAGACGCGAAGCTGTGCGTCATCGATTTTACCTGCTTTATAAGCACCGACCGCCTCGAACATGCTGGAAAGCGAGGTCTTTTTGCCGTTCACGCGTCCAGCCAGCATGGGACCGCCGCTGACAAAGATGGTGGGGATATTCACTCTTGCCGCCGCCATCAGAAGGCCGGGCACATTCTTGTCGCAGTTGGGCACCATCACCAATCCGTCGAAGCCGTGAGCGAGGGTCATTGCCTCGGTGGAATCGGCGATCATGTCGCGGGTGATCAGCGAATATTTCATGCCGGTGTGTCCCATGGCAATGCCGTCACAGACCGCGATTGCGGGGAATACGATGGGAGTGCCGCCCGCCATGGCGACCCCCAGCTTCACCGCCTCGACAATTTTATCGAGGTTCATGTGACCGGGTACGATTTCGTTGTAGGAGCTGACAATGCCGATCAGCGGACGAGCCTGCTCCTCCCGTGTCAGTCCCAGTGCATGATAAAGGCTGCGGTGCGGCGCGTTATGCGCACCGTCTACGATTGTATCTTTGATCATATCTTTGTACCTTGTTTATAAAGCGATTCTCAGTTGTTGATCAGCTTATCCTCGTCGCTCCAGCTGTAGAGCTTGCGGATTTCCTTGCCCACCGTCTCGGAGGGATGCTCGGATGCGATCTTGCGCATGGCATTGAAGTGAACCTGCGAGCCTGCATCCGACATATCAAGCAGAAATTCCTTCGCGAAGGAGCCGTCCTGAATGTCCTTCAGGATCTTCTTCATGGTCTTCTTGGTCTCCTCAGTGATGATCTTGGGACCGGTTACATAGTCGCCGTACTCGGCGGTGTTGGAGATGGAATATCTCATGCCCTCGAAGCCGCTCTGGTAGATCAGGTCAACGATGAGCTTCATCTCATGGATGCACTCGAAGTAGGCGTTTCTTGCGTCGTAGCCTGCCTCAACCAGCGTCTCAAAGCCTGCCTGCATCAGCGCGCATACACCGCCGCAGAGGACAGCCTGCTCACCGAAGAGGTCGGTCTCGGTCTCGGTACGGAAGGTAGTCTCAAGCACACCTGCTCTTGCACCGCCGATACCCAGCGCATATGCCAGTGCAATCTCCAGTGCATCGCCGGTAGCATCCTGCTCAACGGCAACCAGACAGGGAACGCCCTTGCCAGCCTGATACTCGGAGCGAACGGTGTGACCGGGGCCCTTGGGCGCGATCATGATGACATTGACATTCCTGGGCGGCTTGATGCAGCCAAAGTGAATATTAAAGCCGTGCGCGAAAGCCAGCGTCTTGCCCTCGGTCAGATGAGGCTCGATGCTCTCCTTGTAAAGCTTCGCCTGCTTTTCGTCGTTGATGAGAATCATAATGAGATCGGCATTGGCGGCTGCGTCGGCGGCGGTCATAACCTTGAGTCCCTGCGCCTCAGCCTTAGCCCAGCTCTTGCTGCCATTGTAAAGACCGACGATAACATCAACGCCCGATTCCTTCAGATTGAGCGCATGTGCGTGACCCTGGGAGCCGTATCCGATAATGGCAACTGTTTTGCCCTCAAGCTTTGCCAGATTGCAATCCTGCTGATAATAAATGTTCTGCATAATAAGATTCTCCTTTATGTATATGATGTGTATAAATTCAAGTGTGTTTATTCCATAATGGTGGCGCTGCCGCGGTCAAGGGCAACAACACCGGTGCGGCACATCTCCATGATGCCCAGCGGCTTCATGACCTCGATGAAGGCGTTTAATTTGGTAGACTCGCCGGTGACCTCAACGCACATGGAGTCGGTGGTATAATCGATGATCTTAGCGCGGTAAATTTCAGCTGCCGCCATGATCTCACTGCGGGTCTCGGGGGAATTTCTCACCTTCACCAGCATCAGCTCGCGCTCAACCGAGGAGCCATCCGCGAGCAGCTTTACCTGCTTGACATTGAAGAGCTTCTTGAGCTGTCCCATCACCTGATCCCTCGCATGGGAATCGCCGTTCATGGTGATGGTAATACGCGAATAGTTGGGATCCTCGGTTTCTCCCACCGTAAGGGTATCGATGTTGAAGCCTCTGCGCATGAACAGACCGGCTACACGGGTGAGCACACCGTATTTATTTTCAACGTAAATTGCAATAACAGATCTCATATCACTTTTCCTCCTCTTCCCTGGTGGTGATGATATCATCAATCGAGCCGCCGGGCGGAAGCATGGGAAGCACGAACTCATCCTCATCCACCGCAACATCGATTACATAGGGTCCGTCCTGCGCCATTGCCTCCTCAAAGACGGCGCGGAACTCTTCAATGGATGCCGCCCGTGCCCCCCTCGCACCGAATGCCTCGGCGAGCTTGACAAAATCGGTCTTGCGCCCAAGCACGCTGGCTGAATAGCGCTTGCCGTAGAAGAGAGTCTGCCACTGTCTCACCATGCCCAGCACACCGTTGTTCATAATGACGATGACCACAGGTACATTATAGGATACCGCCGTGGCAAGCTCGTTCAGATTCATACCGAAGCTTCCGTCACCGGTGATCAGCACCGTTCTGTCTCCGCTTCCGATCTGCGCACCGATGGCAGCACCCAGACCGTAGCCCATGGTGCCAAGTCCTCCGCTGGAGGCAAAGCGTCTTGCACGCTCAAAGTCTGCAAACTGCGCCGTCCACATCTGATGCTGTCCCACATCGGTGGCAATGACGGTATTTTGATCCTTGATCTCGTTGATCACGCTGAAAATCTTCTGAGGAGTCAGACGGTCTCCCGCACGGCGCTCAGCCTCGTCGCGGATCATTCTGCCCTCGGTTTTGAATGCCTCCACCGTCGCTCTCCACTCAGGATGAGACTGTGCCTCACAGCCCTCCAGCAGACGTGCGAAGGCATCGACGATATCGCCCACAAGCCCCACATCGACTCTCACATTCTTACCGATCTCGGAGCTGTCGGCATCCAGCTGAATAATCTTCGCCTTACTTGCATATTTGGCAACATTTCCCGTAGCCCTGTCGCTGAAGCGGACGCCCACGCCGATGATCAGATCGGCTTCCTTGTTCGCCATGGAGGAAGCATATTGTCCGTGCATGCCCTGCATGCCAAGGAAGCGCTCATAGGAGTTGGGCAGTGCCGACAGTCCCATGAAGGTACAACCGATGTAGCCGTCAATTTTCTCAGCCATCGCCTTGATTGCTTCGGTCATGCCCCGTCCGGCAGCACCGCCGCCGATGTAGATATAGGGGCGCTTGGCAGCATTGATCAGCTCCACCGCCTTTGCGATGTCGGCATCCTCCACCCTCTCCTGAGGGAAGTCCTCCACCACATCGCCAAGGGTAAATTCGCACTCTCCCACCTGTACATCCTTGGGAATATCGATGAGCACCGGTCCCGGTCTGCCTGATTTTGCTATGCGGAAGGCTTCGCGGATGGTATCGGCAAGCTCGCGCACGTCGCTGACAAAATAGTTATGCTTTGTAATCGGCAAAGTTACACCGGTGATGTTGATCTCCTGAAAGCTGTCCTTGCCGATAAGCGTAGTAGGCACGTTGCCTGTAATGGCTACCATCGGTACCGAATCGAGCATTGCCGTGGCGATTCCTGTCACCAGATTGGTGGCGCCCGGGCCGGAGGTTGCAATCACAACACCAACCTTGCCGGTCACTCTCGCGTAACCGTCAGCAGCATGAGCCGCGCCCTGCTCGTGAGCCGCCAGCACATGATTGATGCGGTCGCCCGCCTGATAGAGCGCATCGTAAATATAGAGAACCTGCCCGCCGGGATAGCCGAACACATCGGTCACGCCCTGCTCGATGAGCGTCTCCACCATAATCTGCGAGCCTGTCATCATCTGACTCTGTCCTTTTTTCATGATGATTCATTACCTTTCTGTTTTCTCACATGTCATACATCTTCAAGTGCGGCAGGCTTGGAGGTAAAATAAAAAAACCCCCTCGCCTCTCGTTATCCACCTCGATAACCAAAGAGACGAAAGAGCAAAATCTAAAATCTGTCTTCCGCGGTACCACTCTTCTTCATCCCAACGGGACGCACTCGGGATGCCGTCACATCCGAACTCTGTCACGGGAGTACCCGTCTGCATTTACTCTCCGAAGATTTTATTGCAGCCACTCCATGGTGATTTCAACAAGCCTTTCCCGATGTCTTGCACCGACCGACACCTCTCTGAAAGGAACTGCAGCCTGTCTACTGATCCATTTCACTGTGTTTTGCTAACGTAGTAAATTATAACACTCTCCGCGCCTCTTGTCAAGGGGGTAATCGTAATTTATTTTACTTTTCTCGAAATAAAATAGGTCATTTGGCGTAATATTTTACGCTTTGCAAAAAAATGAAACCAACCTTTATCGCCCTGTCGGGAAGCTTCTCCCACATCAACTGCCGAAAAAAGCAATTCCATCGGCAGGAATAATTCTTACTTTACATTATAATTACATTATAAGAGATAACCGAGCGTTTGTCAATCTCGATGGCGTGAATTCAGGCTGAAATGAAAAAAAGCCGAATCTTTCGGCTTGAAACTGAAAACAGATATTTCCGTAATTCTTGTGCGGAGACTTGAACTTGCGTATTGTTAGTGAAATATTTGGCTTCAGCTAAATGTGAAATATTGCGCCTTCGTCGCAATGTAAAATGAAAAAGAACTGTCGCATTTTGTCATTGTCTATTTTTTTGGGGGGAGTCTAACAGAATCAGAGATTGTCTCTTTTTTGGAAGAAATCGAAACAGGCGAACCGCTTGCACAGCTTGCACGGCTTTTTAAGGTCACATTGTTTACCGGAATGCGAGAGGGCGAAGTCTGCGGCTTATCATGGGATGCAGTAAACTTTCGTGACGGCGTAATCACCGTAAAACAGCAGCTCCAGAAGGGAAAAGAAAAAGGCAGCCCGCATTACATAGCAGCTACCAAAAATGACAGAGTGCGAACAATAACCGTCGCACCGTTTGTTATGAGCGTTCTGCAAGAGCAATTCAAGGAACAGCGTAAAGAACACCTTTGCCGTGCCCCCTCTGCAGAAGGGGGATGACATCAAAACACTTCAGTCGAAACTCGGTCATGCAACCGCTTCATTTACCCTCGATGTGTACGGTCATGTGTCCGAACGCATGAAAAAGGAAAGCGCAAATCGAATGGAAAAATTCATCAAAAAGATTTCCGGGTAATGCTTCTCAATAAGGGCAAAAAAGCAACCGAAAACATTGCTTATAAATCCTGTAAAGGGTCAATTAAAGGGTCAACGACCTGAAAATAAGCATAAAAAAGCCTTGATCTCTTTAGAAAATCAAGGCTTTTCTATTGGCGGAGATGGAGAGATTTGAACTCTCGCGCCGGGGTTACCGACCTACACCCTTAGCAGGGGCGCCTCTTCGGCCTCTTGAGTACATCTCCAAAATGACCGTATAGAATTATACCATATCCCATTCAAGTTTGCAATAGGCGAAATTTTAATTTTTTGTGTATATTCACCCATCAATATGTGAACGGCATAATTCCATACGGTCGAATATTAATTCACGCCTGCGTAGACGTCAACCGTGGAGCCGGGGAAGACCTGAAGCTCTTCGCTTCCCGAGTCAACCCCACCACTGCAGTCACAGCCACCGCCCGAGTCCGTGCCCGAGCTGCCCTCCAAAGCCGCTCCGATACCCGCGGTCTGCCTGTCACAGCGTGTCATCAGCTCCTTTGCAGCATCGGCGTTTTCATCGCGGATCATGCGCGAGGCAAGATAGTACACACAGGGAGAGATCAGCCTGTCGGAATAAGGGAAAGTGTCGGTCAGCGCGCTCACGCTCGGAATACTCTCGAAGCTGCCCCCGAGGAAGATCGCAGCTTCTCTGTTCTCGCAGAGGAAGCCATTGATAATCCCCACAGCATATCCCTCAAAGACACTGCCTGCGGCACTCCCTCTGTCCTCCATGATCAGCGCACAGGCGATGTCAAAAATCTCACCGCAGAGCATATTCTTACTCCGCAGGCTTCATGTTAAGAAGCACAAGCTCAGCGGGACGGATAATCTTGGCACCGTAAAGATGGAGACCCTTCACCGCATCGGCAAAGCGCTTCTCGGGACGGTAAGCCTCCATCCCCTTGAGCTGCTCCGCAAAGGCAACGGCGCGCTTGGTTCTGAGGAAGCACTTGTCAAAGCCACTCTCATCAACGGCAATATTGCCCGATACATAAATCTTGCAGCCGATAAAGGAGCCGAGCAGACCGTTTTCAATCGCATCGGGAGTACTGCCATCGCTGATCTTGCACTTGAGAATCATCGAAGCAATGCGGGGAGATACCTCCAGCACCAGCTCGGTGTTGCCGCCCACATTGTTGGTGTAAAGAAGCTCACGGGCAGTAACCAGCACATCGGTGAGATTGTCTGCACTCACGCCGTCCACTGTCAGCGTATTGTCTCCGTTCACGCGATCCCAGAGGCTGTAGATGTACTTGTCAGCCTGATCTGCCAGCGCCGCTGCTGCCTCTGCCATAGCCGCATTCATGATCTTGGGCGTCTGCTGAGCGCGGTCGATGTCGTCAATCTGGAAGTTGAATGCCTTGCTCTCAGTGATCTCCAGCTGAGTGGAGGTGCCGTCGAGCGTCTGAGGCTCACTCATATCGGTGTTCTTGGTGTAGTCAAAGACATTGACAGCACCGATGGAAGAAATCTTCACGATATCGCCCTTCTTCTGAATATCGCCCTCGAATTCACGGGAGCAGTTCTTGACGCCGATGTACTCGCGGTCAAGATTGTTGAGGAGCGTCTCGCTCCATACAGTAGGAATAAAATTGTTGATAGCCATAGTTCAAATACCTGTCCTTTCATCATTCGTAAATTACATCATTGTTTTTGGGAAATGCCTCTTACAGCTTCCCCAGACTTGCCATGATCTGCTTGTAGTTCCGCTTCACCTGAGCCGGTGTCATGGCGCGAATTTCCTCGATAGTAAAGCTGTGAGACACCCCCGAAGCATAGCCCACTCTGCCTGTGGAGCGTCCGCGGTTCAACTCATTCGCCGCCGAAGCACGCTCCTTTTCGCGCTCGCATCTGCGGTTGTGAATCGCAACAGCCGCCGCCAGCGGAATCGCCCTCGCCTCAGCCTCCTCGAAGACACAGCCCGGAATGTCCTCTCGCCTCATACCGGGATAAAGCTCCTCGAAAAGCGCCCTCTCGGCAGCCTCGGCATCCCTCCTTGCAAGCTCAGCACGCAGCGCCTCAAGCTCCCCGCGCACCACCTCAAGCTCGGAAGGCATCTCGTTCACCTCCGCCATTGCTTCGGGAATTTCATCCTTTCCGTCGACCTCGATATCCATGATCTCATCCATTCACATCACCCCCTTTCATTGTCTCGATCAGACTGCTTCTCTGAGGCACAAGTCCCTCGGGAATGCGCTTCAGATAGTCCTCCGCCGAGATGTCACCGCTTTCAAGCAGCCTGTTGAGCACCGAAAGCTGATACATCTGGGTAAACTTCTCGCCGGCACCCACCTCAATCTTGGCTCTGAGCACACAGCATTTCAGCTCCTCGTAATCGGGAAGCAGCACCTCGCCGCAGAGACAGCGCCCGTCGGCATAATACTCCAGCAGCATCTCGCACCAGATCTCGGCAAGCTCACCCGCACAGCGGTAGATGTTTGCCTTCAGCGTGTCGAAGGGAAGCTCGGATGCCGCCTGCAGAGCTACAATCGCACTGGTATTGGTGGGATTCACCTCGCCCAGCGCCGCGTCGGTAGCACCGAACAGCTCCTTGGTCAGCTTCACGGTGCGGTCGATCACCTCAAGATAGTTTTCCTGCATCTCGCCGGTGCCGATCACCTTCACCACATTGCCCACATCGCCTCCCGAGATCACGCCAATCGCCTCACCTACCTCGTTGGTCCACTCGGGAATCAGCTTCTTGTCATAAATCACCTTGGAAAAGGCGGTGTCGATCATGTGCTTCATCATCAGCGCAAAGGCTTTGTTAATGTACTTCTGATTCTGAATCAAACCCGTGATCGGCGCATTTCCTCTGCAGCAGCCCTTCACCTGCTCCCAGGCAAAGGATGCAAGGGGATATTTCTTCATCCCGGTTTCCACCCGGAAGAGCAGAGCATTCTTCACGCACTTCTCAAAGACCACAAATCCCTCCTCATTGCGGTGGAATCGGATCAGATAGGTCGCCTTGGCATAGTCGTCGTCGGGATTCTCCACCCGCTCGTAGCCGATAAAGCTGTCATCGTCAGCGCAGATTTTCTCCACAACCCCCTCGGCAAGCCCTCTTGCCCTCGCCTCACGCTTCAGCGCACAGACCGGCGCCCTGCCGCAGAGAATGATGTACTCCTGCTTCTGAAGATCATGCTCGGTGCAGTCGGCAACATGTACATCACAACTGTCCACCACCATGCAGCGGATTTCACCTTCGTAGAGCTGTCCCGTCTCGGCACCCTCATCCCAGTAGGTGAAGAATACCCCGTCCCCCGCAATCGCCGCATCCAGTGCTGCCTCGCGGAAGAGCTTATCCATGCCGCAGCGATCCCAGAGATAGCCGATGTGACGCTCCAGCGCCGCCACCGAGCTCGCCCTTCTCTCCCTGCGCCCGCTCTCCTTCATGTATGCCATCCCCTCATCCGAGAGTGCCACATGAATGCGCGAGGAGAGCACCGTGCTGACCGCATGATCGATCACCCGCTTGATCACATTAAAGGTAGGAGTCGGCAGCCCCTTGGCATCCACTCCGTTCCACTGCTCTCCGCGGTAGAATCGCGCATTCTCACGGATCCTTCCGTACAGCCCGATGGCATGATTAAATGCCACTCCGCTCTCATACCCGCGCCATGCCTCGCAGGGAGAGCCGTTTGTTTTGTTTTTCATCCTGTTCCTCCTGAAAAATTGAATTTGATTGTTAAGGGAACCGCCGATTACGCCCGCATCATCGCCTCATATGCCCCGACAATGCCGCATCCCTTCTCACGCTTTCTCACCCGCGGCAGCATACAGATCACAGCCGCCGCAGCACCCACGACAATTCCCGCCAAAAACCACCACATCAGCGATCGCCTCCGATTCCGTACTGCAGCGCAAAGCCCGATACCGCAGCTCCGCCTGTGCCTGCCGCACCGATGGTCACGCTGCATGATTTCACATGCTTCATCCTGCACCGGCATCTTGCCCAGGTAGGCTGCCCGCTGCTCTCCAGCTTAAAATCCGCGCTTCTTCCGTCGTCGGTCAGAAGCGAAAAATCGATTACATCTCCCTCGGGCGGCAGCGTCGATACGATCACACGGTAAAGATTTTTCACAGCCCCCACCGGCGTCAGCTCAAAGGGAAGCCCCTCAAATCTTGCCTCGATTGCCTCCCCCGCATCATCACCGCTTCCGTCAAGCAGACAGACCGCACCGCCCGAGAAAAATGCCGCCCTGCCGTAGCAGTCAAACATGCCCGCAGCTCCGAACCCCTCGTACCTGTACCAGGCATCGAGCAGATAGTTGTACACATAAATCGTATCTCCGAAGCTCACCAACAGCTCCCCGTCGGCGCGGCTCACATAGAGCATCGTGTCCTCTCCCGCAGCCGGCAGCACACCTACCCGCTCCGAAATCTTCTTCGCATTCTTCTCGCCGCTCACATAGGTGGAAACCCAGCGGTAAACACCGTCAGCTGTCAGCGAAATCGGCGCATTCTCCAGCTGTGCGGCACATCCCGGCGCAATACAGCCCAGCTCATCGTTGACAATCGCCGGCGTAAATACCGTGTGCCTAAAGCCCTGCCCGTCATTCACATTTTCGGCGCGCAGACTGTATACACATCTCTCGCAGAAGAGCATCACCGTTTCATACTGCTGAATCAGTGCCGTCACATTGCCCGCCCCCGCGATCATGGTAAACTTGTCCTCCTCGGTGAAGTAGTCGGGACGCGCATGTCCCAGCTCATCCGACTTGGATACATAAACCGAACGCCCGTCCTCGCCGTCGTAGAGCATCACCGCCGACAGCTCCGAGCCGTTCAGCAGCGCCGAGTGCCTGCATCTGCAAAGCTTCTTTCGCTCCCCGTTGTCGCGCAGCATGTAAACCATCTCACATCCGTTTGAGATGTTCTCGGTGGGAGCGGTCACCAGCTCCAAATAGACATAAATCACAAAGCTCGCATCAATGGTGTAATCGGTTCCCGGCGTCAGCTTCCGTCCGTTCAGTGTTACCGACAGAATCTCGCCCACATATTCGTGCGGCAGTCTGTAAACGTTCACCCCGCTCTTGATGTCAAGCTGAACCCGCACCTTTCGGCTCAGCAGATTCTCGTTCTCATAGTCGCTGCTCACACCGTAGTTGCTGCAGTGAACCTTCACCAGCGGCGTGTAACCCTCCACCAGCGACAGCGTGCTGCCGTTGCAGATGTAGAAATCACTGCCGTCGTTCACGTACACATTTCCCTTGTAGGCGAAAAAGTCCACCTTTCCCGTGCCGCTTTCCTGCAGCGCACCGATCTTCTCAGCCGAAGCCGCACCGCGCTTCATCCTGTAAAAATCCTGCTCGGTGGCGAACAGCAGCAGCTCATTGCCGCCAACCATCCCCTGCCACGCCCCGCGGATGTTCCCCGAAACCTCGCAAAGCTTGCTGTACCCGCTCCGCTTCACCAGCGTTCCGCCCGCATCCACGCGAAAATTCACCATATCGGATGCCTCCAGCACCCTGCCGCTCTTCTCAGCCCTCTTGGTCCGATTGATCCCCCCGAATTCCGAAAAGCTCATGCTCTCTGGCAGCTTGCTCTTCCCCTGCCCGCTCTCCTTCATTACTGTCGCCATAATACCTCCTGATTCATAAAATTTCCTCTCAATAATCCGCCAAACTCACACCGCCCCATGCCCCGGAATCCCATGTGTCATCTTCTTCAACTCCCGCATCTGTCCGCGACATCACCGCATATCTGAGTGCCTCTGGCATGTGCGTGATGCTGTGCGGTTCGCTCGCCGCATCCTCGCATCTCCTCTTGTCAAAGAGAAGCGCCCCCAGACAGCGAATCAGCTCTGTACAGCTCACATCAATGATCAGCTTTCTCTCCCCGCGCAAATACTCACGAAGACAGCGCCATCCGATCACCCTTCGGTCGTCTGCCCTTATCAGCGGCGGCAGTTCACGATTCCGACTCATAATTTCAAAGCCGCTGTACCCCGTGTCCTGCCGCCTGTTCCAAAGATCGGGACTGGCTGCAATGTACTCAATCTCCTCCCCTGCACAAAGAGAAGCCACCGTCTCCGCCGCCTCGGATATGGTCAGCCCCGACCGACAGAATTCCCTGTAAACGGTCAGCCTTCCCTCACCGTCCACCGCACAGAATACCACTGCCGTCATGTCAAAGCCGTAATCCATCGCACAGAATCGCCTTGCCCCCGCAGGAAGCACAACCTCCTCCACATGCCGCTCGGCTGTAAATTCGGGAAAGAACTGCCCCTCGAATAAATCCCATCGTCCCTCAAGCCAGGCACTCCTCAGCTTCTCGGGCAGCGAATCAAGCTGAGATACATAGTCGGGATTCACCGCCATCAGCGCCTCGTTGTCGTAAACCAACGCCTGTACAAAGCAGTAATCCTCCTCCCGCTCCCCCGAATGGTAGATCCTGTCAACAAAAAGCCGCTTCACCCAGGCATGCCCCACACCGCCGGGATTGCAGGTCAGATACATCCGCTTGGGATATCCGCTCGTGCCGCGCAGACATGCTTTCAGCGTCATAAACTGATACTCGGTCAGCTGCGTCGCCTCGTCAATGGCAATCACGTCATATTCCTGCCCCTGATACCTCAGCACATCCCGCTCCGCCGCACAGAATCCCAGAAAAATCCGACTTCCGTTCGGGAAGGTAAAGCACTTTGCCGCATCGCTGTAATGTACCGCATCCCCCAGCTCGGCAAGCAGCGGAAGCATGTGATTGCAGCGCAGCTCCCCGTAGCTTCGTCTGATAATCAGCGCTGTAATGCCCGGATAGCGAAAAGCCATCAGAATCAGCTTTCGCCGCAGCGCCCAGGACTTGCCGCCCCCTCTCGCACCGCCGTAAGCGGTAAACTTGCAGCGTGAAGCAAAAAACGCCTGCTGCTTTTTGTTGGGCTTCCCCAGAAGATTCACCTTTTTACTCACCGTCAGCCTCCCCGTCATGATCACAGAAAACAGTTACCGCACCGCCGTCCCGCTCCTCCTCGGGAGAGGTCAGCGATCTCAGATAGCTCATGGTTGTTCCCGAATTGGGAGCCTTCATGTTCAGCGCCTCGTCAATGAATGCAGACTCCAGCAGATCATACTCCAGCGGATAACATTCGCGCAGCGCATATAACTCCTCCCGCTTGATTTTCGCAAACCTGCAGAAGCCCGCCGCATTGGGAAGCCGTCTCTTCTGCATGCACATGGCAAGATAAGCCTCAAAGCTCTCGTGAAATTTCGCCCGCGACCTCACCGCCTCCCTGCGTTTTGTCTTTCCCATTTTCATCACCCCTTCCGTTGTGCCTGTATCATACACCAAAACAAATTCTTATACAATCGCAAAGCGTCGCAAAGTGTCGCAAACCATCGCAGAAACTTTTAAAGCATGTTTTGGTTGACAGAAAATAACAAAAGTAGTATAATAAAAATATCTATGGAATGATGTACCATCTCCGATTTTTCGCTCCCCCACCCCCAAAACGGACGACCGATGGTCGCCCCTGCTGCAATGTAACACAATATCTTGATCAATTATCGCAATCTCAACGCCTCGCCCTCCGGGAGAGGTAGCATGCCGTAAGGCATGACGGAGAGGGCAACCACCGTCATTTCATCGGTTACCCGCTCCATGCGAAAATTCGCAAAGCAAATTATCGCAGTTTAGGGTGAGCCTTGAGGTATGTGCTGTTTTAAAGTTTTAAGCGTTACATTGTATTACAAATTTTTACAATCCCCTTATCCCCCACAAAAATCCCCTCCGAAAGGAGTCCCACCCATGCACGATCGCCCCACCGCCGACGCCCTCCGTCCCACCACCCTCGACGATATCGTCGGCCAGCCCCATCTTTTCGGCAAAAACGGCTCCATCCGCCGTATGCTTGAGCGCGGCCATATTCCCAATATGATCTTCTTCGGCCCCCCCGGCACCGGCAAAACCACCGCCGCAGGCATCATCGCCGCAAGCTCGGGCATGACCCTCCACCGCCTCAATGCCACAACCGCCTCCATTGCCGATGTCCACGAAATCACCAAATCCACATCCTCCCTCTTCGGCTCGGGCGGTATCCTCCTCTATCTGGACGAAATCCAGTATTTCAACAAAAAACAACAGCAGTCCCTGCTCGAATACATCGAGGACGGCAGAATCACCCTCATCGCCTCCACCACCGAAAATCCCTATATCTATGTCTATAACGCCATCGTCTCCCGCTCGGCAGTCTTTGAATTCAAGGCAGTCCCCCCCGAAGCCCTCCGTCCCGTCCTCCTGCGTGCGCTGGACAGGCTCAATGCAGATCAAGCCGAGCCGACCGCCTTCACCGATGACGCCCTCGATTACATCGCCGCAGCAGCTGCCGGAGATGTGAGACGCAGCATCAACCTCCTGGAATCCGCCTACTTCTGCGCCGCCGATGCCACCGTCACCCTGGAGATCGCGAAGAATGCCTTTCCCTCCCCCCACGGGCACTATGACCGGGACGGAAGCGTCCATTTCGATATGCTCTCCGCCCTCCAGAAGTCGATCCGCGGCTCAGATCCCGATGCCGCCGTCTTCTACCTGGCACGCATCCTTGAGGGAGGCGATCTCATCGGAGCCTGCCGCCGCCTGCAGGTCATCGCCAGCGAGGATATCGGCCTTGCCTATCCCATGGCAGCCGCCGTCGTGCGCGCCTGTGTGGAGTCCGCCAAGGAGCTGGGCATGCCCGAAGCCCGTATTCCCCTCGCCCATGCGGCACTGCTGCTTGCCACCGCCCCCAAATCCAACTCTGCCGAAGCCGCCTACGATGCCGCCAAAGCCGCTGTTGAATCGGGCGCAGGCAGAACGGTCCCCCCCTACATGAGCCCCACCCATCAGTACCAGAATTACAAATACCCCCACGCCTTCCCTAACCATTGGGTCGACCAGCAATACCTTCCAGACGAGCTGAAAAACGCCCGCTTCTACGAATACGGCGAGAACAAAACCGAACAGGCTGCGAAGGCATATTGGGACAAGATCAAGGGAAAAACCTGACAAAGTCCCCTCAACGAAAATGGTTCGCCCTTCCCAAAAAACAAATCCACTCCGAAAGGACACCGCCATGAAAGATAAAAAATCCCCCGCTCAGTATAACCTCTCCTCAGCCATCATCGCATGGCTCTGCGTCGCCGGAAGCATCGCTACCGCCATCATCATCTATTTCAACGAAGGCCGCCTTCCCACCTTCGCCTCAATTCTCGTCATCATCGCCCTGATCGTCCTCGCTGTCGCCGCCACAATTTCGGCATGGCGCACCCGTAACGACAAAACGCCCCGCGAATACGAGATCGATCCCACCCATCCCGATGCCATTTTCGGCAAGGTCTATGTCACCCCCTCCGAGGATGACAAAGAAAACAGCGACAGCGAATAACCGCCGCCGCCAATATCAATCAAGGAATCATCCACATGAACAAATACCAAAAGCTCATCTCCAATACCGCCATCCTCGCCATCGGTACCTTTGCCTCCAAGGTGCTGGTATTCCTGCTCATGCCCCTCTATACCAGCTGCCTCTCCGCCGCCGAGTATGGCACCGCCGACCTGATCACCCAGACGGCAAATCTCATCATTCCTCTTCTCGCCTGCGGCATTGTCGAAGCGGTCTTCCGCTTTGCACTGGATAAAAAGAGCAACCTCGCCCGCGTCTTTACTACAGGCTTTGTGGTCATCTGCGCCGGCGTCGCCCTCTTTGCCATTCTCTCGCCCCTCCTCTCAAAAATCAACTATTTCGGCGAGTACACCGCCCTCATCATCGCCTATGCCGCCGCATCCTGCTTCCATTCGCTCTGTGCCCAGTTCGTGCGCGCCACAGGCAAAACCTCGCTTTTTGCTTTTCAGGGAATTCTCAGCACGCTGATCACCATCATTCTCAACATCATCTTCCTCGTAGCCTGCGACATGGGCGTGGAGGGTTATGTACTCTCTGTAGTCTTCTCGGATATCGCCGCCACCATCTTCCTTGTGATCACCGCCCGTCTCTGGGGCGCACTCCGTTTTGACCGCTTCAAGCTCTCCTTCGCCTTCGAGATGCTGAAATTCAGCGTCCCCATGATCCCCACCACCATCTTCTGGTGGATCACCAATGTAGCCGACCGCTACATGGTACGCGATATCTGCGGCAAGGAAATCAACGGTCTCTATGCCGTTGCCTATAAAATCCCCACCCTGCTTATTTTAGCCTCGGGCGTTTTCATCGAGGCATGGCAGTTCTCCGCCGTCACCGAAAAGGGCAGCCGCGAGCACACCGCCTTCTTCGGCAAGGTTATGGGAAGCTTCCAGGCGATGATGTTCATGGTAGGCTCGGTGCTTGTGGCATTTTCCAAGATTTTCACCATGCTTCTGGTGGATCCCTCCTACTACACCTCTTGGCGCTACATTCCGATTCTCTCTGCCGCCACGGTATTTTCCAGTCTTGTGACCTTCATGGGCAGCGTTTATCTGGTGGAAAAGAAGAGTATTCTCTCCTTCGTCACCTCCTTCATCGGTGCAGGCGTGAACATTCTGCTCAATCTGCTGCTCATTCCGCACTTTGAAGCGATCGGAGCGGCGATTGCGACCTTCTTCAGCTATTTTGTTGTATACATCATTCGCGCCATCAACTCGCGCAGTTATATTCCCTTTGATTTGCACAACCGCAAGGTTGCATTCAACACAGCGGTGATTCTGCTGCAATCGACCGTGATGATTCTTGAGGTCCCCTTCTGGATTCCGATGCAGATTCTTTGCGTCGGATTGATTGTAGGGGTGAACATCAAGCCGATATTGGTGGGGATGATGAAGCTTATTCGGAGAGGGAGATAAAAGCAGAGATTAAGGGTTCGAGCTTGGATGAAGATCGATCGTTCCGTTCGTGCGTTTTTTTGGGACGACAATATCGTGCATCCCACAAAATAAACTCGCAGCAGTGCCCATCCCTTAGCGAAACCACGCAAGCTGAAATGCAAAAGCGTTTGCTGTAACTTCAACATCCGCTGAAGAAATCCTTTAAGTTAAATAACGCTTGGCTCCCCTAACGATTATTAAGCTGTTCACCGGCTGCACGATTGAATCAATTAGGTATACCTCAATATAGCGAACGGTAAACACTCACCACAGAGGTAAGCCTAAAGCAACTCTTTTTCACCGTCCCACGATTGGGTCGTCAGTCAGGAGTCCATGGGAAACCCCTGGCGGCGCCTTTCTTTGCTTCGTTTCTTACTCGCTGTAGAGAAAGAAATGAAGAAACCGGTACAAACAAATTCAGCTAAACCTCATCCACCCAAACCAAACTAACCACAACCACAAAAACCATCATGAAAAAAGGTATTCTCCTCACCCTCATCGCCGGTACCCTCTGGGGTATCATGGGCCTCTTCGTCCGTACCCTCGGCAGCACCGGCCTCGACTCCATGCAAATCGTCGCCATGCGCATCATCTTCACCGCCGTCATCCTCGCCGCAGGCGCCGCACTCTTTAAGCCCTCCCTCTTCAAAATCCGCCTCCGCGATCTCTGGTGCTTCCTCGGTACCGGCATCATCAGCATCGTCCTCTTCACCTATTGCTACTTCAGAACCATGACCCTCACCTCGCTTGCCACCGCCGCTGTCCTTCTCTATACCGCTCCCGTCATGGTCATGCTCATGTCAATCCTCTTCTTTCGTGAGAAAATCACCCTGCGGAAGCTCATCTCCTGCGCCCTCGCTCTTGTCGGATGTGTCCTCGTCACAGGAGTCCTCGGTGAATCGGGAGCCATCTCCCCTGCAGGTCTTGCCCTCGGTCTCGTCTCCGCCTTTGGCTATGCCCTCTATTCCATTTTCGGCAGAGTCGCCCTCAACCGCGGCTATCATCCCCTCACCCTCACCCTCTATACCTTCCTCTTCGCCACCCTCGGCGTCCTTCCCCTCACCAATCTCAGAGGCATCGCCGAAGTTGCCGCAGAGTCGCCCACCGTCATCCCCTTCGGAATCCTCATGGCAGTCATCTCCGCCGTCATCCCCTATACAACCTATACCACCGCCCTCACCTATATCGAATCGAGCCGCGCATCCATCATCGCCTCGGTGGAGCCTGTTGTCGCCACCCTCACCGGCATTCTCATCTTCCATGAGCCCCTCACACTCGACAGCCTCGCGGGCATCATCCTCGTCCTCGCATCGCTTGTCCTGCTGAATCTGGAGCCGAAAAAATCCAAAAAGGAGAAGGAATCATGACAAATCCCTTCCCCTATTCCGACTCAAATAAACGTTACCATACCTACGATTACCACCTCCGCAGCCTCCACGGCACAAAGTGCTGTAAAATCCCCCTGGACGGCGGCTTCACCTGCCCCAATATCGACGGCACCAAATCAAAGGGCGGCTGTGTCTACTGCTCAGCCAGAGGAAGCGGCGATTTCACCGCCGGACGGGATAAATCCATCCCCGAGCAGTTCGCTGTCATGCGCGAGATCATGCACCGCAAATGGCCGTCTGCCCGCTTTGTCGCCTATTTCCAGGCGTTCACCAATACCTATGCCCCCGTCCATGTCCTCCGCACCAAATTCGAGGAAGCCATCGCCCAGCCCGACGTGGTCGCCCTCAATATCGCCACCCGCCCCGATGCCCTCCCCGATGACGTGGTCGCCTACCTGCGCGAGCTGTCGGAGCGCATCGACCTGACGGTGGAGCTGGGACTTCAATCCTCCTCGGATGAAACCGCCGCCCTCATCAATCGCGGTCATACCTTCGCTGATTTTGTGGAAGGCTTCGAAAAGCTGCGAGGTATCAAAACCTGCGTCCATATCATAAACGGGCTCCCCGGCGAGGATAAAGCCGCCATGCTGAAAACCGCCCGCGACCTGGCATCCCTCCACCCCCACAGTGTCAAAATCCACCTGCTCCATGTCTTAAAAAATACCACCCTCGCCGACTGGTACCGGGAGCATCGCTTCGACTGCCTCACCCTCGAGGACTATGTGGATATCACAATCTCCCAGCTGGAGCTTCTCCCTGCCGATATCGTCATCGGCAGACTCACCGGTGACGGAGCCGAAGCCGACCTCATCGCCCCCCTCTGGTCAAAGAAAAAAGTCATCGTCCTGAACGAAATCGATAAAGCCATGGCTGCCCGCAATACCTGGCAGGGACGCCTTGCCGAGAATTAACGCCCGCCCCCGACAGCATTGACCGAAGCTAAGACGCTGCAGCCATTCTCACAGCGATACACCAAACCATCAGAAAGGCTCATGACCGCCCCCATTGCCCATGTAACATTCATCATCATCTCGCTCCACCCCCGAACGAAAGGATCTTTCACCGTGCAAAAGAATCATCCTACACCAACCACCGATATTCACTATATGCGCCTCGCCCTCGAGCTTGCCCGCGAAGCTGCCGCCGACGGAGAAGTCCCCGTGGGTGCCCTCATCGTCCAAAAGGGTGAGATCATCGCCGCCGCCCGCAACCGCCGCGAAAAGGGGAAGAGTGCCCTCCTCCACGCCGAGCTCGAAGCCATCGGCATCGCCTGTGAGAAGCTGGGCGGCTGGCGTCTGCCCGACTGCACCCTCTATGTCACCCTCGAGCCCTGCCCCATGTGCGCCGGTGCCATTGTCAATTCCCGCATCCCCCGCATCGTCTTCGGTGCAGGCGATCCCCGTGCAGGTGCCTTCGGCTCAATGCTCGACCTGCGTAACTATCCCCTCGGTCATAAACCCGAGATCACCCGCGGCATCCTGCAGGAAGAATGCGCCGCCCTCCTCCGCGATTTCTTTAAATCCAGACGCAAATAACCCCGGAGAATCCTTCTGTGCCCCCACTTATCCACAGAATTTCAGGTTCTCCACATTTTTCTGTGGAAAATAGAACTATTGTTCGCTTTTGTTTTCCACACTTTGAACATCTTTTCCACAACCTGCAACAAATCGCTCAAAGTTTTCCACAACGCATCCATTTGTTCGCCTTACTTTTTCCACATTACGAACATCTTTTCCACAGCTTGCGACAAAATCGCCCCTTTTTGCCCCCTTGCTAGCTGTACTATATTAGTGTAGCTGTATAACTAAATCCTTAGTACAGACTATAGATCTGTAGTTATATATAATTTATTATTTATTCTTTTTCTTTTTTAAATAAAAAATATAATTAAGCTAAACTTTATATACCACCAAATCAATTCTTATACAGTAGCAAAATGGATTTATTTACAAAAAAGATACAATAAAGAGCCACGGACATGCCGTGACCCTTAAAATTTCATTCGGTTCGGATGCGCTCTTATCTGGCAGCTGCATACTTCTCGTTGAATTTATCGAATGCCTTCTGATAAACCTTGGTCTGCTTCTCGATGAGAGAGGTGATATCCTCCCTGTCCTGGAAGATGTTGTACATCAGCAGTCCCGCATCGGCAAGGCTGTTGGAATAGATAAGCAGCGGCTCGAAAACGGTGCCCTCAATGAGCAGGTCGCACATCTTCTTGGAGCCCTCGTCGCGGCTGTACTTCTCCTTCAGCGCAATGTCAAGGTAGGCAGGCGTTACTGTGCGGTAGCTCTCGGCAGCCATCGCCTCGGTCACAGCACCGACCATCTCCAGATCCTGGGTTGTAATCGGTACACAGAGCAGTGAATAGTTATCATGGGAAATGGTGTGATACTTCTCCTGTGTCTCATCATACTTGGGATAGGGCACAAAGCCGAAATCCGACTCCATATCGCGGAAAATCGAGGTGGAAAGGAAGCGCTCGGGATAGAAGAGACAACGGTCATTGACAAAAACCGTAACCTCCTGCTGACGGTCAGCAAGCAGCGTCTTCATGGAGAAGGCAGCCGGTGAATTGTGCATGAAATCGTAGACTCTCTTGTAAACATCCACAAACTTATCGTTGTAGATGGTGAGCACCAGATTGCCCTCATCGTCAAACTCGGTCAGATCAATTTCTGTGGAGGTGAGGAATGCGTTGAAGGAAAGCGTCGCAACGCCGTACATGTCGTTCACATCATAGGTGGAGTTGCCGTCCAGATCCTGAGTCACGCTCGATGCGATGTTGATGTAGTTCTCCAGCGTCCATGTGCCGTTGAAAACCATCTCATACAGATCGGGAATCTGATACTCCTCAGCCACCGACTTGTTGAAATAGATGCAGAAAATCTCGGAAATCAGCGAGAGCGAATAGTCGCCGCTCATAAAGTAGAGCACATCGTTGATGACCAGCTTATCCATGATCGAATCGGGCCACCAGGGCATCTCAAAATCGATGTGGGGCAGATCCTGCAGGTCGATGAAGTAGCCCTCCAGCGCCAGAGGCGTGATGTAGTAGGCATAAGCCGCCGCAATATCGTAAACCGACAGATCAGCCTGAATGTTCTTCTTGACCGTGTTGTTGTAGTCAGCCTTCTCCACAAGAACAGACTCGATGGAGACGCCAAGACGCTCCGCCACGCTCATATTCTTCTCATAAATGGCATCGTTAACCACGTCGCCGGTCTGCTTTTCCACCACAATCTCGCCGCCTTCAAAATAATCGTCGCTGCGGCAGAGCACACGGTAGCTGTCACCGTCAAATTTGAGCGTGGGATCCAGCGTGTCGGGATAATTCGCGCGGGTGAGCTCGGTCTCGACAGCCTCAGATTCAGCAGCAGCCGCCGCCGTTGTCACAGCACTGCCCTCATCCTCGACAGGCTCCGAGCAGGATACCACCGTCATCAGTATCATCAAAACCGCCAGCATCAGCGCAGCAATGCGATTGAATGAATTCTTCATGATAATCTCCTTTGTAACTTTTTTGTGGCTATATTGTATCATATTTCCCCAATTTCGTAAATCATAAAAAGAAAAAATATCAATTTTTATGACTTTTTCGTCAATAATTGCGAATAAAAAAGTCACAGGTATATTTCAACCTGTGACCAATAACATCAACCTGTTATTTATCTCTGTAATGAGAGCCACACTGAATACTGAATAATATAAATACTGCCTCCTTGATTTTATACACAATTCGGTTGCAGTCATCAATCCGCCTGCTCCAATAACCGCCAAGATCGCCCACAAGCGGCTCCGGCTTGCCGATCCTCTCATACCCGCCGCGCTCAATGTCGCGAATTAGCTGGTTGATGCGTTTCAGCGTCTTTTTATCCTGCGCCTGCCAGTATAGGTAGTCATCCCATGCGTCATCATGCCAGATTTTAAGCATTTTCTCCGTCCTCGATCAACTCATGGACCGTGCCCTTCCCCACTTCGATTTCAGCCGCAGCCTTTTTCAACCGAGCAGTATTCTCAGCGCTGTAAAAGGGATCACTGTCCAGCGCAATCTCAAAGGGAATCCGACGCTCCCTGACCACGGTTTTCGCAAAAATATTAATCGCCGTAGACATATTCATGCCAACCGCATTGCAGAAGCTGTCAAACTGCTTCTTTAATTCCTCATCCATACGAATGTTGATGTTCGTCTGTCCCATGATCATCACCTCTCTTATTATATATACATTGTATCACATTATATGCACAATGTCAATACTTATAACGCAAACAAAAGTCACAGGCATATCTCAACCTGTGACTTTGCATTTCCAATCAAATCAGGGCACGCTCATCCGCCACCCTCGTGGTACGCGGAATCAGCTTTGTATACCTAACGCCGATACAGGCCGTGCACCTGCAAGGTGCTAGTCCTCGTCCTTCTGTGCTTCAGCGATGATCTTCTGAGCAACGGGAGCGGGAGCTTCCTCGTAGCGTGTGAAGTAGAAGGTAAAGCTGCCTCTGCCCTGGGACATTGCGCGCAGAGAAATGGTGTAGTCGGTCATCTCGGAGATCGGAACCTCAGCCTCAACCATCTGATAACCCTTCTTGTTCGGGATCGCGTTCATGCCGAGAACTCTGCCGCGGCGCTTGTTTACGTCACCGATAACATCACCAACGAGAGAATCCGGAACGACAGCCTTCAGCTCACCAATCGGCTCGAGGATAACGGGGTTCGCCTTGGCAAGACCGTCCTTGTATGCAAGCGATGCAGCCAGCTTGAACGCCATTTCCGAAGAGTCAACGTCGTGGTAGGAGCCGTCATAAAGATCAGCCGCCAGATTAACAACAGGGAATCCTGCGAGAACGCCCTTCTGCATTGCCTCGATCAGACCCTTTTCAACTGCGGGGAAGAAGCCCTTCGGAACGCTTCCGCCGACAACAGACTCGGTGAAGGTAAGTCCCTCAGCCTCGCCCGGCTTGAAGGTGATCTTGACATGACCGTACTGACCGTGACCGCCCGACTGCTTTTTGTGCTTGCCTTCAGCCTGAACAGTCTTCTTGATGGTCTCACGGTATGCAATCTTCGGCTTAACGAGATCAACGCTGGTGCCGTAGCGAGATTTCAGCTTGGAAACAACAACATCCAGATGAATGTCGCCAAGACCCGAGATGCAAAGCTGCTTGGTCTCTGCGTTGTTCTCGAAACGGAGTGTGCGGTCTTCCTCGAGAAGCTTGGTAATACCCGAGGAGATTTTATCTTCATCGCCCTTCGCCTTGGGCACAACAGCCATCTTCATGAAGGGTTCGGGATATGCTATGGGCGCATACTTGATGTCCTCAGCCGAGGTGGTGAGAGTATCGCAGGTGTTGGTAGCATTCAGCTTTGCAATGACACCGATATCGCCGCAGCAGAGGGTATCAACCTCGGTCTGCTTCTTGCCGCGGATGGTGTAAATCTTCGCCATCTTCTCCTGCGCGCCGGTGGTGGTGTTGCGGAGCGTCATGGTGTTGTTCAGCTCACCGGTCATAACCTTGAAGTAGGACATCTTGCCTACGAAGGGGTCAGCAACCGTCTTGAATACAAAGAGCGAGGTGGTGGTATCGTCAGCAGCAATGGCGATCTCTTCGCCGTCAGCACTCATCTCCACCTTCTTTGCGGTGTGTCTGGGATAGGACTCGGCAATGACATCGAGCAGCGTCTCAACGCCCCACATCTTGAGTGCGGAGCCGCAGATAACAGGAGCGATGGTACCGTCAATAATACCCTGATGGATGGCTTCCATTGCTTCATCGCGGGTGATTTCCTCGCCGCCGAAGTATTTTTCCATCAGCTCGTCCGAGGTCTGAGCGATCGACTCATAGAGAATGTCGCGGTATTCGTTTGCAACCGGCATGAATTCCTCGGGAATGGAGCCCTCGGAGTGAGCACCGGTCTTGTCGTAAACATACGCCTTCATGTCAACCAGGTTGAGGAAGCCGATAACAGCGTTGCCTTCGATCATCGGGATGATGATGGGGCAGACAGAAACGCCGAAGGCATCCTTGAGCTGTCCGAACACTCTTGCAAAGCGAGCCTCGGGATCGTCAAACTTGTTGATGAAGAAGGACTTGGGAATGCCGGCTTCGGTTGCATAGTCCCATGCCAGCTGAGCGCCGACCTCAACGCCCGACTTGCCGTCGATGCAGATGAGAGCGTTGTCGGCTACGCGGATGCCCTGCAGCTCTTCGCCCACGAAGTCGAGGTAACCGGGTGTATCTATAATATTGATCTTGATATCCTTCCACATGACCGGTGCGAGTGCGCCCTGAAGCGAGAAGCCGCGCTTGATTTCTTCGGGATCGTAGTCGCAAACAGTGTTGCCCTCGGAGGGTTTGCCGAGACGGTCGGACGCATGACTTAAATAGAGCATTGCTTCGGCAAGCGAAGTCTTTCCGCTGCCGCCGTGTCCGATCAGGCAGATATTTCTGATTTGCTTGGTAAGAATCTTGTCCATAGGTATGAGTCCCCTTTACTGTAAAATGCACTGTGGGTTTTCCCACAAGATATGCGTCATCGTGGAAAAATATATTAGGTATTATCACAACAACTAAAGTTATTATACTCCTTTTTTTTGTGATATGCAAGAGGTATTTTCAACTTTTCGTATGGTCAGCGTAAAAATATACGAAAGTTTTTTGTGCATTCTGCCCAACTTCGCCGACATTTGATCCGATTCGCCCTCCGACAGCCCGGCAAATCCAAAATGGAAATTCTTCACGCCGATAAGCCGCATCCGATTCATTTGCCCCTCCCACAGCCGCGTACCACAAAAAATTCCCAAATATCACATCGTTTTACCTTGATAATTTATGACAAATCCTTTACAATAATCATATAATTGTGCAGTTATACACATTCTCAATACACCCTTTCGAAAGGAGACGCAACCATGACCAACCGTGAATTATTTAAAAATTATGTAAAAAACGGCGGCAAGGACTTTATCTGCTCACCTCAGATCGGTGCCGGTGCCGGCTTTGATACCCGTCTTGCCGGCAAGACCTGGATGACCGCCACCACCATGGAGGACACAGTAAACGCCTGCCGTCAGTTCGATATGATCCCCCTCTACAACCTGGGTCTGCCCGATGTTTCCCAGCTTGTTTCCTCGGTGCAGATAACCGGCGAGATGACCGAAAGCGAAGGCGGCAAGCGCAAAAACTACAACAACACCTTCAAGTGCCCCCTCGGCGAGCTTTACTCCCGCATGATCGACGAGGAGCTCAAGGGTGCCTGCCCGGTAGAATTTTATGTAAAGGAAGAAGAGGATCTTGATATCCTCGAATATTACCTCGATGCGCTGCTTGAGGTGAAGGATTTCTCTCTCATTGAAAACGGCGTGCGCGGCTGCCGCAATTTCATCGGTGAGGACGAGGCTATGGACATTCAGTGGGCAATGCAGCCCTATGAGCTGATGGGCTTTCCCTCCACCATGGATACTGCGATTCTTGCCTCTGTAGCCGAGGAACAGTGCCGTCGCCTGATGGACAAAATCCTGCAGCTGGACGAATATCTCATTGACGCGGCGGCAAAGGGCGGCACCGACTTTGTATTCCTTGGCGGTCCCGGCTCCGAGATGATCTCTCCCAATTATTACGAAAACTTCCTCGTGCCCTATTCCAAGCAGGTGACCGAGATGGTACATAAGGCAGGTCTGCTTGTCTACACCCACATCTGCTCGCCCATCGAGCCGATGCTGACCAATGGCTACTACAACCAGATGGGTATCGATCTCTTCGAGACTCTCTCCGAAGCGCCGGTGGGCAATGTCAAGAGCATCGAGGACGCCTTCACCAAGCTCTCCCCCGAGATCTGTACCAGAGGCAACATCGGCCTTGACGCTCTGCTCAACGAAACCCCCGAGCAGGTCTACGAGCGCGCATGGAAGATTCTCGATGCGGCGAAGAAGATGGGACGCAAGCATATTCTGGCAGCATCCGACTATATGTTCTACGATACCAAGACCGAGAATGTTCACGCTATGTGCAAAGCGGTGAGGGAGTTTAACGCGCAGTAAACCAGTATACATTGCAGCAAAAAGTAAGACAAGGAGAATACAACTATGGAAAACAAAATTAAAACCTCCCGCGAAAAGGTAATGGAGGTATTCGAGCACCGCAGCAACGGCGACGGTGTTATGTGGACCGGCAATCCCACAAACGAGGTGGTCGCCGAAGCTTCCAAGCTCTATGGCATCGAGAATAACGCAGAAGCGCTCTATCGCTTCCTTGACGATGACTGCCGCTGGATCCCCGCCGATTCGGGTTATCGCCATCCCGAGGGACGCCCTGCCATCGATACTGCCTACAATACCAAACGCGATACCCTTTCTGCTGAGGGTTGCTTCGCCGACGCGACGCTTGCCGATATTGAAGCCTATCCCTGGCCGGATGTGAAATACTGCGACTTCACCGACGTTTACAAGCAGATCGACCAGTTCCAGGATAAAGCGGTCTTCACCGGTATGTGGGGATGCTTCTTCCATCTGGTCGCCGACTTCTTCGGCATGGAAAATTATTTTATCAAGATGTACGAGGAGCCCGAGCTTGTCGAAGCCGTCACTGAGCATGTGGTCGACTACTACGTGGAAGCAAACGATAAATTCCTCGCCGGCCTCGGAGACCGTGCCGATTATGTCTTCTTCGGCAACGACTTCGGTACTCAGCTCGATCTGATCATCTCACCCGAGCTCTTCCGCAAATTTGTGCTTCCCTCCTTCAAGCGCTTCATTGATGTGGGAAAAAAGTATAACAAGAAGATCCTTCTCCACTCCTGCGGCTCGATCTGGCGCATCATCCCCGATCTCATCGATGCAGGCGTCGATGCCATCCATCCCATCCAGGCACAGGCAGTCGGCATGAGCGCAGCCGAGCTGGCACAGTATAAAAACGATCTCGCCTTCGTCGGCGGTATCGATGCCCAGTCCTTCTTCGTCAACGCTACCCCCGAGGAGATGGAAGCCGAGGTCATGCGCGTAAGAGACATCCTCGCCCCCAGCATCGTCATCTCCCCCAGCCATGAGCGCATCCTCCCCAATGTACCCGCCGCCAATGTGGTCGCCATGGCGAGGGCTGCTAAAAAAGAGAGATAAACGAAAATCAGCACTTGTGAAAGGCGGGATGCTTCCTATCCCGCCTCTCATTTTTTCTATACAGATAATAAAGAACAGATAATAAAGAAAATTTCGTCAATACCCCTTGACAAATGCGAAGGTTTGTGATATGATATTAAAGCGATGTTTTGAGAGCATCTGCGGGTGTAGTTCAATGGTAGAATTCCAGCCTTCCAAGCTGGTCGCGTGGGTTCGATTCCCATCACCCGCTCCAACCTTTTTTAAGGCCCCCCCTCAAAGCATCAAAAAAGCCTGTACCCATAGCTCAGCCGGATAGAGCAACTGCCTTCTAAGCAGTAGGTCGGAGGTTCGAATCCCCCTGGGTACGCCATATGGTGGTTGTAGCTCAGTTGGTTAGAGCGCCAGGTTGTGGCCCTGGAGGTCGAGGGTTCGACTCCCTTCAATCACCCCATACGAAAAGCATCCTATGGGTGCTTTTTTTTCGTAAATGAAGCGCACCTACGGAGGATATCATATAAGGAATGACAAGCTGTCAGTTCAATTCCTCGATTTCGCCGTTTCGATCATCAGCCTCGTTAAAACCGAAGCCGGATGCCGCCTGTACTCCTCTTCTGTGATGCCGATTTCCTCCTTTAACACCGCAAAAGCAAATGAACAGACACTTTGGAGCCCAATAGGCTCCTTTTTTCGTCCACTGTCATTTCCCTATTGCACAACCGTAAAATTTATGATAAAATATCCATATAACCACGCAAACGGGAGGTATGCATATGACCCATCACCTGCAGGCACCCTCGCCGCTGAAGAAGCGAGTAACAGCAGTGCTGGCGGCGATGCTGATCGAAGCGGCGCTCTTCTGGCTGTCTGCTCCGGCAGCCGATTTCGGTGCAGGAATGATCTGTATTCTCTTCGGTCTGCCCTTCGACGGGGAGGCCTATCGGCTGATCTTTGATCTGCTTTACATGCCCCTCTATGCCGTCACATTCCTGCTCCCCGCATCCTTTTTAATCATGCTCCTTCGCGGACGCTTCGGCGAATACCTGCGTTTCAAGCCCCGCTTCGAGGTCAATCCCGCCCTTGCCACTGCAGTGACGCTGGGCGTGGTGACGGCGGTGAGCTACCTTTCCAATCTCTATATTTCCCTGCTTGACGTCCTCGGCATCGGACTCTACTACAGCGAATCCCCCTTCCCCGAAAGCACTGCGGCAATTATCGTCTATTTTCTCTCCTCGGTGGTGGTCCCCGCCTTTGTGGAGGAGATCACCTATCGCGGCGCGGTGCTTCATGCACTGCTGCCCTTCGGACGGTGGTTTGCCATCATTGCCTCGGGCATCCTCTTCGGCGTGATGCATTATAATCCCTCCCAGATTCTCTATGCCGCGGCGGCGGGAATGGCGCTTGCCTATTTCGTGCTGGAGGCGAAATCGCTCTGGATGGGAATTGCCATCCATGCGCTGAATAATGCCCTTTCCTTCTTCGGGCACTGGCTCTATGACTGCGTGTCGGAGGAAGCCTACTACCGTTTCTATTCGGTCTTTGACGCTGTGATCGTAACACTTGCACTGGCAGGCATCCTGATCATCCTGCACCGTCGGACGGTACTGCGCCGCTATGAGGAACGCCCCGCCGCATCCCTTCGCGAGATGGCAGGAGCCTTCATCTCCCCAGTCGGCGCGGCATATGCCATGGCGGCTCTCCTGCTGACGGCACGGTGGTGCTAATTATATTGAAGAAAACAGCAGTTTGTGTTATTTTACTATTCGAATTTGTGTTCCCGATCAAAAAAGCATTTGACAAGCAAGAATTTGATGAAGGGTAGTATATTTCATGAAAAAGATACTGTTTGGAATTGCATTAATTTTTATGAGTATGGCATTTGTTTTGGTGGGAGAATTTAAGAATTTCCTTATTATAAGTGAGACTTTTGATGCAGTGGTGTGTGCCATACTTCCTGTACTCGGATTTATAATGAGTGTTTGGGGACTTTTTGAAAAGGATAAATAAAATTAATTGAGCCTTCCGTTTTAATTGCAGCTTACAGAAACATAAAGATCATGGAAGATTCATTCTATGATAAAGGAATTTTCTCCAAATCAATGGAAATTTTCCGCATCCTGTGATACAATATACTAAAAACAACCCCGAAAGGAGCTATCACAATGGAAAACAATTACAGCAAATATTACGCATCCTATCCCACCCCCGCAGAGGTTGACGCATGGATTGAAGAAATTCACGCCGATGCCGAAAAGGCGGATTTCAAGGCAGAGCCCCAGGGCGCTTTCCTTCCCGCATCCTTCGGTCAGTTCCACAATCCCGGCTGCCTCATCAAATTTGAGCGCGACGGTCATGTCTACTACGGCGTATGGCAGGGCAAATATGCCACCAACGGCGCACATCCCTCCTCCGCGCCCCTGCTGGTACAGCTCCCGGGCTACGGTGCAGAGCTTTCCTGCCACTATGATGTTGCTTCCCGCGGCTACAACCTGCTCCAGCTCTCCCCCCTTGGCTACTGGACACCCGAAGGGTTCAACGAATCACTGAAGAAGGACGGCAACTGGCCTGTGTTTCCCGACACCATCCGCACCGATGCAAAGGGCGGCTACCGCGAATGGCTGCTTGATGTGGTCTGCGCCGTCAAATGGGCATGGAAGCAGGCACTGGTCATCCCCGACAGAGTCAGCTTCTATGGCACCAGCCAGGGCGGCGGCACCTCGCTGCTCATGGGCTCGATTTTCGCCGGAAGAGGTACTGCCTGTGTCTGCGCCGATGAGCCCTTCCTCACCGATTATCCCATGGCTGCCTTCCGCGGTGCCTACAGCGTGGCGCAATCGGGATATCTGGATGTGATCAATGCTTCGGGCGACGAGAATAAGGCATGGCATGCGCTTGGATTTGCCGACTCCATCTGTCACGCACACCGTATGCAGTATCCGGTTCTCCTCACCGCCGGCGGCAAGGACGATATCTGCCCTCCCGAAACCGTCGAATCGCTCTACGAAAGACTGCCTCATACCAGATCGATCACCTATCTGCATCAGCATCCCCACGGCTACAACGTGGATTTCATCAAGCTTGCTTGTGCCTGGTTTGAGCTTTATGCCTGACGCGGCGCGATAGAGGCTCCCTATCAAAGAAACATACAGGAGACACATCATGTCTGCACTCTATGAAGATATCTTCCATGAAGCCGGCGGCCGCTATGTTCCGGTGAGCTGTCACACGGCAAAATCGAGCATGGGAGAGCTTTACTACTATGTCGCCCACTGGCATGAGCATATCGAGATTATGCTGATCACAAAGGGCAGCTTCATCCTCAATATTGACGGTCACGTCAGTCATGTTACCCCCGGCGATCTGGTGGTCATCAATTCCCGTGACGTCCATTCCACCCATGCGGAGGAGATCGGCAGCGAGATGATTGTCCTCAAATTCGACCCCCGCATTCTCTGCCCCGCCGGCGACAATACGGTGGAGTATAAGTATGTCTACCCCTTCCTCTTCTCGGATGCCAAGGTTAAAAAGATTTTCCGTGCAGGCACCTTTGACGACAGGGGCATTTCCGAGCGCATGGTCAGCATGGAGCGCGACTTCAAAGAGAAGCCCTATGCATACGAAATCACGCTGCATATGAACTCGCTCTGGGTCTTTCTCTGGCTGCTGGAGGAGTGGAAGCGCGAAGGCGGCTTTATCTTCGGCCTCGAGAAATTCGGCGCGGTCAGCCGTTTTACCGAGCTCTTCAACTATGTCACCCGCAACCCGGGCAGCGAGATTACCACCGAGGATGCCGCAAAAATCTGCAGCATGAGCTACGGCTACTTCTGCCGCACCTTTAAGGAGGCGTCGGGTATGACCTTCAAGGAATATCTCAACTATACCCGTCTTACCCGTGCCCAGCAGCTTCTGCTTACCACCGGCATGAATATCACCGAGTGTGCCCTTGCCGTGGGCTTTGCCGATGTCAACTACTTTATCCGCAAATTTCGCCAGCGCACCGGCACCTCCCCCAGCCGCTACCGCCGAAGCTTCAAAACCACCGCTCCCGACGAAGATAAGGGCGATGAGTCTTGATGTAAGGTCATCCCGGTGCTACATTGTGTCATTTTTGTGCTGTTTTTTGCGTGGGATTTATGTTATCATGAAAGAGTAATTAAAGTAAACGGTGAGCTGTCTTCAATCCGCACTCACCGCAATATTAGGAGGAACAAATGAAAAACCGCATCATCGCATCCCTTCTGGCGCTGCTTCTTGCGGCAGGAAGCTTGGTCTCCTGTGCATCCGAGTCTGCCGATGACGGCAGTGCAGTCACCACCGCAGGTGATACCGCAGCCGTTGAGACTACAGCGGCAGAAGAAACGCAGCTTCGGGATAAGGTGCCCGAGCTGAACTTTAACGGTGCCGATTTCTCGATTCTCATGCGTACCAACATGAACCACGAATTCAATGCCACAACCGAGAACGGTGAGCCTGTCAACGACGCTGTTTTCAGACGCAACAACAAGATCGCGCAGCGCTTCAACATCACCTTCAATATGATCGAAGAAGAGGGCACCTGGGCAACGCAGTCCAACTTCCTCGGCAAGATCAAAAATAATGTATCGGCGGGAGACGCATCCTACGATCTGATCGCCGGCTACTGCGCTTACATCTCAACGCTTGCTTCCGACGGCTACTACTACAACTGGCGCGACATCAACTACATCGATTTCACCGCTCCCTGGTGGAATCAGGTTCTGATCAACGAAACCGAGATCAACGGTCAGCTCCACTTCATGAGCGGCGATCTGGCTATCTCGGGTATCCAGAACGCAATCTGTCTCTTCTATAACAAGAACCTCTGGACCAACTATCAGTTCGAGGATCCCTATGAGCTGGTTCGCAGCGGCAAGTGGACCATCGACAAAATGCAGTCCTTCACCACTCAGGCATATCAGGATCTGGACGGCGACGGTCAGTACTCCGACGGTGACCAGTACGGCTATGTAACCGATACCCACAACCTGGTTGACGCTTATCAGGCAGCTCTCCAGGCTCCCGCTCTCGTCCGCGGTGATGACGGAGTCCCCACTCTTGTCATTCAGGAGGAAAAATTCCTCTCCGCATACGCAAAGATCTATGATCTGCTCCTCGGTCAGAAGTCCACCTATACCGGCTTTGATCAGGCAGATACCCCCGAGAATCTCTACCGTCCTATCTTCGACCAGGGCCGCGCCCTCATCGTTCCCGAATGGCTGGGCAACGCAGAGATTCTCCGCAGCCTCGAGTTTGACTTCGGTATTCTCCCGCTTCCCAAGTATGACGAGGCACAGGATGGCTACCACACCATCTCTCAGGACAGCTTCTCGCTCTTCTGCGTTCCCTCTGTTGTCAAGGACATCGATATGATCGGTGCTGTCACCGAGGCACTTGCCTGCGAGAGCAGAAACTCTGTTATCCCCGCATTTTATGAGGTTGCCCTCAAGAGCAAGTATGCCCGCGACGAAGGCTCGGAGGAGATGATCGACCTGATCAACAACTCGCTCTACTACGATTTCTCCACCGTTCATATTGTTGCACTCAACAAGCCCACTCACTCCTGGCGTCTCCAGCTCATCGCCAAGAGTGAAAACCTCGTCTCCTATATCGAGTCGCAGATGAAGCTCTACACCAAGAGCCTTGAAAAGCTCCTCGAATCCTACTCCGACGCTGAGTAAAAATTCAATACAAAAAAAGGAAGGTCTTGTGCCTTCCTTTTTTACATAAATACCCACCGCTGTCCCCAATAATCCGGTAGGAGATGCCGCCCTCGGCATCCCGCTCCCTTCAGCTCCGCTATCATAAAACCTCTATCGCCCGCCTCTCCCTTTCCCACCCGCAGAAAAGGTGAGACTGAACCTTTGGTTGATTTATAAATGTAAATTTTCCCTGCCGCTTCAGCTCACCGTCATCTCCGCTTCCGCATATCCGATTTTCACAAAAGCGGCGTCCTATTCTGTCCATATTGCACAATTTTTTTCATTTGCTATGGTAATCGATAGCAGTTTGTGATATAATAACACCATCAAACATCATAAGGGGGAACTATCCAATGAAACAAAATCTCATCATCACCATCGGCCGCGAATATGGCAGCGGCGGCAGAGAGATCGGCGAAAAGGTCGCCTCTGCTCTGAACATTCCCTACTATGACCGCAAGATCATCGACATGGCGGCGCAGAAAACCGGATTTCATGCCGATTTTATCGCAAATGAGGAGCACCGCGTCACCGGCAGCTTCCTCTTCAATATCGCCACCGGCGGTTATCTGCTGGGCGGCATGAATCCTCAGATGGGTCTCTCGCTCACCGATCAGGTCTACCACGCCGAATGCGATGTGATCAAAAAGGTCGCCTCCGAGGGCTCCTGCGTCATCGTCGGACGCTGTGCAGATTATGTGCTCCGCGAGGATTTCACCTGCTTCAACATCTTCATCCATGCTGCCTTCGACCACCGCTGTGAGCGCATCATGGCGGAATACAGCCTATCCCGCGACAAGGCTGCAGAAACTGTCCGCAAAACCGACAAGAACCGCACCCGCCATTATCAGTATTACACCAACCGCGGCTGGGGTGCGGCAGAGAACTACGACATGACCCTCGATTCGGGACGGCTTGGCATCGACAGCTGTGTACGCATCATCACCGACGCGGTGAATATGCTGTGAGACACGCGGAAAGGGAAAACTTGAAATGAACTACAGACGATTTATAAAGATGATGAGCACCCTTGTGCTCGGCCTGCTCCTCTGCTGCGCCGGATGCAATTCCGCCGACAGCGGAAGCGAGGTCACCACCGCCGCTGACACCGCAGCAGACACCACCGCTCCCACAGCGGAAACCACCCCTGCCATCCCCGAAGAGCGCAAGCTCGGACGTATTCTCATTCTGCACGAGCCGGGCAAGCCTGCCTCCTATGAGGAAGCGCTCTCTTCCAACCTCAGCGCCATCACCGAGGTTGTCATCGCCGACTGGGACAGCACCGAGGCAGCCTCCTTCACGGTTGAGGACACCGAGCTGGTCATCCTCACCGGTGCCGACCGCATCGACGGTGGTCTGCTCAACCGCGCCGCAGCCTACCGTAAGAAGGGCGGCAATGTGACCGTGCTCGGCGGGCCGCTCTGCGAAACCATCCCCTTCAAGCGGGAGGACGGCAGCTATGCGACACTGAATGAATTCCTCTCCACATCCGACAGCGTCACCCTCCAGCTTGATCCCTCGGATAAAAAGCAGATTGCTAAAATCACCCGTACCGCCAGCAATCCGGCAGTCAAGCACAAGAAGACCGGCGGCGACTTCGGCATGGGTCATGCCTCGCTCAAGCTGGAGAACGGCTATTTCGACGGCTGGGATGTCATGATTATTCCCTACACCCCCAAGGCAAACGACAACGCGGTTTGCTTCTACGCCAAGGCTGAGGGAGCTGCCACCTACTATATGGAGCTTGTTCTCGATGACGGCACCCGTTATCTCGGCCCCGCCCCCGAAACAACCGCCGACTGGAGCTTCTACACCATCAGATATGACGAGTTCGGACTTTATCCCGGCTCGGGTACCACTCCCCTCTCCGCAGACCGCGTGAAAACCTTCATGATCGGCGGTACAGGTCTCACCGAGGGTCAGGGATACACCATGTACCTGGACACCCTCGCCTCGGCATCCTTCTCGGTTACCGATGAGAGCGCAGAGTTTGAGCATCTCACCACCCCCACCGATTTCTATCAGATCACCAACGCAAAAGCTCTGACTGCCTACGCAGGTCAGGCTGTCATCGCCGAGGCAGACTACATCATTCCGGAGGAGATTTATTCCACGCTCCGCGCCTCCGAGGGTACTGGCTACCTCAAGGAACGTGATTTCCGTCTGATTCCCCTGCTCGAAGCCTTCGACGAAAAGGGACTGCACAGCGGCTGGGCGGCATGGATCAACCTCTATGACAAAGGAAGTCTCACCGCCTTTCCTATGGGCGACGCCTTCTTCGATGAAAACGGTATTGCGGCTGTTGCGGATGCCGCACGACTGCTGATTAACGGCAGTCACTTCACCGAAGCCGGCACACGCTCCTATGTTTATGAGGAAAACACCGAAAAAATCGAAGCAAATGCCGCCTTCTATGCGCCCGAGGGTGCAGTGGTGCGCTACAGCTTCACCTCGGGTGACAAGCTTTTAAAAAGCGAAGAGATCACCGTCGCCCCCACCGGAAGCAAGGAACGGAACAGCATCTCGCTCAGTCTGGGTGAGGACGGCATTCCAGACCGAATTAAGGTCGAGCTGCTTGTGGGCGAACGCACAGTCGACGTCATCAGCCACCCTATCCTTGTTATGGGAGAGGATATCTCCTCCGCCGGATTTGTCACCATGGAAGACGGCGCCTTCCGCAGAAACGGTGAGGCAATCCACATGCACGGCGTCAACTATTTCGGAAGCTACGGCGCTTTCGGCACCCATTTCGCCTGCGATGCCCTCTATGATCCTTATCTGGTTCGCTGTGACCTGGAGCGCATCAAAGAGATCGGCTTCAACGCGGTTTCTCTTCAGGTCGGCCCCTGGGATCTTGCCGGTGAGGTTGAGAGCGGCTATAACAAGAACATGACGCAGGTGGTTGCCATCGCCCGTGAGCTTGGTCTTTATGTGGATATGTATGTTCCCTTTTATGAGAACATCGAACGCTTCGGCGAGCTTGTCAAGCTGCACCGCTTTGATGAATTTGACAACATCACCGCCTACGATATCATCTGGGAAGGCTCGGTGGGCACCTATGCCTCGCTGGATGACGCCGGAAAAGCTGCGCGCAGCAATGAGTGGGTGGACTGGATCAATCTGAACTACGGCAGCATCGGCGCCGCATCGGCAGCCTTCGGCATCACCTGCCCCGAAACTGCAGACTTTGATGCCCTCCTCTGCAAAGCAAATGCATCCCCCGCAGAAGCTGCCCTTGCCACAGCCTTCCGCCGCTTCATGGATGAAAAGATCTCAACCCATCTCCTTGCCGCCACCGAGCGCATCAGAGGCTACGATCCCAATCATCTCATCAGCTTCCGCTGCTGTGACTCGGGTTATCCTTCGGCAGCATCGGGCTCCTACAAATACAACGCCTATCTCTATGACTTCTCCTCCTTCTGCGGCGCACTCGATTTCGTCTCCCCCGAGGGCTACGGCTACACACGTTATCAGTTCGACGCCACCGCCTATGAGGGTGCCTTCGCTGCCGATTACGCAGAGCTGGTCTGCGGCGACACCACCACCATCTGCAAGGAATTCGGCTGGTCTGCCTTCAGCGGCTCCAATTATGAACCGAACGAAGCAGGTCTCGCTTATGCAGCCGAAATCTACACCGAGGTCTACGATGCCCTTTACATGGGCGAGGGCGGAGGAAGCTATATCTGGTGGTACACCGGCGGCTACCGTCCCGGCGAAGGCTCTGACTACGGCGTTGTTAATCCCGACGGCTCGGATCGTCCCGGTACCAAGGTTGTACGCGAATATGCCGAGCGGATGCTCTCGATTGATCCCCTGACCGAAAAGGAAACCGTCACCTTCACGGTCGACCGCGATCTCTATGCCGACGGTCTTGCCGGCATCTGGGCTTCCATCAAGGATGAATACATCGCCGCCCTTGATTCAGGGAAGCGCGTCAAGCTTGTATCTGCAGGCAGCGGTATGACTGTCGCCGAAGCCGCTTCGATTGCTCTCACCGACGGCACCGACACCTCCCCCAGAAAGTATCTCAGCTGTGTCATCGCCTATGCCGAGGACAGCACAGGCAAGGAGATTACAGCGGGCGGCAGCACCTCGGACAAGAGCGTCACCCTCACCCTCGCCAATACCGGCTATACCTCCTGGGGCGAAGGGGATGTGATCCTCTGCGGCGAGGACGGAAGTGTCCTCTGCACCCTCCCCGCTCTGGCACAGGGCGAGCGCGCCAATGTAACGATCACGCTGACCGAAGGCACCCACATCATCCGCGCATCGGCACAGGGAATCCCCTTCGGTACACCCTTCACAATCAATGTAAAATAAAGCTTCATTCCATCGCAGCACAAAATATTTTTAATAAAGAAAGGCACAACTCATGAAAAAGACAATCGCACTTCTCCTTATCGCAGCAGCCCTCCTTGTTTCCTGCAGCAATGCATCGGACGATGCACAGGAAACCACAGCCGACATGGTCGGCTTTGACACCACCACAGTCGAAGAAACCGAGCCCGAGACAGAACCCGAAACTGAGCCTGTCACCACCGAAGCTCCCGAGACAGAGCCTCCGGAACCCTTTGCTGTTGAGGCTAAGTTCACCGTTTTCACCGATGCAGAGGAAGAATACATCTGGGATGAATACGAGTCCTCCAAGGATCCCTCGGGCAACCGCTTCCATGACATCGACCATTACATCATCTACCGTTTCCCCACCGGCTGGAATAAGAACGGTACCCTCAACATCCGTCTGAACAACCAGTTTGAGCTGTCCGTTTCTGCAGATGATGACGAATATGAGGTCATCGCCTCCTCTGATGCCATCAAGGCAAATAAGGCTGTCACTTATGATCTCTCCAAGTTCATGACAGGCGAATATGTCTATGTCCGCATCGGCGACTCCTCCACCGAGGACGGATACGGCGGACTGATCCCCGCAGGTGCAGCCGTTATCTTCACCGCTCCCGCCACCGTAGAATAAGCATAATCAAATTAAATCAAGACTGCTGTGAATGTCACAATTCGCAGCAGTCCTTCTTTGTCCCTTCTGCCAAGAGAATATCGCCCGCCGATTCTCTCTTTTCCTCTTTACGGCAGACTGTTCACCCCCCGGTGCTGCGAAACTTTTTCTATTTATCCGATTTTTCCCCCTCAACTATTGACACCATGCCGTCTTTTGTTGTAAAATGATGTAAATAATCCATAAAGGAGATTCTGTTATGTCTGCTATCAAGGTTGCCGTTATCGGCTGCGGAACCATCGCCAATTCCGCTCATATTCCTTCCTATATGAACTGTCCCGATGCGGAGATCAAATATTTCTGCGACATCATCCCCGAGCGCGCCGAGGCTGCAGTCAAGCAATACGGCTGCGGCATCGCCGTCACCGATTACAAGGAGGTTCTCGCCGATCCAGAGGTAAGTGCCGTATCGGTCTGCACCCCCAATAATATGCATCCCATCATCTCCATCGATGCGCTGAAAGCCGGCAAGCATGTCCTCTGCGAGAAGCCTGCCGCACGAACCTGGGCTGAAGCCAAGACCATGCAGGATGTTCAGCACGAAACAGGACTCACCCTCAATATCGGTGTGGTCAACCGCTTCAATCCCGCTGTCAACGAGATCAAAAAGCTGATCGACGCAGGTGAGCTGGGTGAGGTCTACCATGTTTATGTATCCTTCCGCGCACATCGCTCGATTCCCGGCCTCGGCGGAGCCTTCACCACCAAGGAAATCGCAGGCGGCGGCGCTCTCATCGACTGGGGCGTACACTATCTGGATATCGTCATGTACTGTATGGGCGATCCCAAGCCGCTCACAGCATCGGGCAAGGCCTTCAGCAAGCTGGGCGTAGATATGAAAAATTATGTTTACGAGAGCATGTGGGCTGAGAACACCAAGAATCCGGAGGGCACCTATGATGTGGACGACAGTGTAACTGCCTTCATCCGCACCGATGGCCCCACCATCACCCTCAATGGCGCATGGGCACAGAATATTGGCGTGCCCGATCAGTACATCGATTTCCTCGGCACCAAGGGCGGCATCCGTCTCATCTACGGCGGCGACTTCACCGTCTACACCACCAAGGACGGCAAGCTCCATTCCTATAAGCCCGAGTATGAAAGCTCCCCCATGTTCCAGAACGAAATCAACGCCTTCGTCGCATGCGTCAAGTCGGGCGAAAAGCTCCCCTCTCATATCGACCGCAACATCCTCACCTCCAAGCTCATGCAGGGCATCTATGACTCCAGCGAGCTGGGTAAAGAGGTTACTCTTGACTGATCTCCGGTCTGTCATTCACCAAGAAAGGAAGTATCTCTATGAAAATGCTGATTATATCCGACATCCACGGAAACTGTACCGCCCTTGACGCCATCTGGGAAAAGGAAAAATATGCAGACCTCATCGTCTGCGCCGGTGACTGCGTGGAGTTCGGCTTCACCCCTCACGAAACGATTGCATGGCTCAAGGAGCATAATGTCATCGCCGTGGCAGGCAACCATGACCGCGGCATTCTCAATATGTATGACCGCCGCGAGGAGCTGCGTGCTGCCCCCGACTCCGAGCTGAAAAGCCATGCCGAATACACCGCCAAATACCTCACCGACGAGGACTTCGAGTATATCCGCAATCTCCCCGACTTCGCACGCTTCACCTTTGACGGCAAGGATTACCTCATGACACACAGCTTCAACGAAGCGCAGATGCATCATGTTGCCGACAGTCTCAAATCCTTCACCGACCTCAACCACTTCTCCGAGCTGCGCGCCCAGCACACCGATCTGGATAAGGACGCACCGCTGCGCATCATCGAGGGTCACACCCACTCTGCCATGGTCAATCACATCGCAGCAGGCAAGCTCTGGATCAACCCCGGCAGCGTCTCCTACCGCGTCGGTCCCGACCATCAGAGCAAGGGCAGCGACTACATTGTGCTTGAGAATGACGCCTTCCGCTTTGAGCATCTCTATTATGACAGCAAATCCATGCTGGAAAAGCTTGAGACACTCGGCTTTGAGGGCTGGCAAAAGGATGTCAGCCACTCCTTCTGGGACAAAGAAGTGCTGCCGTAACAGAAAATCGCTGGTTTGTACCGGACAGGAGACTTTACTGATATGAAAATGCTATTAATTTCCGATCTTCACGCCAACATTGATGCGCTCAACGAGGTATGGAAGCGGGAAAAATATGCCGATCTTGTGGTTTGTGCGGGAGACTGCACCGATTTCGGCTTTAATCCCCACGAGGTCATCGCCTGGCTGAAGGAGCGGAATGCCATCTGCGTCATCGGCAACCATGACAGGGCAATCCTCGATCGCTTTGATGAGCGTGAGGCGATCCGCGCCAAGGATGACAGCGAATTTAAAACCTTTGCCGACTACAATATCAAGCACCTCACCGACGAGGATTTCGATTTTCTGCGGAAGCTTCCCGAGGTCACCTGCTTTGAGTGCGACGGCTATGCTTATCTCATCACCCATTCCTTCAATTTCGCCGACATGTTCCAGCTTGCCAAGTCGCTGACAACGCTCTCCGACTTCAATCTGCTTGCCGAAATTCACGAAAAGTATGCCCATCTGATCCCGAAGGATAAGCCCCTGCGCATCATCGACGGTCACACCCACACCGCCATGGTCAACCACATCGCCGGCGGCATCCTCTGGATCAATCCCGGCTCTACTGCCTACCGCAAAGGTCCAGACCATCAGAGCAAGGGCAGCGACTACATCGTCATCGAGGACGGCAATTTCCGCTTCGAGCATCTCTATTATGACAGCACCCCTTTCACCGCCCTCCTCGATTCGCTGAACATGGAGGACTGGCATCACCGCGTGGGACACTCCTTCTGGGACCCCGAAGTGCTGCCCTGGGAGCAATAACCGCATCAATATCAAAGGCTGACACCGGAATTCTCCACGTGTCAGCCTCATTTTTATTCATTCATTATTCGCCGCCTCTGTGCGGTCGCATCCCTTCGTCAGCATCACAGCGAGCACCAGCGCCAGAATTCCCCCCGCCAGCTTTCCGACAATCAGCGGCAGTACCGTCGAGGTATCCACCGCAGCCTGAAACGCCAGATGATCACCGATCACAAAGGAAGCGGGAATCATATAAGCAAGATTGAGCACAATTCCCCGGTCATTCATCTCCCTTGTCATGGCGAACACGGGAATTCCGTTGACCGAAGAGGTCACAATGCCCATCACCGAAGCCTCGTTGATGCCCAGCTTTCCTCCCACGCGGGAAAATACCCGACGGCAAAGCTTCTCAAGAAAAAAGAGCAGGGTAAAGGCACCGCACAAAAAGATGGCGATTCCGCCGATAATCAGCATGCCCTCATCAAAGGAGCCCAAATCGGCAGCCTGTATGCCGGTAACCTTGACCACCATCGCCACAGCCAGCGCCGCTGTCAGGATTCCGGTCAGAATATATCCGAAAACCGTCACGCATTTGACGGTAATGCGCTCAAAGAAGAGCAGTCCGACAATAAAAATCCCGGCAAAGAGGAAGAGCGGGAGCAGATTCCGCAGCAGAAGGAGAATCGGAATGCCAAACATCAGACCGCTCACCGCATAGGTAAGGGGGAGCGTAATGATACCGATGACAATGCCCTTGGCGGCAAGCGAATGCTTTTCTCTCGGGACAATGGCAAAGCAGAGGGGAAAGGTGGAGATGAGCGTGCATCCCATGGTGCTTCCGATGACAGAGCCTGCCAGCCTGCCTATCTGCTCATCCTGCGCCAGCGCCAAAGCAAGCTGCCATCCCCCCGCATCATTTGCGAGGAAGATTCCGGCGACGATCGAAGGATCGATGCCCAGCATCCCGAAAAAGGGCTCAAGGAGGGGCGCGAGGTATTTTGCAATCAGCGGAGCCAGGGTAATCGGCCCGATCATCGTGAGAATCAGCGCGCCTGTCGCCTCAAATCCACGCTCAAAGGCTTTGCCGGGACCGAACCTGCAGCCGATTGCCCGGTCTGCCGCCCCGATCAGCGCAAAGAAGAGCATGATGTATGTAATAATATCGCCTATGGTCATGGTATTCTGTCCTCATCGTTTTTTCGGTACTTTTCATGATCCGAACAAGACAAGTATAACACAATCTGACCTGGAATGCAACACTAAACAACTAAAGAAAAAAAGACCCGCTGTAAACGGTGAATTTACAGCAGGTCTGCTTATACAGTTTGTCCCAATTCGACAAAGTGTTCCCGTTGCCCATGCACATGCAATTTCGGCGTAGGGCGGGGGTTTACTCCCGCCGTTTCGTGCGATTTCGGTTGCTTCAGACGGCGTGATCAAGACCCCGCCCTACAAAACAATCCGCATATCTGCACAGGAATACAAAAGGTAATTGGGATACGGTTTTATGAAGAACGATTATTCCTCGTCGCCGCAGCAGCAGCCGCAGTCGCAGTCATCATCGTCATCGCAGCTGCAAACGCAGGTGAAATGCTCGTGGCAGCTGGGGCAGATAACATCCTCGGGATCGATGGTGTCATCAAAGTAGATCTTCTCGCCGCACTTGGGGCAGTCAGCCTCGAAGAAGCACTCGTCGTCGTCATCGTCGCAGCAGCAATCACAGTCATCATCGTCATCGCAATCGCAGCAGTCGCAATCGTCGTCACAGTCATCCTCGTCGCTGTAGCAGTACTCCTCGAGCTCGCCCAGATCGTGATCCAGCTCGTCGATGTAGTCTGCCATGGTATCCTGAGCGTCGTTCAGGTCGGAAACTTCCTTTGCAATCGAATCAAGTACATCGATGATGGCATTGAGAACCTTGGTCTCGGGCTTTGCAGCGTCGAGGGAGAGGCCTTCCATCAGACCCTTGATGTATGCAGTCTTTTCGGTGAGATTCATGGGGTATACCTGCCTTTCGTTTCGTTATGCTCTTGCGAGGTATTCGCCTGTTCTGGTGTCGATCTTGAGTACGTCGCCGATATTGATAAAGAGCGGAACCTTAACGATGGCGCCTGTCTCGAGGGTAGCGGGCTTGGTTGTACCGGTAGCGGTATCACCCTTGAAGCCGGGCTCTGTATCGGTAACCTCAAGCTCAACAAATGTGGGGGGTTCAACTGCGAAGACGTTGCCCTTGTAGGAAACGATCTTGCACATCATGTTTTCCTTAACAAACTGGAAGTTGTCATCCAGCTTATCCTGTCCGATGGGGAGCTGCTCATAGGACTCCATGTCCATGAAGTAGTAAAGGTCGCCGTCGTTGTAGAGATACTGCATATCCTTTCTCTCAACGTAAGCATTCTCGTATTTATCGGTAGGGCTGAATGTACGCTCAACTACCGCGCCTGTGATAACATTTCTGAGCTTTGTACGAACAAAAGCCGCACCCTTACCGGGCTTAACATGCTGGAACTCGATAACCTGCATGACCTGTCCGTCCATCTCAAAGGTAACTCCGTTTTTAAAATCGCCGGCTACTACCATTTTTAATAATCCTCCAAAGTTTCTAACTTAGTATATTAACAGTTACTGATATTATACACCAAAACCGCCTGTTTTTCAATAGTTTCGGCGTATTCTTCACATTCTATTCACAGATTATAATTCGATCAGTTCCTTCGGGCAGTCGGTGATGTCACGCACGCCGCCCTCATCGCAGATCAGCATATCCTCGATGCGCACACCGTACTTGCCAATCAGATAAATACCCGGTTCGCAGGTCACCACATGACCGCGGGTAAAGCACGCCTCGCCCGCCCCCTGAGAGCATCTGGGCGCCTCATGAATCTCAAGACCCACGCCGTGACCGAGGCCGTGACCGAAGCATCCCTCATAGCCTGCCCCGTAAATGATATCGCGGGCGATGGTATCCAGCCCCTTCAGCGAGCAGCCCTCCTTTGCCGCATCGATGGCAGCAAGCTGAGCCTCGAGCACCGTGTTGTAGACATGCTTCATCTTCTCGTCCGCTTTGCCCAGCACTACCGTTCTTGTCATATCCGAGCAGTAGCCCTTCACCTTGCAGCCGTAGTCCATGGTAATAAAGCCGCGCTCCAGCCTGCAGTTTCTCGGCACGCCGTGAGGAACCGAGGAGGCCGAGCCCGAGATGGCAATCGTCTCGAAGGAAACGCACTCGGCACCGTGGGATCTCATGAAAAATTCCAGCTCGAGAGCCACATCAATCTCGGTGCGCTCGGGGGAAATGTAGCCTAAAATATGCTGAAAAGCCTGCTCTGCAATTCGCTGTGCTCTGATGATGTTCTCAATCTCGTCGGCATCCTTGTACTCGCGCAGTCCCTCAACCAGACCGCCGATGGGGGTCAGCTCATACGCCTCGAACCAGCCCGACACCATGCGGTACTCGGCACAGGTCAGATCTCTGTCCTCATAGGCAAGCACCTTTACATGATTCTCCTCCAGCAGACCGCAGAGGAACGCCTTGAAGCCGCCCTTCGACTCCACAACCTCAAAGCCGGGCGCACATTCCTTTTCTGCCGCTTCTGTATAGCGGAAGTCGGTCACAAGATAGGATTTCTCTCTTGTAACCAGCACATAGCCGTCTGTATAGTTAAACTCGGTCAGCCAGCGCTGATTGATCTCGGAGCTCACCAGCAGTCCGTCCACACCTGCGGGCAGCGCTGCCTTTAATTTTTCAAGTCTTGTCATGGTTACCCCCAAAAATTATTTGCTCTGCATATTCTTTCTGTTTTCGATATTGCTCATGGTATAGCGGAAGTCCTCGCTCACCATGCTGTCTCCGAAAACCTCCTCATAGCGGTCGATTGCTTCCTGGGTAATCTTCAGCGCATCGGTATAATCACGCACCTCATCCACCGACATGTCGCGGTGCTCCAACGTCTTGTAAACCTGGAAGAAGTGCTTCATCTCATCATAAATATGCTTGGGCAGCGAGAAGATGCTTCTGTAGCCATTGTAGGTGGGATCGCTGAAGGGAATGGCGATGATCTTGTCGTCCGCCCTGCCGTTGTCAGCCATACTGATAACGCCGATGGGATAGCAGCGCACCAGTGTCAGCGGATGAATCGGCTCGGAGCAGAGCACCAGCACATCCAGCGGGTCATCGTCATCGGCAAAGGTGCGCGGGATGAATCCGTAGTTGGCAGGATAGTGCGTCGATGTGTAAAGCACGCGGTCGAGGCTCATAATACCCGTTTCCTTGTCCAGCTCATACTTATTCTTGCTTCCCTTGGGAATCTCAATGACAGCCACAAAATCGTCCTTTTTGATTCTCTCGGGTGAAATGTCATGCCAAATGTTCATATTCCGTCTCCTTTACCTTAAAGCTTCATAGTATTTCTTCATGGTCAGCGCGTCCTCAGCCATGGTGCCGTCCGACTCGCAAATAATTCTGGGATATACATGCTCGGCAATCATCGCCTCCATCAGCGGCTCAAAGTCGGGGCCGAATTCTCTGTCCTCGAAGGTGAGATGCTTTTTCTCGCCTGCCTTGGTGTATTCGATCTTGGAAAAATGGCAGTGGAGATACTTGGCATAGTCATCCCCAAGCGTCTCGCCGATCACATTGAAAATCCTTCTGTAATCGTCCGTGCAGGTGAAAAGTCCCCCCACATTGCGCGCATTCATATGCCCGAAATCCACCACCGGAACCAATCTGGGATCCATCCTGCAGATCTCCAGCACTTCCTCCAGCGTGCCAAGCTGATTGAGCTTTCCCATAGTCTCAAGTCCCAGTCTCACAGCTGTGTCGGGATTATCCTCCAGCGCCTTGTACATGGTGTCCTTCGCCAGCTCCACAGCCTCCTCGCGGGAGATCTTTGAAGCGCTGCCCGTGTGGATGACAATGGTGTCAGCTCCCATCGCTTCGGCAGCCTCCACACTGCGGCGAATATACTTCAGACTGCCCAGCCGCTTCTCGGGATCAACCCCCGACAGCGAAATAAAGTAGGGCGCGTGGAAGGAGAGTGCGATATTGTGCTTTCGCGCCTCCTCGCCGATGATACGGAAGGTCTCATCTGAGCCTGTGATTCCATTTCCCGCCGAATATTCGTAGGCATCCAGTCCCATGGCTTCAAGCCATGCCGGTGCCTGTCTTGTATGCTTATACCCTGCCTCGGCAAAACTCCTCGAGTTTCCCGAAGGTCCAAACTGTGCTCTATCTCTCATAGTCGGGCTCGCAGCACGGGCTGGCAATATCGCGCATTTCGCTTTATTGAAAAGCTTCTATTGGTGCCCGCGTCCTTTCTTTAGGTAAAAATTTATGTTAGTTGAAGCTCAAATCAAGCCTGTTTTGCAGACGGCAGTATCCTCATAAAAAACCAACCGCATCACATTCCTATCAGCACGCCCAGCCTCGCCCTCCGGGAGAGATGGCATGCCGCAGACATGTCGGAGAGGGTCGCCCTCAGAGGCACTCTGTCACCGATCGCCTTTTTTCCTCGCCTCCAACCTTCGATACCGCTTCAGAATCGGCACCTCCAGCGCGCGCTTGAATCGGAAGAGCAGCGTCTTTTTATCCTTGATCGGCGGCACCAGCAGACAGCGAATCCCCGCCATCCGCCCCGCCAGCACGTCGGTGAAAACCTGATCGCCCAGCATGGCACATTCCGCCCTGTCAACGCCCATCCGCTCAATCGCAAGCTTGATCTTCTTCGGGTGAGGCTTTCCCGCATCGGCAAAGGCAACATATCCAAGCTGCCGGTTGAAGCCCTCCACCCGCGCCTCATCGTTGTTGGAAACGAAGGCAATCTTCACCCCCGCCCGCGCCATCTCCGAGAACCATTCCATCAGAGGCTCGGTAGGCTGTGGATCGTCATAGGTGACCAGCGTATTATCAATATCGCAGACAAGGGCACGAATCCCCATCTCACAAAGCAGCGCAGGGGTCACCTCAGCGAAGCCGCCAAGCATCAGGTCGGGGAGCAGAGAGCGGTTGTTCATGGTCATCTCCAAACAGTTTACTTCTTTAATATGATTGTATCACAACCGCGGCATCATCGCAAGTGTTTTTTGTAAAAAAATCTGTTCATACGAACATTTTTGTTAAATTGAACAAAAAAAGAGATGCCACGGCAACCGCAGCATCTCTTTCGACATGTGATTTAATCATATAAAAATTCATATTCGGGCAGTGCCTTCCATTCCTCACTCTCGGTGAGAAGCTCTATAATCCCGCGGCAGCAGTCAAGGAAAGCCTGTCCCTGCCGATGATCGCTCTCAAAGCCCTGCGCGATATCCTCAGCGGCGATGCGGTAGGTATTGCCCCCTGTTTGCACCGTCAGAATCAGCGACATGGATGGAGAGGAGGCGAGGGAGGCGTTGGGATTGTAAACCTCGGGATATTCGTCAAAATCAAGCTCAGCGAGGATGGCACCGATTTCGGATTTCTGCTCCTCGGTGAGGATCAGCGTCGTGATATAGTCCTCCGGATTTGTAGCATCGGTGGTTTTCACCAGCCTGCCGGTCCTGCTGTCATAGGAGCTGATTCCGTAGGTGCCCCAGGTGAGCGAAAAGCTGTAGTCGGTGAGCGGCTCGGGGCTGTCGGAGAAGCAGCCGGCGATAAAGATGAGAATAAGCAGCAGGACTGCGAAGATGCGTTTCATTGGGTCAGACTCCTTTCGTGCATAGTCAATCTGCTTTGATGAAAATTTTTCCTTTACAGATATGACGCTGCCCATCTGAATTTTGTTCCGTATATCACCAAACTATTGCAATTAACTAAAATTTATTGTATAATAGAGACAACATAAGCAAAGATTCTACTCATGAAAGGAAGTATATACCAATGGAAACCGAACGCGACATCATTGAGGCGGAAGCTGAAAAATTTGATTTTGACGCAGCCGAGAAGAGAATCGCTGTGCTGCAGCAGGCGATCAAGGAAGCCAAAATTCCGGTCATCGTCCTCTTTGAAGGCTGGGGTGCCTCGGGCAAGGGCTACATCATCGGCCATCTGATCCAGAACTTCGACCCCCGCTCCTTCAAGGTCTACACCATCGGAGAGCGCACCGCCGATGAGCGCCGCTTCCCCGCCATGCACCGTTATTTCGAGAAGATCCCCCAGTACGGCAGAATCTCGGTTTTTGACCGCAGCTGGTACCGTGATGTCTCCATCGAGCGTGTCGAGGAGAAAATGTCCAAGGCAGAGCTTGACCGCCGTTTCAAGGAGATCCTCGACTTCGAGGGTCAGCTCAGCGATGATGGTTATGTCATCCTCAAATTCTTCCTGCGCATCTCCAAGGAGGAGCAAAAGAAGCGTTTCCGCAAGCTGGAGTCGGACAAGGCGACCAAGTGGCGTGTCAGCGAAGAGGACTGGAAGCATCACCGCGACTACGAAAAGTATCTCCACGCCTTCACCGAGATGATCGACCGCACCGACCGCCCCTATGCGCCCTGGCTGCAGCTTGACGCCGAGGATAAGAAGCATGCTCTGGCACTGGTCTATGAGCGTGTCATCGAAGCCATGGAGGTTGCGCTGGAGAACAAGAAGCTGAAGCAGGCTCCCTCCCCCGCTGCCCTTCGCATCCGCACCGACGACCGCATCATCCCCCAGCCGATTCCAAAGCTTTCCGAGATCGATCTTGACAAAAAATACGATCCCGCCCTCTACAAAGCCGATCTGAAGAAGGCGCAGAAGCGTCTTTTCGAGCTCCACAACCAGCTATACCGCACCCGCCGTCCCCTCATCATCGTCTACGAGGGCTGGGACGCGGCAGGCAAGGGCGGCAACATCAAGCGTCTCACCCAGGGTCTTGATCCCCGCGGCTATGAGGTTATCCCCGTTGCGGCTCCCACCACCGAGGAGATCCAGCATCAGTACCTCTGGCGCTTCTGGAAATCGCTGCCCAAGGACGGACACATCGCCATCTATGACCGCTCCTGGTACGGCAGAGTCATGGTAGAGCGCATCGAAGGCTTCTGCACCGAGGCTGAGTGGAAGCGTGCCTTTGCCGAGATGAACTGCTTCGAGGAAAGCCTCCACCGCTGGGGCGCCATCATCATCAAGTTCTGGCTGCATATCGACCGTGATGAACAGCTCCGCCGCTTTGAGGAAAGACAGAATACCCCCGAAAAACGCTGGAAGATCACCGACGAGGACTGGCGCAACCGCGACAAGTGGGATGCCTACGAAACCTCAGTGGATGAAATGCTCCACTACACCAACACCGAATACGCTCCCTGGGTCATCATCGAGTCCAATGACAAGAAATTCGCCCGCATCCGCGCCATCAACGCCGTCATCGACCGCATCGAAGCAGAGCTGGAGAAGGACGGGGACAAGGATTAAACCGAATCATTTGCAAGAGGCTGCTGCATAACAATAATGCAACAGCCTCTCTCGTTTTTCTTGACAGATAATAAGGCGAAAATTACAGTTCAATCTTTACAGCATACTCTTTCAGAATGCGCCCGATTTCTTCTTCGTTTTCATAGAACACATCGTCACACTGTTCTATAATCTCTTCCGCCTTTTCATCATCCTCATTTTCTTCCAACACCAAATATGCCTTATATGCCTTTTGCAGATTATTTTTCAGTTTTGCGGGTAAAATCGTTTTCAAAACAGACAGCTCTTTTTGCAAATCGCCCGTGTTTTCAACATTGGTAAAATACTGATCATGTCCGCCGTTGTTGATTTCGCCTTCATAGGTCATCAATTCTGCATATGGTGATTCCGCCTGTCCGGCTGCCCAAAGCTCCCACATTTTATTCCATTTACTTTGCTCTTCGTTCAAATCTGTTTTCTTTGCTTTGAAAAAATCAAACAACCCCATTACATAACCTCCTTTGAAAAATCCAAGTATATCAATCCCTATATACGCAAGTTCAGCCTTACGGTTCCACCCGCTGTGCAAATGCCATATGCACGCTCGGCGCCGCATGAAGATTGCCGTCAAGATCGTTTACCGTGATGCTCTTCGCCCCCTCGCCGTAAAGGGTGATCACATCCCCCGCGATGAAGTTGACCGCACCCTCACGCAGACAGTCGCGGATAATAATCTCAAAATCACCGCCCTCGGGATCGCGGCAGATATAATAGGTCGCATATCCTCCGGCGTAATCATGATAGGCATAATCTGAGAGCATCTTTTCCACCGTCAGCGTCATACTGACAAATTTGCCCTCATATTCAGCCGCCGCGCGGTAGTATGCCTCGGGATCAATCGTCTCGCAGGCTGCCACATATTCCTCATGCGTCAGCTCTGTATTCACCGGTCCCGGCGCATTTCTCAATGAAAGCATGGTGTAAAGGGGAATTCCCACATAGGCAACCAGCATGAGCGCGATGATAATGCCGATGACAGTCAGCTTCACCGACCGCTTGTGAGGGCTTCCCGCCAGCAGAATGATGCCGATAAACCGCGAGATGAAGAGCATGACGATGATAAACCACCATTCGTAATACCAGGGAATGAAGGTCACCCGATCGGAGCCGCCGCTCTTCTTCCGCTTAGGGCGGGGAGTCGGCTTGCGGTTGCCGGCACGCATCTCCTCTGGGCATTCCTTCCCGCAGAGAGGGCAGTTGTCGCCGCCGAAATAACAGCCGCAGTCGGGGCATTTGTTCAGATCGGCGCGTTCGTTGTCTTCGGTCGTATCGAATTTTCCGGATATTCGTCCCATCATTGTGTCCTTTCCGCATGCGCAGGATAATTTATTGTGTTAACCAATTATACCATATAACCGCTCTCCTGTAAAGGAAAAATTACACAGTGCTTATACACGCCGCCTCGGTGAGCTTCGCGGTGATATTGTTCATCACCGAAATCACATCGCAGGGAGAATTTTCTTCAGAACAAAGGTGAGAAAGACGGACGACATAGGACATGCCGCAGTCGACCGAAAATATGGGAGCTTTACCTGGATAATATGAGTAGAAAGCTATGAAAAGCCGTCCTTTCTGTGACAGAATGAATGAATTTATTGTATGGAGAAGCATTCGCCTGCCTTCAGGGTGACAGCTTCTTCCTTTTCACCATAGACGAGGTTGAAGGAGACATCGCGGGAGGCGGTAAGGGTGAATTTTGTAATGCTGCTCTCCTTCCATGCCGCCGAAACCACAACACCGCCGCGAGCCATAAGCCCCTCAAAGCATCCCTCACCCAGCGCCTTCGGGAGAGCGGGAAGCAGGCGGATCACGCCGGCATGACTCTGCAGCAGCATCTCGATGATACCTGCCGCCGCACCGAAGTTGCCGTCGATCTGGAAGGGCGGATGGGTGTCGAGCAGATTGTCCTTGGTGGAAGCTGCAAAGAGCTTGCGGATGATGGCATAAGCATCCTCCCCCAGTCCCAGTCTGGCAAAGAGATTGATCAGCCAGGCACAGCTCCATCCCGTGTGTCCGCCGCCCGACGCCAGTCTGCGCCGCAGAGTCACCTCACAGGCCTTCATCAGCTCGGGCGTGGTGGAATTGATGGCGCAGTCGGGATAGAGCGCATAGAGATGCGACACATGGCGGTGTCCCGGCTCGGGCTCGTCATAATCATGGAGCCACTCCATCAGCTGTCCGTGCTTTCCCACCTTCAGCTTGGGAAGCTTGGCACGGGCATCCTTTGCGCGACAGGCAAGGGCAGGGTCCCGTCCCAGCACAGCTTCGGCTTCCACATAGAAATCAAGCAGCTCGCCGATGATCTCCACATCCATGGAAGGCGACAGGCAGAACTGGGCAGTAACCGATCCCACACCGTCGGTGAAGTAGCTGTTCTCGGGGGACACTGAGGAACCGGTCAGCATCACACCCTCATGCTCGAACATCAGCCCCAGCATAAAGCGCACATTGTCGGCAAGAAAGTCATACTGCTCCGCAAGAAAGTCTTTGTCTCCCGTATAGAGCCAATGCTCCTTGATATGGCGGCAGAGCCACGCACCACCGTACTGCCACATGCCCCAGAGTCCGTCTGCAATCTGTGTGTAGCCATAGATATCACTGAGATGATGCACCACCATGCCCTCAAGACCGTAGAAATCACGGGCTGTGCGCTTCCCCGATTCATGGAGATTCTCTCTCATATAAGCAAAGAGGGGCAGCGTGCAGTCGGAGAGATTCGCCGCCTCAGCATGCCAGTAGTTCATCTGCAGATTGACATTGGTGTGATAATCGCTGCTCCAGGGCGCATTTATATAGCCGTTCCAGACTCCCTGCAGATTTGCAGGCAGAGAATCGCCGCGGGAGGAGGAGATGAGCAGATACTTACCGAAGGCAAAATAGGTGGATACAAGACCGGGATCATCCCCGCCGTCACGGATTCTCGCAATGCGCTCATCGGTGGGAAGTGCATCAAGTGCGGGATCCCCTGCAAATTCCAGCGAGCTCCTCCCCATCATGGCATTCATATCGGCGATGTGCTCCGCCTTCAGTTCCTCGTAATCGGTGCGGGAGATGACCGGATTCCCCCCGGTTTTAATGGCTATAAGCAGGGTAACCGACCTCGCCCCCTTCACCGAGATGCCCTCCGAAAGCGAAATTTCGCCGTCTGTGATCAGCTTCACATCCGCGCGGAAGTAATGATTTCCCTTCGCCGTAACCCCCTCCAGCGCGATTCCGTCGCGTGAAAAGAGAAGCGCGGTGAGATTTTGCCGCTCATAGCCGATCAGAGCGTCAAATTTCCCATCGGCAGAGATACGAAGTGCCACGGTCTGCGCGGGATAGGAGGCAAAACTCTCATGGAGATAGTGCACTCCCTGCTTCTCATAGCGCACCGATGCGATCCCGTCCTCGAGACTGAGCCTGCGCTCATAGCCCGTGATCTCCCCCTCGGGCAGGGTCACCGTCAGCTCTCCCGCCGTTTCATAGGAAGAAACCCGCGTGAAAACATCGTTCATATGCTCCTTTGCCCAGACTTCGGCTTCGACAGGCTTCCCCTCCAGCAAAAGCCGGCGCACATACAAAAATCGCTCCATGAAGCCTTCGGGCACAAAGCTTGTCTCACTCCCCGCCCAAATGCGCTCCTCGTTGAGCTGAAGCCGCTCGCAAGATGTATCTCCGTACAGCATGCCGCCCAGCTTTCCACAGCCTGTGGGAAATGCCAGCTCCCACTCGGAAGCAGGCGATCTCAGAAAAATATCATGCTTCTTCATTGCGTAACCCCCGTGAAAATCTCATTGTATTCCCTCTCATTGTAGCGTGAAAAGCAGGCTTTGTCAAGAATGAATCTGTCAACAGAAGTGTATATGACCGGGAGGTCAAAAAGAACTGCCGCATTTGCACACAGCAGTTCTTATCTTCACAATATTCAGTTCAGTCCGACCATCTTGGAAGCATCAACGCCGTCCACTCTGTACTTGCCGCCGCTTTCGAGCACGCAGCCGATCAGCGTAACCGACTTGATGTCATTGGTCGCCGTCACGTCAGATCTCAGCGCGCCGGTAGCATTCTGTACTGCCGCCAGCACCGCTTCGCCCGCGTTCATCTCAAGCATAACCGCACCTGCATTCTGGATTCTGCCACCGATCATGGTCAGCTTGCCGGGACCGTTCATGACAATCGCCCCCTTGGAGGTTCCCCAGAGGTTGGTGTTGATCATCACGACCTCGCCGGTGAAGGATTCGTCGGTGACGATGTAGTTCATCTCCTTACCGTTCAGGTTGACAAGCTGCGTATCCACATAATGAGCGGTGGCATTGCCCTCGATGTAGGTGGAGAAGTTACCGCTGTCAATGCCGTTTGCAATGAGGTAAGCATCCTTGGCACCATCCATGACGTGAATGCCCTTCCAGCCGCCGTAGGAGAAGTTGTGGTAGAAGACCTGATTCTTGGTCTCGCCGATGACAAAGGGTCTGCCCTGGGTCATAATCGACTTATAGGTCGCATCCCAGTTGCCCGGGTTGCAGTTGGGGGTATACTGGATATCGCGTACAATACCGTTCTCCGAGCCGCCGCCGGTGATGATACCGATGTTCATGGGAGTACCCCAGAGATATTCCACATAATGCTCGTCACAGCGGTAGGTGGCAAGATCCACGCCGTTGTAGGAAGAATTGAGCAGCAGATTGCAGAGATAAACGCCCTTTCCGTTGCCGCGGATGGTGAAGGAATAGGGCACCACGCCGTCATTGTACTGGTTATAGTAGTAGAAGTTGATTCCGCGCATGCCCGCACCCTCCATGAGCGTGAATAGCGCTTCGCCGTCGGGATCCTCTCTGCCGAAGTCAGAGTATATATTCGCCGTTGCGGGAATGCCGTTGTGAGGCATATCCATGGTGCCGCGCAGCTCGATGCCGGCATGAACCGTGATGGCATCCTCTACATAATAGGTGCCGCTCGGAAGGTAGATCAAACCGCCCTTGCCCTTCAGCGAATCGATGGCAGCCTGAAGCTTTTCGGTGATATCATCGCCGTCCTTGATTCTGTAAGGCTCAGCCCCCATGTCAATGAAGGCATCCGACGCAGGCTTGGTATAAACATAGCGGTTGTAATCCACGTCGGTAATCAGCCCCGGCAGATCGGCTGTGATAACCTCCTCGCCGGCAATCTCGGTGTTGATGAAGGAAACCTTGCCGTAGTTGGTAGCATGAGCCTTATCGCCCGCCTTTACGGCGGAGTCAACAGCTGTCACAAGACCGGTACCGTTGTTGACAATGGCATATTTTCCCTCACTCTCGATGGTGCAGTTCACAAAGGACATATCCGAGGTGTAGGTTTCCGAGAGCAGAATCGCCACCGCATCTTCACCGCCCGCCGCACGGAAGATGGAGTTGGAGATGATATTGCCGTAGATAGCCATATCTTCAATGACCAGCGGATTGTAGCAGTCGACAATCTCAAAGTTGTAGAGATGTCCGTGAGACATGCCCTCAGCCGAAGCACGGGCGAGGAAGCCAATGTTGTAGCCCTCAATCTTCACGTCGGCAAAGTAGGTCCAGTCGATGCGCTCGACGATCATACCGATCGAATTGGTGAGCATGTAGTTTTCAAGCTGCTCTTTGATGGGTTTGTTCGGAACGTCGCACTCCAGCCAGTACTTGGGCGAGAAGCAGACATTCTCAAAGCGTCCGATGTCGTAGCATGCATTCATATGGTAGGCAACATTCAGCACCGTGCCGTAGAGATTGCGTACCGTCTGAAGCGAGTCGCTTCCCGTGCTGAAATCAATGCCGTTGTAGGAGTTGACCAGAGTGACATTCTCGATATCAAGGCCCTCGGTTGCCACCTGCTCGAAGGTATAGGGGAAGGGGATGGGCTCGCCCTTCACGAAACGCTGCTCGGGATAGTAGAAGGCAATATTGCGAACCGCAGAACCGTGGGGCATCTTGATGAAGGCGGGATCCTCGGGTTTGCCCTTGCCGCAGTAGACATAGAGCACCGTGCCGTTTGCCGTACCCGTCTCCAGCTCACCGATCAGCATAACGCCGGTGGGGAGCTCAATCGGCTCGGTCATGCAGTATCTGCCCTCTGGGATGAAGACAGTGCCGCCCCCCGCAGCCTGAGCTGCCGCAATGGCATCCTTGATGGCGGCAGTATCATCTGCTCTGCCGTCACCCTTCGCACCGAAGTTGAGCACGTTGTAGTTTGCCACCACATATTCGCCGCACTCATACTTGGGGACCACCAGATAATTGCCCTCTGGCGCTGTGATTTCGGGGGCATGGTCGAGATAAACCGCAGCCATGCGGAAGAATTCGGCGCCCTTCGAGGAGAGCTTGATATCGTGACCGTCCACACCGCCTGAAAGCTTGGCATCGGGCAGCGTGACCGACAGCTTGTTCCAGCTGTTGCCCAGCTTGGTCACCGTATATTCCACCGATGCGGCGCTTCCGTCGGTCTTGGTGTAATCAAGTGTCAGCGCAGCCCTTTCGGAACAGTAGTATTCGATTATAAGAGAAAGATTGCCGCTGTAGGCAGCCTTGGTCTTCTCATCGGCATCAAAATAGATATAGGCACGCGAGGCATCCTTGCGGTTGTACTCAAGGAAGGTGCAGTCACGCTCCGAGATCACCATGGTCTTGAGCGGCTCGGCACCGTCATAGAACGCCGAAAGTCCGGCGCTCACGGGAGAAGCTCCCAGCGTCACGCGGGGAAGGGTCAGATCGACCGTTTCCTTATAATAAATGGTTGTGATATCGTCATCATCCGAGGGAATCACCGGCGCCTCGGTCACGGGAGCCGCTGCAGTATCCGACTCCACCACCTCGGTTTCGGTTACATGCGCTCCGCCCACCGACAGAAGGCTGACCAGCAGCAGAACCGCACCGATCACTGCCACAAGAACGCCGATCACGGTAAAGAGAAGCTTCTTCTTTGCAAGTCCCATCACCAGCAAAACCGCACCGAAGGCAATCAGAGCCCCCCCTGCCACAACAAGTCCCATGCCGCCCGAAGGGGTCTCGGGAGTCTCTGCTGCAGGTACATCGCTCTCGGCAGGAGCCGAAGTCCCGGGTTCTGTGACAACAGGCCGTTCGGTCTCGGGAACAGCCGCCGTTTCGGGTGCAGAGGTCTCGGCAAGATTGATCACCATTTTTTCGGAAGGATCTACCGCCTCGGGGAAGAGGGCCGCCAGATCGTCACGGTATGTAAAGCGGATATTATCCACACGCAGGGTGATATCCTCTTCAATAGAAATTCCCAGCATAAAAAGTCTGGTAAAGTTGACTCTGGAGAGGTCAATATCGCTCTCCTTCAGCGGCAGGATGAGATGTGTCCACTCACCGGTTGCATAGGCCTGATCCATGATCGACCATTCGATCTCTTCCTTGTCCCAGGTACCCGAGCTTGTAATCTCGAGATTAAACTGAGAGCAGGAGACCGCCAGATCGGCATTGCTCATCCAGATATCCAGCTCCAGACAGTTGGCACCGGCAGCATCCTTCTTGCCGTGCTGTTTGGGAATGACAAAGGCATCGGTGCCAGCCTTGACCACAAACTCAATGCAGCCCTTACCCTCGATCATATCATTCTTGTTCGCCTTGAAGCCGCTCCAGCCGGATGCGCTGTCACAGGAGTCGAGCATCACATCGTCAAAAGCCAGCGAAGGCATTGCCGTTATGATGACAAGCAGCAGGCAGAGAATCAGTCCCGCAATCGGGCGATTTTTGCGTTGTTTCATAATTAATACCGCCTTTACACAAAATTGGTTGCATTTACTATTATAACAGGTGACAGGCAAATAATCAATGGAATTTTTTCAGATAAATCAGTCTTATTCTAAGAATTATACCTATTTCTAAGAAATATCCCTATTTCTATGAAATATACCTTTTCGGCAGAGATCATTTGAATACCCCTTGACAAAATTATATAATTGTTATATGATAGTTACAGTAACACTCAAATTTTATCGGCAGATTGCCGAAATATAACCGGAGGTATCTTATGAAAAAGCTTACCAAGCTCCTGCTTATCATCACGCTGATTGCCGCAATTCTCGCCATGAATGTATCGGCATACACCGAGATTGTAAGCACCAACAACAAGAAAACCGACAATGGAACCTGGTCTGCCAAGACCATGGATGACGAAAACGGTCAGACATACGCGATCAAGTCCCCGTCGGGCAACAATCCCTCAAATGCGCTGATCGTTTCCATCACCCTGAAAACACCTCTCGACATCTCCAAGTATGAGGATGACGGCTATCTCAGCTTCTTACTCTATGTCAACAACCCCGATGCCTTCAGCGCTAACGGTTCGATCGAGCTGACCAGTGCAGGCAGATGCGACGCCGAAGAGCTCAGCTGGGCTGCTCCCGCAGGCGATGTTGTTCAGGGCTGGAACGAAATCATCCTTCCCTTCGCTGATGGCAACGACGGCGGTCTGAATTTCGAGGCACTCAACTTCTTCCGTTTCTTCTGGTTCCCCGCTGATGGCGCAGATCTGGAAGAGTACGGTGATCCTTACTTTGCCATCGCCGATCTCCGCATCGGTCACTACGGCGATGACATTGCTTATCCCAACAACAAAATTCAGTGGGATAACCTCACCTACTTCGATATGACCAACTTCAACGGTGCAGCCACCAATCTGGCAGGCCAGACCTCTGTCTCCATGAACAGCGACAGCCTCGTTATCAGCCAGACCAACGCACTTGCCACCCCCATCGATCTCTCCAAGTATGAGGACGGCGGCTATATGCACATGTGGATGTATATCGACGGCGTTGAAAACTTCACCGAGACCGAGGGTCAGTTTGAGCTGACCAGCGGCGGCGCATGTGATGTTGACGAGCTCACCTTCTCTGTACAGGCTGCCGATCTCCACGACGGCTGGAACGAGATCATCTGGTGCTTCGACGATGCAGCTCAGGCAAATGCAGACATGAGCGCCATCAACTTCGTCCGCTTCTATAAGCATGTCAGCGCTCCCACCACAGTCATCATCCGTGATCTCTCCTTCGGTACCGAGGAAGAGATGGATATGGTTCCCGAGACCGAGCCTCCGGCAACCGAGCCCCCCGCAACAGAAGCTCCCGCTACCGATGCTCCTGCAGCTGAGGCTGAGACCACAGGCGAAGCTCCCGCAGAGACTCCCACCGATGCAGGCTCCTCCAACACCACCGTCATCATCATTGCAGTTGTGGCTGTTGTTGTGATCGCAGTTGCAGTTGTTGCAGTGATCGCTTCCAAGAAAAAGAAGAAATAAGCAAAGCACACCTCGCTGAAACTTAAACAGAGCAGTCGGCTGCCGCAGATTTGATATTTGCGGCAGCTGTTATTTTCTCCTTCGGGAAGCAATGTATTTATGAATTTCTCTTGACAAAACTGTAAAATTGTTATATGATTGATATAGTATCATACTACATTCCATCGGCAGACTGCCGAAATAATTCTGGAGGTTTGGTTATGAAACAGTTCGCAAAAATCCTTCTCGTGATCACGCTGATTGCAGCCATGCTCGCTGTGAGCGTTTCTGCCGTCACACCCATCGCAAACTCCGCCGACAAGAAGGGCTGGAGTGCAGGTAAGCTTCTGGCTGACGAAAACGAAGTCATGTACGCTTATCAGTCAAACGCCGGACACGATCCGAACGGTGTTCTCACCATCATCTACAAGCCCACAGAGCCTGTTGACATCTCCAAATATGTGGATGACGGCTATTTCCACCTGATGGTTTATGTCAACAACCCCGATGCCCTCAGCACCAACGGTCAGATCGAGCTCACCAGCTCGGGTCAGAGCGACGTGGAAGAGATCCACTGGATGGCGCCCGCAGGCGAGGTTGTACAGGGCTGGAACGAGCTCTTCCTCGCATTTGACGAAGCCGAGGACGGCGGCGTCGATTTCACCAAGATCAACTTCTTCCGTTTCTACTGGTTCCCCGCTGACGGCGCAGACCTGGAAGAATACGGCGATCCCTACTTCGCAGTTGCCGATCTCCATGCAGCGTTCTACGGTGATGACATCGCTTATCCCAATGATAATATTCAGTGGGATAACCTCACCTACTTCGATATGAGCACATTCAACGGTGCCACAACCGACCTGGCAGGCAAGTCCTCTGTTACCATGACAAGCGACAGCCTGGTGATCAGCCAGACCGGCGCACTTGCCACCCCCATTGACCTCTCCAAGTATGAGAGCGGCGGATATCTGCACATGTGGATGTACATTGAAGGTGTTGAAAACTTCACCGAGACCGAGGGCCAGTTCGAGCTGACCAGCGGCGGCGCATGTGATGTTGACGAGCTCACCTTCTCTGTACAGGCTGCCGATCTCCACGACGGCTGGAACGAGATCATCTGGTGCTTCGATGATGCGGCTCAGTTCAACGCCGACATGAGCGCCATCAACTATGTCCGCTTCTACAAGCACGTAACCGCTCCCACAACCGTGATCATCCGTGACCTCTCCTTCGGTACCGAGGAAGAGATGGATATGGTTCCCGAGACCGAGCCTCCGGCAACCGAGCCCCCCGCAACAGAAGCTCCCGCTACCGATGCTCCTGCAGCTGAGGCTGAGACCACAGGCGAAGCTCCCGCAGATGACACTGCTGATACAAGCTCCTCCAACAACACCACCTACATCATCATCGCAGTTGTTGCGGTTGTTGTAATCGCAGTTGCAGTTGTTGCAGTGATCGCTTCCAAGAAAAAGAAGAAATAAGCTGATCTAACCAAAACAGGGGTTGTCGCAATGCGGCAGCCCCTGTTGTCATACAGCCGCCCGTATGAGCAGGATTTACAGAACATTTGTTGACAATATCTGTCATTTGTGCTATCATAATAAACAAATTATTTAATACTCAAATCATTTCGGAAAGTGAGGGAAACAGGATGACACTGGTTGTAATCGACGGTATGGGAGGCGGCATGGGCGCACAGCTCATTGAAGCGGTCAGAGGGAGCGCACCGAAGCTGAAAATCATCGCTGTGGGTACCAACACGCAGGCAACGGCAGCTATGCTGAGAGCGGGAGCCGACGCGGGGGCTACGGGAGAGAATCCTGTTACCGTAAACTGTCGGCGCGCCGACATTATTGCAGGCCCCATCGGTATTCTCGCCGCCGATTCGCTGCTTGGCGAGATAACACCGAAGATGGCGGCTGCTGTCGGCTCCTCCGAGGCGAAAAAAGTGCTCGTCCCCATGTCGGGCTGCGGCATCCGCGTTGCCGGTCTTGACAAGCTTTCCACAAGCGAATATATTACAGCAGCAGCCGCTGAGATTCTCGCCCTTCTGAGAGAAGGTGAGACCTCGTGATCAAGCGAATTCTCAAGGCGGTATTCTCCCGCTTTGCCTTCGACTGCTTTGCTCTGCTTCTGCAGATCGTCTTTCTGGTGGCGATGGTGCTCCGCATCGGCGATTACCGTATCTTTGCCGCCATCACCATACTTTCGCAGGTCATCGGCATCATCGCGGTGGTCTATATCATCAACGGAAGGAGTAATCCCGGCTACAAAATCGCATGGATTACTCTGGTGCTTGCGGTGCCCGTCTTCGGACTGCTGGTTTATTTCGGCTTTGCCCGAAGCAAATTCAGCTTTTTCGAGCGCCGCCGCATGCAGGTGCTCAATCAGCATCTCAAGCCGCCCATGAAGAAGCTGCCCGACCTCACCGGCCGCATAACCGAAACCTCGGGGGAGGGAGCTGCGCGTCAGTCTGCATATATTCGGAATTCCACCTACTGCCCGCCCTATGAGAACACCGAAACCGAATATTTTCCCATCGGCGAGGAGATGTTTTCCGCCATGCTTGCCGACCTTGAGGCAGCCGAACACTTTATCTTTCTGGAATATTTCATCATCGACCGCGGCATCATGTGGGATTCTATCCTCGATGTGCTGAAGCGCAAGGCGGCAGCAGGCGTCGATGTGCGCGTCATCTACGACGATGTGGGCACCATCAAGCTGCTCCCCTACGGCTACGACAAAACCCTGCGCGAGATGGGCATCAAATGCCGCATCTTCAATCCCGCCATCCCCATCCTTTCGGCGGCACTGAACAACCGCAACCACCGCAAGATCACTGTCATCGACGGTCACACAGCCTATACCGGCGGCATCAATCTTGCCGACGAATACATCAACGAAAAGGAGCGCTTCGGTCACTGGAAGGACAGCGCCATCCGTCTCTACGGCGAGGGCGTCTGGAGTTTCACCCTCATGTTCCTCACCATGTGGGAATACTGGGACAATAGCCGCGAGCAGTATTCCGCCTACAAGCCCGCCAAATACATGCGCAGAATCCCGCGTGCCGGCGGCTATGTACAGCCCTACACCGACAATCCCCTTGACAATGAAGCGGTAGGCGAGACGGTCTATCTCAATATGATTAACCGCGCCGAGCGCTATGTCTATATCACAACTCCCTACCTCGTGGTGGATAATGAGATGATCACCGCCCTCACCACCGCCGCAAAATCGGGTGTCGATGTGCGCATTGTCACTCCCGGCATCCCCGATAAATGGTATGTCCATACCACCTCCCGTGCCTATTACGAGGTGCTCCTCGAGGCAGGTGTTCGCATCTATGAGTACACCCCCGGCTTCATCCATGCCAAAAACTTTGTCTGCGATGATAAATACGGCACGGTGGGCAGCATCAACCTCGATTACCGCAGCCTCTACCTCCACTTCGAGTGCGGCGTCTGGCTCTGCGAAACCTCCAGCATCGCCCAGATCAAGGAGGATTTCCTGCAGATTCTCCGTGTCTCCCGTGAATGCACCCTGGAAGAAACACAGAATGTCAAGCTCCCCACAAGGCTTCTTCGCAGCATCATGCGAACCTTCTCCCCACTGCTGTAATAAATCCCGGCCTTCTCCGGCAGAGATGGCTGAATTGATGCGATTCTTTTGCTTGAAATATGAAATGGGACTGTCGCATTGACATGCAACAGCCCCATCATTTATATCCTGTAAGCTGTTATTCCAGCTCCTCATACTTCTCCATGATCTTTTCAAAGCCCTTCGTGAAGGCTTTCACCTTCTTGGCATAAGCAGAAGCCAGCGACTCTGTCTCGTTCCAGAGCGAATCGCCGAAGAACTGGAAGATCGAATCCATGTACTGGGAGTGAATATAACCAAAATCGAAGAATACATTGCCTGCGATCATCTCGAGCATCCGCGCCGAATTTTCATCGCGCACAAACTTGGTCTGAAGCACATTGTCATAAAACGCGGGAATGGTGGTCGCGCCGCTCTCGGCAGCCATCGCCTCGAGAATCATCGCCGACATAACCTCATCCTTCACCACAGCAGGCACCGAAATGACCGATGTGCCGCCGTAAGCGTGGGTGATGTAGTCCTCCTGCGCCTCGTCATACTTGGGGAAGGGGATGATGCCGAACTCCATGTCCATGACGCGCATCTGAGAGGTGTACTCAAAGGTGCCGGTGTAGAAGAGTGCGCGGTTGTCGCCGAACATTGCCAGCATCTCGGTGTAGTCGGTATCCTCGGCAGGCTTGCTCAAAAAGACCGAATCGCCGCTGTTGTAAAGCAGATTGTAAACCGTCTCATAGGCATTGAAGGTGCGGTCGGTTTCAAAGACGAAATCATAGGTACCCTCATCGTTGCGCGCCATGATGGGCAGATCGAGCGTGGTCAGGAAGACGCGGGCACAGTGATGGTTTGTGATCAGTCCGTAGCTGTCGGCATTGTCGAACCTGCTGTCGCCGTTCACATCGCGGGAGACCAGCTTGCTGAATTCGCTAAGCTTCTCCATGGTCCAGCCGCCCTCATCCACCAGCGCATAAAGATCGGGCAGACTGTGATCCTCGGCAAGCTGCTTGGAGAAGAAGACCGCATAGAGTGACTCGTACATGGAGAACGCCAGATCGCCGGTGGTCAGATAGAGCTTTCCGTTGACCGTGTTGCTGTCCACAAAGCCGGATGCCCACCAGGGATTCTCCAAATCCATGCCGTCCAGATTATACAGATTCATCAGATGTCCCTCCATCGCCGCAGTGGCAAAGAAGGTCAGATGCGCCGCGATAGCGTCATAAGCCATATCAGCCCCCAGCACACTGTTTCGCACATGGGTCAGAAAGGACTCCCTGTGCTTGCTGACGCCGGGAATGGCATAGGTGCTGAAGTTGATGTTGTAGTATTCGGAAACCCGCTGATTGCGCTTGTAAACCGCGTCGTTGACAGGCTCACCGATCTCAGACTCGGCGAACATCTCGTATTCCTTCTCCTCGCGGCAGAGAAGGGTGTAATCAGCTCCGCCAAAGTCCACCCGCTCAAGCGAAGCAAGATAGTCGGGCTTTGTCTCGGCAGCCTCGGGTGCAGCGGTGGTAACAGCCGCATTGGCAGTCTCCATGCCGCCGGCAGCTGTATCCTCGGTTGATGCGCAGGATGCAAACAGGGAAAGGAGCATGGAGGATAGCAAAAGTGCTGTGATGATTCTCTTCATGATGATAATTCCTTTCTTGGCTTGTTGATTCATTTCATTATAGCCCGATTTTTTCCGAAAGTCAAGCATTCCCCATTCGTTTTTCAGGCATTCGATGCTTCTCCTGCAGGGTATGTGATGCAGATTTTCTCTCTGATCACCTCACTCCAGCGATCGTATTCGCCGTCACAGTTCGGGTAATGGTCGATCAGCTCGATAATGGGAAAGCTCACGCTGACAGCGCCCGCTCTGACGCTGCAATAAATTTCTCCGAAATATTGTCTTTTTCGGTCAGCCTTGCCCCTGTAAAGCGCATTGCCCCCGGTATCGCAGAACAGAGCATTCTCCTCCCGATCCGCCCGAAGAACGATATTCTCCTTCACAAAAAAGACGGTCACCGGAAGATTTTTTTCATAATCAATTGCAAATTTTTTCTCGCAGCGGGTATCACTGCTGTCAAAAATGTAATCGTATTCCATGCTGCTTCACACTTCCGTATATATTTTGATCTGACTTCATTGTATAATATATTTGCGAATATGTCAAGGTACAGAGGCAAGCTGTCCTCTCGGATGCAAAAAGGATGCACAGGTGAATGCTCCGGAAGCAATTTAAGGTAAATATCTCCAGCAATACTGCCGAATTGCTTAAAATGAGCCACCGGGCGAATATAAACAAAGACATGACAAAAGCGGAAGCATAAACCTCCGCTTTTTCAGTTCGGCATACCTAAATTTATTGAAGCATTTCAGTAAATTTTTCTTACGTAAATACTTGCAGAATGCGCAATGGCTTCAGAAACATCCATTTCTGCGAATTTCTCCGCCTCAAACCCGGCATCCTTCAATTCATCCGTGTATCCCTTCATATCCTTTGCGCGAGCAGGAAGCAGCGGAATAAATACCTCTGCGTTTTTACCGTCTGCAGCATTTCTCACTTGACGTAATTCCGGTGTCTTATAGTCTTCGCCTGTTATTTGTGCCCATTCTTCAATCGAATTTACCGCACCGCGATATACTCCGTCTTTACGATACGATTCTCGAAACAACAACATCGGCGCTGCGGGATTCAGGCTTTATAAATTCGTTTCACGGTATTATATCACAGGTATATCTGTTTGTCCGGTGAAATCTTCGAAGTTCGAGTCATCTGCACTTTGCGTTAAAAGGGATGAAAAAATGCTTGACTTCACAGATCGGATATTGTATAATAAAATAGAATATATGTACATATCAGAAAGGATGTCGTCATATGACTGCTTCTGTGAGAAATAAACTGATCGCTGCCCTCTGCGTCATCGCACTCTTTATCCCTACATATGTTGCCATCGGCAGCTATGTCTCGGCTCAGAATGCTCCCGTGGAGGAAAAAACGGTATCGGCTATGCAGATTGTCGATATCAGAGGCAACAGCTTCTCGCTTGATAAGGAGAATGCCGCCGAAGCCGATCTGATCACCACCTTCATCGGACTTGCCGACGGTGCCAAGAATGTAGGCAGCCTTCCCGAGGAAATCGCCGATGATCCTTATTATCAGGTCACCTACTCCAGCTATGGCATTGAGAGCAAATACAGCTATTATCTCTCCGCCGTCCCCACCGATAACTACTTCGTCGACAACAAGGGCGGTGTCTTCCGCATCGATTCTCAGAAGGCGGCAGACCTCATCTCCTCCGCATCTGCAGAGCCGATCACCCGCGCCCTCTATTCCGGCTCCGAATTCCCCACCCTGCAGATCGGGTCGGCAACGCTGCTCCCCGGCAGTGCCAGCTGGAGCTATACAAACTACGCCGAAACCTCGGTTGTGCTCAAGGATATCGCCACCGATTCTGCCAAGGCAAGCTGCAACGTGGCTTCGAGCATTCCGCTGAATTTCTCGGTTCAGCCCGATTCCCTGATGATCACCGTCTCGGATGCGGGACAGGTCATCTATGCCGGTCCTTATGATCAGTTGGGCTCCCTCGATGTCAGCGCCGATGCCTCCTATGATGTCCTTCTCGAAGCAAAATGGGCAGAAACAGCAGCAAGACGCGGCGGCGGCGAAGCACAGTATTCCTTCGTTGCCAATGTCAACGCGCCCGCAGTCTTCTATCTTGGTGAAACCTCGGTTCAGCCCGGCGAATTTGTTGTGATCACCGGCAAGAATGTGGACAATGTGACCGCAGTCAAGTTCTCCTCTGAGCCTGCCATCAACTTTACCCCCACCTTCTTCATGGACGGTGAGCTGGCGGTAGCACTTGTGCCCATCTCCATCGAGCTTCCCGAGGCTGACAGCTATGTATTCACCCTCACATCCGGCGAGGTTACACAGCAGATGACCCTCACCATCGAGGATAAAACCTTCAAGAGCCAGGAGATTGAAATCACCTCCTCGGACATTCTCTCAAGACGTACCGCCTCCACCCTCTCCGAGTTCGAGAACAATCTCTCCACCGTCATTTCAAACGCAGAGACCACCCGCTACTTTGACGGCAAATTCATCGAAGCGCACAACGGCTCCATCCGTACCGGCTTCGGCATCCACCGTACCGTCTCGGGCAACAAGATGAAATACCGCCACGAGGGCGTTGACTATATCGTTGCCAAGGGCGACGCTGCACTCTCTGCCAACGCCGGCAAGGTCATCTATGTGGGCGAGCAGACGGTCTCCGGTCTCACGGTTGTGGTCGATCACGGCTTCGGTCTCAAGAGCTGGTACATGCATCTCTCCTCTGCCTCGGTTAAGGCAGGCGACATCGTCAAAACCGGCGACACCATCGGTATTGTAGGCTCCTCCGGCTTCACAAACGGTCTCGGTCTGCACTATTCGCTCTCTGTCTTCGGCGTGCCTGTCTGCCCCTACGATCTGTGGGAGAACGGTGTCGTAATGACAAAATAAATTTGACATCACATAGTAAACTGAATAGGAAATCGAAGAGCATGCCTTCCTCGGAGGGGATGCTCTTTTCATGTTTTTAACTGAGCATGATAACCTAAAATTTGTCTACTTATTATGAGTATACTTTATACATTATACCACAAAATAATCTTAAAATATACTTATAAAAAGATTATTTTCAGAGGTCATTCCATGCGCAATAAGAGCAACAAGCATCTGGGCATCGAAATTGATCCCGAGCTGCACTATAAGCTGCACTACATTTCCAAATACGAGGGCAGATCGGCAAACGGCGAAATTCTCTATCTTATCCGCCAGGCAATCCGCGACTTTGAGCGGCGTGAGGGGGAGATTGTTTATCCGCCGACCGATGAAGAAAAGCTATAAATTTTGTCCTAATTACCTTATATGTTCCCGGGCAGATATTCAGCCCGTTTTGTAGGGCGGGTTCTTGTGTCACGCTGCCCGAAACAACCGAAATCCCGCGAAACAGCGGGAGTACCCCCCTGCCCTACGGTGAAATTGCATATTCCCGGACAGTGGGAACACTTTGTCGGGTGGGGAGAAAATTTTTCAAAGGATATCCGATTCAGGTTATCCTTTTTTGTTTTTCCTTGACAAAATCCTCACATTATAGTATCATTAATATAAGAATATTTTTAGGTTCGGAGGCAAACCGTATCATGACCCGATATATTAAATTGATTGCATGCATCCTCACCCTTGCCGTCATTCTCACACTCACCGCTTCTGCGAAGGTTCAGCTTCATGACATGGACCAAATCACCGAACATGTGGGCGGTGTTGCTGTTGAACTTGTCACATCTGCAAAAGAGCACGTCGAAGGTGACGGCGCAATATGCTCCTACTCCAATGAGCTGATAATCGTCCAGGTGCAGTTTATGCCCACCAACATTGAAGCCTACGCACTGGACGGCGGTCTGCATTTCTGGCTCTATCTGGAGGATGCCGATGCCCTCAACGGAAACGGTCAGATCGAGCTGACAAGCTCGGGCACCTGCGACGTGGAGGAAACCACCTGGCATATCTATGACGTCTCCTACGAGGACGGCTGGAACGAAATCTGGCTCCCCTTCTACAACTGCGGGCAGGATGAGCTGAATTACGCCGCCTGCAACTTCTTCCGCATCTATAACTTTCTCGACTACGACACCTATATGATTGTCGACGATATTTCGGTGGGTCTGCGCGAGGATTTTCCCACCCTTGATTCGGATGAAAAGCCCTACGACAATGTTGACGAAACCGAGCCCGAAACCAAGGCTCCTCTGCTTGGCAACATCGACGACCACGAGGATACCGCCTCTGAGGAGGATGTCTCCGAGGAGGATGAATATGTGGACGAAGGCTATGCGGGCATGGACGGCGCAGGTGCCATCGAGGACAGAGCCGAGGAAGAAAGCACCACAGGCAACAATCCCCTGCTCTATGTGGGCGTTGTCGTTTTCGCCGCCCTTGCCATTATAGCAACCGTTTTTGTCGTCTTTGTACGCAATTACAAGGAGGAAGAACCCGAGGAGCCGAAGCAGGATGAATAAAACCAACGCCATGCGTATGCTCGATGCGGCGAAGATTCCCTACTCCATCTTTGAATACGAGGTGGACGAATCGGATCTCTCGGGTACACATATCGCATCTCAGATCGGACTGCCCGAGGAGCAGGTCTTCAAAACCATCGTCCTGCGGGGCGATAAGCGGGGACTGTCGGTCTTCTGTGTGCCGGTTGCCTGCGAGATCGATCTGAAAAAAGCCGCAAAAATCACCGGCGACAAGAAGATTGAGCCGGTTCATGTGAAGGAGCTGCTCTCGCTTACCGGATATATCCGCGGCGGCTGTTCTCCCATCGGAATGAAGAAAAAATTCCCCACATACATCGACGAAACCGCCATCCTTTTTGAGGAAATCACGGTCAGCGCCGGTGTTCGCGGCTGTCAGCTTCTTCTGAAGGTGGACGATCTTGTTGCCTTCACCGAGGCAGAGCTGGCAGACTTCTCTGTGAATTAAAACAAGTGCATATACAACATCGGGCTGTCGCATTTGCAGTGTGTCAGCCCTTTTCACTGAAACAGAAAGGGGTTTACAATCATGAAAAGCATCAACATCGGAAAAACAGGCATGATGGTCTCGGAGATCGCCCTCGGCTGTATGAGAATGGCGGGCATCCCGCTTGAGCGCGCCGAGCGTGTCATCAAAACTGCGCTGGAGTGCGGCATCAATTTCTTTGATCACGCCGATATCTACGGCGGAAACGGACGCTCTGAGGAGGTCTTTGCCGCGGCGGCAAACTTCAGCGAGGATGAGCGCGAGAAGATTTTCCTCCAGACCAAGTGCGCCATCAAGCCGAACATGTACGATTTCTCAAAGGAGCACATCATCTCCTCGGTGGAAGACAGTCTCAGACGGCTGAAGACCGACTATATTGACCTGCTCCTTCTCCACCGCCCCGATGCCCTTGCCGAGCCGGATGAGGTCAACGAAGCCTTCTGCAAGCTTGCAAACGAGGGCAAGGTGCGCCATTTCGGCGTCAGCAATCACAAGCCCATGCAGATTGAACTGCTCGACCGCTCGCTTGCTCACCACATCGTGGTTAACCAGCTTCAGTTCGGCATCGCCCACAGCGGCATGATCGACAACGGCATCAATGTGAACATGAAAAACGATCCTTCCATCGACCGCGACGGAAGTGTGCTCGATTACTGCCGCCTCAAGGACATTACCATCCAGGCATGGTCGCCCTTCATGCACGGCTTCTTCGAGGGAGTTTTCTTCGATTCGGATAAATATGCAGAGCTGAGTGCCAAACTTGCTGACATGGCAGAGGCGAAGGGAGTTGGCGACAACGCTCTCGCCATTGCATGGATTCTCCGCCATCCCGCGAAGATTCAGCCGATTGTGGGAAGCATGACGCCCGAGCGCATCAAGACCATCGCTGCCGCATCCGAGGTTGAGCTGACCCGCGAGGAATGGTACGATCTCTACCGCGCCGCCGGCAACCGCCTGCCCTGAGCATGGAGAAAATCGAAGTCATCCGGGCAACGCCCGAGCTGCTTGCCGTACGCTGGGAGCGCAACATTGCCGACAATCCCGACGATCCCCGCTGGCTCTGCTGGCGCGATCAGTATATTGGCTATAACGAAAGCGGCATGGCGCACAGCTATCTGATTCTCGCCCAAGGGATTCCGGTAGGGGAGGGAACGCTGCTCTTCTCACCCGCGTGCTCGGCGGTGCGCGGCAGGCTCAAGCTTGCCGACCGAAATGCAGAGGGCATCACCTGTGCCAATATCAATGCGCTCCGCATCGAAAAGCTATGGGAGGGCATCGGCGCCGTATCGCGCATGGTCAGGCTGATGGAATCGGACGCCCGAGAGATGGGAATCACCACCCTCACCATCGGCGTGGAGGCGGCTGAGACCCGCAATCTGGCCATTTATCTGCACTGGGGCTACACGCGCTTCCTCTTCTCGGAGGTGGAAGATGGGGAGCTTGTGCTCTATTATGCGAAGGATCTTTGAGATAAAAATGTATTATGGAGGAAGATAAACGATGTATCGATATGAATATGAGACGGTGAGCTGTGATTTTGACGGCTGGGGTCTGGTCTCCGGCAATGTTTACAGCATTGAGGATTACCGATCGGTTATCAACAGGAGAGCCGAGGAGGGATGGAGATATGTGGGATGTATTCCCACCACACAGCGGGGAACGGGACACACCGAAAAGATCGATTTGATCTTCGAGAAAGAAGTGTAAAACGGTAACAATCCCTATATACGCGGCAGACTTGCAGGATATTGGGGTAGGGAGTTTGCAGTGGAAATGGAATTGCCGAAAAGAAAACCGCTGCGGTTAAAAACGTATGATTACAGCACTATGGGAGCATATTCTATTACGATATATACCAAAGATCGAAAAATGTTATTCGCGCCCGTAGGGTATCGGAGATTGTTCAATCGTTCAAGAGATATTCAACCGTTGAACATATTAAAATGCTCAAGGATGGGATATTGCCGCCATTCGATAAACAGGTACGGCAACGTTCTTTCTATGATCACGTCATACGCAATCGTGACGATTATAACGAGATATACAAATACATCTGCGAAAACCCAATCCGCTGGTATGATGACGAATTGTATACCGGAGAATTGAGCGATGGGACTTCCGCCCAATGATAAAAATCCTTTCCCAAAAACAGAACATCCCCGACAGACCAAAAATCTGTCGGGGATATTCTATCCTTATGAAGCCGCTCTCCGCTTCTTATCCTATTCCTTCCGTGTCAGCACCCATATCAATGCCGCCGCAGCAGCACCGAGTGCCGCGCCGGTCGAGTCGAGCAGCACATCGATCACCGCAGGACCGCGTCCCGGCACGAACATCTGGTGGATTTCGTCGCTGATCGCGTAGAGCACCGCGCACCCCCATCCAGGCAGGACGGCGAACAGGCAGCCATCTGCAATCGTCGACCGAAAGCTCAGCGTAAAGCCAGCCGCAAAGCCGCCCAGCAGCGCATAAACAAAAGCATGCGCACACTTGCGGATCACATGATTGACCTCGCCCACAACCTCGGGGTCAGTCTCAGCCAGTTGAGGAAAGAGCAGAAGGGCAATTCCCTCGCTGGTCTCCCCCGACAAATCGGCAGGCTGTGACGAAAAGGCGAAGATGATGACCATCACCGCCAGCGTCAGCGCACCAAACACCGCGCTCCATGCTTTGATTTTCATATCTTCGCCTCTTTGATCGAATTTTTTGTCAGCCTTTAATCAGCTCACCCAGCGCCGCATAGCTCTCCTTGAGTGCGGGATAGAGTTTGCGGAAGAGAGCGTAGCATTCCTCGTAGCGTGCCGCCTTCACGGGATCGGGCGACTGAGGCTTGTTGTAGGTAATCACCGCATCGCATGCCTGCTCAACGCTTGAATAGATGCCTGCACCAACGCCTGCCAGAAGGGCAACACCCAGCGCGGGGCCTTCCTTCGACCTTGCAGTATTGACGTCGCAGTTATAGAGATCGGCAAGCATGCTTCTCCAGAGGGGACTGGAGCCGCCGCCGCCGCAGGCTGTCATGACCGATACATCCAGACCCATCTCGCGCAGAACCTCCAGGCAGTCGCGCAGCGAGTAGGAGACGCCCTCCATGACGGCGCGAAGCATATCGCTTCTGGTGTGGATTGCAGAAAGACCGAAGAAGACACCGCGGGCATTGGGATCAAGATGGGGGGTACGCTCGCCCATGAGGTAGGGCAGATAGAAGAGACCGTTTGCGCCTACGGGGATGCGCTCTGCTTCCTTATCCATGAGGTAGTAGGGATCGACGCCCATTCTCAGCGCCGTTTCAATCTCGGACATGCAGAAGTTATCGCGGAACCACTTCAGAGAGAGACCCGCGCCCTGGGTAACGCCCATCACATGCCACTTGCCGGGAACCGCACAGCAGAAGGTATGAACTCTGCCCGCAAGGTCAATGACAGGCTGATCCATGTGCGCGAAAACCACGCCACTGGTACCGATAGTAGTAAAGGCGCTGCCCTCACGCACGATGCCGCAGCCGATGGCAGCCGCCGCATTGTCACCTGCACCGCCGACAACAGGAGTTCCCTCTGCAAGACCGGTCAGTGCTGCGGCTTCAGCGGTGATCTCACCTGTAATCTCGGGGGATTCGTAGACCTTGCCCAGCATATCCTCGTCAATATCCAGCGCCGCCAGCACTTCCTTCGACCAGCAGCGGCCGGGAACATCAAGAAGCTGCATGCCTGAGGCATCCGAAACCTCGGTGGCGAACTCGCCGGTCAGCTTATAGCGGATATAGTCCTTGGGAAGCAGAATTTTCGCGCACTTTGCGTAAATCTCCGGCTCATGATTGCGCACCCAAAGAATCTTCGATGCAGTAAAGCCGGTCAGCGCAGGATTTGCGGTGATTTCAATCAGACGCTTTGCACCGACGCGCTCGGTAATCTCGGCACATTCTGCAGCCGTTCTCTGGTCGCACCAGATGATTGAGCGGCGAAGCACTTCGCCATTTTTATCGAGCATCACAAGTCCGTGCATCTGTCCCGAAATACCGATACCCTTGATATCATGCTTGTCGACCCCCGAATCGAACAAAACAGCCGATACGCTGTCCACAACCGCACGCCACCAGTCGGCAGGCTCCTGCTCTGCGTAACCGTTCTGCGGCTGATACAGCGGATATTCCACAGAAGAGGATGCAACAACGCTGCCGTCCTCTGTAAAAAGCACCGTCTTGGTCGCCGATGTACCAAGATCAATTCCAATTAAGTAAGCCATAACCCAAATTCTCCTTTAAATATTATAGTATATAGTGTGTAATTTTATGCCAAAAGCCCCATCACTTCAGCTCTGCAACCGATTCACGCTCAATCAGTCTGACCGGTGAATAGATCTTTCTGTAGTGATATATACTTCCCCTGATCTGCTCATCCAGCAAATCGACGGCGCAAATACCGAGGTCGGTGAAATTCTGCTTCACCGTCGTCAGCGGCACCGGCGAGAACTGCACCACATCGTGATCGTCAAAGCCCACAACCGAGCACTGACCGGGCACCGAAATGCCGTGGGAGATCAGATTGCGGATCAGTGTAATCGAAAGCTGGTCGTTGATGGCGCAGATGGCAGTGATCTTACCGGCGCGCACATCCTCCACAATCTCGGGAATATCGGTAGTTCCGATGTAAAGTCGGGTATAATCGCCAAGTCCTGCCGCCTTCATCGCCGCACGGTAGCCTGCATAACGCTCACGCTCGGTGCTTCTCTCAAGGACAGCCCCCACAAAGCCGATTTTTCTGTGTCCCTTTGAAATAAGATGATTCACCGCCAGCAGCTCACCGTCGCTGTTGTTGACCGTAACCCCCGCGCAGGGCACCGCATCGTCAAAGAGATCGATCATCACATAGGGCAGCTCCGGATGCTTCGCCTTTGCCTTTACCGCAGCCTCCACATCAAAGACATAAACTGCAATCCCTCCGACTCCTTTCACCAACGCAGACTCCACCGAAGATGCGAAGGAGGTCGGCGTCAGATTACACAGCTCAAGCATCAGATTATAACCCAGCTCATCGGCACGGTTTTTTGCCCCCTTGGCGACGGTCAGGATCGAGCTGTCGGGGAATTCTTCGTTCACCGGAATAATCAGCGCGATATTTTTCTTGTCGCTGTTTTCGGCACTTTCACAATTTACGAAGGTGCCGGAGCCCTTCACACGTACAATCGAACCGAGGGAAGCAAGCTCGGTCAGCGCCTTCTGTACCGTGATATGACTCACCTCAAAGCGCTCGCAAAGCTCCTCCACACTCTCGATTTTGTCCTTGTGCTTCAGCTCGCCGGACTTGATTTTTCCGAGAATGTATTCTTCAATGATCTTGTATTTTTTCATAATTCACGCTCGCATTCTTGATAGTAAAATATGTATTATTAGCATAACATATATTGCGCCGCTTGTCAATACATACAACAAGGCTGAAATGAAAATCTTTTGCCATATTTTTTCCGACACGCGCAGCAAATCCAACCCAAGGTTGGAGATTTTTCACCTTGAGCAAACCACATCGTCATTGCGGCAGGATAAATTTTCGTGTATAATAAGCTTGCAGCTGCAAAACGACAAGTTAAAGCGAGGTAAATTATGAAACTGAATGAAAATATCTATTTTTTCCGCAAGCAGAAGGGCATGACCCAGGGTGAGCTGGCGGCAAAGCTGGGAGTCAGCGATCAGGCAGTGTCCAAATGGGAGTCAGCCCAGTGCTGCCCCGATCTCTCACTTCTGCCGCAGCTGGCAGAAATTTTCGGCGTCAGCCTTGATACCCTCTTTGGCATCGAACGAGAGGATGCACCTGCCGCCGATTTGCAGGAGCTGTGCGGTCAGATTCGCCGACTCTTTCATCGACTGGAGGGGGGCAAAGCCTTCGATGCCGCCTACCGCCTCTCACAGCTGCTTCACGAGGCTGCCTGCTGCGACGGCTATAAGCATCCTCTCCGCTGGCAACCCGACCGGGATTATTTCGCCGATCAAACACCGAACGGCTGGAGCTTCTCTGCCTGCTCCGAGCCCGGAGGAACAACCGTGCAGACCCCCTGCGGCGTTTTCATCTCGAGCAGTAGGACCTGTCTCAAACCCAAGCTGTATGAGCTTCACGCCCTTGCGGCAATGCTCTCACGCATGAGCGATCCTATATACCTGCGGGTGATGTATGCTCTCTATTCGCTGACCGCAGAGGATTTCGACCGCTTCGTAAGCGCAGAGGAAATTGCCGCCGAAGCAAAGCTGACCGCCGGTGAAGTCGATCGTATGCTGGATCTTCTTCCGGTGACCGCAAAAGAAGAAGAGGGCATACTCCTCTTCCGTCCGGAAGGCAGCTTCATGCACCTGCCGCCGCTGCTCATGATGCTGCGGGACAGATGATAAGCGGTAATTTTCAAGAATAATAAAATAAAATCTGCTGCGTGGGGGCTTGCCTCTGACACTGCGGCTTCCTCATCCCAAACAATCTGAGCGAGGGCGGGCAGAGACTGTACAGTGAGGAGAACCTGCGAGAGCAGATGGGTGAGCAGTAAAAAGCCTGACACAAATCGACCGGACTGTCCCAAAGTGACGGGAAAATCCGGTCGATTTTCTCTTTATTTGATTTCAGACGGCGCCATACCGAGCATCTCATACTTCGCTCCATAGAGCGCATTAAAGGGCAGCTTTTCCCATTCGCTCTCCCCCGCAAGCGCCCCGATCGCAGCGAGATTCTCCTCGGTGTCGGTGATCTCCGGTACAAGCGGCGTGCGGATCAGATGAGGCTTGCCCGAAGCCTTGAGTGTCTGCAGATTGGCAAGAATCGGCGCGTTGTCAACCCCTGTATACATCCTGTGCGCGGCAGGTTCGGCAAGCTTCAGATCGAAAATCACAAAATCGAGCACATCAAGCAGCCGCGCAAAGACATCACCGCTCGCATATCCGCTGGTTTCCGCACAGAGATGGTGGGGCCGAAGCCGGGGTGCAAGCTCCAGAATAAAATCGCTCTGCTGAAGCGGCTCCCCTCCCGAAAAGGTGAAGCCTCCGAAGAGTCCGCCCATCACCTCAGCCGAGGCAAGAAGCTCTCCTGCAAGCGTCGCGGCATCAACTTCCCGCCCCACAGCCTCGAGACAGTTTTCGGGGCAGGCATGGATGCACCGACCGAGAAGCGCACATTCGGGATGATCACAAGCAACCTGACAGCTCCCACAGCCGATACAGCGCACCTTTTTATAGAAAATCTGCGGCAGTGCGCTCAGCCCCTCGGGATTATGGCACCAGCGGCATCTGAGGGGACAGCCCTTAAAAAACACCGTGGTGCGGATACCGGGCCCATCGTGGACAGCCATCTCCTTGATATCAAAAATGACCCCTGTCATATCGAATAGACCTGACGTGCAATCACATGATCCTGATATTCCCTATCGAGCTCGACGAAATAGGCACTCCATCCCCAGATGCGTACCACAAGCTGGCGGTAGTTCTCAGGATGCTTCTGTGCGTCGAGCAGCTTATCCAGCGAAACGGCATTTAACTGAAGCTGATGCCCTCCAAGTTCTATGAATCTCTTGACCAGCACTCCCACCTTTTCGGTACTGCCCTCGTCGGCGAAGAGACTGCTGTGAAATTCCAGCGTAAGCGGGCCGCCGTTGATGGCGCGGGAGAAGTTCGGCTTGGTCATCGAAGCGATGACAGAAACCGGCCCCTTCACCTTGGCAAAAAGGCTCACCGAGAAGTTGGTGCCGAAGGGCTCACCTCTGCGTCTGCCGTCGGGAGATGCACCGATTTCGTTTGCGTGCCAGAGATAATACATGGCGCTTCCCGTACCGGCACGGAAGATGCCGCCGCGGCAGTTCCGCTTTCCCTCAAGGGAATCGGCAAAGCCCTCAAGCAGCGCCGCCGCAATCGAGTCCACATAATCATCGTTGTTGCCCAGCTTGGGCGATTCATAACGAAGCTTATGAAGCATCTCGGGAGCATGCTCAAAGTTGTCATCCACCGCTTCAAGCAGTTCGGCTTTGCCAATCGAGCGCTCCTCAAAGACATAGCGTTTGATAACGGCAAGCGAATCTGCGGCGGTGGCAATGCCTGTGCCATGGATACCGAAGTTGTTGTATTTTCCGCCCTCATAGATATTGCAGTCCATCAGAACATTCATAAAGGGCGAGGGGACAAACCAAAGCTTTTTAATCCGTGAACAGATGCGCTCAGCCTCGGCGCCGATCTCGCGCAGAACGCAGGCAAAGAAATCCTCATAGCTCTCGCACCCCGCAAGATCGCGGTGGAGCGCTCTGTCAAGGGCGGCGGGATAGGAGAGTGCCGCAATGTTGGCAACATCCGCCCCCACATGGGGAATGATAAACTCCCAGCAGGCGGCAACGGTATAGTTTGCCGCATCCTCGGGGGCATAGCCCAGCGAAATCAGCGCGGGAATGACCACATCGTCGTTGGAATACTGGGGAAATCCCAGCCCCGCCTTGGTCAGCTCGGTGGCTTCGGTGAAACGCTCGGCGGGAGTAGATGCCGACACGCGGAGATTGATCTTGGGGTCGATCATCATATTATTGCGCGAAGCCTTCAGGCAGAGCGAGGAGAGCAGGTTGAAGCAGTCACAGCCATTCTCGTCCACGCCGCCCAGCATCATGCTCTGACCGTTGTCCCCCTGCTGAACGCCGGGATAAAGATCCGAATCCTTGTTGAAGGAAATGAAGAAATCCTCGATCAGAGCCAGCGCCGACTCCTCGGTGAGAATGCCCGCCTCCAGATCTGCCTTCAGATAGGGATACATATAGCGGTCAAAGCGTCCCACGGTGATGTGATAGTTACCCTCGTACCAGAGCGCAAAATGAAGAATACGGAAGGACTGCAGCGCCTCGCGGAAGGTGGAAGCTCCATAGCGCGGAACCCGTGCAAGCACCTCTGCGATATCGGTGCGCCCCAGCTCAATCGCCTTTTCGCGGTAGCGATCGGTCAGGTCAAGGATCGCATCGATGGCGCGAGCACCGTATTCGTCCGCTTCATTACGCAGATCAAGCAGTCCCCGCGAAATCCCCCTGCTGTAGTTGGGGCTGAGGTTGGAGAGATATCCCAGCTCATGAATATCATACTCGGCGCGGATGTCCTTCCATTCCTCCTCGGTAAAGCAGTCGGGGAGATTTTTCAGCGTACGCATGAAGCAGATCTGCTCATCCTCGAGGATGACGGGCATCTCGGCAGCCAGCATCCGTTCAAGGCGTCTGACCATACGCTCGATGGGAGAAAGCTTCAATGCGGCAAATTCAGCGGCGAGATCAAGGCTGCACACACGGCGGTATGCGCGGTGTTTACCCGACGCAATATAATCAAGAAGAGGGGTTGACATGATAAACTCCTTTCGAGGAATTATTTTTTCTTTCGGTCATAACGAAGCATGCCGATAATGATGGAGCAGAGACTGAAAATCTCACAGACGGTACCGCCGACACTCTTTGAAACGATGTCATATACCATCCAGACAGGCGAGCTGACCAGACTGCAGATACGGAACTTGCCGGAATCATTGAGATAATAACCGATATTAAAGGCGGTAACCCCGATGAGCGGGAAAAATTCGATAATCAGATGGAAGAAAGTCGGCTCCTTGCCGAAGAGCGTAAAGGTAAGAATGTAGGGAATGACAGCAAGTGCGGTAAAAATGAAAATCCAGATTTTCCGCTCGGCATGGAACCGTTCGCGGTTGCTGTAAACCACCGAACGAAGAATGGCAATGATATTGAGCAGTGCGCCCACATAGGCTCCCAGCATCATAAACTGGATAAACCAGAGCAGTGAGCTGCAGAGCTGGATCACAGCGATAGCCTTGGGCGATTTGAACTGATAGGTAGCGATAGCTACAATCATGGCTGCAATGCCGACGAGCTGTGTGACAAGATCGAGGGGGTTCATAGGTACTCCTTCTGTGCTGAAAACTTGATTCCACCACATCATATCACAGTCGGCATCGCTTGTCAATCGGAAAAATGAATTTTTCGATGCCGTCCGACCTCAACACTGCCGGTATTTCGTCTGCTTTCTGCGAAAAAGAGAGGATGAAGTAAGGAGCCGCACAATCGTAGGATTGCAGCAGCTCCTTTTTGTTTCAATTTACCAGCCCTGACCCTTGAGATAGTCGCGGCTCAGCTTGATCGACTCCATGGGTGTCTGACCGTTTGCGGGGCGGTCCTGCTCAACAACAACCCACTCTGCGCCTGCATCAAGAGCAGCTGCAAGGATTGCCGGCATATCCTGATAGCCATGACCCACGGGACGGAAGCCGAATGCCTCCTCGTCTGCGGTCTTCTCTTCGGGCTTGATGCCGATCAGCTCGTACATGCCCGAGGGCTTCTTGCCGCTCATGACGAAATCCTTGAGGTGAACAACAGGCGCTCTTCCTGTATACTTGCGTACATAGGCAGCGGGATCCTCACCGCCCACATTGACCCAGCAGGTATCAAGCTCGGTCTTGAGCAGATCAGCAGAAATGCTGTTATAGAGCACATCGAGGGCATACTCACCGTCAAGCTTCACAAATTCGAAATCGTGGTTGTGGTAAAGGAGCTGAATTCCCTTGGACTTTGTGACCTCGGCGATCTTCTTGATATCAGCGATGGTAGCCTCAAAGTTGCCCGACCCGGGACGGCGATTCTCGGCGATATAAGGAACCGCGATGTACTTGACTCCGATTTCGGCATAAGCTCCGATGACGCCTTCGGGATCGGCGAGCATATCGTCGAGGGCAACATGAGCGGAGATAGGAACGAGATGATACTTCTCGCAGAGAGCCTTGACCTCGGCGGGTGCACGGTTGTAAAGACCTGCGAACTCAACCCCCTGATACCCCATTTCGGCGATGGCTTTGAGGGTAGCTTCAAAATCAGCGGCAGCGTTGTCGCGGACAGAGTAGACCTGAACGGCTACGGGAAGAGATGTTTTCATGGCAGAATACCTTGCCTTTCATATGATTTAAGTTAACTCCATTATACAATGACAGCCGATGATTGTCAAGATCATCTGCCCATAATCGGCATAGCATCAGCATTTACAATTCCGGATCGTATGCCGGGAGAAACGAACAGCAAAAGCCTCGCCTCCGGGCGAGCCTTGGCGGTAATCTTTGTTATGCTTGATGATTCATCATAAAAAAACGCTGCTGTTCTGCCATCAATCGGTCAAAGCTCTTGCAAAAAGCCGCATTGTGTGCTACAATAAGCTTATCCAAAATACCGATTCCGAAAGGATTGATCAATATGACACAGACAATGAAGTTCGGCAGCATCGAAGCTGTCGTTGATACCTTCGGCGGAGAGCTGATCTCCTTCAAGAAGGACGGACGCGAGTATGCATGGCCGGGAGATCCCGCCTATTGGACAGGCAGAGCACCCGTACTCTTCCCTGTCGTCTGCGCCCTGCTCGACAACAAGACCCGTTTTGAGGGCAAGGAATACGGAATCCAGAAGCATGGTCTGATCCGCAAGAAGGATTTCACCCTTGTCTCCTGCGATGATCACAAGGCAGTTATGCAGATTACCCCCGATGAGGAGTGCGCGGCAAAGTATCCCTACAACTTCCTCTTCACCGTAACCCATACTCTCACCGAGGATGGCTTCACCACCACCTACCGCGTGGAGAACAAGGATACCCGTCCCATGCCCTTCATGCTGGGCGGACATGCAGGCTTCAGCATCACCTCCATGTCGAATGTAACCCTCACCTATGCCTGCGATGAGGACTGCAACCTCTACTACACCAATGAGAGTGGCTACATGGACACCAACCTCGTCCTCGGCAAGAAGATCACCGACCGCAAGCTCAAGCTGGATCCCGCAGACTTTGACCGCGACGTCATCGTTGCCACCGATCTGAAGTCGAGAAGAATCAACCTGAGCGATGCCGCTGACGGCAGATCCTTCGACTTTATCTTCGACGACTTTGATGTCATCGGAATCTGGACACCTCCCGGAAAGGACGCTCCGTTCGTATGCTTTGAGCCCTGGAACGGTGCTCCCGCCTATGTAAACGAAAAGCCCGACTTCGAGGACAAGCCCTGGATCCGCACCATCGTCCCCGGCGAAGCGTATGAGGCGTCCTACTCCATCGAAATCAAGGCATAACCGAGAATACACAACCCCGTAGGGGAGGCGTTTTGCCTCCCTTTTTAATATCCTTATTTCCCTGTGAGCGGCAGGAGCAAGCCCCCTGCCCTACAACATACATGTTTATTTTAAATCACGATTATTTCAGTGATCACGATTACTTCAGTGATCACGATCACTTCAGTGATCGTATATACTCCCTCGCTGTGATGCCGCACTCTCTGTGAAAGCATCGGCTGAGATACTTCACATCGGTAAATCCTGCTGCCAGTCCCGCTTCCTCCAGCGTCATGCGGCGCAGCATCAGAAGCTCACGCACATATCCCAGCCGTGCCCGTGTAATGTAGCGCACGATTGTCATTCCCTCCTGCGCCTTGAAGATGCGGCTTAAATGTCCGTAGCTGATGCCAATTTCCTCGGCTATCACCGCCGGTGAAAGCTCCTCGTCCAAGTGCTGCTCCACATAGCGCTTCACTCTGTGACAGAGTACATGTTCACGCTTTTCAGATCCCCGCGCAGCATCATTCATATGAGAGAGAAGACGAAGCAGTCTTGATGCCTCCTTCACCCGATCTCCCGGCAGCGTGTTGACCAGACTCATGATATCCTCGCTGATCTGACCGATGGAGCTGTTGGCATCGGGGGTCAGCAAAATGGGAAGATATGCCAGATTCGGGTTGGACAGTTCTTCGGTCAGCGCAATTTTCTCCACCTGCATTGCTACCGTATAATGCACATGCTGATCACCGCAGCTGCGGACCGTAATAGGAAGATCATGTCTGCAGCAGACAATGCTTCCCTGCGGAACTGCAATGGTTCCGTCAGAGCTGATTAACTCCATATTTCCGCTCTGTAAATATGATATTTCCAGTACATCCTCCCATACGGCAAGCTCCCACTGCTTTTTATCGGTTCTGTACCGATGAGCAAAGCGCATGTTTGGCGTCTTCTCAATCGGCACTGCATAATACTTCATAACTCCCACTCCTTTTGCAAAATTATATCATTTTTATCCACCTTTGTCAATTCTGTGAGTGTACATATTTATGATATCAGCTTATAATTTTAACAGAATGAGCTGCTTCTCATCTTTTCATCTTCTATTTCAAGGAGGTACTATCATGATCTCTACGCTTGAAGCTCTCCGCAAAGAACTTTATGTTCCGGTTGAGGGCGACTGCCCCATGCGTATCTATCTGATGGCAAGAGGCTATCGTGAGCACCTGAACGATCCGAATGTTATCGCCCGTGCTTACGCATTTTCCAATCTGTTTGACAAAATGATGATCCACATCTACGAAAACGACCTGATTGTCGGATCGGTACGCGGACTGATCGGCTTTGACGATCCCAATTTTTCTGCAGCCGCTCAGGCAATTTTCAACTCCTACGGTGCAAACACGTTCGGAACCAATGCCGACCACTTCTGCCCCGATTATTCCTACATTCTCTCCCGCGGTGTGGGCGGCATCCTCGAGGATATTGAAAAATCTCTCGCCAAGAACCGCTCGGAGGAGTCGCAGAACTTCCTCACCGCCGCAAAGCTCACCATGGAGGCATTCTCCCGCCATATTTCCCGTTATGCCACACTGGCAGAGGAGAAGGGCAAGCCTGTTGTTGCCGCAAACTGCCGCCACATCGCAGAAAAAGCCCCCGAAACCTTCCCCCAGGCACTCCAGCTCGTATGGTTCGTGCATACTGCCTACTTCATTGAGGGACGCTATGCCATGGCACTGGGCAGACTCGACCAGTACCTCTATCCCTTCTATAAAGCTGATATCGAAGCCGGCAGACTCACCGATAAGGAAGCCCTCGATTATATCGCCTGCACTCTGCTTAAAATCGGCGAATCCCAGCTTTTCGGCGGAGACAACACCTGCAATATCGCCATCGGCGGCGTAAAGCCCTCCGACGGAACAAGTGCGGTCAATCCCCTCACCTATCATATTCTCACCGCAGTCCGCGAGTGCAACATTCCCGGCCCCAACCTCTCTGCCCGTATGCACAAGGATGCGCCCCTCGAATTCCTCGATGCATGTCTTGAGGTCATCGGCACCGGTCTCGGCTACCCTGCCCTCATGAACGATGAAGCCAACATCCCCGCCCTCATGCGCTACGGCTACGAGCTGGAAGACTGCCGCAACTACTGTATGGTTGGCTGCATCGAAAACTTCTTACCCGGCCAGCAGCCCCCGTGGAGTGACGGCAGATACAATTCCCCCGTCTACCTGGAGCGCGCGCTCAACGGCGGTGTCAACTTCGCAGGCACCTCCTACGGCATCGAATGTCCCGATGTGGACAGCTTCGAAACCATGGAAGATTTCGTCAAGGCGGTCGAAGATCAGATGAGATTCGGTGCTGACGAATACTGCGCCTCCTTCAACAATAATAACAACCGCTATAATTACTATAATTATCAGCAGCCCTTCCTCTCCTGCGGCTGTCCCGACTGCATTGAGCGCGGTCTTGATATCAACCGCGGCGGCACCAAGTATGCATCTGTTCACGGCGCCGGCTGTATGGGCATCGCCACCATGGCGGATTCGCTCTATGCCATCGAAGAGGTGGTTTTCAACCGCAAGCTCCTCAAATTCAGCGAGCTGCGCGACATTCTGAAGGCAAACTTCGAGGGTCATGAGGATCTCCGCAAAATGCTTCTCGCCCTGCCCAAGTACGGCAACGACATCCCCGAGGTCGACAAGTACGCCGTCTGGTTCAACAAGGCACACTATGATGTCTTCAAGGATCACAAGACCCGTGACGGCGGCGGCTTCTATGTTGCTATCGCCTCCAATATCGCCAGCATTTATGCCGGCGGTGAAATCGGCGCTACCCCCGACGGCAGACTGTCGGGCACACCGCTCAGTGACGCCGCATCTCCTATGCACGGCAGAGATCTGAACGGTCCCACCGCCGCCTTCAAGTCGCTCTCCCGTCCCGACTACACCTACGCAGCCTGCGGAACGGTTGTCAACCAGAAGTACTCCCCCGAAATGTTCTCCGACCCCGAAAAGCGTGCCAAGCTCGCCTCCATCATCCGCGCATACTTCATGATGGGCGGCCAGGAGGTACAGATCAACTCGGTATCGAGACAGACGCTTATCGACGCCATGGAGAATCCCGAGGATTACCGCAGCCTGGTCACCCGCGTATCCGGCTTCAGTGCCTACTATACACAGCTGGCAAAAGAGGTGCAGGAGGATATCCTCAAGCGCACCGAGCACGATCACTAAGCAAAATCGTCCCATAGGGCGGGGGGTTTTATCTCCCGCCCATCCCCCATCATATCACATACGAAAGGAATCATCATCATGAATACATCCAAAGCTGCCATCTTCACCGGCATCAACAAGCCCTTTGAAATCCGCGAATACCCCATCACCAAGCCCGAAGCCGGCATCGCTGCCATGAGCCTCGTGGCTTCCGGCGTCTGCGGCACCGACCTGCACATCCACAGCGGCAGACTGGCATCTCCCCCCAATCACATCATCGGTCATGAATTCATCGGCAGAATCGAGGATCTGGGCGAGGGCATCGAAAACCTCAGGGTCGGCGATTATGTCATCTCCGACATTGCCTGCCCCTGCGGTGAGTGCCTGCTCTGCAAGACCGGCGACGATGCAAACTGCGTCCATATGTCTGTTACCAACGGCGGCGATCCCCATGACGCTCCCCACTTCCATGGCGGCTACGGCAAAATGTGCTATGCTCCCGCCACCAACCTCATCAAGATTCCCGAGGGCGTCAACCCCCGCACAGCTGCCGTCTTTGCCTGTGCAGGTCCTACCTGCATGCATGCCTTTAAGCTGGGTCATGAGGCAGGTTGGCGCGAAGCAGATACCAACGTCGCTGTTGTTCAGGGTTCAGGCGCCATCGGAAGCTTTGCCGCTATGTATCTGAAAGCATCGGGCATTCCTCATGTGATTACCGTCACAGCAGGTCACCCCTCCGATGAAATGATCGCCACCCTCAAGTGCCTCGGTGCCGATGAGATATACTCCCTCGATGTGGAGGGCGAGGATGCCATCACCGCACGCATCACAGAGCTGACCGGCGGTCTCGGTGCGGACCTCGTCTTTGAAGCCAGCGGCGGCGCAGGAGCTGTTCCCTTCGGCATGAAGATTCTCCGCAACCGCGGCGTTTACCTTATCCCCGGTCAGTATTCGGATCGCGGTCCCATCCCGATTGAGCCTCACCGCATCACCTTCGGCGCACTCCGTCTCATTGGCTCTTCCCAGTATTCCTTCTCGGATGTGGATACTTACGCAGATTTCCTCCTCGCTCATCCCGAGCTCCATGCAGCCATCGACAAAACTGCCACCGATTATCCCCTTGAAAAGATCAATGAAGCCTATGCAGACCTGCGCGCAGGTAAGGTAACCAAGGTTCTGCTGGTATAAATTCAAATTTTATTCATATATTAAGGAGTAATTGAAATGAGAGACTTTTTAATCAAAGCGTCATCCATTATTCTGCTTGTCTGCATGATTCTTCCCCTCGTCGCCTGCTCGGATGAGTCTGCCGACACCGACACAACCGTGACCACCGCAGCCACTACAGCCGCACCTGTCGAAGATGATCCCCTCGCCGCCAGAAGAGCCATCCCGGACGACCTGCCCGAGGTGAATATGGACGGCTATGTAATGAAGGTCTCCTCGCTTGAGGGCTTCAATGAAATGTTTTATGCCGAAGAAGAGGTTGGCGAGCCTGTCAATGACGCCTTTTATTACACCCGCCGCAACATCAACGAGCGATTCAACGCCGATATGGAGGTTAACGACGACGGTCTTGACCCCTACCAGAACATATCCAACATCAAGAGCCTGGTTAGCTCAGGCGACACCACCTATACCCTCGCCTGCGGTCATTCTGCGCTTCTTGGTCCCCTCACCCTGAACAATCACTTCCTTAATATCAATAATCTCCCCCATCTGAACTTTGATAAGCCCTGGTGGTTCGACGTAGAAGAATACTCCTTCCTCGACCAGTGCTACTTCGTCCCCTCGGATATGTCAATCGTCAGCCTGGACGAAGCATGGGTTCTCTATGCCAACAAGAACAAGATGACCGACTACGGCATCGAGGTTCCCTATCAGGCAGTCCTCGACGGCAAGTGGACCATCGATATGCTCATCGGCATGACCAAGGATGTCTATGAGGATCTCAACGCCAACAACACCGATGACGGAGAAGACTTCTACGGTCTTTTCACAGAGAGCAACTGCCACTTCTGGCTGGAAAGCTTCGGCATGGATACCCTTATCAAGGATGGAGATACCCTGCACGTGGATTTTGATCTCGATAAAATGTCTGCCATCACCGAAAAACTCTATGGCTATTTTGTCGATGCCAAGGGCGTTTATCTCTCCCAGGGCGGAGCCGGCTCACTTCAGGAATTCTCAAACGGTCAGTCGCTCTTTGTGCACAACTACTTAAGAGCTGCCAAAAATGAAATCCGCGAGATTCAGGGCTTTGATTACGCCATCCTCCCCATGCCCAAGTGGGATGAGCAGCAGGAAAACTACCGCACCTCTACCCTTTCCTCTCCTTACTGCGTCATGACCACTCTGCCTGAGGAAAATTATGAGTATACCGGTATCCTCATCGAGGCATTCTCCGCCGAAGGCTACAAGGAAGTGCTTCCCACCTACTTTGAGCTGGCACTCAAAACCAAGTATGCCACCGACAACGAATCCATGATGATGCTCGATATCATCAACGAAACCAAGTTCAGCAACTTCGCCTGGTGCTATGCTTCCGACGGTTATGCACTCATTCTGTCAGAAATTATCCAGGGCAATTCTCCCGACTTTGTTTCCAAATATGAAAGAAAATACAAGGTAGCCGCCAAGGGCGCCGAAAAGATTCAGGAAGCCTTTGAAAAGATGGCTGAAACCAACGTCTGGTAATATCCATGATTAAAACAATCCTTCTCACCGGAGACTCTCATGCCTGCGGACAGGGAGCTGTCGGTTTTACTGTAACCGATGAAACCGAGTTCGGCTATGATCCCTTCGGACGCGGCATCGGACGCAACATGCGGATGGGCGGCGGCGACTACATCAATCTGGTACGGGCTGAAATCAACCGCATCACAGGCTCGACTGCCTCCGAGTGTACCGCTGACAGCCTTTCCGCAAAATACGGACTGCCTCTCCTTCACCGCTGTGTGAAGCTCACAAAAGCAATCATGCTGGAGTGTCCTGCCGATCTTCTTGTCGTCCGCTTCGCAGAGAACAACACCCCCGCATCGGTAAAAATCGAATACGCAGAGAACAGCCGCACCGAAACACTCTGTGCTGACCGCCTCCGCTACGGAAAACTCTCCTTCCGCGATATTCCCATCTTCTGCAGCGGAGCCCCGGTCGTAATCACGCCCCTATCGGGCGAGGTTCTGATCGATACCGTGATGTCCTTCAGCGGAAGCTATGCAGTCATCCGCCAGGGCGTCGGCTCCTGCCATTGCCTGCGCTTTGCAGAGGATTACTACGGGGACTGCGTCACTCCCTTCACCCCGCACATCCTTATCGCAGAAGCGCATACCATCAATGACTGGCTCACAGGATGCACCCCAGAGGTCTACGGAGAACATCTCTCCCGTCTTCTCGGAAGAATGAAGCAGGACTGCGCTCACCTGCACCTGCTCACCGTCTCGCCTGTCGCCGGATCGCAGGATGCTCCCTATAACAGTACCCCCTACAACCGCTTCATCGAAGCCTCGCGAAAAACCGCCGCGGCGATGGAAATCCCCATGATCGATGCCAACGCCGCCATGGAGTCCGCTCTCGCAGGGCTGTCGAAGGAGGAGCGATTTGCCCGTCTCTTCGCCGACAACTGGCATGTGAATGACTTCGGTCACAAAATCTATGCCGACGAAATCATGAAGATGATTCGACCGATTCTGTAAAAAACAACCAACTTTGGAACTGATGTGTGCAAATGCATCAGTTCCTTTCTTGACAATTCATCGCAATTTTTATATAATACTCTCAGCACACACCATTTATTCCATCTATTTACAGCTAAAGGAGTCCACTATGAAAAGATTCACACGATCATTCTGCTGCCCGCTTCTAAGCGCAGTCATGCTGTTTAGCAGTGCCTGCTCGGGCAATGAGTTTGACATCAATGAACCAGAAGATATCACCTCTTCTCCTGCAATCGAATCCACGGTAACAGTCATCCCCGAAACTGCCCCCGAAAGCGACACGGAAAGCACGCCCATCCCCACCTGTACCGTAATCTCAGCCATTCCCGGAGAAGGTCAAAAAACGATCGAGCTCGGCTATTTTGATGAGGCAGCTACCCTCACCGATTATACCGGAAATGAACTTGAGGTTGGTTTAGACGATCCCAAATACGGCGGCGGTCAGTTTATCGGCAAGCTCTTCACAGAAGGTTTGGGACGCGGCCCGCTTGCAGAGGAATATCTCTACTACACAAAGCAAATTGAAGAGCGCGGCTGCAGCGTCGAGCTTTTCTGCGATATCGTTACGCAGTTCTTCTCCTCTGCCGCCTTCACCGAGCTGAAGCTCGCTCCGGAGTTTGAGGTCATGGCAGTCTACCGCGCCATTCTCAACCGCGATCCCACCCTCGATGAGGTCTCCGACTACAAAGCAAGGATCGGAGCCGAAGGTGCTGCCGCCATCGCCCTATCGCTCGTCAAAACCGACGAATTTGCCGCTCTGCTCCCCGACATCATTCGCGGTCCCTATTTCTGGGGGGCAAACAATGCTGCCTACTCCCCCGCCGGCATCATCATTACCTCGGACGAGCTGAACGATATGCTGAATGCGGCAAAAAAAGACAAAATTCTCGAGCTGGAGCCCGGCACCCTTGTGCTCATGAACAGCAGTATAACCGTCCCCATAGGCATGACTCTCACCACCAGGGGAAATCCCACCCATTACACCATGATGGCGCGTGTTCTCCGAACCGAACGGAACGCAGACCGCATGGTAATCGTAGACTACAAGTCTACGCTAACCCATGTCTGGGTAGACGGCAACCGTACTGCCTTTGCAGACCAAGAGACGCTGGGAGGAAATGCCGGTGCACCGATCGGTCTGATGGAAGAAAAATGCACGGTCACCTACTGCCGCGCCAACGGTACAATCGGCGGTACGAACTTCTTCTGCGCCGACCTGACGAGCGATCACTATATCGCTCACAATCTCATCACCGCCTATGAATCGAATCACAGCGGCGGCTGGTCAGACGGCATCACCCATGCCTCCAACGACAGCATTATTGAGTACAACACCATTGTCGATGCCACCGACGTGGGCATTGTCATCTTCCGCTTTGCAGGTGGAAAACAGAATACGATCGTTCGCCATAACACCATCCTCAATCTGGGCAACTCTGCCTACGGCGGCGTTGATATCGACGCATGGAACAACCAGGAGCAGGATCAGGATTTCACCGGTATGCTCTTTGAGAACAATACCTTCTGGACCTCTTATAAAGCCCACCAGCATATCTGTCTCTCCTTCGCCACCCTCGCATGGCACAATGTCATCGGAGATGAAGCTTATGGTGGTCCCCTGATGATCAACAACTACACCCCCGAGGGACTCTTTGTTCTCTGCGGTGCTGTCTTTGCCGCCGACGGATGCCACGATTTCACCGCCCGGGGCAATCATATCAGCGCCTATCTCGGTCCCTATGGCCGCTCCGACTATAACCGCAAGCTCCGTGAGCGCATCTCCTCGATCAATCCCGAAACCGCCGACGGTGACCTGCAGGGTGAATATGAGGAGCTTACCATGTGGCTTCCCTATCAGCCCTTCATCATCGGTCACACCGCACCGCCCCTTGAATCAGCTCTGCTGAAGGAGGTCATCTTCCACGAAAACCGTGTCACCCTCGAGCAGCTTGACAATAAAAACTGAGAAACAGCAACACTTCCAAAAACTCTCCTCACAGGAGAGTTTTTTCTCTTTCATCCTCCCCAACATAGGTTGACATTTCTACGAATTATAGTATAATGTTACCAACAGCAAAGGGAGGATTCGCCCATGGAAATCAGTCAAAAACGCTTCTCGCACAATATCAGAGCATACCGCAAAAGGCTGAATATGACCCAAAAACAGCTTGCCGATGCCACCGGCTATTCCGAAAAGACGGTCTCCAAATGGGAGTGCGGCCCCAGTATTCCCCCGGTGGATGCCCTTTTCCGCATCGCAGAGATTTTCTCCTGCGATATCAATGACCTCTTCCGGGATGACACTCAAATCTACTACCTGGGCATCGATGGCGGAGGCACCAAAACCGCCTTTGCTCTTGCCAATCAGGAGGGCAGAATCATTCGCTCCCTCCGTCTCGATCCCTGTAATCCCTTCGATATTGGTATCGACCGCGCCCGTGAGGTGCTTTCCACAGGCATCCGCGAGATCTGCCGCGGCATCCCTCTCTCCTCGGTCGCAGTTTATGCAGGCATCGCCGGAGGAATCAGCGGCAGCATGCAGCAAACCATCTCCGCCTTTCTGGCAGAATTTCATTTTGCCGCCCATGGAAACGGAAGCGACAATGAAAATCTCATCATGGCAGGGCTGGATAGCAGCGACGGCATCACCATGATTCTGGGCACCGGTATCTGTGCCTTTGCTGTCAAGGGCGAAGAGCGCCGCTGTATCGCGGGCTGGGGATATCTCTTCGATGACGGCGGATCTGCCTACAACATCGGCAGAGATGCTCTTCATCACTATTTCGCCGTGATCGACGGAACCGATTCTCCCTCTCTTCTATCAAAGAAGCTGGATTCCATGCACGAGGGAACCCCCAATGACTTCATCGGCGAGCTCTACAGCGGAGGAAAAAAGCACATCGCATCCTTTGCTCCGATTGTATTCGAGGCTGCCGACGGCGGAGATAAAACCGCCAAATCCATTCTGCGCCGCAACATGTGGGAGGTGGCAAAGCTGCTCACCTCAGCTGCCAAAACCTTCCCCGAAAAACAGCCCCTCCCTGTTGTTCTGGCAGGCGGACTCACCGCACAGCCAAGGCTTGTCCCCATGATCCGCGAGCTTCTGCCCAACAGCAGCCGTTTTGATATCAAAATCCTCGCCAGCGAGCCTGTAGAGGGTGCTGTCAAGCTGGCAATGAATCTCTACAGCGAGACCCATGCCTGACCGCCATTACCGAAAGGAGTCAATACCATGCTGAAAACCGAAGCACGCAATCCCCATACCACCCATATCGACCGCATGACCACCGCTGAAATGCTTGAATGCATCCAGCGGGAAAACTATAACGCGGTCCGCGCCCTTGAAGCCGCCATGCCTCAGATTGAAGCCGCCTGTGACGCCATTGCATCGACCTTTGAGCGGGGCGGAAGGCTGATCTACACGGGAGCAGGTACCTCGGGACGTCTCGGTGTCCTTGATGCCGTCGAGTGTCCTCCCACCTACGGTGTCACACCCGACACCGTCATCGGACTCATGGCAGGCGGAAACGAAGCGGTCTTTTCCTCTGCTGCTGACATCGAGGACAGCGCGGAAGAGGGCATCGGCGACCTGAAGAGAATCAACCTCACCGCCGCCGATATCCTGGTGGGCATCTCTGCCGCAGGCGGTGCAGGCTATGTCATCGCCGGCATCGAATATGCAAAGTCGCTTGGCTGTACCACCATTGCCGTCACCTCCAACGGGGACAGCAGACTTGCCGCCCTCGCCGATATCGCCATCGTCACCGATACAGGCGCTGAGGTCATCACAGGCTCCACCCGTATGAAGGCAGGCAGTGCCCAGAAGATGGTGCTCAACATGCTCTCCACCGTCTCAATGGTTAAAACCGGCAAGGTTTACGAAAACATGATGATCAACCTCCGCCCCACCAATGCAAAGCTCACCGCCCGCATGATCCGCATCACAAGCGAGATCACAGGTCTTGATGAAACCGCCGCCAAAGCCCTCCTCGAAGCAAACGAATGGAGTATCCGCCGCGCTGTCGATGCCTTTGAAGCATAAATCCATACCAGTCCCAAGGAGCTGACACATCCCATGTGCCGGCTCTTTTTTGCTGATTATCACAATACTTTGTTGATTAATTCTAAATAACAGATGATATATTTGTTACAAAGTTACGACAAATTTTAATGAAAAGTTTTCAGATTGACTGCCCCCCTCCGTATATGGTATAATATTTTACAGATTAGTACAACGTTGTATTATTTTTCTCATAAAAGGAGGCTGTCATGAGAAGAGTCACGCTGAAAGAGGTTGCGGCAGAAAGCGGCTATTCTTTTTCGCTGGTGTCAAAGGTTCTGCGCGGCTGCGGTATTGACAGCATCCGTAAAGAAACCATCGAACATATCCGAAAAACCGCCGACAACATGGGCTATGTGGTCAATCACACTGCCCGCTCACTCAAAACCGGTAAGAGTCACGTCATTGCCCTCGGCATCCCGCTGGGTGATAACTTTGCCTCCACCATCTACCCGATCATCACCGAGGTTGCGGTCACCAGCTGTGTCTGGAAAAACATCACCTATGATGTGATCCCCTTCATCAACTATGGCGGATACAAGGAAAACGATAATCTCCGCCGCATCCTGTCCATGAATCCCGACGCCATCATTTATGCAACTCCTCCCGAAAAGCTGAATGGGGTCTCCAACGAGCAAATCACGCTGGAGATTCTCTCCGATTATACAGCGGCAGGCCATCCTCTCGCCTTCGTGATGGATGCCTACAACATTCCCGGTTCCTGCACCTTCATACTGGATAATCGTGAGGGAGGCTTTCGGGGTACAGAACACCTGATCGGGCAGGGCTGCCGCAATATCTATCATTTCAGAAGCTATTACCATACGCGCAACCAGGGATATGTCGATGCCATGCGCAATTACGGTCTGTCAGACCGCATCGATATTTCGGAGAATTACGCCGGCTACAGCTTCAAGAGCGGTTATGATAGCTTTACAGAGCTGTACAACACCCGCGGTCCCAAAAATCTCCCCGATGCCATCTTCGGCACCTGCGATATCTTTGCCATGGGCATGATCAAATCCATGCGCGAACGCGGTATCAGCGAGAATGACATCCTCATCATGGGCTATGACGGGCTTGAAATCTCCCCCTTCACCGACTACCGTTTCGCCACCGTTGTTCAGCCGGTCAGAAAGATCACCACCGACTGTCTGAAGAGTGTGCTCGACTGGCTTGAAACCGGAAATGTACCCGAATCCAGGCTGTATGAACCTAAAATAGAACTTTACAATATGTAAACAGGAGGTAATACCATGAAAAGAACATTGTCAACACTACTCCTCGCCGCACTGCTGATATCAGCCTTCGCAGCCTGCGGTGAAAAGCCTGCCGGAAACACAGGTGATTCTGCCGTCACCACCGCCGCAGAAACAGCAGCCGAAACCGAAGCCGATATTTTTGAAGGACTCTCCACCAAAACCTACGGAGGCAAGGATTATGTCATCCTCGTCCGTGAAGGCGTGGAAAGCCAGTTCTATGCGGAGGAAGAAACCGGCGAGCTTCTCAACGACGCCGTTTACCGCCGCAATATGCAGGTAGAGGATCGTTTAGGCGCAAAAATTTCCATTCGTTCCGAACCGGGCGGCTGGGATCAGCAGGGTTCTTTCCTGAAGCTCATCAGCTCCTCAGTTGCAGCCGATGAGGGTGCTTACAACCTGGTGGACGGCTATGCAGCCTACATCGGAAATGCCCTCGCCAACGGAAACTTCGTTGACCTTACCACCGTCCCCTATATTGATCTGACAAAGGAATGGTGGGCATCTACCATTATGGAAACCATGTCGATCAACGGCAAGGTCTACCTCTCGCCAAGCGATATCACCACCAACCTCTGGAGCTCCATCTTCTGCATGATGTTCAATCAGACATATGCCGATAATTACGGCATCGAGTCGCCCTATACATGGGTCAAGGACGGCACCTGGACCTATAACAAGATGCTCGATCTGACCAAGTACGCCCGCTCTGATGTGGACGGCAACGGCGAATTCGACCAGCATGACTCCTATCCTCTGATCTTCAACAACTCCCTCGCACTCAACAACTTCCATGAAGCCTTCAACATCCCCACAACCAAGCTCGATGAAGAGGGATTCCCCGTATCCAATCTCGCGGATCCCCGCATCGAATGGCTGGTTGCCGAGGCAAAAGAGCTCATTTATGATAACGAGAATGTCTACATAGCCAGCCTCCCCGCATTTGACTGGAGAAGCATCTCCCATACCGATTATCTCAGCATGTTCTCGGATAACCGCGCATTCCTCATGACTGCCCTTCTCGGATTCAGCAGCGATCTACGCGATATGAAGAGCGACTACGGCATCATCCCCTACCCCAAGTATGACGAGAAGCAGGAAAGATATCAGACCTACGCCATGGACACCTACTCACTCCTCGGTATTCCTGCCGATGTAAAGGACATCGATTTCACCGGCTGTATCACCGAAGCCCTCGCCCGCGTCAGCAATGATACGGTTATTCCCACCTACATGGAAACCATGCTCAAGGAAAAGTACGCCCGCGATGAGGACACCATTCTGATGATCGATATCATCCGCGACGGTCTCACTCTTGATTTTGGTGTAGTGTTCTCCTCCCAGCTGGAGCGCGCAGGATGGCATACCCGTGACTGCCTGGAATTTGATTATGAATACGCATCATACTTAAAGAAGATGGAGAAGAAATACACCGCCGCCTTCGATGCCTTCCTACAGAAATTCAGATAAGCATCCCTTCCCCGCCGCAGACCTCACCGTCTGCGGCGGATTTTTTGCTCTGATGTGAAAAAATGGAGCGATTCGCAATATTTCTATTGACATTCTCGTATTGTTATGATATAATGCAGTCAGATGAACGCTTGATAAAATACATTAAAAGGAGCATCACTATGTTATCGAACCTGTCTAAGTTCACCCTCACATCCTGGCTGCTCTTCATCCTCGAGCTTGCCGCCATTCTTGCCGCACTCTGTCTGCTTGTCAAAGCCTGCATCCTCCTGCGCGCCCTCATCAAGCGCATCAAGCTTCTTCACCGCATCAAAAAGCTCTGCCGTGAGCGCGGCTATGCACTCGACTGCCGCCCCGGCTATTACACCTCGCTCATCGCAAAAAGCAGCGCTCCCGAGCTTTTCATCACCACCCCCGATAAAACCTACGCCGTCAAATTCTTTGCCTGCCTCAAGTATAAGGACAGCTATACCTTAACCGATCTGAATTCCTTCTACACAACAAATAACAATAAGCCTATCTTCGTCAATCTCCGCTTTCCCACAACCGGCAGCGGCATCCTGAAGGGTAAGCCCAACCTCCACGCCATCACAAAATCGGAGGAGAGCTACATCAAGCAGGAGAAAAAGCGCCCTGCCGTCAGCTTCCCCGAAGGCACCGAAAAGCTGCTCTGCATCCATCCCATGGCAGTTGAAGTTTACGCCGTCCGCACCAACCGCCCCGAGCGCATCTTCGACGGCGATCACTTCCGCGACTGCACCGTCTGCAGCGGAAGCGGTCTTGAGAAGCTGATAAGCACACTCTGACACAGCATAAAAGCCCGATTTTTAGAGCGTCACTCTAAAAGACAGTTTTCAAAAATACGGTATATCTTGAAAGAAGTATACCGTATTTTGCGTTTGTGACCACAATTGCAGTGCTTGTCAGGAAAATTGACAAGTCATAGGTGAACATAAAAAAGAGGGCTGTTGCAAATGGAATATTTGCAACAGCCCAGCCACAAAATTTTCGATTTTGTGGCATATATTGATTGGTTTCAGGGCATAAAATGCCCTGAAATGGCGGTCTTCGACCGGCAAAATCAATATTCAAGGTACTGTCGCATGTAAGTGCGACAGTATCTGTCAGCAAAGCTGACTGAGGGATTGGTCTACGAGGTGATCAATATATTCACAAACACCTCGAAAGTTTTTGTATTTCCGTATTAGGTATTCTTATAACTGTCAATCCGTATTCATCGAGAAAAGCGGTTCTTTCTTCGTTGTGTTGTTTTCCTTCTTCGGTATAATGTCCCGAGCCGTCAAGCTCAATAATAAGCTTTGCCTCTGCACAGTCAAAATCTGCGATATATCTTCCGAGAACCTTTTGACGAGAAAAGCGGATGGGATAGGTACGCAGAAAATCATACCAAAGATGTTTTTCTTCTTTGGTCATATTCTTTCGTGGCATTTTTGCAGTTGGAACAATGTCTTTGTTGTGTTTGCTCTGCATTACAATCCCTCGCGTGCCACCTCCCTTTACACAAGGGAAGCTTTGGCAATTTCTGCATTTATCGACAAATTGAAATTTATTATCTCATTTCAAATTTCAAACAATATTAGAAAATACTTCTAACAATGTAGGATAGAATGTTTCAAAATCGGGATAAATATCACGATGGTCATCATAATATTTATATTTTTCAAGTATTAATGGTATATACTTATACCCTTTACATAGGTCATGATCTAACATTTCAGTTGCTATATCTTGGAGATTACATTTTTGTAAAAGGTGAACAACCATCGCTCTTACAAGGTGCTCATTAATACACTCATACCAATCACCATAACCTGATTTAAAGCCCTGCAATTTGTATTTTTTTAGCAACTCGTGCGAAGTTTGATATTTAGTTGTCAAATCTATGTATTTTTCAGTCAATGGATTGATAAACGGATGTGAAAACTCATGAAATAATACAGCCTCTGAGATACTGAAGCCATCTGTTGCAAAAACAGAAAATATATCAAGTTTTGCCTTTCCTTTTTCACCAAAAGATATTCCGTAATTGCCTATCATTAAGGAAGATAAAATATAATTATAAGAATTCTGCTCTTTTCCATATTCATCTTCTAAAATGGATATATAGGGGTATTTATTGACAATTTCTTTCGCTTGTTCAATTATTGGATTGTAGTATTCTTTCGCTTCTTCTAAAAAAGCAAAAAAACCAATTTTTGCTTCATATTCTTTCAACAACCTCAACAATTCTTTGATGTTTGAAATTCCACCACAATACTCAATACACATCTCTGATGGTGTATATTGCATCGAAAAATCTGTATTATTTCCAAGGCTCAACATTAATTCCACCGGACGCGAAAAAGTAAAACCATTTGGAACCAAACTCTCAATATATTGATAAATATCGTCATTATGGTATTTTTCTAAAAAATGCTTTATACGAGTCGTATATTCATTTTCTTCTTTTGTCATCAATCCATATCCAATATATGGCTCTGTAATTTCATTATATCTACTGGTCAATAAAATACTATTCATATATTCTAAATACGAATTAATATACACATTAATTTTCTTCATTTGCGACTCCCTTCATAATATGCATTTGTATATACAACTCAAATCCTAACAGACGGATAAAATCATATTTATCTAACTGTTTAATTAAAGTTTAGATTTTATTTAATCACTGGAACAGTTTTAATTATAATATTTATTATAGCACAAAAACCACAGAAAATCAATCTGCGGTTTCTGCTTTTTTCTGTCGGTAGGTAATGTACTTCTAAAACTGTCCTTAAGAATACGTCCCATTACAGCCGGGCTTTTATGTTTTATATCATTAGATATTTGTCGACACTAATTTTGCGTCAGTAAAATTTGCTGACACTAATTTTTCGCAGAAAAATTTGTGTCTTTATTCCTCATCCAGCTTCGATGCCATTTCTTTTTCAATCTCGGCATCGTAGGAGAGCATGGGCGCTTCATCCTTGCTCTTGATCTTGCGGTTGACATAATTGCGTGTGATCTTCATAACCAGCGGGAAGAGCGAAACAACGCCGATCAGGTTGGGGATCATCATCAGACCGTTGAAGGTATCCGAAATATCCCATGCCAGCGAAGAGGTCATCACAGCACCCGAGATGATCATCACAACGAAAATCACCTTGTAAACTTTAACCCCCTTCAGACCGAAGAGATACTCCACCGCTTTGGAGCCGTACTGAGACCAGCCGAGCACGGTGGTAAAGGCAAAGAGCAGCATTGCGATGGCAACAAACCACTCGCCTGCAATACCGAAGACATCACCGAAGGCACGGGAAACGAGAGTTGCATCCGAAAGGCCCTTAACTGCGGGATTACCGGTAGCAAGATCAATGTAACCGGAGGAGAGCACCACGATAGCAGTCATGGTACTGATGATCATGGTATCAAAGAATACCTCGAAGATACCCCACATACCCTGACGGACAGGCTCCTTAACATTGGAGGAGGAGTGCACCATAACAGAAGAACCGAGACCTGCCTCATTGGAGTAGACACCGCGCTTGAAGCCCTCGGTCATGCCGAGGAAGATGGTACCAACCACACCGCCGTATGCAGCGCGCTCGGTGAAGGCAAACTTGAAAATAGCAGCAAACATGTCGCCAACATTGGCGATGTTCATAAAGAATATGATCAGCGAGCCGACGATATAAAGGATCGCCATGAAGGGCACAACGCGTTCAGCTACGGTAGCAATTCTCTGCAGACCGCCGATAATAATCAGACCGCCGATGATCATCAGTGCAATACCGATGATCAGATTGATAACCGAAATGCCCGCAATCTCTCCCATTGTGCTGTTCTTGAAGAATGCAGACTGAATGTTGAGTACGATCTTGTTGATCTGACCCATATTGCCGATACCGAAGGATGCGAGAATTGCAAAGCATGCGAAGAGCACCGCCAGCACCGATGCAACGCCGCCGCAGCCCTTTTTCTTACCCAGACCGTCCTTCAGATAATACATGGCACCGCCTGACCACTCGCCATCCTTATTACGGCGGCGGAAGTAGATTCCAAGCACATTTTCCGAGAAGTTGGTCATCATACCGAAGAATGCGGCAACCCACATCCAGAAGACCGCGCCGGGACCACCGATGACGATGGCAGCCGCAACACCGGCGATATTACCGGTACCGACGGTAGCAGCCAGCGCTGTGCAGAGTGCCTGGAACTGAGAAATCGATTTTCTGTCTGTCTTTTTGTTGGAATCGCTGTTCTTTTTGAAAAGGCTTCCGATGGTCTCTTTCCACCAGTGACCGACGCGGGTAATCTGGAATACCTTTGTACAGCAGGTCAGAAGGATACCGGCACCGATCAGCAGTACCAGACCGGGAATCCCCCAAACCACACCGTTGATCTTGCTGTTTATGGCAGCAATCTGATCAAAAATTGCGTTCATGTTTTTCCTCCATGTCTGTCCGGACAACAAAAAACGGCGGAGCCAAAGAGCACTCCGCCGCGAGGAACAACAATCATAACAGCAAATAAAACCGCTGTTCTCAACTTTGTCCTTTTGCCTGAGAGACTGGCGATATCGCCTTGCACCTTCGGCACTCAATCAAATGAGCTTCTCCAAAGTTTTGTCAGCTTACAGTCCTCATCCTTTCGGAAACCTGAGAGTGTTACTCCTTCGGCAGCAGATACGATCCCGCACCCGCACTTTCCTGCAAGCGTCATCCAAAAACAATTATTCTTAATATTATACTACAGTATCCGACATTTTGCAAGGGCATATCAACCCGAATTTCACATTTCGGTCAAAAACAGCGCGTTTCACAAAAGAGAAAACTGCCCTCACAGCCCCCCATTGTGCGAATTATATGCTTTTCAATCTCCTCAGCGATCAAGCGTCAGAGAATTGATCACATATACCCTGTTCTCAAAGCAAATCCGCAGCTCACCGCCGCACAGCTCCGCCTTCGGAAGTTCACTCTCTGCCTTCACGGGGAAGAGGAGCGTGACAAAGCGGTAGTCCTTCACACCGCTCACCTTTCTGGAAACGGTGATCGCTTCATGGAGACAGCTCTCGTTTCTGCCGTTGTACCAGCCCTGCATCTGAGGCTCGGTCTGCGCCGATACCGCCTGAAGGATAACCTCCGCGCCCTCCTCGTCAAAGGGGATCATCGCAAGCTCATATATTCTGCCAAATTCTGAAATCACACCATTCTTATATTCGTCAAGCGCGCGCACCTTTGTGGTATCAAGATGGAAAATCAGCTCATAATCGTGTGCATTGCCATCGGCAGTGCAAACCGTATCAACCACGCAGAAGAATCCCGGCTTGCAGAAGCGCACCTCCCGCTTGTGATTTGCAAGTCTCTTCTGCTCTTTGCCAAAACCGTCTTCATATACGCCGAAGGCATAGTCAAAGGTCTCATTGCTGACCCAGCCCGCGTCAATCGGCTCGCTCATCTGAAGGGGTGTCCGTCTGGACTGCGCTTCACCGTCCACCAGCAGCGTGTTGTGGCCGTATCCGGAGGTTGCATAACCGCGTGCAGGTGAGTGCTCGTACTGTCCGCCGCCATCGTCAAAGATCAGCTCTTCTTCCCCTTTATAGAGATTGATGTTCAGCTTATCCTGATGCATATGTCCCGCACCAAGCGGTCCCACATCAAAGCAGAGATAGGCATCATCCGCGCCCCAGCCGGTACGCATCACCGCAAAGCCTGCCCAGGGCAGGAAAACCGAGGGATTGTCCCCAAGGGGCTGCATACCCTCGCTGCCGCGGGAGTTCATAAATCTGTATTCGGGTGTTGTTCCGAAAAGCGACTCGGCGCGCTCTGTATAGTGCCCGGTTCTGATAGTAAATGTATCGTTGGTTCTCGGCTGTGTGAAGGCGGGCGTTGACAGGCAGATTGCCGCCTTTACCGTTCGCTTGATCAGCGAAACCACCTGCTCGGGAACCTCATCGGCAAGCCCCAGCTTCTGCGCCAGATAATAGAAGTTTGCCGCACAGGTGAACACCACTCCCTGATAGTCGGGTGACAGCTCATTGTGCATGCCGTCGGGCAGAATCTGCTTTTCGAGCTCACAGATCAGCCGCTCTGCCGCAAGGGCACGGTTCTGCTCCGCATCGACAAGCTCTGTAAAGAGTGCCGAGAAGGTGTAGATGCCGTTTGACTCCATCATCAGCCAGTTTCCGCCGGTGGGATGTGATACCAGATGCACCGACTGCCGATGCATCGAGGCAATCATCAGAAGCAGCGCCGCATCGGGAAAGGATGCTGATTTTCTGAAAATATTAAAGGATACCGGCCAGCTTCCCAGCAGTCTCAGTCCACATTCAATGGTTCTCCATGCGCTGCCCGCCCCGTTCCACTGTTCGGGAAGATCGGTCTGCGCAATCCACTTGATCAGCTGTCTGACAAAGCCCCTTGCATACTTTTCATCTCCCGTTTCGCTGTAGGTGCAGGCTAAATTGCGCCAGTAGGCGTGACGGTTGAACTGCCAGAGCCACTCGTGATTTCTCGGTCCCTTAAGCGCGGTGGGATCAAAGAGAAAATCGATCTCCCCGTCGGGAAATTCCCAATTGATGTTCACCTCACGCATTCTGCCCGCAAGCGTGTTCTCCGCCATTTCGCGGTCATAGGTTCCCTTGATGCCGGGATTCTCCGTCACATTTCCTTTGTCCGACAGCGGAAAATCGTCTTTTTCGCGGAAATGCTTCGCAAGAGCTGCCGCAGCCTCAGCGTAATTCTCCCGCTCCAGCGCACTGCGGTAAGCATCGCAGATTGCATCAGCATTGATTATATCAAACAGCTCCTCCAGATGCACCGCAAATTTGAGGGCGATATCCTCACCCGACGCGATATCCGATACAAGCTGCAGCAATTGTTCTCTTCTGTTCATGACAAATTCTCCTTTCGGCACAGCCGCTTTTCTGAGCATATTTTAGCATATTCGGATGCACAAGACAAGGGTTTCGCTGAATTTCTTTAGATCGTTACCCGTCAATACTGTTGTACTGCTCCAGCAGCTTGTCGATATCCTTTGTGATCACCTTGGTCAGCTTTTCATACTTGGAAGCAAAATTTTCTGTCAGTCCCGCCGCATATTTTCTCAATTCAATCGACGAGTTACCAAAGTTAAAGATCATATTCAGATCGATCACCAGAGAATTCATAATATAATCAAGCATCTCTTTGGAGTTTTCATCGCGGGCGACCTTCTCCTTCATGGTTACCTCAACAAAATTCGGCTGAACGGTTGTATAACCCAGGCGCGCCATTGTCTCGGAGATCACGCCGATTCTGCCGGTCTCGGTGGCTGTAATCGGAATTCCGTAGCCGCTTGGCATCCAGGAGTTGTAGATTGTAAAGTAATCAGCCTGCGCCTCGTCCAGCTTGGGCATGGGAAGCATACCGTAATCGTCCTCCATATCGCGCAGATAGGTCACCATAGCGGTAGGCGAGCTTACATTGAAAAGCACTCTTCCCTTCATAAAGCTCGAAACATAATGAGGAACACCGTCCGAATCATTGCCAAGCGCCATGGTATCGTTTCGGATGTGCGAGCCTTCGGAAAACATGGAATTTAAACGGTCAAGTACCCCAATCGACTTCTCACTGTTCATGTTGATTTTGATCTCGCCGTCGTCATTTTCCACCATCAGCATACCGCAGCCCGCATAAAAGGCGTTGCCGCAGCCCTCGTCAAACATCAACCCATACTGGTCGGTAATATCCTCCTTACCGTTGCTGTCAAGGTCGGAATAGACATCCTTTTGAAGCATCTCCATCATCTCAAGAGTCCAGCTTCCCTCTCTGACTGCGGAATATAGCTGCTCACTTGAAATGTTGTAATCGGATGCAATATTCATGTTGAAGAGAAAATAATAGGGGGTGTAAAGATAGGATACCGATACCATGCCGGTTGCCGCATATTGTTTGCCGCCAATGGTCATCTCACGGTTCATCGACTGATTCCACCAGGGTTCCTCCAGACAGAGCGTATCAACCGTCCGAAGATCATACAGCATCCCTGCCGGCACTAAAACATTGAAGCCGTCTGACATAGGGGTAAGCACAATGTCATAGGCATCCTCCTGTGCATTCACCACACGAGTCACAGCATCGCGTACCGCCCCTCTGTTTCCATCTGCAGAATAGACCATCTTCACACCAAACTGCTCTTCGATTCTGCGGTCACGCCGATAGATCGAATCCCAGAACAGATCGCCGGTCTCCGCCTCAAGGGGCATATTGGGGCGAAGCTCCATATGCTGGCAGATGATTCTGAAATCGGCACCCCCATAATCGATCTCCCCAAGCGAGTCAAGGATGTCGGTTTCGGGAGCTTCGGTGATTGCCGTGGTCTCTGTGCGCTTCGTATCGGGATTTTCTGTCTGCACTGTCTCACCGCAGGATGAGAGAAGCAGCAGGCAGGCAAGCAGCGTCGCCGCCGCTCTTTGCAGGTTCGTTTTCATAGTATGTCTCCTTGATGTATGATTTGTATAAAATCCAGATCAACAGGTGATCTGCTTTGCGTACTGACTGGGGGAGATGCCGTATCTGTGATGAAAAAGCTTGGAATAGTAGGATGCCGAAGAAAATCCAACCTCCAGCGCTGCCTCGGTTACACTTTTACCGGTAGCAAGCAGATAGAGCGATCGGGAAAGCCTGCGGTAATGAAGATAATCGGTCATGGTTATCTTCATTTTGCTGCTGAAACCCGATGACAGATAAGAGCTGCTCACATGCAGTGCCTCTGAAACCTCGGTCAAATTGTTAATTTCATAATAGTGGTCGTCTATATACTGACAGGCAGCACTGATCACACCAGTGGGATAAGGCTTGATAATGCTTTTATTGGAGCTGAAATAGGCGTTGTTGATGATGGTAAAAAAGCGAATAAAGCAGCTGTATGCAATGGCATCGCAGTCAATAAGTTTTCTGTCAAGTGCGTCGTTGGTCTCAAAGAACATTTTCATCATCTGATGCAGCAGATGATCGGGCAGGCGGATAACACTCGGTTTCTGCGCTGCGATCTCACGGCATGCGGCAGTAATATCAAAACCGTTGGCGATAAATTCCTGTTCTGCATCAACGCAAAGAAACAGATTGATTCTGCTGAGGCAGCACGCCTGTGCCAAAACCCCGCAATGAGGCTGACCGGGAGCTGATACACGGATATCTCCATAAGACGGTACATAATCGTTGCCATCCTCAAAACAAAATTTATTTTCGCCCGATACATAGACCGAGATTTCATAGTGCTCCGGATGCGAGTGAAACAGCTTGGTCATCTGCGCGGGTTCATTGGTCACATTAAAATCGATGGCGACCTTCCCCGCGGATGATTGCCGAATATTGTCGGTCTCCAGTGAACATGCTTCATAATAACTCCTGATCAAACGGTTGTTTATCTGTAACTTCTTTTCATTTATTATAGCAAATTTTTTTGTCTGCGCCTATCACAAAAATTCTGTATTCGTGTAAAATTTTTAGGTGTTCCCTAAGCCGCAAAACTTAAAAAAATCCGCTGTATATTGATACAGCAGACTTTTTGAGCGGATCCTGCCCGCACAGATTATATAGCCCATGGCATCTCCGGTTCGATCAATTCGGATTTCACAAACAATTCAAGCCAATATTCCGTTTCATAACACGCTTTCAGCCTGCGCCGAAGGTGAATTTCACTGAAAAAAGCCAAGTCGTAAGACTTGGCTTTTTTCTTGGCAGGGGCACTAAGACTCGAACTCAGGACACGCGGTTTTGGAGACCGCTGCTCTACCAACTGAGCTATACCCCTTTATCTGACTCAGATATTATATCACAAAATTCGCCCTTTGGCAATAGGCATTTTGCACTTTATTTCACCGTTTTTTATGTGCACCATGCACAATATCAGACAATGGCTCAATCTGTGCGGTCGAGCCATTGTCTGATAACAGATCATCTGTCAGCCAAACAGCTTCTTCAGATTCACCTCAAAGGGAGGATAAATCACGCCGCGCTCGGTGACGATGGCGGTCACATTGGAAGCTTCGGTTACATCAAAGGCAGGATTGTAAACGCCCACACCCTCGGGTGCCATGCGATTTTCGTACCACATCTCGGTGACTTCATCAGGGGAGCGCTGTTCAATCGGAATATCGCTTCCCCTTTTGCAGGCGAGATCGATGGTGGAGGAGGGCGCCAGCGCATAGAAGGGTACGCCGTAGTATTTCGCTAAAATCGCCACACCCGAAGTACCGATCTTGTTACAGACATCTCCGTTTGCAGCAATGCGGTCAGCGCCCACAAAAATCGCCTGAACCCAGCCGTTTTTCATCACCTGAGATGCCATATTGTCACAGATCACCGTCACATCCGCCCCTGCCTGTGACAGCTCGTAGGCAGAGAGTCTTGCGCCCTGCAGAAGCGGTCTTGTCTCATCCGAGAACACCTTGAACCTCATGCCGCGCTCGATGCCAAGGTGAATGGGAGAAAGTGCCGTTCCATAACGGATGGTCGCCAGCCGTCCCGCGTTGCAGTGAGTGAGAATACCGTCGCCATCCTTCACCAAGGTCAGTCCGTGCTCACCGATGGCGCGGCACATCGCCACATCCTCGTTGCGGATTGCAATCGCCTCATCGTGAAGCCTGGCAATGATATTCTCTCTGTCTCCCTCGCAGGCATGAGCAGCTACCTTCATCCGCTCCAGTGCCCAATGCAGATTGACCGCCGTGGGACGGGAGGAGTCGAGATAGGCAGCACAGGAGTCAAGGCGGGCAAGAAAAGCGTCCTTCTCGCGCTCCTCAAAGCGGTATGCACAGACATAGAGCCCTATGGCAGCCGAAACGCCAATGGCAGGTGCGCCTCTCACGCAGAGCCGCTTGATGGCATCGTAGATGGCATGCTCGTCGGTGAGGGTCATCAGCTCGAGTGATGCCGGCAGCTTAGTCTGGTCAATGATGACAAGAGCCTGTGTGCTCTCGTCCAGATAAGCGGTATCAATATCCTTGAAATTCATGGTCATTCTCCTTCATGTTCCGATTCGGCGGACAGCATCGCCGCAATCTCCCCCTTCAGCGCTTCCCAGGCCTCGGGATTGTCTGTATAATATTTGGGGCATTCCTTTCCCGTAATATCATAGTGACGGATGATATCCTCCGCCGCATCCAGCTCATACTGCTCGCACAGCCATGCACAGAGCTTCGTAAGCGACTCGAGTGCCGCCTCGGAAAGCTCGCCGCTCTCGTCCTCATGACAGCATTCGATGGAGAGCGTATCCGAGTTGCGGTTGTTGGAGCAGTAGGCAACCTCATCCATGGGAACGCAGAGAATCACCGTCCCGTCGATGCCGATGACAAAATTGCTGCTCACATAGGTCTCACCGGTTTTACTCACATTGTAGTAATAGCTCCGATTCTGCTCAGCGGTGGTGCCGGGATTGCCGGTGTTATGTATCACAATGCCATTCATGGCATCCAGCTTCTTACCGGGGCGCGAATATTCATTCACCGGCAGCAGATCCACCGTGATCCACGCGGGAAGGAAGATTTCCTCCTCACTTGGGGTTGTCGCTGCCTCTGATTCGGTGCTGCCTGCAGGAATCCGCCCTCGGTTAAGCAGTGCCGAAACAAGAAAGCATCCGCCGATGATCAGAACCACCGCAAAAATCGCCGCCATCACCGCTCGGGTCATCCTGCGGCGGCGCAGCAGCCTCTCCCGCGCTTCTCTTCTGCGGGCGATGTAGGCAAGCTCCTCTTCGGTGAGCGGTCGGCGAGGTCTGTTATCTCTGGGATCGCGGTACTGCTGATTCATGACAGCTCCTTTCGGCAGGGTGGGTGTATCTTCTCTTTTTTATCTTATCACAAGTATGAGCCTTTGTCAACATTAGTCTATATCATTGACAAAACACCGGCTTTATGCTAATATGATGTCAAAACAGACCGATTACACGCAAATTCTCTCTGTGAGGGATGGAAAACACCGTACATAACCTGTATACTGATTCCCGGAAAGGAGCGATCGCTATGAATTATCAAAAAATCGGCAGCTTCATCGGTGCCAAGCGTCGGGAGAAGAATCTGACCCAGGAACAGCTTGCCGAACGACTGGGCGTATCCAATAAGACCATCTCCAAATGGGAAAACGGCAAGTGCATCCCCGATTATTCTGTCATCGAAAAGCTGTGTGAAGAGCTGGATATCACCCTGGCAGAGCTGCTCGACGGTGAGAAAAAAGCCCCCGACAGCAGCAGTACATACAATGAGGAGCAGGTGAAATCTCTGCTTATGAGGGTACAGGAGCTGGAAGCAAAATCAAATGTGAATGTAAACGTCGGAAAGAGCGTCAGATCGGGAATCACCTTCGGCAGTGCGCTGGCAATGGTCATCAGCTATACAAGCTGGCATTCGATCGGCTGGGCAATTCTGCACGGTGCGCTGGGCTGGATATATGTCGTCTATTACATGATACATCATTTATAATTACAATTCAGCAGGGGGAAGCCTCTGCTGTCTTCTTTTTCTCCCTTTATTTTACATTTTTCGGAACAATCAGCTCTTCACCATCGTCAAATGATTATCCTAACTCCGTGAAAGGAGCACCGCATGAAAAAACTGATATTTCTTTTGATCATCCTACTCCTCCTCACATCCTGCGGCGACGGCAAGCTTCCCGCCGAAACGAATACGGATGTGAATACCGCAGAAAATTCTGCTGCAGATGAATCGACTGCCCCCGCGCAGCCGATCACCGAAATGCTCCACGATCATCCGGAGCCGCCGTCAAGTGTGGAGGAGCTTCGCATGTTTTACGAGGAAGCTGAGCGCTGTTATGCGCTCTTCACCGGCTTCGCTTCCCCCGAGATGGGACGCGGCTCGGTTGAGGTGGAGGGCAATCCATACGCTCTCGTTGCCGAATTTGCCGATATGGATGCTCTGCGATCATACACAGCACAATTCTTCGATGCCGCCCTCACCGAAGAGCTGCTGGCAAAGGAAACCGCAACAGGTGCCCCTCTCTATATCGAGCGTGACGACTCCCTCTACCGCTTCGGCGGCTATGTGGGATTATGGAGCTATGATACCGCCAAGGTCACAGACTTCGAGTTCCATGAAGAAAGCAGCACCCTCACCGTCACAGCCGAGGTCAACGAAAACGGTACTGTCAGCGTCGGCTCCTTTATCTATCATTTGACAGACGGAAATGAAGGCATGCGCTTCACAGACTTTGCCCTCATGAGCGAGCTGATCTGGAATTCCATGCTCGTCATGCGTCCCGCCTACACCGAAGCCGGCATGATCGGACTTTTCACCGAGGCTCACGGCACACCCCTCTTCGCCCATAAAATTTTCACCTCGCGCATCTATATCTTCCCCCTGATCGAGGGCGACAGCTTCACCCTCTACTATGCAGAGGATTATGTCAGCGATACACCCACTACCTTCAAGAAGGCTGTCATCGATATCCCAGATGAATATGATTATGATGCCATCACGCCGCTCACAGCAAGCGGAGGAGGAGGCAGCGGCGAGTGTATGCTCTATGTGCGGATCACCAAGGGGGAAGAAAACCGTTATCTCGCCCTCTACGCAGATGCAGGCAGCGCTTATGACGATTCGGGCTCCTTCAACCGCCCCCTCACCTTCGGCTTTGCCTATGAAAGCAGTCTCCCAGAAGTGATCATGATCGGTCACACCCCCGACAAAAACGATGTAGGCGCAGGACTCTCCTTCTCCATCAGTTCAGCCAATCTGAATTCGCTGACCTCCAATCTCACATCCCCTGCCCTTGCCGGCTGTCCCTTTGAAATCACCTTTGAAGATCTTCCCAATGTGAAAATCACAGGGCATCTCCACGAAAAAGACGGCACTCCTCATGCCGACAGCATCACCGTGGGAGATCAGGCTCTCCTCTTCGATGAAGCGCCCGAGCCGCTCAGCGGCAACTTCTGGGTCAGTCTCTTCTATGCCGAGGGCGTCACCGTCTTTGACAAGCTCACCTATCATGTGGGCGACAGCTATCTCTTTACCGATGATGGCATCATCGAGTTTCACGAGAAGGACAACGAGAGCGACACCGCCCTCTCCTTCTTTGCCCGCCTCAATGGCGGCGTCCTCGATAGTATCGAGGATCCCAATGCCGTTTATGTTGCCGTTTATGTTGCCGGTTATGACCTCTGCTATACCCTCTATGCCAAGAAATACAGCGGCCGCTTCTCCCAGACAGGCGAGATCGGTGTGCTCGAGGTCTGCACCGGTGAGGATGATTTCTGCTATGAGCTGGGTTCGGTCAATTTCGAGGGAGGCAGTCTCAGCTTCATCCCCGAGACCGTCTGCTCCATCGGTGCGCTCTATGACCTGGATGCCACCTTCGAGCGCGCACAGCGGCAGGGAATCTTCACCGAGTATGAAAGCCTTGAGGATCTTATCGAGCACAACAAATCAAAAGCAATCAACTGAAAAAAGGGGGTGACGCATTTGCAATGCGTCACCCCCTGATATTGATTTTGCCGGTCAAAGACCGCCATTTCAGGGCATTTTATGCCCTGAAACCAATCAATATACGCCACAAAATCGAAAATTTTGTGGCTGGGCTGTTGCATTTTTTTCATTTGCAACAGCCCTACATATCAAATTTCCCCATCGGGAATATGTCTGAACCACAGATTTCCCGGCACACCGTCACAGCCGCATCCCGCCGCCGTCGCGCCAAGGAGTGCCATATATACACCAACCACCCCTGCCGACTGCACATAGCCGCGCTTTCCCTTGCAGTCGAGATCAAAAGCGACCATATTCCGATGCATCAGCTCAAGGAGACTCCTATTCACGATCGCCTCCTCATATCCGGTGGCAGCGCAGATTTCTTCCACCGTCACCGCTTCACAGGGCGATGTCAGCTTCAGAATCTCCAGTGCCCTCGCATCCGACAGCACCTTCATATAGTAAGCGAGATTCTCACAGCCACAGGAAAAAGCTCCCTCGCGGTAATCCTTCGCCGTAAAGGCAGCACCTCCTGATCCCGACTCCAACCAGACCCGAAGCGACTTCTCCGAAATCGAAACACAGCTTGTCCCGGGATGGCTCCCCGAATCGTTAAAAACCCGTGCCGATGCCTCAAGCAGCAGATCCGCGCGCCCCTTCTTTATGGCGAGCATCACAAAATCCCGCAGGATGCGCTCCTCCCTCTGCTCATCCGACACACCGAGCAGCTCTTCCATCGAAATGCCGAGAACACCGCCCAGAGCAGGCAGCATCAGAATATCGGGCAGACTGTCACCGCACTCCCATTTGGAAACAGCCTGTCCGCTCACGCATAACTTCTCGCCCAGCTGTTCCTGTGTCATCCTCAATGCCTTCCTGCGGCATGCGATCATTTTGCTGATATGTTCCTTCATTGTGATTTGATCCTTTCATTTTGATGGAAGCTTCCTGACATTATGATAGCACATCGCCGCCAATTTGACAAGCGAAGCCTTCTCGCCCCCTCTCAACCAACGGTTGGGAAGGTGGTGTGGTGTGACCTCTCTCTTTACACCGCGTAATTTTCATGATATAATGATCCTAATTATAATCGAAAGGGGCAGACTCATGACACGATGTTTCTTTGAAATTCCCAATCCAAGCGAAACGTTTGAAGCAGGTATCTCACTCTCGGATATCGGCAGCAGCTTTCGCGGCGAAGTTGTGACAAAGGAGCGATACCTTGCCTATGAAAATGCTTTCATCGACCTGATCACAGCCTTCATGCAGCTCTGTTCGGCAAAGGAAACAATATTATACGATCTTGAAAAGCACTTCTCCACGAACTCTCCTCACATTACAGGACTTGCAGCCGCGCATCCCGATATCTTCCCGAACAGCATCCTTGACCTGCACCGCCGCTCCACCGAGGGAATGCACCTCAACGCTGCAGAAAGCACCGATATGGCTCGTCTGATTCTGCGTGAGCTTCTCTGGTGCCGTCTCATCTCCCGCGAAACGCATTTTGCGATTTCTTTCGAATTCGATTTCCGCATGAACATCCTCAGCGAAGCCTCCGAGGACGATCTGCAGACCATTGTGAAACAGGCAAATAACCACGGAATTGAAACATTGATCCAAGTCTGCCCTTAAAAGTTCAAGGTGCTGTTGCAAATGAGACAGCACCTTTTCTCTTATTTTTTTCTCTTCACAAGGGCAATCCCCGCGCCGGCGCCCACAATAATCACCGCCGCGACAATGATCATCGGAAGCACGCCTCCAATTCCGCCCGCAGCCAATGTTGCCGTTGGACCGTCGCTGCTGCCGACGATGTCGCTCACCTGAGTCTCGGAGAGGGTGGTTTCGGTCTCTTCAGCCTTCTCGCGCTCCGCCTTCATCGCCGCCTTGGCAGCCTTCAGATCGGCAGTTTTTGCCACATAGAAGTTGTCATAATTGATGACATAATTCTCCTCTTCATCGGCCCCTGTACCCGCGATGAAAAACATAAGCTGAGTCAGCTCCAAATCGTTTGTAAAGACATCCTTATACGCTGCACCAATGTTCACATTCATCTCATTAAAAGGGATCTGAAAGTGATTCCATCCCTTTTTCAGATAGGTGTAGCGCATCTCCTCATCAACAACATTCGAGGTCATGATATTATAATTCATCGAATAATGAGCAGCCTGAGCATTGTGCTCCAGTCGGATCTGCCAGTCGGTCCCCAAAAGCGCAGGATCGCTGATGTACATGTCGAAGCAGATCGAATCCTCATCATAATTAATCGGAACATTGTCAACAGCAATGCAGACGCGGTGATCCACATTCTCCTTGTGTCCGGTGATACGAACCGAGGAGGAGCCCTGGGTCTTGTTCTCAAGGTCGAAGCAGGAGCCGTACCACTCGGTGAGAATCACGCCGTCCAGCGCATCATAGTCACAGGTGGAGAGCCATCTTCCGCCGTAGGGTGCCTCGGGCTCGGTATAGTTCGGATTGTCATAGGTGCAGAGCCTCATGTCATCAAAGCGAAGCTCCAGTCCCTCATAAGCAATGCACCACACCCTAAGGCTGGTAAGATTGCTGTAGTCGATATCATCCAGGCTGTCATATGCTACATTATGGCAGTCAAAGGACAGCTCCATCTCATGCCAGCCGCTGCCATAGAAGGTGTGCTGCCAGGTATGACCGAGCCCACCTTTCTTACTTGCAAGGGTAATATAGAGGGTACCGCTTCCTGTCTGAGGTGTAGCATAAACCGCGTCATGGTCACAGCCGATAAGGTCCACATCGTTCACATAGACCCGAAGCTTCACCGTCTGACGGAGCTTATCAGTCACACTCAGCTTAAAGCTGTCGGTATCGGTGCTGATAATCTGCCATTGCGGGCGATCTTTGGTGGCTGTAAAGCCAATAGCGCCGTCCTTGATCCCCTCTGCAGCGTCAGCTCGGGAGAAGTCATCGGCATCATCAAAGGTAAGCAGCGTCTCCTCGGTGCAGGTAAGATTTTCATCAAGATAATAGGAGTAGGAAGATTTGTCATATTCGTCCAGTCCGCGCAGTCGTATATTTTCGGCATTGACCGATGAAACAAGTGTGATCAGAGTGAGCACAGATGCCGCGATTCTTTTAAAAAATTTCATTATATCTCCTTAATTTAGTTCCTTTCTCGCCTTTTCAATGTCGGCTTTCTTTGCCACGTAGATATTATCGTATTTGATAATGTAATTTTCCTCTTCACTTTCGCCCGTTCCCGCAATGAAAAGAACCAGCAGCGTGATCACGAGATCCTTGGTGAACACATCCTTGTAGGCTTCGCCGATGCGGACATTCATGCTGCTGAAGGGAATCACAAAATGATTCCAGCCTGCCTTCAGCTCCGCAGGATTGAGCTTTTCATCCACCAGACCCTCGGTCATGATGGCGTAATTCATGCTGTAGTGCGCTGCCTGGGCGTTGTGCTCGATGCGAATCTGCCAATCACATCCCAAAAGTTCAGGATCGTTTATATACATATCCATGCAGAAGCAGTCCTCTTCATAGGAAACCGGCACATTATCGATGCCGATACAGACCCGGTGATCCACATTTTCCTTATGTCCGGTGATGCGTACCGAAGAGGAGCCCTGCTGTTTGTCCTCGGTATCGAAGCAGGAACCATACCACTCGGTAAGAATCACCCCGTCAAGGGCATCCCAGTCGCAGGTGGAGAACCATCTTCCGCCATAGGGAGCCTGCGGCTTCACATAACCGGGATTATCATAGGTGCAGATGCGCATATCGGCAAGTCTGACCTCAAGCCCCTCATAGCCGAAGCACCAGATATTGAGGCTGGTCAGATCGCCGTAGGGTATCTTGCAGAGATTGGGATAAGCCACATTATGGCAGGCGAAAGAAATCTCCATCTCATGCCAGCCGCTTCCCTGGAAGGTATGCTGAAGGGTATGACCGATACCGCCCTGCTCTCCCGCGAAGGTAATCCAGAGGGTACCGCTGTTCTTCTGAGGATTCTTATAGACAAAATCATGGTCACAGGCAATGAGATCGATGTCATTGATATAGACCCAAAGCTTCACCGTCTGACGAAGCAGATCGGTTACCGAAATATGAAAGCTTCCTGTCGGTGTGTCGATGATCTGCCAGCGCTCGGTCTTTCCGTCGCAGATATAGCTCTTCTCGCGGTCAAATGCCATCATCGGCTGCTCGCTGCAGGTGAGCTTTTCCCCGAGATAACGGGAATAGGATGATTTATCGAATTTGTCAAGCTGATACATGGTTATTTTTTTCCTTTCAACAGTTCCCCGCTCACACGCAGGGTTTTGATGCCGTAAGGCTTCACTTCTGTTTTTGATCCGATCTCGCCGGTCTTCTCCTCCAAAACCGAGCAAAGCGCCGCTTCTCCCTCAAATTCGAGGGGAGCTGCCTCGGAGATTCAGAGATAACGGCAGATAAAGCCATCTCCGTCCTCGGCACATATTTTTATTGATACAAGTATATCACACTTTTTCCCTTCATGCAAGTAAAATGTATGATTTACCGCGGCAGGCGCGGTTAAATTTGTTATATATTCATCTTTTCACCGACCGTTTTTTGTGATATACTGTTAAGGTAATCTTTTTTCAGGAGTGTCACAATGAAATCCAAATATATCAAAGGTTTCAGGGACGGCATCCCCATCGGTCTCGGATACCTCTCGGTTTCCTTCGCCTTCGGCATCACCGCCGTCAGCCTGGGCGTCCCCCCTCTCATCGCGCTGATGATCTCGATGACCAATGTCACCTCGGCAGGCCAGCTTGCAGGACTCACCATCATGACGGGCGGCGGCTCGGTGGCTGAGCTGATCCTCTCCCAGATCATCATTAATCTGCGTTATGCCCTCATGTCGGTATCTCTCTCCCAAAAGCTGTCGAAGAATGTCACCCTCGCCGACCGCTTTGCCATCGCCTTCTGCAATACCGACGAGGTCTTCGCCGTGGCATCGGGCCAGAAGGGTGAAGTGGGACGCGCCTACATGTACGGCCTGATCACCGCCCCCTACTTCGGCTGGGCGGCAGGTACGCTTCTCGGCTCGGTGGCATCGGGCATTCTCCCCGCCTCTGTGATGAGCGCTCTCGGCATCGCCATCTACGGCATGTTCGTCGCCATCATCATCCCTCCCGCCAAAGCCTCGCGCACGGTTGCCATCGTCTGCATCACCGCCGCCGCACTCTCCTGCGCCTTCTATTATCTCCCTGTCCTGAATAGGCTCTCATCCGGCTTTGCCATCATCCTCTGTGCGGTAGCGGCAGCAGTGCTGGGTGCCATCCTTTCCCCCGTGAAGGAAGAAGAGGAGGCAGAGCATGAATAATTCCCACTACATCCTCTATACCCTCGTCATGGCTGCGGTTACCTATCTCATCCGCATGCTCCCCCTGGTCTTCATCCGCCGTAAGATCGAATCCCGCTTCCTGCGCTCCTTCCTCTACTATATTCCCTACGCAGTCCTCGGCGCCATGACCTTCCCCGCCATCTTCTATTCCACCTCGGGTATGATCTCAGCGGCTGTGGGATGCGCCGTTGCCGTCATCCTCGCATGGTTTGGCAGAGGGCTCATGACGGTGGCAACCTCGGCATGCGCCGCTGTCTTTATTGTCGAAGCCATACTCACATTGCTGTAAATATCGGAGGTAACCCCCATGTCCATTCAAGCAGTACGCACCTATTTTGAACAGTTCGGCATCGCCGATCAGATTCTCGAATTTGAAGTCTCCTCCGCCACGGTTGAGCTTGCCGCGGCAGCTCTTGACTGCGAGCCTGCGCTCATCGCCAAATCGCTGACCTTCTCGACCGCTGACGGTCCGGTTATGATTGTCGCCGCAGGAGATGCCAAGGTTGACAATGCCAAATACAAGGCACACTTCGGCGAAAAGGCAAAAATGCTCAAGGGCGACGAGGTGGAAGTCCTCATCGGACATGCCATCGGTGGTGTCTGCCCCTTCGGCGTCAAGGAGGGCGTCAGAGTCTGGCTTGACGAATCGCTGCGCCGCTTTGAGCATATCTATCCCGCCTGCGGTTCCTCCAACAGCGCCATCAAGCTGACCCCCGACCAGCTCATGACCTACTCCCGCGCCCTTGGCTGGTGCGATGTAACCAAGCTTCCCGAGGTGCAGGCATGAAAATCTCCCCCAAGCTCGCCCGCGCCATGCTCTTCGGAGCGGCACTGATCTGGGGCTCCTCCTTCTTCGTCATGAAGAACACCCTCGATGCCGTCCCGCCGAATCTGCTCCTCGCTATCCGCTTCACTGCGGCAGGCATCCTCATGTCGGCAATCTTCTTTCCCAAGCTGAAAAAGCTCAACCGCACCTATCTCTGGCAGGGAGCCATCATCGGTGCCCTCTATTACACCGCTTACTGCACCCAGACCATCGGTCTCAACAACACCACTCCCGGCAAAAATGCCTTTCTCACCGCCATCTACTGTGTGCTTGTCCCCTTTCTCTTTTGGTTTGTGTCGAAAAAGCGCCCCGATCTGTGGAATCTTGCCGCCGCCTTTATCTGCATCGTCGGCATCGGATTTGTCTCGCTGGACGGCAACTTCAGAATCGGCTTCGGTGATGCCATGACTCTGGTGGGAGGCTTCTTCTATGCCGCGCATATGGTCGCTGTCGCTCTCTTCACCAAGGATCGGGATGCCATCCTCGTCACGATTCTCCAGTTCTACTACTGCGCCCTCTTTTCCTGGATTGCACACCTTCTCTTCGAGGATACCCCCACATCCATCGGCAGCGATGCCATCCTCGCCCTTGCTTTCCTCGCGGTCTGCTGTACCGCCATCGCCATGCTCTTCCAGAACGTGGGTCAGAAGTACACCCCGCCCGCTCCCGCCGCCATCATTCTCAGTCTGGAGTCTGTCTTCGGTGTTTTCTTCTCTGTCATCGCCTACAACGAACAGCTCACAGTCCGCCTGATCCTCGGCTTCGCTCTCATCTTCGTTGCCGTGATCATATCCGAGACAAAGCTCAGCTTTATCACCGAGCGATTTTCCCCGCAGAAAAATCCCCAATAACGCATCTCACCGCCGCCAGTCTGCATCATGCCGACCGGCGGCTTGATCTTTTATCTGCACCGCTGTATACTATAGCCACGAAAGGAGGCATCCCTGTGAAAATCATCATCCATAAATCCCCCGCCGTCACCGAGACCGAGATCAACATCACCTGCAGCACCACCGCAGGGCTTGAGAATATCATCGCCGCCCTCGGTATGCTCGACCGCAGGCTGGCAGGAAGGCTGGGCGATGAAACCGTGTTCGTCGAGTTTGATGAGGTGCTCCGCCTCGAATCGGTGGACGGACGAAGCTTCTTCTACACTGCCTGTGAAACCTACGAATACGAGGGCAGTCTCGCAGACATGGAAAAAGCCACGTCAGATACCCTCTTCACCCGTGTGTCTAAATCTGCAATCGTCAACCTTCGCCATGTGAAATCCATCAAAAAAGTCCCCGGCAGCCGCCTGCTCGCCACCCTCGATAACGGCGAAGGGGTCACCGTCTCCCGCATGTATATGCCCGAAATCAAAAGGAGGTTAGGCATATGAAACACTTTAACACGATCCGATCCGTCTTTCACAGCTGCATCTTCAGCTACGGCTGCTCTGCTGTGGTAATCGTCATCACCCATGCAGTAGTCCCCCACGCCGATGTAAACTTCATGCTCCTGCTCCGCGCTCATCTGATCGCAGGTACAATCGCCGGCATCCTCAATACGCTGATCTATACAACCGACCTCCCCATCCTGATCCGCCGTGTCATCGCCACCGCCTTCACGATCCCTATCTTCATCATCGCCGCCCTTCTCTCGGGCAGTATGAATATAGACAGCATCCGAATTCCATATTTCATCGGAATCTCCATTCTTGCAGGAGGTATCGCCACCGCCCTCGCCTTCATCATCTCCGACCGCATCGAGCGCGCCTATCTCAACGCCGTCAACCGCGCCCTGGAGCAAAAGCGCGAAAAATAACTCCAATTCGGCAAATTCAAGCCTCCGCCCTGCCATAACAAAAAAATCCGAGAATAACTCTCGGATTTCTTTTTAACTCTAACTTACCATTCCCCACCAAACCTCGAGGAAGCAATGTCAATCCTGTTCCGCAGGATTGACTATACATTCATCACGACAGGGAGAATCATCGGCTTGCGCTTGGTCTTCTGATACAAGAATTTGCTAAGATCGTCCTTCACTCTGCTCTTGAGCTGATTCCACTCGGTCATGTTGTTGTCAAGGCAGGATTGCAGGGCATTGCGGGAGATCTCCTTGATCTCGTCCAGCAGCTCCTCCGACTCGCGCACATAGACAAAGCCGCGGGAAACCACATCGGGGCCCGAGCAGATCGAAAGGTCGTCTGTATCCACGGTTGCAACCACAACGATGAGTCCGTCCTCGCCCAGATGCCGTCTGTCGCGAAGCACAATGTTGCCTACGTCACCGACGCCAAGACCGTCGATCAGCACTCTGCCCGAGGGAACCGTGCCGTTGAAGCGCGCGCCCTTGTTGTCGATCTCGAGCACCTTGCCAATCTCGGATACAAAGATGTTCTGCGGCTCCATACCCATATATTCAGCCAGCTTCTTATGCTCGGCAAGATGCTTGTATTCGCCGTGAATCGGCATGAAATACTTCGGCTTGGTCAGCGCATGCATCAGCTTCAGCTCTTCTCTGCAGGCATGACCCGAAACGTGCACTTCCACCGAGGAATCCTTGAATACCGATACGCCCTTCTTGTAGAGCTCGTTTACAATCTTGTTGACCAGCTTTTCGTTGCCGGGAATGGGGGTTGCGCTGATGACCACCAGATCGTTGGGGCCGAGTGTTACCTTGTCATGATCGGAGAATGCCATACGGTAGAGGGCAGACATGGGCTCGCCCTGGCTTCCGGTGGTGATCACCGTCAGATTTTCGGGATTAAAGCGCTTGATCTCGTTGATATCGATCAGCACGCCCTCGGGTACGTCCATGTAGCCCAGCTCAATAGCAGCGGAAAGCACATTCAGCATGCTTCGTCCGGTCACCGCCACCTTACGTCCGTATGCGGCACTGGTATTGATAATCTGCTGTACACGGTGAACGTTGGAGGAGAAGGTGGAAATAATCAGACGCTTATCCTTGTTGCGCATAAAGATATTGTCAAGCGAAGCTCCCACCGTGCGCTCGGAAGGGGTATAACCGCTGCGCTCCACATTGGTCGACTCACACATGAGAAGCAGCACGCCCTTGTTGCCCAGCTCACCCAGACGCGCCAGGTTCATCATCTCGCCCTCGATGGGAGTCAGATCCAGCTTGAAGTCGCCCGAATGAATGATCGTGCCCAGCGGAGTCTTGAGAGCAATACAGCATGCGTCTGCAATCGAATGGTTCACGCGAATAAATTCAGCCGTAAAAGCACCCAGCTTCACCGTATCCCCCGCCTGTACGCACTCGAGGGTGGGATACATGTCATAACGGTGCTCTGCAAGCTTGTTTTGCAGAATACCGAGAGCAAGTCTTGTAGCATAAACCGGTGCATCAATGGACTTGAGCACATAGGGCAGCGCACCGATATGATCCTCGTGACCGTGGGTGATAAGAATACCGCGGATTTTCTCCTTGTTCTTCTCAAGATATGTGATGTCGGGGATCACCAGATCAATACCCAGCATATCGTCATCCGGGAAGCCCAGACCGCAGTCGATGATCACAATATCATCCTCGTACTCGATGACAGCCAGATTCTTTCCGATCTCGTTCAGACCGCCCAGCATCATAACCTTCAGTTTCTTGGTTGCTCTGTTTTTTGTCATTGTAGTTCCTTTCATCAATTATATACACATGGCTTTTCCTGCCGCCGCATATAAACTGCGCGCACAAAAAAAGCCGCTTTCAAAATAGACGGCAAACGTACTGTTCAGAATCAGCGTGCTGCGGCAGCACTTTCTCATAAAATTCCGCACAAAAAGAAAGCCTGACCCGCAAGCAACCGATGATTCATATGTAAAGTCGCGAATCGGGCAGGACTGCACACACGACCCGTACAGTCTCGCGATTCGCCAGCCGCATGCATTCATACAGCAAACCGAACAAACGTAAACACTGCGTTTATTGTAACACAGAGATGTTAACTTATCCCGTCATAACAATTGAATATTTCATGAACGCATTTAAAAGGCAAGCTGAAACAGAAGTACCAGCCCGCTTCCTGTCAGACTGCCCGCCGAAAACCAGAAAAGCCTCTGCACACCCGACGGACGCCGCACACGCTTCTCTCTCAAAATTGAGGGCAGTCCCATCATGTTCGCTCCTACGATTCGGTTTGCCTCGCGGATCATGTCATCCTCCCCCGCGCGCTCCACCGCCGCATTCTCGTTGAGAATAAAATAAGCACTCTCAAACAGCTCCGAGCCGGTATTCTTCAAAAAAATCATTCGCCTCTGTGCCCCCTTGCAGCCTCCGTACATCAAAAGCCACCTCCTTACACCCGAAGTATTGCCGGATATCCCCTGCGTTAATCACTCATCCTCAAATTTATTATATGCTCCCACCCCTTGACAAATCCCCAAATTCATGATATAATCCCCACACAAACAACTCTCCGCTTGCCGCTATGGTGCGGCATACCTCACCCAATAACTGCCACCGGGTAGTCAGGATGCATGCATCCGTCTGCGTATCGTTAGGTCATAGAAGATACGCGGCGGGTGTTTTATTTTTTTAAGGAGGCACACATGAAGCTTTACAATTCCTTCGCCACACTCACCAAATTCGAGCTTGCCCTCTGGCTTTCCTCTCTTGCCGTCATCGCCGTTACCTTTATCACAGCAGGTGCCTTTGATCCCCTTGTCCTCACCGCCCTGCTTGTGGGAGCCACCGCACTCATCTTCGTTTCAAAGGGCGATCCCACAGGTCAGCTTCTCACCGTCCTTTTCGCCGCCATCTACGGGATCATCTCCTTTCGCCTGCGCTATTACGGCGAGATGATCACCTACATGGGCATGTCGGCTCCCATTGCCGCCGCTTCATTTATCTCATGGCTGCGGCATCCCTTTGCGCGGGGGAAGGCTGAGGTTGCCGTCGGTCAGCTCACAAGCCGAACCGTGCTCCTCCTTGCAGCGCTTACTGCAGCTGTTACCTTCGCTTTCTATTTCATCCTCGCCGCCTTTGATACGCCAACCCTTCCCGTCGCCACAATCTCGGTAGCCACCAGCTTTGCCGCATCCGCTCTCACACTTCTGCGCTCCCCCTGGTATGCCCTCGCCTACTCGGCAAACGATGTTGTGCTCATCATTCTCTGGGTTATCGCGTCATTCAGCGACCGTACCTACATTCCCATGATCGTCTGCTTCGTAATCTTCCTCGCAAACGATCTCTACGGCTTCATCAACTGGAGAAAAATCGCCAAAAAGCAGAAAAAAACGGCGGGAGCAGGTCTCCGCCGTTGATATTCCATATATTATTCTACCATCAGCTCAGCACAGATCGCATCAAGCTTTTCGCACGCCTCGTTATCTTCTACAGTACAAACGGTGTAGAGCGCGGGGTAGTTGTTCCCGTTTACCGTCTCATAATAGCCGTAGTAAATACGCCATGTCTCGCCATCCTTCACCGTATTGAAGGACAACATCGGTGCCTCACCGTCGGCAGGCTCTTCGCGCTTATAGAAGCTGATGCCGTAGTTCCATCCGTAATGACCTCGTGCGCTGATAGGAGCCTCAGCCCTCAGCTCCGACACCACTTCTGCCAGCGACGCCAGCGAATCTCCATCGGTCACATGAAGTCTCTCACCGTTCATGCCGCAGTGAAGCTCAGCCGATTTTGCCGCAGACAGATCCATTCCGGAAAAATCCAGCCAATCGGCAGATGCATCGGGTACCTCTTCTCTTTCGCAGCCTGTTAATACCAGACAGAACAGAAGTGTAAGCATCAAACAGATCAATCGTTTCATTTTCGGTGCCTCCCATACGATATTGTGTTTGTTTGACGATAAATAATCAAAAATTGTTCCGAAAAAAGCATTGCAACCGTGAATTGACAAATTGTACAGCCCGCTCCCTTGTCTGCAACCGTGATTTATGTTAAAATAAGGGCACAACAACCACCACGGAGGTACATCATGATACTTGCAGACAAAATTGCATCGCTTCGCAAAAAGAACGGCTGGTCTCAGGAAGAGCTTGCCGAACAGCTTGGCGTCACCCGCCAGTCGATCTCCAAATGGGAATCTGCCGGAGCTACTCCCGACCTGGAGCGCATCCTCATGATGGCGCGCATCTTCGGCGTCAGCTGTGACTATTTATTAAAGGACGAAATCGAAACCGAGCAGTACACAGACGAGGCAGAGCCTTCAAGCATCCGCCGCATCAGCATGGAGGATGCCAACCGTTTTCTCGCACAGAAGGAATCAGCTTCACGCAAAATCGCGCTGGCAGTCTCGCTCTGCATCCTCTGTCCCATTCCTCTGCTTTTCTTCATCGGACTGGCGGATGCAAACAGCATTTCCCAGGGAGCGGCAGTACTTATCGGACTGATCTCACTCCTTCTGCTTGTCGCCGGCGCTGTTGCCATCTTCATCTCCTGCGGCATGGCAGAAAAAGAATGGACCTTCCTCGAATATGAAGATATCGAGCGTGAATACGGCGTCATCGGCATGGTGAAGGAGCGCATGGAGCGTGAGAAGCCTTCCTATATCAAGGCAAACACGGTCGGCGTTATCCTCTGCATCCTTGGTGTGCTTCCTCTTCTGGCAGCGGCACTCCTTGAGGGGCATGCTCTTTCTGTACTCGGCGGCATATGCTTCCTGCTTTTGGCGGTATCGGCAGCGGTTAATCTCTTCGTGCGCGTCGGTATGATCCGCGAGAGCCTGCTCAAGCTTGCCGAGGAAGAGGACTACCGCAGAGAGAACAAGCGCATCGCAAAGAAAAAGGAATCCATCGCCGCTGTCTACTGGATGGTTGTCACCGCCATCTATCTGGCATGGAGCTTCGCTGCCGATGCGTGGAGCATCAGCTGGATGGTCTGGCCGGTGGCAGGTGTGCTCTTCGCTGCAGTCATGGCGATTGCAGATGCATTTTTAAAGAAGGATGAGAAATAAGCTTTCCCAATAAACAAACAGGACTGCACACATAATACAGTCCTGTTTGTTTATTCATTTCTGATATGATTACAGCGCCGCAGCCTTTCCGAGCAGCTCGCGAATGGGCAGCTTCTGGGGACATGTCTCCTCGCAGGCACCGCAGCCAACACAGTCGCCAGCTTTGGAAAGCTCCACCTCAGCCTCGCAGGGGAGATCATATTGCTCTGCGTTCATCCTGGTGAAAATCTCGGGAATCGGAATCTCACAGGGACATCCTGCCACACAGTAGCGGCATGCGGTACAACGGATAAGATCTGCAGATTTGAGAATACCGGTCACCTTGTCCACCGCCGTGCGCTCGGTCTCGTCAAGAGGCTTGAAATCCTTCATATAGCTGATATTATCGAGCATCTGCTCCATATTGCTCATGCCAGAGAGCACATTGACCACGCCCTCAAAGCCTGCGGCAAAGCGGATAGCATAGCTTGCGGGAGACGCACTGCCCAGCCCGTCAAAGACAGCCTTTGCCGCCGCCGGAAGATTGGCGAGACTGCCGCCCTTCACAGGCTCCATAATGACAATCTGCTTGCCATGCTTACGGCATACCTCATAGCACTTTCGTGCTTCCACACCGCCGTCCTCATAGTCCAGGTAGTTGAACTGAATCTGGATAACCTCCAGCTCTGGATATTCGGTGATGATCTGATCGAGCACCGCCGCTTTGTCATGGAAGGAAATGCCCACATGACGAATCTTGCCCTCTTCCTTCATGGCGAAGGCAGTCTCGTAGGCCTTTGCAGCCTTGTACTGCTTGAACAGATCCGCATTCTGGCAGTGCATGAGCAGAACATCGAAATAGTCCACACCGCAGAGCGTCAGCTCCTCCTCGATCATGGGACGAACTGTCTCCTCCCCCTGAAAGGTGCCGGGAGAAAGCTTATCCACCAGAATATAAGATTCACGGGGATGACGGTCGGTAAGACATTTCTTCACCGCAACCTCGCTCTTGCCTCCGATATAGCCGTGTGCAGTATCAAAATAGTTGAAGCCGGCTTCAAGGAAGGCATCGACCATGGCACTGGTCTGCTCATAGTCCACGTCCCCATCCTTCATGGGAAGACGCATGCAGCCGAAGCCAAGCTTGCCTTTGATGTTTGTAAGCATAGTGTATACCTCTCTGTATTTATCTTATTTTATTTTCATGAATAACTACGGGTCACGCCTCTTTTAGCGTGATAACCTCGCCGTCTGTCAGCAGGAGCTGAACCGTGCGGTCATCCGGATCCTCGGATGCGGTAACTGCTTCAATGCGGCTCTGCTTTTCGTAGGGTTCAATAACGGTTACCACACAGATGCCGCCGCGGAAGGTATCGGTAACATTCCCGGATCAATCAATGGACAGTCGTGCTCAGATACTGAAAAAGCGCTTTCATGCATTTACTATGCATTGCAGTCATCTCCTTGAAAGTGATGTTTAATCTGCCGCAGCCTCGTCATCCTCCACCACACGGGTCTTGACAAGCGAGGTTTTGTGGTAGTAGATCATGGTCAGCGCCGAGCAGAGCAGCCAGCCTGCGGGATACCCCATAGCAATGGCGAGAATCTCGTTGGAAATATAGTTGGAAACCACAAACAGATAAGCCTGACGGAAGAAAACGAAGGAACCCAGCATAATCAGCATAGGCGCACGGGAGTTGCCCGCACCGCGCAGCGCACCTGCATAGATCTGGTTGAAGCAGCAGAGGATATAGAAGGGTGACAGCCATCTGAGCAGCATGGTGCCGTACTCAACAACCTCAGCCTTGTCATTGAAGAATGCCACAAGCGCGGGAGCGAAGAGCATGATGGGAATGAGCAGCACTACTGTAGTCAGCTCGGCGAGCAGCATCGCACGGGTGACGCCCTTCTTGGTGCGCTCCACATTGCCCTTGCCCAGATTCTGCCCCACGAAAGTGGTGGAAGCCAGCGCCAGCGACTGCATGGGAAGGAGGGCAAGCTGGTCGATCTTTGCATAGGCTGTCCAGCCCGACATGCAGTCCTCGCCAAACTGATTGATATAGGACTGTACAAAAATGTTGGAAAAGGATGTAATCGCCATCTGAAGAGCTGCTGGAATGCCCACCTTGAAGATCTTTCCCAGCATATTGAGGTCAATCTTCATCAGGCGCAGGTCGAGCTTCACGCACTCATCGCTTCTCATCAGCGTGACAATCACCATCACTGCCGATACGCACTGTGCCATGACGGTAGCCAGCGCCACGCCTGCCACGCCCATTTCAAAGGCCAGCACAAAGACCAGATCGAGCACCGTATTGATGATGGCGCAGACCACGATAAAGTAGAAGGGATGCGTCGAATCGCCCACTGCGCGCAGGATACCCGAGCCGATATTGTAGATCATCATGCCAAGGAAACCGGCGAAATAAATGGTCAGATAGGTTTCGGACAGGGGAACAACCGACTCGGGGGTGTTCATCATGCGGATGAGCAGCGGCGTCGCGGCAATTCCCGCGAAGGTGAGAATCACACCGAGAATCAGCGTCATGACAAAGGCCGTATGCACCGCCTGTCTGGTCTTATCATAGCGCTTCGCGCCGTAATACTGGGAGATAATAACACCGGTACCGCCCGACAGCCCCATGAAGAAGCTGATAAACATGTTGATAGCGGGGCCCAACGTTCCCACCGCCGAAAAAGCTTCGTTTGAGACATAGTTTCCCACCACCCAGGTGTCCACTGTATTGTAAAGCTGCTGAAAGATGTTGCCAATCAGCAGAGGGATTGAAAAGACGATAAGATGCTTTATGATGCTGCCCTCGGTCATATCGACATGGGCTTTGCCGTTTTTGATATGCTTCAGAATGCCTGTCATGATTGTGCTCCGTGAAATTTGCTGTCCTTAACATTAGGTACCAAATGATTACCAAGTACTATTATATATCATGCGGCAGCGTAAATCAAGTCCTGCGGCAAAAAATGCGGCAGAATGACGAAAAACTGCCCCACGCCGAAGCGCAGGGCAGAGGGGGACAGGCTTATTTCAGGGGAATTTCCAGGTAGATGTCATAGTGGACGGTGGGGTCGTCTTCAATCGTATAATGATCGCCTGTAATGAGAATCTTTACGACCTCATCCACATGGATGGGCTTGCTGAAGGAGAAGGATGCTTTTGTATCGGTGATATCATACATGGTATAATGAACATCAAGTGTTGTCAGACCGCCGCCAAGCATACTTCCGTCCGCAAACTCGAGGACAAAGGTCAGTTCATTTTCATAGAGCACGCCCTTTCTGCCGACGGGATCACCGCCCGATTTCTTGAATTTTTCGAGGATTTCTTCGGTGGGCACATAATCGGGATCAACCTGACTGCCTTCAAGAATTTCGATAAAACCTTCGCCTTCAAAGGTGATCGAGAAGGGGGTCGCGGTAATCTTATCCACCCGAACAGTCTCGTTTCCAATGCTTTGATCAAGCAGCACCATCTCAGCAAGCGTTGTCGGAACGCTCAGCGCATACTCCCATTCGCCATCATAGAGCATGTAATCTTCCATATAATACATCTGACCCGCGGGATGCTGATCATCGTAGATGAAGCGCACCTTCACGCCGACATCCATCACTCCATCATGCAGACTTTCCATCTCACTGCGGAAGCTGATGGGATTGATATAGAAAGTCGCCTCACAACTGCCCTCGGGGTAAATGTACATCATTGTGGTGATGCCTTCCTTTCCGTCGAGCGAAATCTCGCAGAGTGCTCTGTAATCATGCTCGCTCGCCCGTCCCAGCGGCTCAGGCGTGGTCAGTCTTCCGCCGAGATGCAGATTATATTCGTCGCAGTAAGCCTGGGTGAACTCGAACACCACATCCTCATTCCCGCTTGTTACCACCGTCACATCGGGAGCCGAAGCCAGCCTGTCAGCATCCTCACCGAAGACGATATCAAATCCGCCCCGTATCCCCACATATGCCGATACGGAAGCCGTCAGAATCATCACCGCCGCCAGCCCGCAGACAAGCGCGCGCTTCAGGCTGACGCTCTTCCTTTTCTCAAAATTGCCCGCTGTGATGCGCTCCGCCAGATCACCTTGCGGCAGCTCATGGGCAGTTGCACTTTGAATCAAATCGCTCAGTTTCATGATAAATCTCCTTTCGTCATCTCTTCCCGCAGTCTCTTCAGTCCGCGGTAGAGCTTATTTTTCACAAAGGACTGCCCACAGCCGAGCGCGGCCGCAATCTCGGGAATGGTAAGCCCTATGCTGTAATAGAGATGAAAGATGCGCCGCGTGTCCATATCAAAGCCTGCAATCAGCGAAGCTGCTGACTGCACTTCCATGCGCTCCATCACAATCTCCTCGGCGGACATCACCTCAAGGGCAGCGTCGGTAATCTCAAGCTCATCGCCCTCCTCACCGACCACCGTCAGCGGAACGTCCCGCAGCTTTTCGCGCAGGCTGTAGTGCCGCCAGAGATGATGCTTTGCCAGCTTCATGCAGAGGGCAGCGGGATTCTGTATGTACTCCACTCCACGCTCGTTGAGGATGCGCCAGACCTCGCACCAGACCTCCTGGGCAATATCTCCGATCTCGGCAACATCGCCGCACTTGGAGGTTATGTAAATCAGCACCTTCCTGCTGTGCGCTTCGTAAAGCGCATGGAATCGCTTTTCGATATCGGTCATGCTCTCACCACCTTTCACCCTATTAGAGTTGAACTGAGGCAAAAAAGTTTCACCTGTTCCAAAATTCATTCTGCGTTCATCCCAATTTTATTGACGAACCAAATACACTGTGATATAATAACGGCAAGATATTCATAAATTCAAGGAAGGATTACCATGAAAGCCTGTATCCTCCAGCCCCCCTATTCAAGAGATATATCCCTCTCGGATGAATACTTTGACTATAAGCTGAAGCTGCTGGACGAATGCGATGAGAGCATCGACATCATCGTCCTCCCCGAATACAGCGACGTTCCCTGCGCCACCTCCACCCTGGAGGAGACGCTGTACTGGCACAACCGCTGTATTGAGGTGCTCCTCGGAAAATGCATCGAAACAGCAAAGCGCTGCTCGGCGATGGTTTTTGTAAACGCCCTCTTCGAGGTTGAAGCGGGAAAATACCGCAACACCACCTATGTCTATAACCGCGAGGGAAAACTCGTGGGGCAGTATTTCAAAAAGCATCTGCCGCCGCTGGAGTTTGAAACCCTCGCCCTCGATTCGGCATACACCTTTGAGCCCTCCGCTCCCTATATTCTTGAGCTTGAGGGGCTGCGCTTCGGCTTCCTCACCTGCTACGATTTCTATTTCTACGAAGCCACCGCTGCCATCGCAAGAGAGAATGCAGACATCATCATCGGCTGCTCGCTCCAGCGAAGCGATACCCATGACGCCATCGAGATCATGTGCCGTCATCTCGCCTACAACACCAATGCCTATGTGCTCCGCTCCTCGGTCAGCTTTGCGGAGGACTCGGAGATCTGCGGTGCCTCCATGGCAGTCTCCCCCTACGGAAAGGTAATTGCCAACATGAAGGGACGCTTCGGTGCAGTAACCGTGGAATTCGATCCCGCCGACAAGCACTTCAAGCCGGCAGGCTACGGCAATCCCCCCGCATCTCACCATGAATACATCGAATACGGACGCAAGCCCTGGCAGTATCGCCCTGCAGGCAGTGCCATCATCCCCCACGACGGCATCCTGCCCTACCCACGCGTCTGCGCCCACCGCGGCTTCAGCAGGGTTGCCCCAGAGAACAGCATGCCCGCCTTCGGTGCCGCCATTGCACTCGGTGCCAAAGAGATCGAATTTGACCTCTGGCCTACCGCAGACGGCGAGATTGTCTCCTGCCACGACGCCAACCTGGATCGGGTGAGTACAGGCACGGGCTATATCACCGACCACACCCTCGCCCGACTTGAAGAGCTCGACTTTGGCATCAAATTCGGCGAAGCGTTTGAGGGCCTGCACATTGTCCGCTTTGAGGAAATCCTGCAGAAATTCGCCTGCCAGACCATCATGAACATCCACATCAAGCCCCTCTCCTACAGCGCCCCCTATCCCGAGGAGCTGATGAAGAAAATCCTCGCGCTGATCAGACGCTATGACTGCGAAAAGCATGTCTATCTGATGCTCGAAACCGATGAAATGATCGCCCAGTTCAAGGCGTATGCGCCCCACATCAAGGTCTGTGTCGGTCATCTTGCCGCCCGTCCCTGGGAAATCGTCGACCGCGCCATCGCCCTCGGCTGTGAGCGAGTACAGCTCTACAAGCCCTACTTCAACCGCGAAATGATAGAAAAAGCCCACGCGCATGGCATCATCTGCAATGTCTTCTGGTCGGACGATCCCAAGGAAGCGCGAGACTTCCTCGACATGGGCATCGATGTGATTCTCTCAAATGATTACAACCGCATAGCGAACACCGTGAAAGAATATAAAAAATAAATTTATATAAACGGAGGAATTTCCAATGGCAAACAGATTCGTACTCAATGAAACCAGCTACCACGGCAAGGGCGCCATCGCCGAGATCGCAAACGAGATCAAGGCACGCGCATTTGCAAAGGCTCTCGTCTGCTCCGACCCCGATCTTGTCAAGTTCGGCGTTACCAAGAAGGTCACCGACATTCTCGATGCGGCAGCCATCCCCTATGAGCTTTACAGCAACATCAAGCCCAACCCCACCATCGAAAATGTTCAGTCGGGCGTTGAAGCTTACAAGGCATGCGGTGCCGACTGTATCGTAGCTATCGGCGGCGGCTCTTCCATCGACACCGCAAAGGCAATCGCAATCATCATCGCCAACCCCGAATTTGCTGATGTCCGTTCTCTCGAGGGCGTCGCTCCCACCAAAAACAAGTGTGTTCCGATCATCGCCGTTCCCACCACCGCAGGCACCGCTGCTGAGGTTACCATCAACTATGTCATCACCGATGCAGAGAAAAACCGCAAGATGGTCTGCGTAGACGTTCACGACATCCCCGTTGTTGCCGTTGTTGACCCTGATATGATGAGCACCATGCCCAAGGGTCTGACCGCCGCAACCGGTATGGATGCCCTCACCCATGCCATCGAAGGCTACATCACAGCCGGCGCATGGGAGCTTTCCGACATGTTCCACATCAAGGCAATCGAGCTGATCGCGAAGACCCTGCGTGCCGCAGTTGAAGGCACCGATGAAGGCCGCGAAGGCATGGCACTCGGTCAGTATATCGCCGGCATGGGCTTCTCCAATGTGGGTCTCGGTATCGTTCATTCGATGGCTCATCCCCTCGGCGCACTCTATGACACTCCTCACGGCGTAGCAAATGCCATTATTCTCCCCACCGTTATGGAGTACAACGCACCCGCAACCGGTGAGAAGTACCGCGACATCGCAGTCGCTATGGGCGTTAAGGGCGTTGATGCCATGACCCTCGAGGAAGCACGCAAGGCAGCCATCGACGCAGTCAAGCAGCTCTCCGCAGATGTAGGCATCCCCGCTGACCTGAAGGAAATCGTCAAGTGTGAGGACCTCGACTTCCTCGCACAGTCCGCATACGACGATGCATGCCGCCCCGGCAACCCCAGAGAGACCTCTGTTGAGGAGATCAAGGCGCTCTATCTGTCGCTGCTTTAATTGATATTGCATTACGAAGAGGATGGCGAAAGCTGTCCTCTTTTTGTGATGTTTGCACAATAACAACATTTCATCTTTATGATATGTTACAATTGACAAAATTTCACATATATGTTATACTAAAATCAAAAAGCTTCACCACTCCCCGACCGAAATCGCAGAAAAGAGAACTCCAATGGGCTAATAAACCGAGCATCATTCCCCCTATAATATTGTCCGATTTTGAACACATTCTCACAATATTCACAGGAGGTTTCTTATGAAACATTATATTAAAAAATTCATTCCCATTTTACTCGCCCTTTTCATGCTCTGTGCGCAGACATTGCCTGTATATGCGCACTGCGACAGCGGTTTTGATACTGCTTTTGTATTCACACTGGCAGGTGATTTGCACGCTTTTCCCGAAACCAACTTCAGCGACAGCGCATATGCGGTATCGAGTGTAAGCTTGATTGATTCAGGAGATTATCAAGTTACATCCTTTAATGCCAGTGTATATATTTATAATAACATCTCCGGAGCAAGTGACACCCAACAATCATCATGGGTTCGTTCTCAAAATGCACCTAATCTGAGTATCTCTACTCCATCTGCTTCATTAACAATTGCTCATGGTGCGTCAAGTTATCATTCAGCCAGTGCAGCGCATCTTGACTCGTATGGGTTAGCTATCGAGTACGATTATGCTATTGTTAATAATACAAGCAGCGCAAATTTTGATTAACACGAAAAATTGGGGTGTTGCAAATGCAACATCCCAATTAACGAATTATGATATGATATGATATGATATGAAAAATAATATAAAAAATAGACTTATCCTCATTCTTTTGATATACATTATCTTCACTTTAACAGGATGTAATAATACCACATCAGAGAAAGAACCACTCATCCCCTACATCAAACGAGACCCCAGCATCAAAATGAACACCCACTCCGGTCTTACAACTGATGGAAGCAATATATATTTCACCGCAATTGTAGGAAGCGATACCGCGCAGTTATCCTATTCACCTCAAACAAACATCTATTCACGTCTTTGCAATGATCCGTTGTGTGATCACAAAAGTTCATGCTACATCAGCCATATTCGCACCGACAGTGAATTTATCTTCCACCAGAATTACGCATATTTTTATCACTTTGATCTGACATACAAAGCCAAAGACCCCAATGCAAATCCATCTGTAAACTTCATCAGATATGACTTGATAAACAATCAGTACCGCCTATACCAAACAATAGAGGGATATAAGCTACACACAAAGTTAAACTGTCTGTATGCCGGAGATTACAGATATTATTACGATATGGTTGATGTAAGCGAAACAACCGAAGCAGATACCGACAACTTTGAATATTCATTAATGAGGCAGAATTTGTACAACCGAAACACCGAGACTGTGTACACCGGAGTTTACATTGCAGAAGATTATTTTACTCCGCTTGTTGCTGTTCCTGGGAAAGTATTTTTCAAACTTCCCACTTCTATTGAAGTACGCGATGAACAGAGCTTGGATGTGTTGAAAAGAATCGAGATTGTTTTCGGAAATGCAACCTATGACGGCACATACATTTATGGAACAGCCTGGAAACAGGATTCTGAAGGAACCTATCTTTACCGCATGAATCCCGATACCTATGAAATTGAGGAATTTATTATTCCCGGAAAAATATCCACCTATTGGCTGGGAGATGATTATATATATTTTATCACCAATCAGAAAAAAACAACCGAACGGGCACATGGCATGCATGAATATCCCGATTCCACCATCTTCAAGCTCTCCAAAGCATCCCTTGACAGCGGTACTCCCGATATCAAAATGTTGGCAACCTTCGATGGCGCTTTCGACAAAACCTACATAGAAGACAACGCCCTGGTCGAACTGGACGGTGCACTTTATGGTTTCTACGGTACCTTCAACGAAAATGTGCATGAATTCGAAAGCGGAATCGACGGATTTTCCTCCACACGCAACGGCTGCGACTTCCTTATCCGCATCGACTGCGAAACAGGCGAAATTTCGATTGTTGAGGGAACAGTAAGATAAAAAATAGGGGCTGTTTCAAATGTTCCATTTGAAACAGCCCAGCCACAAAATCTTTGATTTTAGGACGCATATTGATTGGTTTTCGGGCATAAAATGCCCGAAAATGACGGTCATTGACCGGCAAAATCAATATCCAAGGGGCTGACGCATGCAAATGCGACAGCCTCTTCGCATTTCTGATATGCCATGCGCGGATCGCCGTTCTCGAGATAAATTACTCCGCAATAGCGAAATCCGTTCTTTTCAAGCGACCTCTGCATGGGGAAATTATCCCTGTGCGTGTCGATCTTCAGATTCCCGCAGCGCTCATAGCCGAAGGCAAAGCACCTCGATGCAATCCCCCTCCGATGGGCGTTGGCTCCTACCGCAATACGGTGAATCACGCCGTAGGGTGCATCATTCAGCCATGCGCCGTTAATCTTCGCGTAGGTAGGATCATCGCCGAAGAAATAGCAGAAGACACCGAAAATCTCCTCCCCCTCGCAGACTACATAAAAACGGTCGGCTGCCAGATCCTCCCGCACAATCTCCTCCGAAGGATAGGCTCCGTTCCATTGCTCATGGTTGCCGTTCTCACGCATATAGGCGCGCCCCTCGGCATAGATCTCCATAATCCGGGGAAGATCGGCAGGGGTGGCATGTCGAATTTCCATAAAATCGCTCCTTTTTGCTCTTATGCGAAACAGTATATCACAGCCCCCTGCCAATGTCAAGCCTTATTCCGCCGACCGCATGACAGCAGCATTTATCTTGTATAAATCATCCGAATCTCTTTATTCATGCTTCCCAGCTTCACATCAACCTCACAGCCATCGGCTGCAAAGCCGTATCGGGTGTAAAAATCGATGGCTCGTCTGTTGCCCTTCAGCACCCAAAGGGCAATCTTCGGGTAATCGGCAAGCTTTTCACATGCCGCCTTCATCAGCTCATAGCCGATCTTTCTGCCCTGATATTCGGCAAGCAAATAGATTGCATAGACCTCGCCGCAGCCGGGCATGCTGCCGTCACGGTAAGCACCGTATCCGACAAAGCCCACAACACGCTCGCCGTCCATGGCAACCAGCAGCCGGTCGGGGAACTTCTCTGCGATGGCAAGGCATCTTTCGTAGGTCATGTTCGCAAGATATCCCTCATCAACCAGACCAGCATAGGTCTCCTGCCAGGATTTATAATGGACATAAGCCTTGCCCTCAATTTCGGCTCTGCTCTCCATCGGCTTGATAATAATGCTCATGATGTTCTTCTCCTTTTGTGAACTTACATCAGTATAGCACATCTCCGAGCATTTTGCAAGGAGCGTCGGATCAGTGCCCCATCAGATCCTCGATAAATGCCGCGCTCCTGCGATCCTCATGGAAAATTGCCCCCTTCAGCTCGGTCATTGCAAAGGGAGCATCGGGATGAGGATTGATCATCGCCAGATAGGGGAGCCAGGTAGTCATATCCTCATATGCGCCCTGCAGATCGCCGTCTGCTGTAGCCGAGTTGACCGAGGAAAGCCGCTCGCACAGTCTTTCATCGTCATAGGAACGTCCCCATGCACCAATGTAAGCCTGCAAATGATTACCGCGCACCACATATTCATGCACGCCGTCGGCAGCAAAGGCAGCGGCACAGAGCACACGGAGTCCCTTGGGTGTATAGTTATTGATATAGGCAGATCCAACCGCATGATCGCCGATCACATTAGTCCAGGCAAGGGGAGCCAGCGACAGGCAGATATGCTGATGAGCCTTCCAGGAGGTCCAGATGGCGTTGTTTTCAAAGAGCGTACCTCTGAAATTCTGCGTTGCTCCCTGCTCCAGCCAGGAATCGATATCCAGTCCGGCAAATGCCGAATTGCCTAAATTCATCACCAGATTGTTGCGTACCACCGTGGTCTGCGGCTGACTGTGATCCTTGCTGACAAAGCGGAAAACGATGATGCTCACATCGGTGGCATCCACCACCGTGTTTTTCTCGATGATGCTGTCGGTGGAAGCATGGGTGATACCGTCCGCCCAGGCTGTCTTATGATCGGTCTCATAACAGGTCACCAGATTGTGAGCGATATAAAGCCCCCGCATCGAATCGCTTCCCACCAGATGCGTGCCCGAGAGCGTACCGTTGGTGCGACAGTACATAGCCTTTGCGCGATCTCCCGCCAGCACCAGATTGTGTCCGCGAAGCAGCTCCTCCCCCGCAAAAGCAGGGCGGTTTCCGTCCACCCAGATATGCGAAACAGTCGAATCTGCAGAAGCCTTCACCATGGTCTGGTTGTTGTTCCGGGTACGGAGAATACGCGCCTGCATGCTGTAATGGGTGGGATTTCCCTTTGTTGTCAGCGTAACGCCGGCAGGAATCACAACGCCGCTGTCCATCAGCACCAGCGTGCCCGGCTCAAGTGCAACAACACCGCCCGCCGCATCGGCAAGCATCCGGTTCAGCTCTTCCGAAGTGATGATTCTGCCCGAGGGCGAATAGGAAGCATTATTTGTCCCCCAAAAATAGGGACCGCGGATGATATCGGGAAGCAGTGCGGCAAATTCCTCCTTCTGAAGCAGGCTAATGGCAATCCCCGCCGCCTTCTCTGCAGAAACACGCACCGCATAGTCCTCAACCTCCGCAAGGGTAGGATCACGATTCAGGATAGCGCGATAGACAGCCACCACCTCATATGCAGGTGCCAGCTTCAGAGAGAGGAAGGCTTCCGAGGTAAAGAATTCCCCGACAAGTGCCCTCAGCGTCTCAAGGGTACAGCCGGTCTCCTCGATTTTATTCATATAATAAAGATACTCATCGGCACCGGGACCGCGTCCCAGCCCCTCGGTAAAGAGCTTGCCCACAAGCTGCGCGCCGCCCCACTTCGGATCGTCAAGCGGGATGTTGACACATTCGCCGGTATAGGCGGTCACCGTCTCATGGGATTCGACATATCCCATCCCGTCTGCGAAGGTTCTGCTCTTTGCATCAGAAGAAACGCTTTGGATCATCTTTATCACCTGTTCCTCTCATCAAATTCATTCAAGGCTTTCAATTTCATTATACCAAATGTGTCAGACAGCGCAATACTTACTTTCGCAACAATGGAAACAGTTTTCGAAACCGCGGCGCGATATCTGTCGTGTAATACGACGGTTTGGCAAATCGGAATTTGATTTACCGTTACCAAACGAAAGGGATTAAGCGATATCGAACCTTTTGCTTATATGCACGGTACCCTTCCAATTCTTCTTCAAGAAATTCTTCTTCATCCTTGATTCGTTTTACAATGATGCAGGGATACGCAAGAAAAATGACAAATGAAAATATCGAGCCCAATACAAGAGGCATCGATAAAAATAAGAGCAGTGTGCTGCTGTACATGGGATGTCTGACGATGCCATACAAGCCTGTATCAATGACCTTTTGATTTTCCTGCACCTCAATCGTACGACTGAGATATGTATTTTCTCTGAGCACCTCTGCATATAGGAGGTATGCTGCAAGAAAGAGAATGGAAGCACCGATAACAACACCCCTTGGCAGTATGTACCAACCAAAGCGGAATCCAAGACCTGCAGCAATGAAGCCCGCAAGAAACATCAGTCCGCTGAGCTTCACGACAACAGCCTGCTTCCCACGCTTTTCCTTTGCGTTAAGCCGCGTTTTTAACAGATCGGGATTTTTGAACATCATGACAATGCCTGCAATGAACATCGGCACAAATAAGACCGCCATAAACAGCCAGCCGTTGAAAAATGCCAGCGTCCCCGCAGGAAGGAATATCAACACCCCAACCAGAACAACACCCAGGATAAATTTCGTGATCGCCTGTATGAACAGTTTTACAGTCATCATACGTCTCCTTTACACTTACTCTGCCGGATTCTCTCCGACGCTATTATACCGCATTTTCATCTGCATTTCAAGACAGTCCCATTCCGATCATGGTTGACAAAAGCGGCATGGTCTGTTATAATGATTTATCACAATACGGGAGTTATCCAATGCTTGAAACCATCTTCGCCGCAGCCGCGGCATTTATAGGCACCAATATCGATGACCTGCTGATTCTCATGGTTCTCTTCTCTCGCATCGATCCCACCGTCCTTCGTCAAAAACGCCGCATCGTCGCCGGTCACAGCGTCGGTCTTGCCATTCTGACCGGACTCAGCCTTCTTGGCGCACTGGGACTGAAGCTGCTTCATTGGCGTTTCATCGGCTTTGTGGGACTGCTTCCCATCATCCTCGGCATCCGCGCCATCCTCGAGCTGAGAAAGGGCGACGGCGAAGGGCATGACAGCGTATATGCCGCAGGCTTTCTCGCCTCCATGCTTCTCACATTAGCCAACGGCGCCGATAACGTGGGGGTCTACATGCCTCTTTTCATGCATTACGGCAATGGAGAGCGACTTTTCACCGTCCTCGTCTTCGCTGCCATGAATTTTCTCTGGTGTTTCATTGGCTTTGCCATCATCAAGCTCCCGAGAGTTCAGAAATGTATCCATCGGCTGGGCGGCATCCTTCTGCCGATCATCCTCATCCTGATCGGTATCTACATTCTTTATAAAAACGAAATATTTCTGCTCTTTCTATCATAAATTCACGCTCTGCGTGAATTTTTCTCGTTTTATGCGTTATTGTAATTTAGCGCAGCATCGATTATAATAAAATCACCGGAATAAAAGCGCGCGCAATTCAAATGAAAAGGAGATCAACATGAAACTCAACATTGGTGAAAACATCCGTCAAAACCGCCGCAGGCTGGATATGACCCAGGAACAGCTTGCCGACCGACTGGGCGTTACCTTTCAGTCAGTCTCCCGCTGGGAATGCGGCGCAACCTACCCCGACATGGAGCTGCTCCCCGCCATCGCCCGCATCTTCGGCATCACAACCGATGCTCTCCTCGACTGCCCCAATGAGCAGACCGAGCGCGCCTTTGGCATCCTCTCCGACCGCTATCACACCGCCTGCCGCAAGAATAACAGCGAGGAGCTCATAGAAATTCTGACCGAGCTGCGCCGTGACTTTGACCTGTACAAATCCTATTCCTTCTTCTATATCTTCCACCACAGCCATGTTTACCATGTCTATCGGCTGGAAGGCGTTGTAAAGGAGCTTGCCGCCCTCAACCGTCTGGTGCAGGAGAAGCACGCGGATAAGTGGACCTGTTATAATGCCATCATCACCATGTCTGTCATGGTGGAGGACGGTGAACTGGAGGACTTCCTTAAGGAATACGCCTCCGAGTCGGATCTATCCCGAGACGCCCTGCTCATGCGGCGTTATTCCTCCCGCGGTGAGAACGAAAAGCTCAATCCGCTCCGTCAGGTCAAGCTCTGGTGCATGATGGATGACCTTTGCTCGGATGTCACCCTCTTCCGCAATCCCGCAAAGGCACCCGATCTCGCCTATTCCAAGTGGATCAACGGCATCACTCTGCGCTACCTCCACGACTTCTGCAATGTCACCCCCGACAGCAAGCACCCCATCTCGGGGGACGGCAAGCCGGATATCTTCGCCGAAACGCGCCTCATCATGGGCCTGCGAAATGCCGCCTATCACGCCGCAACAGGCGAATGTGAGGAAGCCTTTGCCGCCCTTGAGGATACCGTGTCGCTGCTCGAGGCAATCATGGCACTCCCAGCCAAGTGCGAGCTGACCTGCACATCCCCCGCGCTGGAGGGCTTCACCCTGGAAGGCGAGATGCACTGGCTGAAGGACAGCACAGATGAGAACAGTGAGGAGCTCCTCTTCAGCCTGACCGAGAACCACACAAACAGCGGCTGGAGCAGCTGGATCAAACCGCGGCTTTGCTTCAATATTCTCACCGCCCCCCACGGTTGGGAATGGCTCGACCCGATCCGCGAGGATGCACGTTATGCAGTTCTCGTAGAGAGAGTCAGGGCGCTGATCCAAACACGCCCTGCCGAGAGCAACGCATAATCGTTCATCTCAATCCCATTCTATCCCATAAAGGGCTGTCGCATTTGCCATGCATCAGCCCCCTGATATTGATTTTGCCGGTCAAAGACCGTCATTTTAGGGCATTACATTCCCTAAAACCAATCAATAAACGTCCCTAAATCTTCGATTTTGGGGCTGGGCTGTTGTAAATGTTCCATTTGCAACAGCCCCTTATTTTTTCTTACGCAGTCCCTTCGCCGTCAGCACCGCCAGCGCAGGGCGGGGATCGTTGCAGGTCATTAGTGTCACACCGCAGGAGATTGCCGTCTCCACCGTCTCCACCGTGTCGGGGCACCAGCACCAGGGATCAATCCCCCGTCCCCGCAGTTCCTCCACCAAAGCAGGTGTCAGATCGAACATGCCGATTCCGATGGCATAGTAGTGATCATAGCATCCCTCCGTGTAGCCGATCACGCGCTGTGCGGGGAATCCCTGACACCTCACGCCGTACTTTTTATGCATGTAGGTGGTGATCTCTCCGTGGAAGCAGGTCATCACCACGCGATCGAGGATGCCCCGCCTGTCCAGTGCCGCAATTGCCTTGTCTGCGGTCTCGCGGCTGCACTGCTTGACCTCCACATTGAGCAGCAGATCGGTATGCTCCACAAGATCGAGGAATTCATCAAATTCGGGAATCCTCTGTACACCAAAGCCGGGAAGTGCCATACCCGCGTCAAGCTGCTTCAGCTCCGCCATGGTAAAATCGGCGACCTCACCCCTGCCGTCTGTGGTGCGGTCAACGCTCTCATCGTGAATTACAGCCAGTCTGCCGTCCCGGGTGAGATTGAGATCCATCTCCAGACTGTCCACCCCCAGACCGATGGCATTCTCAAAAGAAAGCAGCGTGTTCTCGGGCCAGAGTGCCTTGGCTCCCCGATGCCCCGAAACGAGGATATTGTCTCTGCTTTGCAGGAAATAGTTTTTCATAACAGTTGCCTCCGTGAAGTTTATGACATCAGTATACTCCAAAAATTCCCCTTTGGCAAGAGAAAACTGCTCTTGCAGCCAGATATCATCTGTGATACAATAGAAATAAAGCACAAAGGAGGTATCTTCATGAAAGATGAATGTCTGATCTGCGGTGCGCCCCTCGTCTATCTTGACCACGACGAGATGATGGAATGCGCCCTCTGCCACAAAAAAGAGCCGTCCAAATGCCGCTGTGAAAAGGGACACTATGTCTGCTCCGAATGTCACACCAAGGGCATCGACAGCATTTTCAGCATCTGCCTTGCCGAAATCTCCTCTGACCCCATTGCAATCCTGAATCGGCTGATGGCACTCCCCTTCTGTCATATGCATGGCCCCGAGCACCATATTCTTGTGGGAGCATCACTTCTCACCGCATACAAAAATGCCGGCGGAAAACTCGACCTTGAGCGCGCACTCCTTGAGATGCAGTCAAGGGGAAGGCAGGTTCCGGGCGGTGCCTGCGGCTTCTGGGGAGCCTGCGGTGCCGGAGTCAGTACGGGAATGTTCGTCTCGATTGTAACCGGCTCCACCCCGCTTGCGGGAAAAGAATGGGGGCTTTCCAACCGTATGACCGCTGCGGCACTCAACAAAATCGGTGAGATCGGAGGTCCCCGCTGCTGTAAGCGGGACTCCTACACCGCGCTCCTCGCCGCGGTCGATTTCGCCGAAGTCGAGCTTGGTGTCCGCATGACCCCGAGCAGACCGTTGTGTACATATTCGGCGAAGAACAATCAATGCCTCGGTGTGAAGTGTCCCTATTCCGAGGCACATGCGGAAAGGATGAAGACACTCCACAAAGGCAGCTTCAAAAACCGCAAAGCCCTTGAAAACAGCGAACGCTGCGGCTGCTTCTACTGCAAGCGCATCTATTCCCCGAATGAAATCGAGCGCTGGCTCTCCGAAGGCGACGGCACCGCCCTTTGCCCGCACTGCGGCATCGATTCGGTTATCGCCGAAAATGAGGAGGTCATCCTTGACGAAACACTGCTCGATGCAATGCACCGCTATTGGTTCTGTGCCTGGAATCATTCCGCACAGATATAAAATCGACGCGGACGATTTGTAAAACGGTCAATCATCCTTCCATATGCAAATTCCGCTCAACTTTTTTTCTCTTCATCGCCAACCTTTTTCATTTTGCTGTACTATATATGCGAAAGTGCAAACGCATGCAATGGCATTTCACACGGAGGCAAACATGATCAAAGAACAGGCGGACAGCCTTATCACCGCCTATATGCAGAAAATCTACGGCTTCGCCATCAAAAAATCCTTCTCCTATGATGAAGCGGAGGAACTGTGCGCCGAAATGCTGGGACAGGTCTATACTTCTCTGCTCCGCACCGAGGAGGTTATCACACCCGACGCCTTCATCCGACGCATCTGTCAGCATACCTATGCCAAATTCCTCTCGCGCAAGAAGCGGCAGGAGGGCATCTCACTTGACGGAGTGGGCGCACCCGAGCTTCCCTACTATGAGGATTTTTCGGTGGGCGATGAACAGGAGGAGCAGCTTGCCCTGCTTCGGCGGGAGGTAGCCTTTTTAACAAAGCTCCGCCGTCAGATCGTCTATGCCTTCTACTACGAAAACCGCCCCATCTCTGCCATCTCAAAAACCTTCGGTATTCCCGAGGGAACAGTAAAATGGCACCTGAATCGGGCAAGAAATGAACTGAAGGAGGGCTTTACCATGGAAAGAAAAATCGGGAAACTGGGACTCAATCCCGTAAAGGCTGTCGAAATCGGGCACAACGGCAATACCGGCTCCAAAGGCGGTCCCGAATATTACCTCAGCGACAGGCTGAATCTCAATATCGTCTACAGCGTTTATTTTGAACCCCGCACCCGCGAGGGTATCGCCGAGGAGCTGGGCGTCACCCCTGTCTTTATCGAGGAGCGCATCGACATGCTGGAGGAAAACGGCTTCCTTGTGCGTACAAAGGGCGACCGTTTCACCACCTATGTGCGCTTCTTCCCCCGTACCTATTCTCAGGAGCGAACCGATGCGTACATCGCAAAGCAGTTGGAGGCGGCTGACATTTTAGCCGATGAATATGCTCCCCTCGTCCGCAATGCGCTCACAGACCTCGACCATGTTTACATCCCAAGCGGCAACCGTCAGCTTCTCGAAGCGGCGGTCATCACACGCATGATCGCAGACGAAGGCTGGCTTCCCATCACCCGCGATCTGAGAAGGTATCACATCCACACCACCGATGGCGGAGATTACAACGCAAGTATAGTTCTTGAAACCGAATGCATTGACCCGGACTACAAGCCGATCCATACAGGCAACTACAATTTTTGCGGCAGCATGACCCGTATCTCCTGTAAGTATCCTGCCGTTTCCTCCTGGTCGATCGACTCTTCGCGCGACTCGCGTGTGGGGGATTGGCAGAACAATCTCACCTCCGACTACGAGTATCTCTATGAATACCTGCGGGGAGAGCTTGCCGACAATGGAGCCAACGCCGAAAAGCTGGCAAGACTGCATGAGCGCGGCTTCCTTTCGGACGACGGAAAGGCAGGCATCATGATCGTACAGGACGGCTATGACAGCTTCTTTAGCCGTATGCCCAAAATCGACGACAGCATCAAAAGCCGCTTCGCCGACTTCGCTCTCGAGTGCGCCATGATCGAAGCGAAGGACTACCCGCCCCAGATGCAGGATCTCGTCATTGCCCGTCGTGCAAGCGGCTTCATCGGCGGTGCTGCCGCTCTCATGACAGTGGATAAGCTCATCGAGCGGGGCATCTTCACCCCCTTCACTGAGGAGGAGAAGGTCACGGTCAATCTGATCATGTTCAGCGATATCCTGCCGCAGTGATAAAAAATATATGGGACTGTCGCATTGGCATGCGACAGTCCCTTGAATATTGATTTTGCCGGTCAAAGACCGCCATTTCAGGGCATTTTACCCCCTGAAACCAATCAATATATGCCACAAAATCGAAAATTTTGTGGCTGGGCTGTTGCAAATGTTTCATTTGCAACAGCTCTTCTTCATTCCCTCATTAACCGCCCGATACTGCTTCGGTGACAGCTCATACCGCGCCTTGAAGAGCTTCGAGAAATAGACCGGATCGTCAAAGCCCACCTCGCCGGCGATTTCAGCCACCGAACGGCTGTCCTGCTCGAGAAGCACCGAGGCTTTTTCAAGGCGGATTTTATTGATATAGTTGTGGGGAGACATCTGAAAGCTGCTGCGGAAGATACGGTAAAGCCCCGGCACCGAGCAGAGTGCGGCAGCGGCAAGGTTTTCCACGGTGATCTTCTCGCTGTAATGTTCGTCGATATAGCGCTTGAGCTGAGCCGCTGCAGTATCGAAGGGAGCATCTTTCATCGCAGCATGGGAGATCAGCAGTTCGGTCAGCTCATATGCGGCTGCATACTGCGCGCACAGACTCGATTCTTCCCGTATTCTGCCGATATTCACCTCCAGCACTTCTCTGCAGTCGGCAGGAAGCAGAAGCGGAAGATCAAACACATCCTCAAGGGCATAAAAGCCGTTGACCGTCACATTCATAAAGACCCACTGTGCCTCCATGAAGCCGCTGACTCCGTTATGATGGAGAATATTCTGACTGATACCTGCCGGCGCAACAAAAGCTCCGCCCTCTTCGGTAATATGAGCGGCACTTCCGCCAAGCGCAATTTCATACCGTCCGTGCATCGCCTGCACCACCGAAAGGCAGGGCAGCGATTTGATATGTCTGATATTTTCGTTATTTCCCTTCAGATATCCGCCCATGATATTTTTAATTTCAATCGATTTGATTTTCATGACAGCCTCGCAGGATGATAATATAATACAAGTATATTATAGTATATTTCATTCGTTTTTTCAATTCCTGTGATAAAATAAGATCAACAAATGTATCATGAGGTGAGCAGTATGACATTTTCAACCGCATCCGATATTCCACGCCCCGTCCGACTGAGAGAAGCCACAAGGCAGTGGGCTAACGATTCGCTTCACGGTGTCTACGGAGATGACGCCATGAGTCACCGCTTTGTAACCCTCGATCACATCGAGCATTTTGAAAAGATGACTGACATCGCAAAATACGATGCGGCAATCGGTCAGATTGCAGAGCAGGCTCCCATCCGCATCTGCCCCGAGGAGAGAATCTGCGGTGCCGCCACGCTGGGAGATGCCATTTACCATGTGATCCCTGCAAGATACAAGGGTGCTCCCGTTTTTCCTTCGGTGAGCCATCTGACCATCTGCTATGAAAAGGCAATCAGACTGGGTATGGACAACTACAAAAAGGAGATCGCTCAACGCCTTGCAGAAGGAAAGCTCGATGACTCCCAGACTGAATTTCTCCACAGCCTGGAAAATGTCATCGAAAGCATGCGCATCTGGCACCACCGCTATCTGGAAGCCACCGAAAAAAGCCGTCCCGATCTGCACAAGCTGCTTTTGCAGGTACCCTTCTCTCCTGCGCGCAATTTCCACGAAGCCCTGCAGACACTCTGGTTTGTCTTCTCCTTTGTCCGTCTCTGCGGCAACTGGCCGGGAATCGGACGGCTGGATATGCTGCTCGGCGACTATCTGGAGCGCAATCTGTGTAATGGCGTGCTGACGCGGGAAGAAGCAGCCGAGCTGCTGGCATCCTTCTTTATCAAGGGCTGTGAGTGGATTCAGTCCGAAACGCCGGTGGGCACAGGCGATGCTCAGCATTATCAGAATATCCTGCTCGGCGGTGTGGATGCTGAGGGGGTTGAGCTGACCAACGAGATCACCTATCTGACCCTCGAAATCCTTGAAGAGCTTCCCATTTCCGATTACCCTGTTACTGTTCGTCTGAATAAACACTCTCCTTCTTCGCTCAAAGAGCGCATTGCCCGCGTCATGCGTCACGGCGGCGGCATTGTGGCGGTCTATAACGAGGATCTGATTCTGCAAGCACTGAACAATCTGGGATATCCCGTCAAAGAAGCACGCTCTTTTGCCAATGACGGCTGCTGGGAGGTGCAGATCCCGGGTAAAACCGACTTCAGCTATATTCCCTTCGATGGTCTGCAGATTTTCAACCGCGTGGTCGGCATCACCTCCGAGGAAATTCCCACCTTCCACACGATCGAGGAGGTTTATGCCGCCTATTCGGATGCGCTGCGCGAAACGGTGAAAGTATTCTACACCAATTCCATAGCAAATGCCTATGTTATCAAAAACGACCAATGGCGTTTTTCAGCTCCGGTACGCCCCACCTCTGTGGTCAGCCTCTTTGAAGAGGGCTGCATCGAGCATGCCTGCTCCTACTATGACTGCGGTCCCATGTACATCGTCCGTTCTCCCCATATCGGCGGCGCTCCCGATGTATCAAACTCCCTCTACGCCATCGAAAAGCTTGTATTCGAAGAAGAGAAAATTTCCTTTGCCGATCTGATTCAAATTCTGAGAAACAACTGGGAGGGGGAGGAGGAGCTTCGTCTCTATGTCAAAAACAGCTACACCTACTATGGCAATGATGCTGTCGAAGCCGACCATTGGCATTCCCGCCTGCTCAATGATTTTGCCGATATGATTGAAAAATGCCATGACAGCAAGAACTCTCGCTTCAAGTTTATCCCAGGTGTCAGCACCTTCGGCAGACAGATTGACTGGCTTCCCAACCGCGCCGCCACCGCCTTCGGCTGCAGAAAGGGCGATATCCTGTCGGGCAACGATTCCCCCGTCCCCGGCACCGATGCTTCAGGCGCCACCGCCATCATCAAATCCTACTGTAAAACCGATCTGGTGCGTCAGTCCTGCGGTGCTGCCCTCGACATCAAGCTTCACCCCGAAGGTCTTTCCGGTGACAACGGAATCAAATCGCTCGTGGCACTGATTGATGGCTTTCTCACCCTTGGCGGCTTCTTTATGCAGCTTGATACATTTGATAGGCAAACACTGCTCGAAGCACAGAAGAATCCCGAAAAATTCAAAACACTGTCTGTACGCGTGTCGGGCTGGAATGCACGCTTTGTCACCCTCAACCGCGAATGGCAGAACATGATCATCGAACGTACCGCACAGAACATCAATTAAATTTTAAGCATCTTAATTCGGCTTTTTTCGGTTTTGTGAAAAATTAAATATTATTCCTTAAAAATATGATAGTTTACAGATTAAAAAAGAGATATAATAACATTATCAAGCTATCCTTCTATCTTTTATTTTTGGAGGTACATATGAAATTCAAGCGCACTCTTGCCCTGCTGCTTGCGGCACTCATGCTTGCAGCCACCGCATGCGGAACAGAATCGGAAGGCGGAAGCGACACCACAGCCGAAACCGAGGCAGTTACCACAGCTGCAGAGACAGAAGCAGAAACCATCCCCTACATGGACACGCTCCCCGTGGAGAATTACGACGGCTACAGCTTCGTCATGCTGGCGCAGTCCTATGACCAGCGTCCCAATCTTCCCTTCTATGAGGAAGAAGTGGGCGAGCCCCTCAACGACGCCCTCATCCGCCGCAACCGTCTGGTGGAAGCACGCTACAACATCACCATCGAAAATGTTGCCGATCAGAATCGCGATAATGTCACCAATATGGTGAAAAAGGCAGTCCGTTCGGATGAGGAGACCTACAGCATGGTCATCAACTCCACCTCCATCGGTATGAACACCCTCACAACCGGCGGCAGTCTCTACGACCTTTCCCAGATCGGTTATCTGAATCTGCAGGAGGACTGGTGGTGCAAGAATATCTACGATGACTTCCAGATCGACGGTCATCTCTTCTTCACCTCGGGTGCACTTTCTCCCTTCTATTACTACACCCCCATTGCCTTCGCCTACAATAAGACGGTCACCGACTCCTACGGCATTACCGGCCTTGAAGAAAAGGTGCTGGATGGCAGCTGGACCTTCGACTATATGATGAGCCTTGCCAAGGATAAGAGCTATGACATGAACGGCGACAGTGCTTTAGATGAAAATGACTTCTGGGCGGTCATCTCCCCCGGTGATCAGGTGCACGGTGCGGGACTTGACATGCTCAAGCGTACATCCGACGGCTTTGCCTTCAACATCGATGAGGCATTTGTTGCCAAGCTGAGCAAGATTGCCGAATTTGCCGCAACCGACGATGGTTTCATCGATTTTACGTCCAGCGACCTCCCGCTGACTATGTTCCAGAACAATCAGGCAATGTTCATGTACACCGCGATGAACAATGTCATCACCGGCTACAATGCGGTTCCCTCCTGGCGCGAGATGGAGTCTGACTACGGTATCCTCCCTCTTCCCAAATATGACGAAAATCAGGAGGAATACTGGACACTGGGTAATGCTCCCGGTCCCAACGGCATCGGCGTACCGATCAACTGCTCGGATCCTCAGCGCACCGGTCTGATCATGGAAACTCTTGCATACTACTCCTATGAGCTGGTCAAGCCGGCTGCCTACGATTCGATTGTCAAGGAAAAGGGTACTCGCACCGAGATGGCAGGCGAGATGCTTGACATCCTTTACAGCGGTGTTCGCTTCTATGTCTATGATGTCTTCAATTTCGGCAAAAGCAAGGATCTCATCGGCAAAGCGATCAACGATCCCGATTTCAATTTCATCTCCAGCTTCGAAGCACTTCGCTCCAAAGCAGAAAAGGATCTCGAAAAATATGTAGAGGATCTGCGTTCCTTCAACGCAAACTGAATCAAACAGCATAACGCAAAAAAGGGATACGGTCACAAAACCGTATCCCGATTTTTTATTCTCAGTCAAGGAAGCCTTCCATCAAGCATTCATCTGCAATACCGCTGTCGTTGCATCTGAAGGTCTTGATCTCAAAGGGAGCAAATTCCACCTTCTTTTCCATGCCACGGAAGCTGAGTGTCGCAGACTCTGCATGCTCGGTGGGATTGAAGAGACGAATGATTACATCGTCGCCAACCTCGGCATGCTTCACCGCTGTGATCTGCACAGTCTCACTGCCGTCAAGCTGAATAGGTGTGGTAGGAAGTGTGCCGATTCCGGTGGGATAGAAGGAGAGCACCATCGGAGCCATATTGAAGTGCTGTGCGGCTCTGGGTGCGGTCTCGAGCAGCTTTTCGGGAGCACCGATCTCAAAGAAGAAGCGGAAATCACGCTCACCCTGCTCAATATAGGGCATGTAGCGATCCTGAGGCAGAATATCACGGCCAAAGATTGGATGCGCGCAGTAGGCAGCCGAACGGAGCATGGTCAGCTTCAGCTCACCCGACGTCTCGTCATAGGAAGAGCCGTATGTACCGCAGTTTGCAGCCATAATTGCCGCATCCTCTCCGCGCAGGATGATGTAGCGCTGGGAGACGTTCTCCTTCTGTGCTTCCTTCAGCGTTTCGCGTCCGTAGGCATGCTCACCGATGCAGGCGGTGGTGTCAAAGGCTGCAGGAACATTCAGCTTGACCATCTTCTGCTTCTCGTCCCAGCAGATACGGATCTCCATCTCCAGGCGTCCGCTCTCCGAAATGATATATTTGACCACAGCACGGGAAGTATTGTAGCCGAAGAGCGCCTCGACCACGGTGCGTACACTGCCCGACTCGATCACGCGGACCGGCTCAATGGGTGCCTTCACGCAGCAGAACGCGGTTGCTTCCTCGGAGGTAAGCAGGCGGAACTGACCGATTTTATCTGTCCAGGATGAAGCAAGCTGCATCCAAGGATCCTCGCAGTCGGCAAAGACCTCGAGGGCATAAGCGCCTGCCTTCACATACTCCTTCACACCGTCTGACATGCGATCCACAAGACCGGTGGTGCGGTTGATCTCCACCTCAAATCCCGGGCGGTTGAAACAGATATGCGTTTCGGTGCTCTCAAAAGAAGGCGGATCCTTGCACTCCAGCTTTTCAAAGGCGCAGTGGAAGCGGTTCATGGTCATGGGAGCCAGCGTCGCACTGAAAATCACGCGCTTGCGCCATTCAATCGGGATATTGCTGTATTCCTTCTCGCACTGAGTGGGGATAATATTACCCGCCGCATCATACATGGTGGGCTTCATATAGCACTTATCCCAGACCTGATCCCAGAGCATAAATTCGCACATGAAATCGCCCTCTACAGGATAGGGATAGGGGTTATAGGCAAATACGGGAATCCGATCCGAGGGCGCCTTCTCCTGCCCCGCCGCCAGCGCAAAGAAGGCACGGGCACGAAGCCTCGAGAGAATTTCCAGCGCATGATCGAGCATTCGCATCGACATCTCCTCGGCAGGCTGAATTGAGGATCCGGGAAGGGTATCATGGAACTGGATGGTAAGAATATCATAGAGCGCAGCCGCGAGCTCTTCTTTGGGATAGACAAAGATGCTCTTCTCGGCGGCATGAGTGCACATCATCTCAGCCATAAAGTAGGCATTCTCCGCCGCACGCATCTTCTGCTTGATGCGAACCTGGCTGGTGTAGCATCCCGGTGCCCAGGAGTTAAGGCTGTCGGCAAATTGGGGGAGCTCACGCTTTTCAAGCACCTCATCAAGGTAAGCCTCGGGAGTAGACTGAACAAGTTCTACACCCTGCTCTGCCATCTCTGCGGTCAGCGCATCGATGTCGTCCAGATCCTTCTTCGATGGACCGCCGCCGTGGTTGCCGATTCCCCACAGGCAGAGGAAGAAATCATCCTCGCCGCAGAGATCGATGTACTGTCTGATCTTCGCAGTCGCCGCTCCCTTTCCCGAATTGTAGCCGCCGTGGATGCGGATGCCCACAACCTCGGAGCCATCATAGCCAATCCATTTGAATTCACTTGCGGGCAGTTTCAGATCGTGTTCGTTCGGACGCATGAAGAGATATCCGTCATAACCGCTTTTCTTGAGAATCTGCACAAGACCGCGGGAGTGACCGAAGGGATCAAGATTCACCGCGACACGGGGCGTAACACCGAATTTCTCCTTGAAATAGCGGCGTCCCGAGAGTGCCTGACGGACAAAGCTCTCGCCGTTTGGCATGTTGCAGTCGGGCTGAAGATGCCATCCACCCATGATGTGCCACTTTCCTTCGGCAACCAGCTTTTGGATATGCTCGAAGAGGGGCGGATCATACTCCTCGATCCACTGATAAAGGAGTGCTTCGTTGTGGCAGAAGACAAAATTTCCGTATTCTTCGCAGAAATCGGCGGCGATACGGAAGGTGGAAAGCGTCTCGGCAGCGCCCTCTTCCCATTCCCACTGCCATACGGGGTCAAGATGAGCGTTGCAGATCAGATGCAGTCTTTTCATGATGTGTTTCCTTTCTATGTATCGGATAAACATGTATTTTAAATTGTCAATGCTTGAAAATAGTATAACATTTTTTCCCTCTTCGGTCAAGTACCATCAGAGCAAAACAGGGATAAATTGATCGGCTTCAATGCAATCGGGTGATATCTTGCAGTCAAGAGCCAAAATTTTCACTCCCGCCGCCGCCGCATCACGAAGGGCATCGCCAAAGGCTTTATGCGTATCGTCGTTTGGCTTCAGCTCGGTTATGCCCTTCATCTGAATCACAAAGAGCACATATGCTCCATATCCTGCGCCAGCACAGTCGGCAAGCTCCTTCAGATGCTTCACCCCACGCTCGGTAGGCGCATCGGGGAAGTATGCAATCCCCTCACGCTCAAGGGTAACCCCCTTCACTTCAAGGAAAGAAATGCGCCCCTCATCCTCCACCATAAAATCAAAGCGGGAGCTTCCCTGCTTCACCTCGCGGCGGATCACGGCGTGTTCCGTAAAGAGCAGACCTTTTCTCAGCCATTCTCCCGCGGTGTCGTTTGCAATCTGGGAATCGATATTCACCACGCGCCCGTCAGCCTTCTCCACCGCCACCAGATCAAAACGGGTCTTGCGCGCAGGATTGGAGCTTTCGTAAAGCCATACGCGAGCACCCTCATACAGCAGCTCGGCACAGCGTCCGGTATTTTTCACATGAACAGTCTCAACCTCGCCTTCAACCTCCACCTGCGCGATGAATCGGTTGGGACGGGAGAGAAAACGTCCCTCTCTGATATTGGAATAACGCACAACACACCTCCGAAGCAAATGTCTTTTGCAAAACCATTATCTTTTCATTATTCTACCATAAATCTTCGCTCCCGTAAAGGCATCATCTGTTCCGTTTCTTCATCTGCGGTATAAATTTCTTTACAAAGCTCCCCCGACTGCGTCCCAGAATATAAAGATCCCCCACAAAGGAAAAGATCAGCGCTCCCACACAGTTGACAAGTAAATCTTTCATGGTATCGATTATCCCCACATCAAGATAGCCCTCAAGCACCACCTGCCTCCCGTCGGAAAGGGTGAGTGCTGTCTTTTCAATTCCATCGATTCGAACGGGATCGTTCACCCCCTCGGGATGGAGAAGCACTGAGGAAAAGTGATCGATCACATAGTCCTTCTGCATATCACTTCCTGTAAACATATCCATGCCAAACTCAAAGAACTCCCAGATCACGCCAACCGTCATCGAGAAGCAGAAGGCTACAAACGCCACAAAGACCGGTGACAGGCTGAAATGGAAGCGCGGCGAATTGTTGAGCAGGTCGATAAGCGCAAAGCCAATGGAAGCCATGAGAAAGCCGTTCACCGCATGCAGCATGCTGTCCCACCAGGGAATATAGGTATAAAAGCTGGCGATTTCCCCCAGAATCTCGGAAGCAAAAATAAACAGCAGCACCACAATCTCCAGCGGCTGCGGGATGGTCAGATTGAGGGTATGCTCGACGATCACAGGAATATGAAAGAGTCCCAGCGTCAGAAGGCAGAGAAAGACCGCATAATAATCTTCCCGAAAAAAGCGTGTGATCATGACCAGCACCACCGACACCACAAGAAAAATATAAATCACACTGCCGCGAAGCTTGCTGGCCCATACGTTTCTGCTTTTCATCCCATACCTCCCAATATTTCTTCGCTCAGTTTTCCCCGGAAACAGGCAGATTATCACCGAAAGCCTTGACAAAACGATGAAAAACACATATAATAAAAGAGGAAACACCCTGTTGAGATTTATGAGTGTAACAAAGAGCGTTCCGCTTTTTTGCTGCACTCATTTTTTATTTGGCATAATACCGAAAATTCAGACCAGACTATACCTATCAATCCAATCTCAGGAGATTTTTATGCAGGATATCGTAATCATCGGCTGCGGCGTCATCGGTGCGGCATGCGCCTATGAGCTGGCAAAATACAATCTCGCTGTCACCATTCTCGAGGCAAGCTCGGATGTGGCAAACGGCACCACAAAGGCAAATTCCGCCATCATTCACGCCGGCTATGACCCCATCCCGGGAACAGGCATGGCAAAGCTCAATGTGGAGGGAAACGCTATGATGGATGCTCTCTGCCGCCGTCTTGATATTCCCTTCAAACGTGTGGGCAGCCATGTTCTTGCCTTCACCGAGGAGGAGCTGATCACCCTCCGTACCCTATACGAGCGCGGCACAGCCAACGGTGTCCCAGAGCTGCGTCTGCTTACCGCAGAGGAGACAAAAGCCATGGAGCCTTCGGTCTCGGAGGAGGTCAAAGGCAGTCTCTTCGCCCCCACTGCCGGTATCATTTCCCCCTGGGAGCTGACCCTCGCCATGGCTGAGGTAGCTGTACGAAACGGCGTCACCCTGAAGCTGAACACCCCCGTCACTGCCATCGAGCGCAGGGACGGTCATTTCACGGTCATCACGCCAAAGGAGCGCATCGACTGCAGACTGATTCTCAACGCCGCAGGAATCCACGCCGGCGAGATTATGTCAATGGCGGGAGATACACCCTGCGAGACGGTTTTCAGCCGCGGAGAATATTATCTCCTTGACAAAAGCGAGGGAGATCGGGTCAGCTCTGTCATCTTCCAATGCCCCAATCGGGACGGAAAGGGTGTTCTTGTGGCGCCTACCGTTCACGGAAATCTCATCGTCGGTCCCAACGCAGAAAGCATCGACTCCCCCGATACCGCCAACACATCGCGCGGCCTTAACTTCACCCGCACACAGGCGATGAAATCTGTCCCCTCACTCTCAATCCGCGACAACATCCGCAACTTCGCAGGCATCCGCGCCAATCACAGCGGCGAGGATTTTCTCATCGGCGAGAGTGCGAAGGTGCCGGGACTTTTCAATCTTGCCGGCATCAAGAGCCCCGGACTCACCGCCTCCCCTGCCATTGCAAAGCTGGCGGCAGAATGGGTTGGAAAAAGGCTGTCACTCACCGAAAAGCAGGATTTCACCGACGGCAGAAAGGTCATCCGCTTCAAGCATCTCACCGCCGCCGAAAAGCAGACAGTTATTGCCGAAAATCCCCTCTACGGCAGGGTCATCTGCCGCTGTGAAACGGTCACCGAGGGCGAGATTCTGGCAGCCCTCCGCTCCCCCATCCCGCCGACCACAATCAACGGCGTCAAGCGCAGAGTGGGCGCCGGCATGGGACGCTGTCAGGGCGGCTTCTGCGGACCGAGGGTACAGGAAATTCTCTCCCGCGAGCTGGGGATTCCCATGGAAGAAATCAATCTTGACGAGGACGGAAGCTACATCCTCACAGGACGCACGAAAGGAGAACAGATAAAATGAAGGCTCAGCTTGCCATCATCGGCGGAGGCCCCGCAGGTCTTGCTGCCGCCATCGCCGCCCATGAAGCGGGTGTTCGCGATATTCTCATTCTGGAGCGCGACCGTGAGTGCGGCGGAATCCTCAATCAGTGCATCCACAATGGCTTCGGACTTCATTACTTCGGTGAAGAGCTGACCGGCCCCGAATATGCCGGACGCTTCATCGACATGCTGAAGGATACCTCTGTCCGCGTCCTTTCGGATACCATGGCACTCGATCTTACCCCCGAGCGTGTCATCCACACCGTCAATACCGCCGAGGGCTACATGCAGATTGAAGCAGGTGCTGTCATCCTCGCCATGGGATGCCGTGAGCGCACCCGCGGCGCCATTTCTATTCCCGGAACCCGCGCAGCAGGCATCTTCACAGCCGGTGCCGCCCAGCGTTATGTCAACATCGAAGGATACATGGTGGGCAAACGTGTGGTTGTCCTCGGCTCGGGGGATATCGGTCTGATTATGTCCCGCCGTCTCACCCTTGAGGGCGCCGAGGTGCTTGCCTGTGTGGAGCTGATGCCCTACTCCTCGGGACTCACCCGCAACATCGTCCAATGCCTCGAGGACTTCGGTATTCCGCTCTACCTCTCGCACACCGTCACCGACATCCGCGGCAAAAACCGCGTGGAAGGAGTCACTGTCAGCCGCGTAGATGAAAACAGACGCCCCATTCCCGGCACCGAGATGATCTTCGACTGCGATACACTGCTTCTCTCGGTGGGACTTATTCCCGAAAACGAGCTGTCGAAGCAGGCAGGCATCATCCTTGATCCTCGCACAAACGGTCCCGAGGTCTACGAAAATATGGAGTGCTCCATCCCCGGAATCTTCGCCTGCGGAAATGTGGTGCAGGTACATGATCTGGTGGATTTCGTCAGCGAAGAAGCGCAGCTTGCAGGCAGGTCAGCGGCTGAATTTCTGCAGAAAGGCTCAAAGCCCGCAGGCAGACTCATCACCCTCACAGGCGGAAGCGATGTCAGCTATACCCTTCCACAGAAAATTCGCTTTGACGCCATGCCCGACAGGATAAAGCTGTCCTTCCGCGTCAGACGAAGCTTCGGTGAGAGCAAAATCATCCTCCGCGCAGGAGATGCCATCCTTGCCTCCTTCAAGCGCAGTCATATGGCGCCCGGCGAGATGGAGCGTGTCACCCTGCCGAAAAAGCTGCTCAATGAGGTGAGCGGTAATGAAATCATCCTGGAGGTAAAGGAAGCATGAAAGAGATTATCTGCATTGTCTGCCCCAACGGCTGCCGCCTGCAGGTGGATGAAGCTGCCGATTATGCGGTAAGCGGTCATAAATGTCCCCGCGGCAAGACCTACGGCAGGGAGGAGCTGACCAATCCCGTCCGCACCCTAACCTCCACAGTCCGCATCGAGGGTGCCGCCTATCCCCGACTTCCTGTCAAAACCGACCACCCTATCCCCAAGGCAAAAATCTCCGCTGTCATGGCTCAGCTCGATGCCATTCTCGCCCGCTCCCCCGTGAAGCGCGGCGATATCATTGCCGAAAACATTGCTGACAGCGGTGCCAATCTCGTTGCCTGCAGGGATTTATAAAATTAAAGTTGCAATTTTGCCAGCAACAGTGTAAAATGAAAGCAGTACAGGAAAAAGGAGCTTGTCCATGACAACCATCACCCTCTCCGACAGCCCGGTCATCGCGGCGGTCAAAAATGAAGAACAGCTGAGCTTCGCCCTTGCAAGCGAGTGCGAAACCGTCTTTCTCCTCTGCGGAGACATTCTCAATATCGGAAGCCTCTGCGCCAGGGTCAGGGAAGCAGACAAGCACCCGATTGTCCATCTCGATCTTGTAAACGGTCTTGCTCCCCGCGAGATCGCCGTAGATTTCATCAGACAAACCACCTGCGCCGAGGGCATCATCTCCACAAAGCCGCCCCTCATCCGCCGTGCAAAGGAGCTGGGACTCTTCACTGTCCTGCGCGTCTTTGTCATCGACTCCCGCGCCCTTGAAGCCATTGAACGGGAGCGCAGTCTGGTAGAGCCGGATGTGATCGAAATACTCCCCGGCGTCATGCCCGATATCATCCGCAAAATCAGCGGTATGACCCCCACCCCCCTCATCGCCGGCGGTCTGATCTCCACCAAACAGGAAATCATGGCTGCCCTCGGTGCCGGCGCAATTGCAGTCTCCACCACCAATCGTGAGAGCTGGCAGGCATAAATAAGGATAAAACTTCATCCCCTCAGTACGAACATCGTACCAAGGGGATGTTTTTCTGTACAAATCGTCTTATTAAAATCCCCGCTCCCGTCTGATCTCCCTCGGCGAAAGACCCACATGCTTTTTGAGAATCTTCCTGAAGTGCGCCGCCGAACTGAGATTCAGCATGGAGCTGATCTCCTCAACTGTTCTGTCGGTAGATGTGAGCAGTTCAATCCCCTTGCGGCAGAGAATCTGCTGTCTGTAGTCGTTGGGGGACGCCTTCACCGTCCGCTTGAAGATGGCATAAAGATAGGGCTCGCTGATGCCGCACGCTCTTGCAGCCTCGGGAACGCTGCAGTCGGGATTCTGCTCGATATAGCGTTTCGCCGCTTCCGCAATCAGATTGTCACGACTTTGATTGGCAGGCTGCAGGAGAGGCAGCAGGTCTGCCATTACCGAATAATATCGTCCCAAAGTGCGGCAGGATACATCCTGTCCCTCCATGGAGATTGCCTTCAGCCGCTCCTTCAGCTCCTCACCGCAATTGACCGTCTGGAGCGCAAAATTCAGCTTTTCACTGCAATTCAGCTGTTGGAATCCGAAGGATAGAAATTGAATTTCCTCTTCCCCGTACCAGTAGGACTGATAGGGAAGATCCTTCGGAATGTAGAAAAGTGTTCCTTCCCCGACTGCAATTTCATTGTGTTCGGACACAATCCGTGCATGACCCTTCAGCATCAGCGCGGTATAGTGGAGCGGAGATCCCCGTCTGTTGTCGGTATAATGGTATTTTTGAAATTCATTTTTCACAAATATATAGTTTGGCAGCGTCAGCATCCGAGCCATACCCTTCACCTCATTTGTATAGAATTGTATCTGTTTTTTCATATTATACGCTATTGTTTTGTCCCCGTCAAGCAGATATAATAAGTTTATACCGAAAAGCAAAGAGAGGGTACCCCTATGCACAATAAAACCATTGTCTTTACAAAGCTCAACACCGCAGAATTTCTTGACACGCCTCTCCCCGACGTCACAGGCAGACTGGTCAAGGTACGTACCGCCATCAGCACAGTCAGCTGCGGTACAGAGAAAGCAAACATTACAGGCTCGCAGAACACCGGTGTTTTCCAAAACGGTCAGCCTGTCTTCCCCCGCATACTCGGCTACAGCAGTGCCGGAATCGTGGAGGAGATAGGCGAAGAGGTCAAAAGCGTCAAGCCGGGTGACCGTGCCATTGTATATTGGGGACTGCACAAGCAGTTTAACATAGTGGACGAAAGCTGTGTCGTCAAAATCGGCGACGATGCTTCCTTTGAAGAGGCTGCCCTCGCCTTCATTGCCACCTTCCCCATGGCGGCAATCCGCAAAACCCGTCTGGAGCTTGGCGAGCCGATGCTTGTCATGGGACTGGGTCTGCTGGGACAGCTTGCCGTAAGACTGGCACGGGCAGCGGGAGCCATGCCCATCGTTGCGGCAGATCCGGTTGACCTTCGCCGCGAAGAAGCACTGGCAGGCGGTGCCGACTATGCATTTGATCCCACCGCTCCCGATTTCGCTGAAAAAGTCAAGGCTGTTACCGGCGGCGGTGCAGCTGCAGCCATCGAGGTTACAGGCGTTGGAGCAGGACTTGACGGTGCCCTCGACTGCATGGCTAAATTCGGTCGAATCGCCCTGCTCGGATGCACCCGCGATCCCAACTTCACCATCGACTACTACCGAAAGGTACACTGCCCGGGTATCACTCTCATCGGTGCACACACCAATGCCCGCCCCACATCCGAATCCTATCCCGGCTATCACACCCACAGAGATGACATCCGTGATGTACTGAAGCTCTGCGCCGGCGGCAGACTGGATCTTGTTTCGATGATCCGCGAAACGCACAGACCGGATGATTGCGGGGAGGTCTATACAAGACTGATCGACGATCCCGCTTTCCCCATTGTTGTACAGTTTGACTGGAGGAATATTCAATGAATAAAATAAAAATTGCCCAGGTCGGAACCGGCCATCCTCACGCGAGCGGTGCTGCAGCTGCCTTCCTCGCTGATCCCGCCTTTGAGCTCATTGGCTTTGCCGAACCCAGCCCCGACTACAGACATCCCGAAAATCCCTGTTTTCTTGATTCCTCCACCCTCTATTCGGGGATGAAGCAGTACAGTGTCGAGGAGCTTCTGGCAATGGAGGAGCTTGATGCGGTTGCCATCGAATGCGAGGAGGAAAATGCAACAAAATACGCGCTTCTTTTTGCCGAAAAGGGGATACACATCTATATGGATAAGCCGGGAAGCCACGGATATACTTCCTTTGAGCGGCTGATCAACACCTGTAAAAAAAGCGGCTCGATTCTCAAGATGGGCTACATGTACCGCTATAATCCCCTTGTCATGAAAGCGCGTGAGCTGGCAGCATCGGGTGCACTCGGTGAAATCTATGCGGTGGAAGCGCAGATGAGCCTGCTCTATCCCGAAGCTATGTGCCGCTGGATCGGCAAGCACAGGGGAGGCATGATGTACTATCTCGGCTGTCACGATATCGACCTCGTTCTCCAGTTCATGGGCACACTTCCCGAGGAAATCATTCCGCTGAACACCTCCACCGGCCAGTACGGTCTTGACAGCGAAAACTACGGCTTTGCCGTTCTGAAATATCCGAAGGGCGTTTCCTTTGTCAAAACGACCTGTGCCGAGCACAACGGATTCCCGCGGCGTCAGCTGGTCGTTTGCGGTACCCGCGGAACGGTGGAGATCAAGCCGATCGAAATCTTCCTCCATGGCATCACCCTCAAGTCAGAAGCTGTGATCACCATAGACGGAAAAACCGAGCATATTGAAAGCGCCCCCTTTGATCGCTACAGCGGCACCATCCGCGCCTTCGCCGATCACATCACCGGGAAGAGCGAAAATCCCTTCACCTATGATTATGAGCTTGGACTATTTAAGACGCTGATGGCATGCTGCAGCGCAGAATAAAAAAAAGAAAACAAAAAATGAAAGGATTGATTATCATGAAACGAATGATTTCCATGCTCCTTATTCTTCTTATGCTGACCGGAAGCGGCTGCGGCGAACAGCCAACCTCGGACAATAATTCTGTTGAAACGACCGCTGCGGTAACAGAAACCGATACTGCAGACCCCTACCCCGATAATCTTCCCGCAGAGCTTGATTATGGTGGGGAGGAGATTTCCTTTATATACCGAGAAGAGATCGCAGATGAATTTTATATTGAAAGCTTTGATGGCGATGTTGTCCATGACAACATTCTGAGCAGCATGAATTCGGTAGAAGAACGTCTGGATGTTGATATTATCGTCACCCTTCGTCCCGGACATCTGATCGGTGCACGCGAAGAGTATATGAATCATATCGACAACTCGATCATGGCAGGCGATAGAAGCTACGATTGGGTCGATCTGATGATCGGAAATGCCCCTCTTCGGGCAATGAGCGGCAACTATATGAATCTCCTTGAGAACTCCATGATCGACCTTGATCAGCCCTGGTATCTGTCCGGTCTGAGAAATGTATGTACTGTTGCCGATCAGTTGTTTTTCGTTTCGGGCGATGCTTCGCTCGGCTATTTAAAAAGTGTATTCTGCATGTATTTCAACAAGGTACTTGCCGAAATCTACGATATTGAAAATCTCTATCAGACGGTCGAAAGCGGAAACTGGACACTGAACAAGCTGACAGAGGTCACAAAGATCACATCTCAGGATCTGAATCATGACGGAACATACAGTCTGAAGGATCAGCTTGGTTTTGTCAACCATGACAATACGCATCTGAATGGATATATGTTTGCGTTGGGCACAAACGCTTACACAAAGCAGAGCGACGGAAGCTGGAAATTCACATTTGGCTCAGACAGAGATTACACCGCCGCTGCCGCTCTGGGAATGCTGTACAGTAATACCGAGGGTGCCCTTTTTCCCAACAGTGCAAACGCCTCAAGCGGAGGTCTCAGTATATACAACCAGATTACCGCAAATTTCTGCAGCGATAAAATCTTTCTCATCACAGCTGAAATGAATGACGGTATCTCTCTATTCCGTTCCATGGAAAGCGAATACGGCGTACTTCCCTATCCAAAGTTGGATGAAAACCAGGAAAACTACATCACCACCGGACGCAGTACATGGAACTCCTTCTCCATGCCGGTCACCTGTGTCAACCCCACTGCGGCAGGTGCAGTCATGGAAGCACTCAGCTCCTCCAATTACCAAAAAGTCCTCCCCTCCTATTTCGAAACCACACTGAAAACCAAGCTCTCTTCCGACAGCGAAGCGGCAATGATGTTCGATGTTATCCACGATTCCATGACGCTTGACTTTGGCTATGTCTTCGCCAATGCCATCGGCAACATTTCGCCGCAGCTTGCCTCAAACATGATAAGCAATTCGGATAAAATCGCATCTTTCGTCGCCAAAAATGCCGAAAGCGCAAACAAACACTTACAAAGCTATGTGGAAGATATCGAAAAAATGGTAAATCAATTAGAGGGAGAAGAATCATGAAAGCCATCCTTGTTACCCCCGACCGCTCACTCATCTGGAGCGATGTACCCGATCCCATCATAAAAAGTGACGAGGTTCTCGTCGAAATTCATGCCGCCGCCCTCAACCGCGCCGATCTGATGCAGCGCGAAGGCGATTATCCTCCTCCTCCAGGTGCGCCCGAATGGATGGGACTGGAGATCGCCGGCATCATCACCGATATGGGTGAGGAGGCCAAAGCTCGCTCACACTGGAAGGTGGGCGACAAAATCTGCGCGCTGCTCGGCGGCGGCGGTTACGCGGAATATGCCACTGTCAGGTACGATATGCTCATGCCGATTCCCCAGGGCTGCTCCATGGTGGAGGCTGCCGCCATCCCCGAAGCCTTCGCCACCGCCTATCTGAATCTCTTCATCGAGGGCGGCATCAAGGAGGGCAGCACGCTCCTCATGAATGCCGGTGCATCCGGTCTTGCCAGCGTCGTCATCCCTATGGCAAAGGCCTTTGGCGCACGAGTCATCACCACTGTCCTCTCGGATGAAATTGCCGCGTCCATCTCCCATCTGGGCGCCGATGTGGTAGTCAACACCTCAAAGGAAAACATCGCCGATGTACTCAAAGCAGAGCTTGCAGCCGGTCATGGCGTAGATGTTGCCATTGACTGTCTCGGCGGCGAGATCATGGGAAAATGCATCCACTACCTCACTCACGGTGCAAGATGGATCATGATAGCGGCGCTTGCCGGCACCAAAACCGAGATTGATCTGAAGAATATCTATGTCCGCAATGTCCGTATCATCGGAAGCACCCTCCGTTCGCGCACGCCCGAGATGAAGGCACGCATCCTTTCCGAGCTTGTGAAACGGGTCTATCCCAAGATCGAATCGGGTGAGGTCAAGCCCACCATCCATGCGGTGCTCCCCATCACCGAAGCCGAAGCCGCCCATGATATTCTCTATCAGGGCAAGAATGTAGGCAAAGTTGTCCTGACCGTAAAGTGAGGCAGGAAGAAATGGGTTCCGATCAACATATACTTACTTATCAGCGACAGTACGCTGGGCAGCTATACCGCAAAAGTGCTGCTGAAGCCGGGGTGCCAATTTAATTCACTGCAGAATCGAGATTGAGCACGACTGACCGGCTATGATATGATGCTTTTCTTTCTTTTTTGTAGTCAATCTTCATCTATCAACTTCTGTGTGCATTGTTTTTCTGCGAATACCGTGCTATAATGGATATAGATTAGTCCGTTTACATTATATTCATTATAGGAGGTATACAATGAAAAGCTTATCACGTATCCTTGTCCTTATTCTGGCACTGGGAATGCTTGCATCCTGTTCATCCTCTGCACCCGAACAAAATGATGCTGCAGACACCGGCACGATCACCACTGCCGCTGATGCGGCAGCCGCAACCGAAGAGACACGTATTCTTCCCAATCTCCCCGTCGGTGTTACCTTTAACGGCGAGGACTTTCGCTTCCTTCATTGGGAGGTCGTTGCCTGGGGTGTCAATAACAGTAAGGATCTCGTTGCCGAATCGGAAAACGGCGATCTGATCAACGACGCTGTTTACCGCAGAAACACCAAAATCGAAGACACCTACGATGTCAAGCTTGTCGTTCAATACATGGGACACGATCAGCTGATTGCAAACTATACCAAGCTGGTTACATCAAGCGATGTGGCCTATGAGGTTATCTATCCCCATATTGCAACCTCCGGATCGCTTGTCTCCAACGGCTCATATTACGATCTGACAAAGCTCCCCCATGTTGATTTTACACAGCCCTGGTGGGATCAGGCTTCGGTTGAGGATCTGTCCATCGATAACAGACTCTTCTTTGTTGCATCCGATATCAATACGATGGATGATGATGCTACCGCCTGTATGGTGTTCAACAAGAAGCTGGCAGACGACTACAACCTACCCGATCTGTATGAGCTTGTAAAGAGCGAAAAGTGGACCTTTGATGCCATGCTCGATACAACCAAGGATGTGGCAGGAGACCTCAACGGTGACTCGGTCATGGATGGCAGCGACCGTTACGGCATCGTTTCTCAGATGGACTTTGCCCAAGCCTTCTATCTCGGTGCCGCATCCTCATTCGCTGAAAAGGATGCAGACGACCTTCCCTATGATTCCTTCTTTAATGAACGCAATATTGCAGTCTGCGAAAAGATTCTTGACATCATGTACGACCGCAACAACTTCCTGAACACCCATGTCGCAAACAAGAACGGCATGAGCTTCGGCAATCCCTTCGTTGAGGGCCGCACACTTTACAACTTCAGCTTCCTTGGAGGCATAAACTCGCTCAGACAATTTGAGGTTGATTTCGGCATTCTCCCCGTCCCGAAGTATGATGATGCTCAGGAGAGCTACTTAAGCTCCATCAGCTCGCACAACACCGCATTCATTACCGTTCCCGTGATTCATGACAATCCCGAGAAGGTAGGCTACATCCTCGAAGCAATGGCAGCTGAGTCGAAATACACGCTTATTCCCGCATACTACGACCTGAACCTCATTTCCAAGGGACTCCGCGATGAGCAGTCGGAGGAAATGCTCGATATTATCGTCAACCAGCGCGTATTTGATCTGGGTGATATCTTTGGCTTCGGCGGCTTTGCCGAGACCTGGCTCTATATGACCTATTATGACCAGAGAGATATCGCTTCCCTTTATGAGAAAAATGCAAAGAAAATCACCAAAGATATCGAGAAATTTGTAGAAAAGGTTCTTGAGCTGGAATAATACATCAACATAACAAAGGCTGTCACAATGCAGATTGCGGCAGCCTTTTGGTATATCATAATTCACTACAACAATATCGTTTTCGCCACACCTTCCCCCTTGATTTGATTCCCGGTTGCGTTTATAATGATAACAGAGCAATCCCATCCATATCACGAAAGTGAGGAAACACCATGAAAGAATATCTTGTCGGCGTAAACTACTTCTGCGGCTGGTGGAGAGATCAGCCCAACAAATGGACAGTACCCGCAGGTCACGACTGGAGAGTCGATTATCCCGGACGTGTGCCGCTGCTCGGCTGCTACAACGATCAGGAAACCATGGACTATGAGCTTGCGGCGGCTGCTGAGAGCGGCGTCGATTATTTCGCCATGCTCTGGTATGCAGAGGCGGGCAAGCGCGAGGAAAAGCCCTCCTGGGCTCTCAACCGCTGCTTTGATCTCTACCGTAATTCTCCCAACCGCGGCAGGGTGAAATACTATCTCGAATTCTGTAATCATCCCCCCTATGAAATCGACAGCGAGGAGCTGTGGCAGAGAAGCGTTGAATACTTCATTGACAACATGGAGGATGAAAACTGCCTGCACATCTTCGGCAGACCGGTCATGAAGATTCACGGACTCCAGCACTTCTACAATCAGTGCGATCAAAATCCCGATATAATCAAGGGCAAGATCGAATACATCCGTCAGCGCGCCGCCGCAAGAGGACTTGGCGACATTATCATCCTCTCGGGCGTTATGGCGCAGGGAATCAATCACATCGAACGGGAGCTGACCGCCTTCATCGACGGCACCAACACCTACATGGACTTCGGTCCCCTGCCCCGCAGAGAAGAGGATTATCCCTACGAGGAGCTCGAAAGGTTAGCAGCTGAGGGCAGAATCAATCATGCCAATACCTCTCCCGTTCCCTATGTTCCCTATGTCCCTGCCGGCTGGAATCCCAAGCCCTGGGGATCGAATGCCCCCCTCTTTGATCTCCCCAATCAGTCCCAGTGGGAGTGCGCCCTGCAAAATGTCAAGCGCGCCCTTGATGAAAATGAAAATCTCGGCTTTGTAGTGGACGGCAAGCGTCAGAAGGCATTCACCATCTATGCATGGAATGAATTCGGTGAGGGCGGCATTTTGGCTCCCACCACAGGCGACCGCTATATGAAGCTTGAAACCCTGAAGAAGATATTCGGCGAAAACTGATCAAAAACAATCCGACCGGAGGTGAGCGCATGATTTTTTCCTTTGAGCGTTGGGAGCGCGAGAAGAGCATCTTTGTCATCAAGAGCATCGACTGGCACGGCAAAATGGTACACAGCCACGATTTCATCGAGCTTGTCTACATCACCGCAGGAAAAGGCATCCACAGCATTGAAAACAAAAACTACAGCATCTCCACCGGTGATCTTTTCATCGTTTTTCCCGGCGAAAACCATTCGCTCTATCCCATCGACAGCGGCAGCGGAAAGAGTGAATTCACCTGGATTACCTGCGGATTTCTGCCAAGCTGCATCAGCTTTGATTTTTCGGTCTTCCCCCGCAAGCACCGTTTCATCGGCACCGACAGCTTCGACCTCAATCTGACCTTCCACACCATGCTGGACGAATATGACAACCGCGCCGATGACTTTGAGCAGGTGCTTAAAAGTTATCTCACCGTCATCCTCATCCGCATGAAGCGTCACATCGGTCAGCGCTCCGATTCGGAAAGCTACACCACTCTCAAGCGCAGAAGCTACTGCAAGAGTGCGGTGGAATATATCAGCGAGCACTCCAGTGAGCATGTCCGACTGGAGGATGTAGCGCATGCCCTCGGCATCAGCTGCGGTTATCTGTCCAAGATATTCAAGGAAGAGAAGGATCAGACCTTCATGCAGTATCTCTATGCCTACCGCGTCAAGGAAGCCTGCCGTCTGCTTGTCGGAAATAAAATGCCCATCTCTCGCATTGCAAATGCCGTTGGCTTCAGCGACAGGAAGAGCTTTTACACCCAGTTTACCCGCATCATGTGTCTGACTCCCGGCGAATACAGGAGCAGGCATTAAGACCGTCAACATGTGAAAAACCACCGTTTCGGGATCGCATCCGTAACGGTGGTTTTTTATGTTATGATTCCAAAAATCGAGCACCCGGGACAAAAAATAGTTATATTGCAGCCCCGATCCGCTGTGTTATAATCATAGCAGACGCACCTTGATCTGCTCGGCATATACGCCGGGGGTGATCCCGTAGAGCTTTCTGAAAAGCTTGATATAATAGGACATGGAGGAGAATCCGGCTTCAAAGCAGGCTTCGGTGACGCTCTTCCCCGCGGCGAGGAAATAGCGTGACCGAGAGAGCCGACGGTAGTTGAGATAATCGCTCATGGCGATGTTCATTCTGCGCTTAAAAACCGAGGAGAGATAGGCTCCGTTCACATGGATGGCATCGGCAACCTCGGACAGATTTTCAATCTCGCCGTAATGGGCATCGATATATTCGCAGGTTTCGCGTATCATTCCGGTGGGCGGCGGAACAAGATGCTCCATGCTGTCCGAAAAATAAACGGCATTGAAGATGGTAAAAAGCTTGATGAAATTGCTGTAGACTATGGCATCGGCATTGAGCACACTGCGGTCGATGGCATCACGCATTTCGGAAACCAGGTGCATCATCTCCTGCAGCGCATCCGAGGGAAGCCTGAGAACATGGGGACGACCGTGCTCCCCCGCATCGCGGCAGAAGGCAAGCAGATCAAAGCCGTCGGCAGCATAGGCTTCGGCTGTTTCTTCCGGGATAAAGATATTTACCCGCCCCACAAGGCAGGGCTTGAGAATCACACCGCAGTGCAGCTCATCCGGAAGAAAGAAGTTCACATCGCCCGACAGCGGCGTATAAAGATCATCTCCATGCCGCACATTTACCTCTCCGCAGAGATAAATACCAATCTCATGCATACCCGTATGAGCATGTGGCTCCCAGTTCTTACCGCGAATCGTCTCCTCGGTTTCAAAAGACTCGATAAAATCAATTCTGATGTTATTTTTGATGCTGCCCTCAAGCATTTTCAGTTTCCATTGAGTTACCGCCACCGCATTCACTCCCTTTCCGACCGTTAATCTGATTATACATTCAACATATGAACATCGCATGAACACAAGGAGGAAACCTCATGTTTCAAAATCTGATGCAGAAAGAATACCCTATCCCCGAAGGCGGCATCCGTCTCTTCAGTGATCTCAATCTCGAGGACTGCATGAAGCAGATTCCCAAGGGCATCCGCACCATTGTTACCGAAAAGGCAGAACGCTGGCTGACCTATGAATTTCCTGTGATCCCCTATACCCGCTTCATGGAAACACGACGCTTCGGCAACCGCTACAACTACGAAACCTATCTGGTTGACCGTTGGGTCGCCCTCTTCGATCTGATCTGCGCCGAGCTGCTCTACAAAGAGGGACGCTACATCGACAAGATCATGGACTGTGTCTGGATGGACTGTGAAATGAGCACCTGGACTATCCCCGCCCATGTATCCTACATCCTGCCCACGGTTGAGGGTGCCAATTACGACCATCTTGAGCTCTTCAGCGCCGAAATGGGGGCGATCATTTCGCTTGCCTATTATTTCTTTAAGGATGAATTTGAAGCCCGCGTACCGAAGGTGTTCAACGCGCGCATTATCTATGAGCTTCGCCGCCGCATGATCGACAGCTTCATGAACAACTCCGACGGCTTTACCTGGTTCAAACGGGGCGGGAACTGGAACATCTGGATCATGAGCAATCTGCTCATTGCCGGATCCTGCATTCTCACCGACAGCGACGAGATGACCGCGCTGGTGCAGAAGGTGCTCTCCTCCGCTCAGGTCTATCTTGACACCTTCCCCAAGGATGCCATCTGCCCCGAAGGCTCCCGCTACTGGATGCTCTCCTGCGGTGCATTCATCGACTGTGTGGAGCTGCTCTATGATATCACAGAAGGCAGTGTTGACCTCACCGGTGAGCCCATTATCAAGCAGATGCTGGAATACAACATGTATTTCATCAAGCCGGGCACCTATCATTTTAACTTCGGCGACTGCGAGATCAGTCTTCCTGCCGATGCCATCTTCCTGCGCCGCGTGTCCAAGCGTATCGGCTATGACGAAATAGAACGCTATGCAGCCGGACTCTATGTAAACGATCAGAAATCCTATCTGAACAATACCTCCAATCAGTACCGCCGCCTGCGCGACTTCTTCTGCTCGGGCATCACCCGCGAAGCCTACACCCCCTATGAGCCGCCCTATCCCCGTTATATGGAATCGCTCCACACATACTTCGGCAGCGAGGGCGATATGAATTACGCCATCAAAGCCCACACCAATGGCGATCCCCACGGTCACCTCGACACCGGCAGCATCATCATCTTCAAGAATCAGAAGCCGTTGCTGGTCGATCCCGGACTTGATGCCTACTCCTCTTTCAACTGGTCATATGATAAAACGAAATACCGCAATGCCGCATGGCATAACACCATGATCTTCAACGGCTATGCCGAAGCTCCCGGTCCGGGAGCCAAAGCTTCCGATCATCTCTGCGGTGACAATTCCTACTCATTCGAGCTTGCCGGTACCTTCAAGCCCGAAGCCGAGGTCAAAAGCTGGCGCCGCACCTGCAGCAGTCGTGACGGTGCAATCTATCTGGAGGATAAATGGGAAATCGGCGGTGAGGGCAGCGTCTCGCTGATTCTCATGACCCGTGATAAGCCTCGCATCCTCCCCGAAGAGCACAAAATCTGCCTGGATGATGTAAAAGCGGAAATCACCTATGATCCCATGTTCACCCCTGCAGTCGATCTGCTGGAGGAAAACGGCTCGCTGAACTGCGAAGCGATACACATCGAGCACGCCATGCGGGTGGATTATTACAAAATCGCCCCCAGACTTCCCTATGAGCTGCCGGTAATCCTTCCCTACGCATCCTCACTCCAGTGGGGGCAGCCCTATCTCTACCGCATTCAGCTGACGGCAAAGGCACACAGCGGATGCTGCATCACTGAAATTCGATAAAAAATTCCCCCGATATCGATTCGCTCGATATCGGGGGACCACTTTTTCACTTATTGTTTATCCGTTCAAAAATCTCGACAAAAATTCTCGCGTTCTCGGTTTCTTCGGATTGCCGAAGAGCTCTGTGGGAGTTCCTTCCTCCAGCACAATGCCCCCGTCCATGAAGATCACACGATCCGAAACCTCGCGGGCAAATGCCATCTCATGGGTGACAACAATCATGGTAAGACCGGTCTTCGCCAGACTCTTGATAACATCCAGCACCTCACCCACCATCTCGGGATCGAGGGCGGAGGTAGGTTCATCGAAGAGAATCACCTCGGGATTCATTGAAAGGGCGCGTGCAATGGCGATACGCTGCTTCTGACCGCCCGAAAGCTGTGAGGGGCGCGCGTTGATAAAGGCAGACATGCCGACCTTGTCGATGTACTCCCTTGCAACCACCTCTGCCTCAGCGCGCTTTCTCTTCAGCACCTTGATCTGAGGGCGCACGCAGTTTTCAAGGGCGCTCATATTCTCGAATAGATTGAACTGCTGGAAAACCATGCCCACATGGGTGCGGTATTTTGATGTATTCAGGCTGAGAATATCCTCGCCCTTGTAGCGGATCACACCGCCGGTAGGCTCTTCAAGCAGATTGATGCAGCGGAGCATGGTGCTCTTTCCCGAGCCGGAGGAGCCGATGACGCTGATGACCTCGCCCTTGCCCACCGAAAGATTCACATCGAGGAGAACCTTGTGGTCACCGAAGCTTTTTTCAAGATGTTCAATACTGATCACAGTTTCCATCAGCTCTCCTCCTGTTCGTGAACGTGAATTTCGGCATGCGAATCCGACTGAGAGCCGCAGATGGTATAGTTTGCCTTGCCGTTCAGCTTTTTCTCAATCAGTCTGAGGATTCTGGTGACCGTAAAGGTCATAATGAAGTAGAGCACGCAGACCACCGTATAGGTCTGGAAGGTCTGGAAGTTGATCGCCTTGATCGCGCCTGCCATATAGTAGAGCTCAGCAACACCGATAACATTGAGCACCGAGGTATCCTTGATGTTGATCACAAACTCGTTGCTGACCGAGGGCAGAATGTTTCGCATAACCTGCGGGATAACAACCTGCATCATCGCCTGGAAGTGGGTCATGCCCACCGAATAGGCGCCCTCAAACTGTCCTTTATCGATGGAGATAATACCGCCGCGGACAATCTCTGCCATATAGGCGCCGGTGTTGATTGAAACGATAAAGATACCTGCGGGGATCAGCGGCAGGGTGCTTCCGCCGTTGAGGAAGGCATAGCCCCAGTAGATAACCATCGACTGTACCATCATAGGTGTGCCGCGGAAAACTTCAATGTAGACCGAAATGATGCTGTTCAGCGTCTTATGCAGACCGCAGAGCAGCTTATTTTTAGAAAAGGGAGTCGTGCGGACAATGCCGGTGAGCAGACCGATCACCAGTCCCACAATCGTACCGATGAGAGCAATGAGCAGGGTGGTGCCCATACCCTTCAGCAGATAGGAATGGTATTTGACGACGATCTCCCATACCTGTACAAAAAACATGTTGATACCGAATCAGAAGACCGAAAATCAGCCCTGAGCCTTATAGATCACGACCAGGTTGGAGTTGTAGTAGCACTCGGTGAAGTCAACCTGCTCTTCTCTCTCTGCTGTGGGGCTCATGCCGGCGATGATGCCGTCAACAGCGCCCGACTGAACTGCGGGAAGGAGCGAATCCCATTCGTACTGGTGAACTTCAAGTGCCATGCCGAGCTCGGCTGCGATGTACTTTGCAACCTGAACATCATAGCCGTTTGCGTACATGCCGTCCTTGCCCTGGATTGCAACCGCACCGTTGGCAGCGGTAGTCTGAGTCCAGTTGAAGGGCTTATATGCACACTCCATAGCGATCTTGAGGGTACCGTTGGAGGTATCGGTATTAGCCGAAGCCAGAGCCAGCGCGCCGATTTCAGTGTCGGGATTTTCGCTCATGGTTACAATCTGCTTCATCAGCTCGCTTCTTGTCTCGGCGGTAATGCCTGCGATGATGGTGTTGACCTTGGCAACCATCTCGGAGCCGGTCTTGAAGGCAACCGCGATGCCTGTCTCAGCATCGGTTGCGGTGAAGCCTGTGTCATTGTTGATGAAGGGCAGATACTTGAGGGTAGCATCAGCGGCACAGACAGAGAGTGCGGTGGGCTCCTCAGCCACATAGCCGTCGATCGCACCCGAATTGAGGGCGTTGAGCAGGTCGGTGAAATCGGGGTAATCCATAACGGTGATGCCCTCAACCTGTCCGAGCGCAGTCAGATGGAAGGTATCAGCCTGAGCCGCCAGGGTGGCACCGGTCAGATCGGCGATGGTAGCAGCACCGCTGATATCGTTTTTTTCTCTGGAGGAGCATGAAACAAGGGCGCTGCAAAGCATAACAGCGATCATAAGGATGGAAAGAACTCTTTTCATTTTTATTCTCCTTAAAATAATAATGTACAAAACAGAACGGTCGAAGCGGGTGCTCCGACCGTTTACATTCCCGAGGAGAATTCCATACAGGCGAACGTGTAGCACTCCACAATCATACTTGTGACAGTTGGCGGGATATTGTCCCGTCACCCAACGGCGCATCCTCCGGCAGATGACCGTTTCGGCAGCAGCCCCTTTCCCCGCCGACACACGATTCCGGTATCCATCGACGGCTACTCTTTGCTTCTGCACCTCTAACGATTCTTTTCGACGATTCAGTTTTTTTAATTGTATCATCTTATTTCCGCGATGTCAAGCATTTATGCGAAAAATTTTACCTGTTGTCATACAGAAACACATTCCGTTATTTGAATCCACTTTACGCCGTATAATCTGTGCGATTCAATACCGCTCTCTGCTGCCAGTCGGGCAGGCTGATGAAATATTCGCTGAAACCATAAAGCCGCACAGTCAGGCTCTTGTATTTTTCAGGATGCTCCATCGCATCCTGAAGTGTTTCTCTGTCAATGATGCTGATCCCCACATGCAGACCACCCATAGCGAAATAGGAACGGATCAGCGAAGCAAGAATTTCCGCGTCCATCTGTCTTGAGAAAGTGAGATTCAGACCGCCCGAGAGGGTACGGTCAAAAGGAAGCTTCGCTACACTCTTGAGCAGCGCGGTGATGCCCTCTTTATCGCAGCCATAGGTAGGCGACTGATTCTCGCTGAAGGGAGTGCCCGCTTTTCTACCGTCGGGCGTAGCACCGATCTGATGGCACCAGGAATGCTCACGCTCCAGCGAATAAAAGCCGGGTGCGGTGTAGAAATTGTGCTTCAGCTTCAGCGCATCCACCGCGTCGAGGAAAGCTTCTCCTGCCATCTTTGTGTAATTGTCGACAGCATTGTCATTGCCGAATTTCACATAGCCGAGAATTTCCTCGCGGAGTGTCTCCTCCCCTTCAAAGTCATTCTCGAGGATATCGATGAAGTCCGCATAAGAATAACGCTTTTCATCAAAGACAAGCTTATCGAGCACCATCAGCGAATCGCCCAGCGTTGCAATTCCCGGGCAGAAGAGGTTGATCATATTATATTTTGCCTTTCCGTCGCCCGGATATCTGCACTCAGCCGCGCTGTCGGTGGTGAAGAGCGAATCGAGCACGAAGAGGCAGCGGCAGGCCTCCTCACCGTGTCCCCGCTGAACCGTATCAGCATGTGCCTGCAGGTTTGCGCGCAGTGCTTCGGTAAAGGCAGAAAGCAGCTCATTCAGCGAAGAATAGCCACCCTGCACCAGCACTTGACGGAAAATCTGTGGCACCGGAACATAATACTCCATGCGGATGGTGTGATAATGGAGATCAAAAGTGCAGCATGCCGAATAGGTGAAATCGCTTGCCACGCTCTCCTCGATGCCCCGATCGAGCAGTCCTTTTTTCAAAAGGTCATAGTTGTAGATATTCATTTTGTCATGAAGCTTTGCCAGAGCCTCAAAGACATGCGAAGTAAAGTTCTCATCGGTATCCGGCTTCAGCAGAACGATGATCTGTGGCTGCGCCATATTGCTCAGCATCGCCGCATCAAGCACCACAGAGGAGAAGACATTGGGACACTCTCCGCCGATATTCATATACTGCTTGGATGCCTGACAGAGTATCGGCTTTGTATCGTAGTTGTGAGTACAGCGTCCGCAGATTTCGTTGGTTTTGATGAGGAAGCCTGCCAAAAGCTCAACCGCTTTATCGCGGCTCATGCCGTCGGCAAGTGCCTTTTCGTAATAGGGAAGCATATACTGATCAAACCGTCCGAAGGCATAATCGCGCTCACCGACATAACAGCTTGCGATCATATGAATGAGCCAGACCGACTGAAGTGCCGAGAAGAAATCATAAGCCGGCTCATAAGGAACCTTCTCAAGAGCCTCTGCCATATGGGTCTTGCCCTGTTTTCTTGCTTCTGCTGCGTACCGGTTTGCATAGTCTTTTACCGCTTCGGTCACAATTTCAGCGTTTTTTGCAAAGGAGAGAGATTCTTCATCGCCTTTTCTGCAGGCAGCAGCTTTGATTTCTGCAAGGATGCCCTTCATGCCGATTGAGAGAAGCTTCTCGTAGTGATAGCTCATATGTCCCAGCGTATGAAGCAACATATTCGGTGCAGCAAGACCTTCATCCGGGCGCGCTTCAACCACTCTGCCGGCAAAATAATCGCAATCCTCGATGGGACAGGACACTTCGCCAAGGAGTGTCGCCAGAATCCGTGCATATTTATCGGGGGCGGTATAGTCTATGTATTCCTCGCTTAATCTGCCGAGAATTCGGTCGCGCTCGATAAAGCAGGCTTTGTTATCTCCCTCGAATATAATCTCCTTAATTCTACCCATATTTTCCATATTCTCTGCCTCTCGCTTCTCTTATCGGTCAACGCATACTCATTCTGTTATATATGTATAACAGCGTTGCGTTTTAGGGTATTATATCATATCACATATCGGATGTCAATATAATCGAAAAATTGATTATCATCAGAATCCGAATATATTGTATCATCGCTTTCTCATTGTCTCTTATCTGCAGACATAAAATCATTTGTGACTGACAAAGTGACAACGAATAATGATAAAATGATATTTACAATTCCTGTTTATGGTGTTAAAATGAACCAAAGAACACTTTTTTAAAATGATAACTCAAGCCTCTGCCAAAAGGAGACTCTTACCCATGAACTTTCCTCTCAATCGCCCCGAAGAGCTGAGGCAGAATGTCAGCACCTCGCCGATTCTGCTCAAGCTGCTGGAGGAATCACGGAAAAATTATATTCACTGGCATGACCACGCCGAAATTCTTCTGATTCTCGAAGGCTTTCAGCGCATCGAAATCAGCGGCAGACTGTATGAATTCAAAGAAGGCGATTTCATGTGGCTGTCCCCCAGAGTGATTCACAGCATCAACCCCGATGAGAGCAGACCAAGCAAATTCTACTCCATGCTCTATGATGAAACCTATGTGTTCGGTCAGTCCCGCAGTGTTGCCACCGGAAGGGCTGAAGCTGAGCACGGAACCCCCTCGGCGCATTATAACGCTTACTATGATGCCATCCTCCTGCTCGGCTACCGTGTTTTCGGCAAGCCCCTCTATCTGGAAAAGGGTCGCGCTGGTCTTGAAACTCTCATGGAACTCTATCCCGAAACCCGACGTGAGCAGAGCGAAACCCAGGAAATGTGCCGTCTGGTACTCCCCCTCGCCCTCCTCTATGAGATCACCGGCGAAGAAAAGCACCGCGAGATGCTCTACCGCGTCACCGCCGACCTGCAGAAGCTCCGCCATCCCTTCGGCGGCTATATGGAGTGGGATACCGGCTACAAGGCTGCCTGCTCCCGTGATTCGAGAGGCGAGTGTTCTCTGCTCACCGAAAACGGCGACCCGGTTGCCGACCAGCTCTACAGCTCCAACTGGCTGCCCATGGGCTTCGGCTACGCCTATCATGTGACCGGCGATCCCATGTTCAAAGTCCTCTGGCGTGATATCGTCATCTATTTCCTGCGTACACAGCTTCACTGCACCGATGCCCGCTATGACGGAGCCTGGAGCCGTGCCTTCGATATGAACCGCCGCGAAATCTATGCCTGCCCCCACGATGCCGGCTGGGCTGCCGCCTGTCTCTATGCAGGCTGGAGTGCCGCCAATATTCTCGCCGGCATGATGCTGCCCGATTATCTTGCACTGAAGACAGACAAGGAGGTATAACCATGACCAATCGCGAAAATATGCTTCGCGCCATCCGCTTTGAGCATCCCGATCACATCCCGATCCTTTTTGCAGTCAACGAGTCGGTCTATTACCATTACGAGCCGGCGGTCATTGAGGAGCTGATGGAGTCCCATCCCATCATCGGCGGCAGGGAACGCATCCGTTATGATCTTCTGGGTGCCAAAACCTCAAGCGAACCGCACAACTATACCGATGCCTTCGGCGTGGAATGGGAAGGGGTGATTGACGGCATCCGCGGCGTGGTACAGAAACATCCGCTGGAGGATTTCACAAAAATTCCATCCTACAGCCGCATGATGAAGCGCGCGAGAGAATCCGGGGCGGTCATTCACATGCATTCGGACGGAGATATCCGCGCCCTTGCGGACGATCTGATCGATGGCGGTGTTGATATCCTCAACCTGCAGGATCTGGTCAACGGCATTGACTGAATTGCAGATCGCTTCGCAGGCAAAACCTGCATCGATCTGGACATCGACCGCCAGAAGATCACCGTGTTCGGCACCCCAAAAGAGATCGACAGTCTTATCCGCGAGGAGGTTGAAAAGCTCTCCTCCCCCGCAGGCGGTCTCACCATGATCTACAACGGAAAGATGCTCTTCACCGTCAACTCGCCTCATCATATCATGCTCCAGCACCGCAACATGGAGGACGAATACGGTCTCCTGCCCTTCCCGAAATATGACGAAAAGCAGGATCGCTACTACAGCTATGTCTCCCAGTGGTATCCTACCCTCGGCGTCCCCGGTACCATCGAGAATCCCAACCGCGCGGTGAATATTCTCAACGCCATGGGCTACAATTCCTCCGAGCTGACCGATGTCTATGTGAATACCATCATCTCGGAAAAAGCCTCCCGCGATGAAGGCTCCAAGCAGTCAGCACTTCTTGCCCTCGAATCCAAGTTCTATGATATCGACCGTATGATGAGCATTACCGGCATCTTCACCATCTTCAACAAGATGACTCAAAACGGCAAGGATGTGTTCGCATCCGAATATGCCAGGATTGAAGAGCAGGCTCAGCTCAAGCTGGATGAGCTTTTCGGTGGAGAATAAGGCACCCAAGCCCGATCATCACAATCCCCTCAGCTATCCGCGCATAATATAATGCTGTGCTGATGGGATTGTTCATCGGTCAAAGAGCATCTCATCAATAGAATTCTGAATTAACCAAAAAATAACAATGGGATGATGCATGTCTGTGTGCATCATCCCATCAATATTATAATACCTCTAATTCATCACAACCGCTGTAACCTTTGCGATCTGACGGTCTGCTCTGCACACTCTGCTCTCGCCGGGCAGCAGGCAGAAATAGCCGTTATCAAAGGAAGCCGGCACGCCCTTCTCATCTGCAGCATTCAGCTCCGCATAATAGGCAATGCAATCGCCTGTATTGGTTACCTTCACACCGCACTCGGGCAGGATTTCACAGACCACCTCTGCGGCAGGTGCGGTGAGCAGTGCTCTGAAGGGATACTCACCTCTTGTGAATACCCAATCGTCATAGGGTCTGCCGTCAAGCTCAAGACGCACCAGCGACAGCGAATCCTTCACTTCAATATCCACCCTGCCAAGCTCCAGAACGCCCGAAGCCTCGACATCCTTCCACAGCTTCTGCGAAATCACCTCGCACTTTTCATCATATACAGTCAGCTTGATTTCGCCGAAAGATGCATCATTGTCGCTGCAGATAAAAAGCTCTGCCGAGGTACTGTGTTCATCCTTCAGATAGGGAGTCTCATAGCGCAGACCAGCTGTGATATTGCTGTAGCCTCTCTTGACGGCGTAATAACCGGGCTTTGTATAGCCGTCCATCTCCAGCAGCGAGGTATTGGCTGCATTGGGGAAGGGTTCGTTGCCCATCCAGATGATGGTACCAGATTTTTTCTTTCCGCAGCGGCGAACCGATGTCACCGTGCTTCTCAGCGACTCAGCCTGAATAAAGCGGAATGCAGCCGCGTATTTGTCCAGCATTTTATCGCCGAAGCCTTCAAAATCACCGAAGAGAGCACACTGTTCTTTATAAAGAATCCACCATGCGCCGCGGTCTGTCCAGTAGGGATTGGTGAAATCGGGCGGCCATACATCGCCTGCGGTACAGTATTCTCTCAGCATCTCGGGTCTCGCACAGGCGGGAGTACCGATCTCCGAATAAAGCATCGCATGGAAGCGGTCGATCATGTCATAATGTCTGTCAACACCCTCATACAGCCAGTCGCCGTGGCAGTCGCCGTTTACCCAGTTGCTGATATCCACGCCGTATCTCGCACCGTTTTCGGTATGAGAAGGCGATGCGGGCAGGAAGAGAATTTCGGGCATATTCTCATCAACCACGCCCTTCAGCATGCCAAGATTGTCGCTGGTTGTATCGGCGGGGAAGTATTCCACACCCCAGTAAAGCTCATTTCCGCCGCACCAATAGGTCAGGCAGACATGGCTTCCCGCACGTCTGATGTATTCCTCTGCAACCACCTTGAGATTGGCGATATAGGCGGGATCCTCATTGGGGGCGTTGTCGATGCCGCTGGAGGACTGGGGGAACTCCTGCCATACCATAATGCCCATTTCGTCACAGATACTGTAGAAGGCTTCGCTTTCCTGGAGCGCACCGCCCCAGACACGAATCACCGTACAGCCCATATCCTTGAATCTGCCGATATAGAAGCGGTACTGCTCCTCTGTAACCGCACCGTAGAAGGGGAGAATCGGCACCCAGTTGATGCCTCTGATGGGAATCATTCTGCCGTTGACGACAGCGTTATAGGGCAGACAGCCTTCGGGCGCATTCTCGGGCGCGGTGTAGGAAAGGCTGCGGAAACCGACACGTGCGCCGGCTTCACTGAGCTGCTTTCCATCCGCACCGATCAGAACCAGCTCGGCTTCATAGAGCGGCTGTTCACCGAACCCGTTGGGATTCCATAACTGAACCGCCTCGGCTTGCAGCGCCGGTGACAGCTTGTTATCACCTTCGTGAACCGTAACATTTTCCTGCGCCGATGCGATCACCGCTCCGTCCTTTTTCAGCGTCAGCACAGCCTGAAGTGTGCTCTCCTCAAAGGCAGTCACACGGGCTGCGGCGGTAAGGATTCCGCACGCCCCTGCAAGCTCGGTCTTGAATCTGCAGTCATCTATGCTCAGCTTGTCTGCATACTCAATCCACACATCGCGGAAGATACCGATGTTGACCAGTCTGGGCATCCAGTCCCAGCCGTAGTTGTAACGGGATTTAAGAATCGAAACCTTCGACGTATAGCCCACCTGACCGTCCACCTCGGGCGGCTGGAAGAAGACAACCTTCAGTACATTTTCTTCCTCGGGCTTGATCTGCTTTGTGATATCAACTGTATTCGGCAGCATCATTCCCTCAAAGGCATAGACCTGCTCGCCGTTCAGAATGACAACGCCGCTGAAGTCAAGTCCCGCTAAATGGAGCAGAACTTTGTCAGCTGCAGCCTGTGCTGTGAACTTCTTGACATAAACCCACTCGCGGTGCTCAATCCACTCGATTTTTCGGAAATTGTCGCCGTAATTCCAGTCCTCAATCTTACCGGCTCTGAGCAGATCGGTCTGCACCGACCCGGGGACAGATGCGGGAATGGCGGGAATGACCGGCACCGAGAAGTTGCCCAGCTCCATGGATTTTTCATAATGCCACTGATGGCGTCCCCAGCCGGAAACTGTCCAGTCAGTACCGTTTAAAATCTGTTTTCTCATCGTTTTCCTCACAAATACTTGTATTTATATGTATATTTTATATCAAACACAGCTTTTGGTTTTGTGCAGATTATACCACAAGAAAGGATCGAAGTCAATGCGGTTATCATTAATCCCGAATTGTATTAACATCTGCCCAAAACATGCAATGAATATTTATACATTTTCTACAAAAGCATCATAACGTTTCCATAAATTTCATGTCACCACTTGACTTCATTGTTCTAATGCGATAAAATATATATACATTTATATCTTCCGCTCAGCGTGATATGACCAACAGAAAGGATGATGATATATGGAACAAAGATATTATCAAAAAGAATTTGAAACCATGCCCCTTGAAGAAATGCGAAAACTTCAATCGGAAAAGCTGGTCAAGCAGGTAAAACACGTTTATGATAACGTCCCCTACTACCGCAATCTGATGGATGAAAAGGGTGTTAAGCCCGAAGATATCAAGGGAATCGACGATCTTCACCTGCTTCCCTTCCTCACCAAAGCCGACCTGCGCGACGCTTACCCCTACGGTCTGCTGGCTAAGCCCCTTGAGGAATGTGTACGTATTCAGTCCACCTCGGGTACCACCGGCCGCCGCGTCGTTGCGTTCTATACCCAGAAGGACGTGGATCTCTGGGAGGACTGCTGTGCCCGTGCCATCATCGCGGCAGGCGGAACCAATAAGGATGTCTGCCAGGTTGCCTATGGCTACGGTCTTTTCACAGGCGGTCCCGGTCTCAACGGCGGTTCTCACCGCGTGGGATGCCTGACTCTGCCCATGTCCTCGGGTAACACCGAGCGTCAGATTCAGTTCATGACAGACCTCAGCGCCACCATCCTCTGCTGTACCCCCTCCTATGCCGCCTACATCGGCGAGACACTGAAGGAAATGGGCTACGGTCCCGATGATATCCCACTGAAGGCAGGCATCTTCGGTGCAGAGCCCTGGACAGAGGAAATGCGCTGCGGTATCGAGGAAACCCTCGGCATCAAGGCTTACGATATCTACGGTCTTACCGAGACCTCCGGCCCAGGCGTATCCTTCGAGTGCGAGGAACAGACCGGCATGCATGTCAACGAGGACCACTTCTATGCCGAGATCATCGATCCCGACACCGGCGAGGTTCTCCCCGAAGGCTCCAAGGGTGAGCTGGTCTTCACCTCTCTTGACAAGGAAGCCTTCCCCCTGCTCCGCTACCGTACCCGCGATATCTGCGTACTCTCCCGCAAAAAGTGCTCCTGCGGCAGAACGCTGATCAAAATGTCAAAGCCCATGGGCAGAACCGACGACATGCTGATCATCCGCGGTGTCAACGTATTCCCCAGCCAGATTGAAACCGTTCTTCTCAACGAAGGCTACCAGCCCAACTATCAGATCGTGGTTGACCGAGTGAACAACACCGACACCTTCGAGGTCAACGTGGAAATGACTCCCGAGCAGTTCACCGATAAGGTCAGCGAGGTTCTCGCCAAGGAAAAGGCTCTTGCAAATGCCATGAAAACCATGCTCGGCATCAATCCCGCCGTTCATCTTGTGGCACCCAAGACCATCGTCCGCAGCGAAGGTAAGGCTGTCCGCGTCATCGACAAGCGCAAATTGGTTTAATTTCAGAAAGGAGCTTTTGTTATGGCAATCAAACAGTTAACCGTCTTTGTACCCAACAGACAGGGCACCCTCGTATCGATTACAAACACACTTGCCGCACATAATATCAACATCCGCGCCCTTTCCATCGCAGAGACCGAGGAATTCGGTATTCTCCGTCTGATCGTCAACGACGAAGCCACCGCCGAGCGCACCCTCGCCGAGGCAGACTATCTGATCAAGGTTGTCGATGTTGTCGGCGTTAAGATCGGAGATGAGCCGGGCAAGCTCACCGCCGCCCTTGATGTGCTCGACAAGGCAGGCATCAACATGGAATACCTCTACGCTTTCATGGCACGTACCGAAAAGCACGCTTATGTGGTTCTCCGCGTTGAGGATAATGCTGTCGCTGAAAATGCGCTGGTAAATGCCGGCTTCCATCTCGTCACCGAGGCAGACGTCAACAAGCTGTAAAACACCGATATAAAGATAAATCCGCACCGGGAGGAAAACCTCTTCGGTGCGGATTTTTATGTTATGTACAGCTTAAATCAGTTGTTCTTATCGAGTGTTTCGTATGCCTTATCCATCTGCTTGGTGTAGGAGGAAAGCTGCTTTTCCCAGCTGGATACGAAATCGTTCTTCTTTGCGATAACGCGGTTGATGATATGCTGACCAATGGTGGAACGATAGATACCGATGAGATAGTCAGTGCAGATACTGTCGCGGACGATGTCGATAACCTGACCGGACTGAGAGTCGCGGACATATTTGGCCTTGAGAGCATCCTCATAGTAGGTAGGAGTTACATTGTAGTAGCTGTAGTAGGAGAGTGCTTCGATAACTGCGGTAGCACGTTCGGGTTCTTTATTCGTGGTGGGAATAACAATCCACTTGGTTCCGCTGGGGTTCAGGTCGGAAACGTAATTCTCCTGCTCTTCATCCAGTTTGAACATGGGAAGGATACCGTAATCAGA
>JAFQEJ010000024.1 GCA_017399105.1 Clostridia bacterium
GCGTTCGTCGCGGCACTCGACCTGTCCATTACCACTACGAATATAGACGGCGTTCCCGAACTTTCCTTCAACTCCGAGCGCACCATCAACGCATTCCAGAAGCTGACCGAGCTGGTCATGGAAAATCCCGGCACCTGGACCAACAGCCGCGACGATGCTGCTAAGGCACCCGACATGATCCGTCCCAAGTTTGTGAACGGCAAGTTCATTTTCTGGATGACCAACATTCAGGAAACCGAAAAGTTCCGCGACATGAAGGATCCTTACGGTGTACTTCCGCTTCCGAAATTCGACGAGAGTCAGGATGCCTATTACACGCTTCCCCACAATGCATTCTCGATGATGACGATTCCTGCCGACTCGAAGAACAGCGAAGCAGCAGCAGCCGCATTAGAGGCACTCTGTGAGGAGAGCTGGCGCACCGTCACACCCGCATACTACGAAGTGGCGCTCAAGGCGAAATATTTCCACGACGACGAATCGGCGCAGATGTTCGACCTCATCATGGAAGGCATCCAGCTGAATTTCGGTTCTGTCTATCAGACCACCTGTATTGATGCCATCGGCTGGCTCATCCGCGACCTGTCCAAGGATTTCGCATCCACCTACGCGGCAAATGAGCGGAAGTATGAGAAAGCATTGGCAAAGTTGCTCGAAGACCTCGAGGCGCTGAGCGAGGAATAAAAAGCAACCATAGAGCCAAGGCGATATGAAGTTGAAGCTTTGAAAAAGAATATCGAAGATCTGTCGGAAGTATACAGTGGGACTCAACTGAACCGTGTTGCCTATGAAATCGACGAATTTAACAAGGTATTGTCCGGAGATCTTTCCGAAAAAGCATATGAGGATCTTCTGAACAAGTATGCTCCATATGCAAAAACCATTTAATGCCGGCTTTTTTCATTTGATATCTTTTTTGGTCTGACTTGCCAGTTAAAGAAGGGCTGTTGCAAATGGAACATTTACAACAGCCCAACCACAAACTCTTCGATTTAGGGGCGTTTATTGATTGGTTTTAGGACATGTGATGTTCTAAAATGACAGTCTTTGACCGGCAAAATCAATATCCAAGGGCTGTCTCAATTCACATGCAACAGCCACAGCGCGTTTTTGGTATTCGTTTAATCGATTATTCAAGCGAAGATTGCCGCAAATTCATAAAGGCAGGTTGAAACTTTATTTTCAACCTCATACCCTGATCTGGAATTATGCGGTCAGCTTTTCGATAGTTTCCGCAAGTTCATTTAAGACCTTTTCTTCAATGGATGCCCATTTTGAAACAATATTCTGCGTATGTCCAGAAGCATATTCACGAATAACGGTCGTACTACCGCCAAAGCTGAAAACATGATTAACATCAAAAACAACATTCTTGAACATCAGGTCGAACATGCGCTTGGAATCCTCATCGCGGGCGATTTTTTCCTTTAATACAACCGAATGAATCTGAGGTCTGACATTCATTTCACCATAATAACACATGAATTCCATCACCGCGCCGGTTTCGTCAATGCGAGTATTGGTTTTCGGTACAGCTACCGCATTGGGATGGAAGGTCAGCAGATAGCTGTAGTATTCCTGCTGTGCCTTATCAAGCTTGGGATAAGGAAGTAAGCCGTAGTCATCTTCCATTTCACGGAAGCTATATACACTTGTTACAAGCGGTGCTGCGTTGAAGAGCGCCTGGGAATTCGTGAACATGCGCACTTTATAGGACAGATGCGCTGCTCCCTCTACATTATTTCCAAGAAAATCGGTCAAAATAGAGCTTTGCTGGCTAAATACACTATTCAGCTTGTCGAGAACTTCCATGAACTTCAGATCGTTGAAGCGAAAGGCTACCTCATCACCATTCTTGTCGGCGGTGAGCTGACCGCATCCGGTTAAAAATGCATTGCCCGATTCCAATGTCATAGCAAGACCGTAACGGTCTTCTACCGTATACTTACCGTCGCCATCGACATCCTCGGCAATATTCTTCATGACATCATTCATGTAGTCAATCGTCCAGTCTCCGCTGTCCACAGTCTCGTAAAGATTGCCTATTCTGTAATCATCGGCCATAGTAAGGTTGACAAAAAGCGCATACGGTGCATAGCAATAACAGAGCGCAATCGGGCCTGCACCGCCGTAAATCTTGTTGTTCCAGCTGAGTGCATCCTGCGCATTCTGATTCCACCAGGGCTGAGAGAAATCGAGTGTATCTACAACCGAAAGATCGGCAAGCAGACCACCTGCAGCCATGCCGCCAATACCATCCAGGAGAGACGTGATGATGATATCATAGCTATCCTCGTCTGCGGTAACCATACGGTTAATTTCCTTATTTATATTCGCACGGTTGGCAAAGGTTGTATTGACAATTTTAGTCTTGAAACGCTCCTCTGCTGCCATATCGCGCAAATAGAGCGCATCATTTACGATATCACCGTTCTGTTCACCCGAATGAATATTGGGACGGTCATCTGCAGTTTGGCAGGCAATGCGGAAATCGGATCCTTCCAGATCATAGGTGGGAATGATTTCAAGATAATTAACCGTTTCTTCAACAGGCGCTTCTGTTACGGCATCGGTTGAAGGAGCGGTAGTAACGCTATCTGATTGCTGGGAAGAGGTGTTGCAGGAAGAGATTAACAGGAGTGTCGCTAACAGCAAGGGAATAAAGCGCATCTTGGTTGCTTTCATTTTAAAGTTATCTCCTTGATTTTATAATTTTAATATTGATCTACATTAACTCCACAGGAGCGCATAACATCAACAGCAGCTGCTATTTCAGCTTTTGTCGGAATGGGAACATCAGGAAGCGGATAAGTATATCCGAGACAGCTGTATTTTTTATCAGCATAACTGTGATAGGGGAGGATTCGCATGCGCACCACATGCTTAAGCGAAGCGGCAAATTTTCCGATTGCCTCGACTTCTTTGTCATTCATCGTGGGAACATAGGGATATCTCAGCTCGATTGGCGTACCGAGGGAATCTATATAGATGATATTATCGAGAATCGTGCGATTGGAGACACCGGTGCAGGCAATGTGGGTAGATTCATCGATTGCCTTGATATCAATAAGAAAAGTATCGGTATAGGGCGCCACAAGGTCAATCGCCTTACGGCTTGCATATGCACAGGTATCAACGGCGATATTCAGTCCACGCTCCTTCAGAATCGCTGCAAGCGACGCGCAGAATTCAGCCTGCATCAAGGGCTCTCCGCCGGAAAATGTAACTCCTCCGCCGCTTCCCTTTAGAAACAGCTCGTCACGCAGCACTTCTTCTGCCACTTCTTCGGGGGTACATTCTTTTCCCGCTAGTTCAAAGGCATCTGTCGGACAAATTTCAGTGCATTTTCCGCATTTAACACAGTCTTCACGAATAAATATGTGGTTTCCGCAGTTATCAAACCGATTGGCGGAACATAGCTTTGTGCAGGACAGGCAATTCTGACACAGTTCAGCATCATAGAGCAATTCAATTTTTGGCGTGAATGATTCCGGATTATGACACCAACGGCAGCGCAGGGGGCATCCCTTAAAGAATACAGTGGTTCGGATGCCGTCTCCGTCGTGGATTTCAAAGGGTTTGATGGCAAATATCATATATTATATACCCTCGCACTGTCTGATAAACATATCCTGCTTTACGCGGCTGAGCTTGACAAAATATTCATTCCAGCCGCAGACTCGGATCTGGAGAGTAGAATATTTTGCGGGATCATTCTGTGCAGCTCGCAGCTTTTCGGCGCTGACAATATTGCCCTGAATAGCAAAGCCACCGTTTTCAAAGAAAATGCGGATAATGGATTTGAAATCGTCAAGGCCTTTCTCGCCTTCAACTGCAGAAGGATGAAGTACAAAATCAAGCACAGCAGCATTGACATAATCAGCAGCATCGATTTTCAGTACAGACTGCATATAGGCTGTGATTCCGCCGCGGTCCATGCCATCAGTAGCACAAAGATTCTTTGAAAGTGTTGTTCTCGCCTTTCTTCCATCGGGGGAAGCGGCGGTATTTTTTCCGTACAGAATGCACTTGTCAATGGAGTCGAGTGCAAGACGAAGCTTTCCGCCTCTGGCAAGCGGCATACCGCAGTATTTATCTGCCAGATGCTTCGTGATTCCTGTCATGATCGCGTCAGGAACAGGAAGGTTGTTTCCGTATTTTTCTTTGTCTTTAATAATTCTCGTACGCAACTCCTCGTATCCTTCCCAGTCGGCAGCAAGGATTTTCCGCATTTCATCAAGTGTCAGTTCACCGCGCTCGAATACATACTTTTTTAGTACAGTCAGCGAGTCGACAACGGTAGCAAGACCAATGCATTTCAGCGACATATTGTTATACGGCAGGGGGTATTCATGTACGTCAGTCGCTTTTTCAATGCAATCGGTGAAAGACGCTGAATAAATCGGAGATGGATTCATCTCTGTACTGTATCTTCCGTGTGTGTCTGCAAATCGGATAGACAGATCCAGTGTGTCATCCAGATGCATATAAAAGATTTCCACCAGTTCTTCAAAGCTTTGAGGATTCAAGGGTGTTTCTTTAAAGATTTGTTTTCCGGTCAGCATATCCCGGCCGCCGTTCAAGGCAAATTCCAGGCATTTTGCCATATTCAAACGAGCAGTGGAAATCTCCGCCTCCTCTTTGCCCATGATAATCGGCTCATAACATCCAAGCAATACATAGTCCTGTGCATCGCTGCGCGGAATTTCAAGGCGTTCGTATCCGCGGAATACGGCCTCATCATTCAACAGACAAATACTGCTGTTGCCATGGCGTATCATATCAAGTGCCTTGGTAAGAATACGGTCGTCCAGATTCTTGTGACAGCGAATCTGGATCTTGGGATCATAGATATTCAGCTCATCATAGATTTCAAGAATAAGATGGCTCATTTCATTTGTTCGGTCACTGCCATCCTCATCCGATCCGCAAAGAGTAAGTGGCTGCGCTGCAAAACGCTTCGCTGCGGTATAATGAATGAAGAAATAACGGATTAAATCATTCAGTTGCTCGGGATCTGCGCCCTTTGCAATATCAGCCTCATAATAAGGAAGATACAGCGCATCAATCGGACCGAGTGTGCGTCCTTTTTCCAGACCGATCTCTTCAAAATAGAGATAGAAAACCGATAATTGAAGCACATCATAAAAGGTCTGAGGTGCGTCTTCAGTGAGGCGTTTCACACTGGCGGAAAACTCCGGGAGATCAAATTTCAGCGAATACTGATATATTCTTTCGAGCATACGTAGAATTGCTTTGAAGGAAATGATAACAGAATCAAGAAATATCAGCTGTTTCTCGGTACCGCCGGAAGCCGCTAAGCGACTGCGGGACGCTTCTGCATTCTTCAAGATCCCTGTAAAACCAAGTTTGATGATGTTATTCCAGTCGGGAACGGTGTGGAAGAGGTCTGCTCCTACAATACCTAAACCGGAGGAGTTTTTGTAATTCACCTCACGCATCAGCTCGGGATCCATGCGGGACGATGTGATTTTTCCCATCTGTGGTGCGATTACAGCATGAAGGAAAACATCTGCCGAAGCAAAACCGGTGTAATCAATTCCGAGATTGAATTTTACAGAAAAAGGAGTGTTCGGATTGATCTGAAGCTGAAGATTATCAAGCAGCCACGCGTACATTTCAGCGCGTGCAAGAGGACGGGGGCGGTCAGCCGAATTATTTTGCATTTCGGACAGCTTCTCACGCAAAACCTCGGGAGAAAGACCGGTTGTCTCATCCCAACATGCTTCTTCAAATTCATTCTGTACAAGTTCACGATTTTCAGCAAACGATTTCATCATAGTTTACCTGCCTTTCACTTTTTTTATAGTATAGCACTGTTCACTTGCAAGGTAAATGTAATCATTCGTCATATAGATATAAAAATCGGTCATTGACAAACCTACTTAGCAATGATATAATGGCAAAGGGTGATTATGATGATTGATATAACAATAGACCGCATTGTAAATATGTTTTATCGCAATCCTCCCGGCTGGTCGCGTCCGGTGCACTCGATAAGGCACTATGATGCTCTTGTGTGGTTTGCAGACGGGTCAAATGAATACAGTTTTGAGAATAAGACCATCGTTGCATCCAAGGGTGATATGCTACTTCTTCCCGGAAATGTTCCATACAGCGGTATTGGACTGTCTGATGGCATGTGTTATTACGTTGTCGACTTTTTATGTACGAAGCCCGATGCGTGTACCGAGATCGGTGCCCCAATTCTGTTTACTCCGCACGACTCTGAATATATAGATAATGCATTTCGCAGTGCTTTGTCTGAGTGGAACCGTAAGCGTATCGAAATTGAGCTTTATATGAAAGCGTTCGTTTATTCCATGCTTCATACAGCATATCGGGACAACAGCATTCAAAAAAACGCCATGAAGACGGAGGATATTCTGAAATATATTGAGAACAGTATTGAGAATTGCAATTTGACCGTCACTTCTCTGTGTAACCGATTTTTTATTTCGGAATCACAGATTCGTCGGAATATTCTTCGTGCAACCGGCTTAACCCCCGTTGAGTATATAAAAGACTTGAGACTTAACCGTGCGAAAACTTTGCTTATCAATACCAAGCGGTCTGTTAAGGATATTTCCGCCAGCTGCGGCTTTACCTCTCCTTATTATTTTTCAAGATGCTTTCATGAAGCCTTTGGAATGTCTCCATCTGATTATAGAGATTGCTTTTATACAATGTAGTACAATCAAAAATACAGGATGCCTTAACAATATTCAAGGGGATGACGCAAGTATGCATCATCCCCTTGAACGTAATTTATATTTTTCTTTGGAGACTTTTATTTTCGGGGAATATCCCCATTTTTTTCAGGATGTCAATGTATCCTTTTATTTGCATCAGAGCAATCAGCCCATTGCCTTTTCGAATTTCTCGATAAGCTTTTCTAGGTTTTTGCTGAAACGTTTTTCAAGTGATGCATACAGAGAAGAGTAATTCTTGGCACCGCGGTTTTTAACAGTTTCTCTGGGGAGCATTGAGGGGGCAACACTACCTGTTCCGAGAGAGTAGGAATAAATGTGTGCAAAATCAAATTTGATATTATCGAGGATCAGATCAATCATTTCCTGAGATTCATTATCGCGGGAGTATTTTGTCTTCAGCGCAACATCATAGAAGGCAGGAATGACATTCTTGTAGCTTTCAGCAGCCATAGCTTCGGTAATGATCGGTACATATTCAAGATCTGCTGTGACAGGAATAACGAAAAAGTCAGTACGGTCAAGGAAGGATGTAGCATAATTTTCCTGGTTTTCATCAAATTTGGGGTAAGGGATAATACCAAAATCGGCTTCCATATCGCGGTAACGCGAAGCATCGCCCAACCAGGAGGTCATATAAAGCGCCTGATTATTGGCAAACATACCGTCGGGAAGAGCGTACATACCGTCATCATTAATCATGTTATAGGGCGAATTTTCAAGAAGAGTCTTTAAGGTTTCAATCAGCTTTACGGTAGTTTCGTTATTGACTACAAGAACAGGATAACCGTTTTCATCGCGTTCTGTAATCGTAATATCGGAAGAGAATAAGAAATTATCGATGTGTGTGCAGTTATTAGTGGCAAGACCAACGCGGTCTTCGGTATTCATCACGCTGTTGCCATCCAGATCTTCGGCAACAAGCTTGCTGTGCTCGGACAGCTTATCAAGTGTCCATGAGCCACTCGATACAATTTCGTAAATGTTACCGAGGGTGAAATCTTCAGCAATCTTCTTGTTGAAGAACATGGCAAGCGTTACTTCATTAAAAAGGAGTGACAGGTCACCATTTGCAATGAAGGAGACGTTATCATAAGAAGCAGCTTCCAGATACTCTTTCGACCACCAGGGTTTATCCAGATTAATATAATCAAGATCATACCAGTTTACATAACCGCCGTTGACAGCAGATGTAGTACCCAGATAGGAATATGCTGCGCCAAGCTGATATGCATTGTCATTCGCCTTGATGGACTTGTCCATGTTGCCGAGAATATTATATGTGATGTTCTCACCAAAGCCATGGGTGATAATTTCAACACCGAAGCGATCTTCTACCTTGAGGTTTCTTCTGTAAACAGCATCGCCGATGGTGTCGCCGCTCTCTTCTTCGCTTTCAAACTCATAGAGGCAGAAGTTACGGCAGATGATGTTGAACTCTCTGCCATCGAAATTTATATCGGGCAGATCGTCCGGGACAAGAGCTCTCTTTTCTGCGTCGGTGAGTTCTTTTGTTTCTTCGGTGGGGGTTGTTGCGGCGGCAGTTGTTTCGTCTTGAATGGTGGGTTTCGCAGTGTCATCTTCATTGGCACAGGCGGGCAGCAGCATCAGAGCAGCTAACAGAAGTGCTGTAAGTCTTACTTTGAATTTCATTGTTTTCCGTTCCTTTTTTAATTTATTATTCCGGTACGCGTATGAATTCGGTACACGGTTGTGTTCAGCGATAGAGCGCGATGGCAACCTCCTGCGCAGCAATTTCACGCAGGTGACCGCTTACCGTTCCGTCCATGGTTTCAAAAGATACGAGCTGTTTTCCATCTACCGTGATGTCCGGCATGCGTACCTCGCCTGAATCATTCCAGAATGTGACATACAGCTCGTGCTCCAGTGCATATCCGCGGGCAAGGAGCAGTCGGTCTGCATTGGTGATGCCATCGGTGTCGGTATATCGACTGTGGGAAAGCGCTTTGATATAACGGCTGCGCAGCTGGGAAACATCCGCCCCATAGATACGCTCCTCCTTGAAGGTATCATTCTGTACATCGATGCAGTCGGCTCTGTAGCGAATTTCCATTTCGGGAATGAACTGATAGAGGAAATTATAATTGATAAAGCGGCGGCTGCAGAAGGGAGCGGGATTTCTGCCGGTGATGAGCGTTTCGGGGAAGGCATAACGGTGAAAATCGGGGAAATTCAGTCTTCCTGTATCATCTCCGATACCGAATCGGTGCTCATCCGCTCCGCCGGGGCTATTGGGACAGCCGTGGACTGCATCCAGATGCGAACTGTAAAGGTCACAGAAATGCTCACTCATGAAGGCAAATTCGGGGGAGTGTTCCTTGGTTCTGGCCTGGATTGCCCGAACCAGCTTGGTCTGTCCGCCCGACAACGCCCGTGCGGGATTGCCGCCGTCATGAGGATGATCTTCGTTGAAGCAGATATAGGGAGGCATACCGCCAATCTGGTCATAAAGAGCGCCGTCTGCACAAAGCGAAGCAATCCATTCGGCTTTTTGTACCATCAGATCCCGCCACTCAGGGCAGGAGGGGCAGGCGAGAGAGAACATCCTTCGTGAATATTGCATGAGAAAATCACTGCAGTGCGACTTGGGGTAGTATTCGGAGTAGGGATTTCCCCAAATGGTCCGGCTTTCCACCTTTTTGCCGTCTCCGCTCTGATAGAAGTCGCTGTTTGTGTCGATCAGATGCCCCTGATGATAGAGTGTGACATGACCGCCTGCGTCCTGCACCTTCCTGATGTTTTCCCGTAGTACCTCGTCTCCGCCGAGGGTAGGTGATACCTCCAAGTCAGGGTAGTTGTTGTCATGGCCTGTGTGATACCATCCGAAAAGTCCCAGCGTATCGAAGCCATGGGCTTTGGCAAGCTCATAAAGCTGCGGGAGTGTGTCATAATTCCACATCTCATAGCCGTATTGCTGCTTATTGATGACTAAGAAATAACCTCGCATTTCGCGAATCCACTGCGGAACTTCATGGGTGGGACGGAAGGGCTTCATCCATTTGGCGTACTCAGCCGCGCTGTAATGCCAATCGCCTTTATAGAGCCGCATACGGATGGGAGCGGTCTGCATGGAAGTGTTCCTGCAGCAGAGGTGCTTGTCCACACTCAGAACGAGTGCACCGCGATTCTTTCGACTGCCAATAACCTTCAGCTCGCAGGCAATAAATTCTGGATCCTCGGAAGAGATAAAGAGCGAGCTCTCTCGATCCATCAGACCGTAGGTACTCACCATGGCATAACCGGGGTAGGAGACGCGCATGGTGTTGGGGCCATTTTCACGGTGAGGCGGCTGATCGGAGAGTACTTCTCCCACATTCATGATGAGTGATCCGGGCTGGACAGGCCAGTAGAGCGTTGGCTTGCCATTTCCCAGAGATTTGATCACACCCACATAGGGATATTCAAAGTCGCCGATATATAAATCGGTTCTGTTGTCTACATCGGCACTGAAGAGCAGACTGTCCCCATCGAGACGCACGTGCAATGTCAGCGAAATGTCCTCATTGCGGTGCTTGCCGAAACCGTATTCGGTTTTCAGCTTATCCATATGGAACGAGACAGATTCAGCATGCTCCTCTGCGGTGATTTCCTGATCCTTTTCAAATACAAGAATTTCCTTGCAGTCTTCTCCCATCAGATTCATAAAGAAGCTGGCATCGTAAGGACTGTCGATCAGCTCGATATTTCCGCAGGTTTTATGCAGTATGGATAATATATGTCCCCTTTCGCTCAAGGTTACACACATCAGGTCATTTTCCAATACAAATGTTTTCATCTTAACCCCCTATGTAGTACGATACTGATATTTACCAAAAATAATTATATTAAAATTATCAAAATGATGTAAATGAACAAATTCATAAATTTATAATACAATATGAAATTGAAACGATTGATTGCTGTCTTCTGCGATGATGCTTGGCTGAAGTTTCACATAATACAAAAAAGAAAACGTATGTACATTGTATTTCAGCGGAATTGTGTTATGATTTTTTATAGTAAAGAAATATCCGACACAACAGTTTGATACATATTAAGGAGATACTGTAATGACGCTTTATGATAAGATTAACAGCTTTCAGACAGAAGCGGATGAAATGCTGAAAAATGTCAGCGATGTACGTGCCCTGCGTCCTACACCCGCTGCACAGGAGCTTTCGGCGCCGGCAGCTCGGATTCTGAGTGAGCTGAATTATGCGATGAATCTGTCTGCTGTAAAAAAACGGATGCTACGATGTTTTGATTGAGAAGGCGGTTGATCTGCTTCGTGCCCGTTATGAACAGGATGGGGCGATTACTTTCGCTGCCGCTGAGGAGGCTGAGGCTGTATTAATGCCGCTTTCGGAGGAAGCAAAATCCTATCATGTCCACTGTGTCGCTCATGCACATATTGATATGAACTGGATGTGGGGATATGCCGAAACCTCAAACATTGTGGTTGATACGGTTCGTACCATGCTTCAGCTGATGCGTGAATATCCCACATTCACATTTTCTCAGTCGCAGGCAGCAGTATATGAAATTTTGGAAAAATATGCTCCCGACCTGCTGGATGAGGTCAGAGTACGATTGAAGGAAGGACGCTGGGAGGTAACAGCCGCCACATGGGTTGAAGCGGATAAGAATCTGCCGGGCAGCGAGTCTTTTGCCAGACAGTTTCTATATGCAAAGCGCTATTTGAAGGAGTTGCTCGGACTGACAAGTGATGATCTGAGCCTTGATTTTGAACCGGATACATTCGGACACGCAGCTACCGTTCCTGCCTCTGCTGTTGATGCGGGTGTGCGCTATTATTATTATAATCGCGGTATGACCACACCCGAATTTGCCCATCGCTGGCGCTCTCCGGGCGGAGCTGAACTGATTGCCTGGCGTGATCCGCACTCATACGGGTCGATCATAGAATACAATCTGTTCTCTATGGTGCCAAGGCACTGTCAGATGTACGGTGCGAAAGATTATCTTGCAGTTTACGGTGTAAGTGACCATGGCGGTGGTCCTACCAGACGGGATCTGAACCGTCTGCGCGAGATGGCTTCCTGGCCGATTATGCCGCATATCTTTTTCAGCACCTATAAACGTTTCTTTTCTGTTCTTGAAGCCTACCGCGACAGTCTGCCTGTTGTGGAAGGCGAGATGAACTACATCTTTACCGGCTGCTACACCTCTCAGACCCGACTGAAGGCAGCAAACAAGCTTTCCGAAACAAGGCTCTATGAATCCGAATGGCTGTCGGCTGCAGCACACAGGATGACAGGAAAAGCAAGACGCAATAAAATGTATGAAGAGGCATGGAGAAATACGCTTTTCAATCAGTTCCATGATATTCTTCCAGGCTCCTGTACTGCCGAATCACGGGATTTTGCCATGGGCGGCTTCCAGAAGAGCATGGCAGCAGCCAACGTGGAGAGCGGTAATTCGATGCGTGCTATCGCCGATGCAATTGATCTGTCCGGCTGCCCCTATTATGTCGATGAGCTCGATCCTGCAGACTGGTCGGGAGGTGCAGGTGTCGGCTTTGCCTCAGGTATATCGGGAGGATATGGTGCTCCGCAGGTCGGCTTTGACGGAAGCAGGACGAGAGCCTTCCATGTATTTAATCCCACATCTGCAGATTACGATGGTGTGGTGTCTGTCACTGTATGGGACTGGAAGGGCGCATCGTCTCGCGCTCGCTTTACTGACAGCAAGGGAAATGAGCTGTCCGCTTCACTGCTGAAGGACGATACACTTTATTGGCGACATCGCTATAAGATTTTTGCTGTCAAAATGCATTTGCCCGCCTTCGGATATGCAACCTGTATTCTGAGCGAGCGGGAGAGCGGTCTGCCTCCTTATGCTCATAACTGGTCGACGCGCGCTCACGTTTTTGCAGAGGGAGATATCATCCTTGAAAACAGTCTTGTTAAAGCAGTCTTTGACCGTACAACGCTTGAACTGCTTTCCTTCACCGACAAACGAACCGGAAAGGTATCCGTGAATAAGCCGGCGGCGTTCTTTGAATTGATTATGGAGGATGGGCGGCGCGGTATGTCTTCCTGGCAGGTTGGAAGCTTTCAATCCCGCGAAAACCTCAACCAAAGCGGCAAAGTGGCGCTTATTGCAGCGCAAACAGGAGGTCTGCGTCAGCAGATACTTTACAGCATCGCCTTTGATCAGGGATCGCAGATTGCCGTGACGGTCATTCTGGATGACAACAGCGATACACTGGTGTATGAGGTTAAGGCTCAGCTGAATCTGAGAGGCTCATCTGCAGGTATCCCCCGCTTGAACTTTACACTGCCGCTGTCCTTTGCTGCATCGGGCTATCGTTATGATCTGCCATTCGGCGTAATAGACCGTCCCGCTCTGAATCACGATGTGCCCGCCAATTCTTTTGCGGCTGCACTTCCCGACGAAGGGGCAGAGAGTATTATGTTAAGTGCAGACTGTAAGCATGGCTTCCGCTGCTGTAATAACAAGCTCTCGTTAGCGCTGATGCGTGCCAGCTTTGAACCGGACAGCCAGCCCGAAAATGTTGAGCATCACTTCCGTCTCGCCATTACCGCTCTTCCGGATACAGATGCATGCAGGCTCTATCACTGCGTCGAGCATTTTATTTACAGACCGCTTGTGTGTGCTGCTTCTCCCTCCGATCGCAGAAGCGGAAAGCTGTCGCCCGAAGGTCAGCTTTTTGAATTGGATGGAAAGCTTATTGTCTCTTCTGTCAAGTGCCCTGAAGATTCAGATGGATTGCTCATTCGACTGTTCAATCCCGATAAAGAAGCGGCTCTCTGTACACTGAGATTTACCGATCCTGTTAAAACCGCAGCCCTGACCGACACAATGGAGGAGAAATTCGAACCGATTCCGTTTACGGGAAACCAGATCAGTATGTCTGTTGAGCCTCATGGTATCATAACGCTGAAGATTGGCTTCTGATAAGACAAAATATAGGGCTGTTGCAAATGTTTCATTTACAACAGCCCAGCCACAAAATTTTCGATTTTGTGGCGTATATTGATTGGTTTCAGGGCGTAAAACGCCCTGAAATGGCGGTCTTTGACCGGCAAAATCAATATTCAAGGGACTGTCGCATGCAAATGCAACAGTCCCATTTGATTTGGTTCGATCTCCGACCATGGGGATCGTATGTGCTCCCTGGACCGGGACAGTCTGCCTGTCCGAATCCTGCTTGGTTTATCTGTAATTGGTACCGCCGTTTACATCAAGCGTGATACCGGTAATGTAGGACGCCTCGTCACTGGAAAGATATACTGCTGCATATCCGATGTCGGAAGGCTTGCCCAAGCCAAGAGGAATATCATTGGCAAGCTCCTGTACCCCCTCTGGACCGTGCGTTTGCACCAGCAGCTCTGTTTCAATGATACCGGGCGCGATGGCATTTACTGTGATGCCGTAGGGCGCGGCAGTACGGGCAAGGGTTTTGGTCATGCCGATCTGACCGCTTTTGGTGGCTGCATAATGGGTGTGACCGAAAAGCGCACCGCGCTGGCCAACGACAGAGGAAATGAAAATAATCCTGCCGCTTTTCTGATTGCGCATGATTTCCATAGCTCGCTTGGAGCAGAGCATACCGCTGGTCAGATTGGTCTTAATAATACGGTCCCAGTCGGCGCTGTCCATCTCGAAGATATCTTTGGGCTGAGAAGTGCCGGCATTATTAACCAGAATATCAAGCCTGCCGAAGTTCTGCATGATTTCATCAAAGAGTGCAGCAACCTGATCCTCTTCGCTGACATCGGCACGGATAACTAAAGCGCGGCGACCCATAGCTTCGATTTCTTTTCCGACCTCCAGTGCAGCTTCTTTATTGCCGATATAATTAACAATGATATCTGCACCGGCTTTCGCAAGTGCCAGTGCAATTCCTTTGCCGATGCCGCGGGAGGAGCCTGTGACAAGGGCGATTTTTCCGTTCAGTTCAAACATGTGCCTGTTACCTCGTTTGTGTTCAATGATATTGGTGATGTATTTATATTCTATCAGATTTTCGGATTACTTGAAATAGACATATACGTTATCTTTTTGTACTATATGAAACTCAAGATTGACAAATTGCCGCATGAGCGTTATAATCAAAGCAAAATAAGGAGGTATTCACAGCATGATCTATACGCTGCAAATCAATGAATTTCCACGTGTGATGGAAATGGGACGCATCAAGCAGAACAGTGTATGGGAGCACAGCGGCAGACAGATGGACGTGCATTTGCTGGTGTATCTGATTGACGGAAGCTGTACCTTTCAGTTCGATAACCAGAGTCAGCACGTCAGGAAGGGGGATGTGGTTTTTATTCCTGCCAATAAATACTATATTCCCCACACCGATACAACCTGTGAATACTATTTCTTTCACTTTCAGTGCGCCGTTTCGCCAAGCTCATCCCAGGAGCTGAAGCATTTGAAGATACCGTCCCCGCCGCCAATCAAGGGAACGCAATTTGATGCTTCCTACAGCGAGGCGCGAGTGATTCATCTGGAGAATCATATGAAGGCTGCCGATATCTACGATGAGCTGATGCTGTGTGTGCAAAAGGCATTCGGACCGCGTCATATGCGGCATGCATCGAGCCGTTTGCTAACCGATTTGTATTTTGTGCAGATGCTTACCATGTTGTCGGTAAATTTCTGCAATGGTATGACAAAGAATGAAACACCGCCAGTTCTGTTTGAAAAAATACTCAACTATATTGATCAGAACTATACCGAGCCGCTTACCCTCGCTGATCTTGCGGAACGTTTTGGTGTTTCAAAGCAATATATCGCAGCGCTCTTTCGGCGTCATATGAAGATGACCACAACCGAGTATATACATATGATTAAGCTGGAAAATGCCAAGAAAATGCTGAAATATTCGGCAATGAATATCAGTGAGATTTCCGATTATCTCGGCTTCAGCAATTCCTATTATTTCAGCAAGGTTTTCAAAAAGTATTTTAATATGACACCGACGCAGTATATTAGAAAAGAGATTACCGGCTGAGTCCCGGTGAAAATGCAACACAATAAATAAATATAAGGAATCGAAAAGGATACCGAATCATGAACATCACATGGCTGGGACAAGCCGGCTTGCATATTGAAACAGAGAAAACAGGGCTGCTTGTCGATCCCTATTTAAGCGACAGTGTAGGGAAAAAGAATCCGAATATGAGGAGGCGATATCCTCCCGACACCTCCTTCTTACATCTGAAGCCGGATATTATCCTGCTCACGCACAATCACATAGATCATACCGATCCCGAAACACTTCCGTATTATTTGCAGGAGCCGGTGGAGTGTCTTGCCTCCGGAAATTCCTGGCAGATGCTGCGGGAAATGGAGGGGAAGCATCATGCAATCCTCTTTAACCGCCATAGTGAGTGGAGCAGCAGAGATATGCATTTTATAGCAGTATATGCGGAGCATTCCGACTCCCACGCCATCGGCGCTGTGATTGAAGCCGAGGGAAAGCGGCTTTATATCACCGGAGACACCCTGTACAACCGGATGATTTTTGACGATGTTCTGCCTCTCGGAAAAATGGATCTGCTCTTTCTGCCGGTCAACGGTGTGGGCAACAATATGAATTTGACCGATGCGGCGCGATTCTGCGAAAGAATCAAGCCTGACTGTGCGATACCGATGCACTACGGTATGTATGACGATCTTGATCCCCGTGACTTTACATATTCGTCTAGGATGATTCTGGAACCCTACAAAAAATTTGAATTTTAGGAGCTTATGATGAAAATTACCGATATTAAGCCCTTTGTGGTCGACTGCTTCCGCACCAACTGGGTATTTGTCAAGGTCTATACCGATGAGGGTATTGACGGAGTGGGAGAAGCAACACTGGAGTATAAGGAAAAAGCACTGCTGGGTGCCCTTGAACACATCAAAGAATACCTCATCGGCAAGGATCCCTTCCGCATCGAGGATCACTGGCACCACATCTACCGCGATGCCTACTGGCGCGGCGGTCCGGTTCTCATGTCGGCGTTGTCGGCGGTGGAGTGTGCCCTCTGGGATATCCTCGGCAAGTCGTTGGGAGTGCCTGTCTATCAGTTGCTGGGAGGCAAGGTCAACGAGGATGTGCGTATCTATGTCAACGGCTGGTTTGCGGGAGCTAAGACGCCCGAGCAGTTTGCTGAAAAAGCAAAGATCGCCATGGAGCGTGGGGTGACAGCTCTCAAGTGGGATCCCTTTGGCTCATCCTATCTTGAAATCTCAGCTGAGGCTATGGATCGCGCCATCGCCTGTGTATCCATGGTTCGTGAAGCTGTTGGAAACCGCGTCGATCTGCTGATTGAAGGTCACGGACGCTTCAATATCCCCACCTCGCTGAAGATTGCCAAGGAGCTGGAGCCCTTTAAGCCTATGTTCTTTGAAGAGCCGGTGCCGCCGGACAATCTCGACGCGCTGAAGGCAGTGCGCGATAAATCCCCGATTGCCATCTCTGCCGGTGAGCGTCTCTATTCCCGCTGGGATTACAAGAAGATGTTCGACCTCATGGCTGCCGACTACATTCAGCCGGATATCAGCCACGCAGGCGGTATCATGGAGCTGAAGAAAATCGCTGCAGAGGCAGAGTGCCGCTATATAGCCTTTGCACCGCACAATCCCTCGGGACCTGTTGCCAATGCGGCGACGCTTCAGCTTGCGGCATGCTGTCCCAACTTCTCGATTCTTGAAATTATGTATTCGGATGTGCCCTGGAGAGCCGATGTAACAAACGAAGCATTGATTTATGAAAACGGACGCATCAAGATTCCGGATAAGCCCGGTCTCGGTATCGAAATCGACGAAGAGGCTTGTCTTGCCCACCCCTATCAATCGCATACACTTCGTCACTACACCGGAGCGCTGACCGATATCAGACCGCCCGAGAGTAAGTTCTATTTTTAATCGATTTTGTAAAGGAGTTTATTATGAACAAAGCGATCATTCTGCCATCTATACCTCAAAGCGCAGATTCACAGAATAATTTCATTCTTCATGAAAGCTCGGATTTCTGGCGGCTTCATCTGGACACGGGCGAGCACCGGGAACTGGCCGTTCATTCTTCAGAGCAGGGAGAGCCTGTCTGCACCGAGCGTGAAAACGAAACGGTTCTTGTTTATCATAGCCTGACTGCCGAGGACGGTTCTGTTCACGAGATTGAGCTGGAGCTTCATATTCTTGCAGAAGGTCAGATGAAAAAGTATTTTTCTGTCATCCGCAACAGCTCCGATCATACCAGAGTCAATGAAGTGCAGTTTCCATTCTTTGATTTTGACCGTCTGAACAGCGCTCCCGAGGATGAGGTGCTTTACATTCCCTGCTCCCTGGGCGAGCGTGTGCCCAATCCGAGACTTAAGGTAAGAAGTGCACATCACACCGAGTACACGGCTTCGGATGACCGTGGTATTTGGATGGTTCACGATTACGGCGGAAGCCTGACCATGAGCTTTATGGGCGTGCAGAGCGGTGACACATTCCTTTATCTCACAAGACAGGATCCCGAGTTTTCGGTCTGTGGCTTCTGCGTCGGTACAACGCCGAGAAGAGAGGAAATGCAGCTCCGTCTGACCATCTCTCAGTATCCGATGGTTGTACCCGGTGAGACGGTCTGCACACCTTCTGTCGATGCCGCCATTTATCTTGGCGACTGGAGATGCGGTGCGGCGCACTACAAGGCATGGACCGAAACATGGGCTCCGATGCCCGAGAAGCCCGAATGGGTGAAGAATATGACCGGCTGGCAGCGTATCATCATGAAGCATCAGTACGGTGAGATATTCCTCAAGTATTCAGATCTTCCCACAGTATGGCGTGAAGGAGCCGAATACGGCATCACAACGCTCCTGCTCTTCGGATGGTGGAAGGGACGTTTTGATAACGGCTATCCCGTATATGAGCCTGATGAAGCCATGGGCGGTGAAGAAGGTTTAAAGGCTGCCATCCGCGAGATTCAGGAGATGGGCGGCAAGGTCATGCTCTACACCAACGGTCGACTTGTCGATGTCAAGAGTGACTTCTACAAGGAAAAAGGACTTGATGTTTGTCAGCTCGACATCGACGGAAATCCCTACCTGGAGCATTATCGCTTTGCCAATCAGGGCACACTGCTCCGCAAGTACGGTTATATCAGCTTCGCATCCCCCTGCCATGCCACCGACGAATGGGCTGAGCATATGGAGAATGTCGCCAAACGCAAGCTTTCGCTTGGTGCTGACTGTATCTTCTTCGATCAGATCGGCGGAGCCATTAACCGTCCCTGCTTCAATCCGAAACACAAGCACGGAAATCGCGGAGCAAATGAAGGCTTCTGGCGTATTGAAAATCTCGATCGGGTACGCGCACTTTTACCTGAAGATCATGCACTTGCCACCGAGAATATCTGTGATGCATTCATCAGCCATGTGCATGTGGTTCACGGCGGATGCGGCGGATGCTGGAGAACTACTACCCAGTATCCCTATATGTTCCGCTCGATCTTCCCGCATATCATCCTCTCCAACAGAATGCTCCATGACAGCCGTGCCGATATGCGAATCCATCTGAACAACGCTTTTGTTTACGGCCTGATTTTTGACGGATCTCTCTATCGCTGCCGCGGAAAGAGCATCGCGGCTGACCCCGAATATGCTTCCTACATCAAATATCTGATCGATAAAAAAGCCGAGTATGCCCGTTTCTTCTATGACGGCACCTTTGTAAGTGAGCGGGATTATGAACTACCTGCCGGTGTTGCCGTGGCAGAATATCATCACGGAAACGAGCGTATGTTTGCCTTTATGAATGATAATGCTCAGGCGATTGAATTTGAATTTCTCGGTCAGCAGGTTAAGATTGAAGTGTTGGATGTAGCCTGCATTGTATTGTCGATGGATTAAAATCATATACATATTATATAGCATGTTAAGTGATCTATAATGTAAATGCACCTTATAGACAATCTTTGCCAGCTACAGGGCATATATTTCGGTCTGTCCGCATGAAAATCCTATTTCCAGAGATTTTTATATTTATACAGATGCTGATCGTATCTATAAAATCTTCTCCGCTGGATCACAGACTGCAAATTGTACTTCTGCATGACTCTCAGTACGGTTTCGGCTCCTTGTGGGTGCCGGTTCGCAGCAGCAGTAAGAGAATCTGCCAAAGAGAGATGAGATTTTCCTGTATGCGGAAAAGAAAATTCATGGAATATTCATGACTGATGTCTACCGTCTCCTTGCTGTCCATGAAGCCCCAGGCATCTTTGAGCGCAATCTCACCAATAGACAATCACGCACAAGAAATAGTCTGACTGCAGAAATTTTTTTACTGTTTTTCAACATCTGTTTGATTCAATCTTTATCCCGTCAGGCAAAAAAAATAACGGACGGAATTCTCCGCCCGTTATGTGTCAGCTTATAACACAGTGACAAAATCATAGACTACATCTCGTAAATGAATCGGGTCAAGCGCAAGCATGTTGCAGTTTTCGACCAGCATCGCTACTGCCGCAGCA
>JAFQEJ010000025.1 GCA_017399105.1 Clostridia bacterium
ATACTGTCCACGCCGTCCTTGCAGATATGGGCGAGACCTTTTGTGGTGTAGTCCCATTCCTCCGGCAGAGAGAGCATAAGGGAGAGCAGCCCCTTCGCTTTCAGGGACAGATCCGTGTTACGCAAATGATGATTTGACATGACCGTGTAATCACGGGTCTTGTCTATGCGGAATACTGCCATTTCCGTACCTCCTTCCTATGAAATTTGAAGTGTTGTTTTTCGGTGTTTTCGCCGTCTGTATGCCTCCGTTATCCTTCGCAAAGGAAAATACCCACTCCCATCACGGAACGCAAGGCACAGAGGAAAGAACAGCGATTTTTTCACCCTAATTCATACATTTTTTCAAAGGCACAAGGAAAACAGGGCATAAAAAAAACGCCATAGGAATTTTCACCTACGGCGTAAGAACAGGAAAAGGGCGCTGATATTTGCGTATCAGCGCCCTTAATGCCTGTCAGTATTTGATTTTTTCGACTTCGCACCGTGTTTGTACCTTGAAAAACATTGATATTACTGACTTTTTTAATGTTTTCTTATCTGGTACTAACATTCCCGCGCTCTCCTGCCATGGATGCAGCAGATCAAGTCTGATTTCAGCTACATCATCGGTTACTTTACTGATGCATCCGTCCGAGTGCAGACTTATAAGACAGCCTCTTGAATGAACATAATCAACAACTCGCTTTAAATGCGGGTATATCAACTCTCTCCACGTATTCGGACTGAAAAGAAGATCCTTCTGTGATCCCCAATCATCCGAGATGTGAATCATATCTATGCCGAGATCGATACAGTGATCCGCAAATCGAATCGTCCATTCTGCCTGCCTGCGATACAGTTCATTTAACTCGTCGGGATAAAGCGCCAAATACAAGAGTTGATTTTCAATACCGAATACACCGTTGAAATGCTCAAAGAATCCGGGAGTTTGCACATAACAGAATCGGTCACGCTTTTTGTGAATTTTTAGTGCGGCGGAAATTCCGCAATAACCTTCTTTTAAATCGGGATCACCGAAAATCGGCTGGTCTGCAATCAGATCCGGGGTAAGCTCGTCATTATCGGAACGGATCTTTTCGATCAGTGCACCATCAAACGCGTTCGGACCACCGAAAATGTGAGACATGTCATATTCATAATGATCTTCAAATGCTGCCACAGAGCCGAAAGCATCTGTAATTTCATTTGTCAGATTTGCTGCGACCCACCCATAAATAGGTGTGCGGTCAACTTCTTTTCCAAGTATGGCACTTCTTACCCGTTCTGTGCTGTTCATAAAAACTATTCTCCAGATAATAAAGGTTACAAAGTCAGTATAACACAATTATTAATAAAAAGCAAGCAATAAAATGAAGCAATGAGGAATACTTAACTTCGGTCATTGACAAACCGAAAAAACAGGAGTATAATGAAAGGACTGTAAATGTCTTTCTTATCAGTAAAAACGGAGGATAAAATGAAACGCAATTCCATGGACATGTGTGAGGGGCCGCTTTTTAAGAAAATTGTTCTGTACACCATTCCCATCATCTTGACCAGTGTCATACAGCTGCTCTTCAATGCCGCCGATTTGGTAGTTGTTGGACGTTTCCGAGGTAGTGTGGCAGTCGGAGCGATTGGTGCTACCGGCTCAATTGTTAATTTGATTGTTAATCTCTTTATCGGACTTTCGGTAGGAGCAGGTGTAGCCGTTGCGCAGGGAATAGGTGCAGAGGATAAGGAGCATGTCCATAGAACTGTACATACCGCAATGCCTGCTGCTTTAATCAGCGGAGTTCTCTTAACCTTTATCGGTGTGTTAGGTTCCGAGCAGTTTCTTGAATGGATGGATACACCGGGCGATGTCATTGGATTGTCAGCCGTTTATATGAGAATATATTTCTGCGGAATTACAGCAAATATGGTATATAATTTTGGAGCTGCTATTCTCAGAGCAGCCGGCGATACGAGAGGCCCGTTGATTTATCTTTCGCTTGCCGGTATATTAAATGTTGTGCTCAACATCTTCTTTGTCATTGTATTTCAGATGAGTGTTGAGGGGGTCGCATTGGCAACTGTCATATCACAGCTTCTGTCTGCAGTTCTTGTTGTAATCGCTCTTATGAAGCGTCAGGATGCCTGCAGATTTCAGCCCAAAATGATGCATATCTATAAGCGGCCGCTTCTTCAGATGGTACGAGTAGGTCTTCCTGCCGGCATACAGGGATCAATTTTCTCTATCTCCAATGTACTGATTCAATCATCTATTAATTCTTTCGGAAAAATCGCCATGTCGGGCAATGCTGCTGCCGGAAATATCGAAGGCTTTGTCTATGTAGCAATGAACGCTTTCCATCAGACGGCGCTCAACTTTACCGGTCAGAACTACGGAGCGAAAAAATTCAAGAGAATCACCCGTATCATGCTGATCAGTCTTGCATGCGTATTCACCGTTGGTCTTGTATTGGGCCTCAGCGCATATATTTTCTCAAAGCCGCTGCTTTCTATATACATAACAGACTCAGCGGAAGCAATAGAGTACGGTATTCTCCGCCTCGCTTATGTCGCTGTGCCTTATTGTCTCTGCGGTATCATGGATGTGATGACCGGATTGATGCGCGGCATGGGTTCGTCAATTGCACCGATGCTTATTTCAATTATTGGCGTGTGCGGATTCCGTATCGGATGGATCATGACGATATTCCAGATTCCCGCATATCATACACTTCCATATCTCTACATTTCCTATCCGATTTCCTGGAGTGCAACTTTTATTGTTCAGATTGTTGCCTATATTATCATCACGAAAATGCGAAACAGACGTTACGCGATTAATACGAAATCCTAAAGTGAGGCAAAAATATGACAAGCGAAGAAAAGAAGATTTTTGCAGGTGAGCTGTTCTGTCCCGGTGATTCCGAGCTGAAGGCGATAAAGCGCCGCACGCATAATCTTAATCTGGATTATAATAAAACCTATGAGGATGAAACCGAAAAGCGCAGAGAAATACTCTCTGAAATTCTCGGTGAGTTTGGAGAAGGAAGCTTTATTCAGGGACCCATCGCTTTCCATTACGGTATTCATACAAAGATCGGAAAATATTTCTTCGGAAATTTTAATCTAACCATCCAGGATGACGCTGAGGTTACCATTGGCGATCATTGCAACTTTGGACCCAATGTAACCATTGTAACACCCATCCATCCAATGCTTCCGGATGAACGTAATCTGATGCTTGATGCAGACGGAAATCCCAAGCGATTCTGTTATGCCAAGCCTGTACATGTCGGAAATAATTGTTGGTTTGGCGCTAATGTTGTTGTATGTCCCGGTGTCACAATCGGAGACAACTGCGTCATTGGAGCGGGCAGTGTCGTGACCCGTGATGTACCGCCGAACAGTTTTGCTGCCGGAAATCCCTGTCGGGTTATCCGCGAAATAACCGAAAAGGACAGTATGAAATATAAGCCCGAAATTCTTGCGGACAATCGGGTAATAGAATGAAGGATGTCATTATGAATCAGAAGCTATTTGAATATATAGAAAATTCACCGACTGCATATCACGCGACAGCATATACAGCTTCTATTCTGGAAGAACAGGGATATACTCTGCTTTCTGAGTCTGAGGAATGGAAACTCGAAGAAAGACACGGCTATTATGTTACCCGCAACGGATCTTCCCTTGTTGCATTCCGCTGTCCTGCGGCAGATTTTTCCGGCTTTATGATGACCGCTTCTCACAGCGACTCTCCCTGCCTGAAAATCAAAGAAAATGCGGAGCTTGCCGACAGCAATTTCGTGAAGCTTTCTACCGAGAAATACGGCGGTATGCTGTGTTCGACATGGATGGATCGTCCGCTCTCGGTTGCAGGCAGAGTTGCTATCCGTACAGAGCAGGGAATTGTGATGAAAAATGTCGATCTCAAACAGCCTTGTGCAATCATTCCCAGCGTTGCCATTCATATGAACCGAAATGCAAACGATAACGCATCCTATAATGCCGCTGTCGATATGCTTCCTCTCTACGGTGAGGTATCTCACAAGGATACATTCATGGCGCGTATTGCCGAAGCAGTCGGAGCCGCAAAAGATGCAATTCTCTCAACCGATCTTTTTGTCTACAATCCGCAGCAGGGAACCGAATGGAATCAGTTCATATCTGCTCCCCGTCTTGACGATCTTCAATGCGCATTTGCAGCCCTCACAGCATTTATCGGTGCCGAAACCCACAGCGCTGTCATACCTGTATACTGCCTTTTCGATAATGAGGAGGTCGGCAGTCAGACCAAGCAGGGAGCCGCATCGACCTTCCTGTATGATGTGCTCACAAGAATCACTGATGCTTTCGGTTTTGATGCAGCTTCTTATCGCAGAAAGGTAGCTTCCAGCTTCCTTGTATCCTGCGATAATGCACATTCCATCCATCCCAATCATCCCGAGCATGCCGATAAAAATCATACAGTCCGCATGAACGGAGGTGTTGTTATCAAGTACAACGCAAATCAAAAATATACCTCGGACGCAGTCTCGGTATCTATATTCAAGCTTATCTGTGAGCGTGCCGGCGTACCGGTTCAGCTTTATGCTAATCGGGCTGATATGCCGGGCGGCTCCACGCTTGGCAATATTGCGAACACGCAGGTATCTCTGAATACAATCGATGTCGGAAATGCCCAGCTCGCCATGCACTCTTCCTATGAAACAGCAGGAGCAAAAGATACGGTGTTCATGATCTCTGCGCTGAAAAAGTATTATGAAAGCCAAATTGTCATGACAGCCGATGGAGACTATAAAATATTCTGAAATTCAGACACTTTTTCCCTTTATTTGATTAAAATATTAAAAAAGTGTTGACAAATCGAGTAAACAGTGATAAAATACTCATATAATCCAAAAAGCGTTATGAGTAAAAGAAAGTAATCGTGTTTGGCATTACAGAGATATGCCGGTTGGTGAAAGGCAAAAATGTTGGTGCGACGAAGTTCCTTTTATGAGCTGTTTGCTGAAATTACAGTAGGCGTAATCGGGGGCGACCGTTATATCGCAGACAGGAAGTAGCTATGACTTCTTCTGCCGATAAGGTATTGCTTGTGAGAGCAGTGCAAAGCAGAGTGGTAACACGAGTAAAATCGTCCCTGCATCATGAAATTGATGCAGGGACTTTTATATTTTGCGGGAGAAACAGCAATATACCGCAAATTACGGAGGATGCTTATGAAATTGAGAAGAATTATTGCAATTCTACTGAGCCTGCTGTCGATCGCAGGCGTCATGACATCATGCGGCGAAAGCGGAACATATACTGTCGGTATCGTACAGCAGATGCCTCATGTTGCGCTGGATGATGCCAGCCGCGGATTCAAGGATGCTCTCATTGAAGAATTTGGTGAAGATAATATCACATTCCTTGAACAGAACGCGCAGGGAGAATCCACAGCCTGCACAACCATCGTCAATGACTTTGTAACCAAAAATGTTGACCTCATTCTTGCCAATGCCACAACCGCTCTTCAGGCAGCGGCAAACGGAACCTCTGCCATTCCTGTGCTCGGAACCTCGGTTACCGAATACGGCACCGCACTTGGCATTGATAACTTCAACGGACTTGTTGGCAATAATGTCTCGGGTACATCCGATCTTGCTCCCCTTGATCAGCAGGCTGCCATGATTCTTGAGCTTTATCCCGATACCAAGTCGGTTGCGCTCCTTTACTGTTCCGCAGAACCCAACTCCGCATATCAGGTTAAGGTTGTCAGAGAAGAGCTTGAAAAGAATGGCATCACCTGCACCGACTTCCAGTTTGCAGATTCCAATGAAATCTCTTCGGTAGCAAAGGCAGCGGCTGCTGCTGCCGATGTCATCTATATTCCCACGGATAACACCGCGGCTGCATGTGCAGAAGCAATCAACGGCGCAGTTTTGCCCACCGGTACCCCCATCATGGGTGGTGATGAAGGTATCTGTGCCGGATGCGGTATCGCGACTCTCTGCATCAGTTATTATGATCTCGGTTATACCACCGGTAAGATGGCAGCTAAAATACTCAGGGGCGAAGAGAAAATCGAAGAAATGCCCATCGCTTATTCAGAAAAATTCTCCAAGGTGTATAATAAGACCAACTGCGAAGAGCTCGGCGTAGATATTGCGGCTCTTGAAGCAGCAGGCTATACCGCAATTGGAGAATAATATAAAAAATATTTAAAGGAGATACATAATAATGAAACGTATCGCAACTCTTATCTTAGCAGTTCTCATGCTCGCGACACTCTGTCTGTCTGCCGCTTCCTGTGGAGAAAAGGCAAACTATACCATCGGTATCTGTCAGCTTCTTCCTCATGTAGCACTTGACGCAGCTACTCAGGGCTTCAAAGATGGACTGATCGAAGAATTCGGCGAAGACAGCATTACCTTCATTGAGCAGAATGCTCAGGGAGACTCCACCGCATGTACAACCATCGTCAATGACTTTGTTACCAAGAATGTTGATCTTATTCTTGCCAACGCTACAGCATCCCTTCAGGCTGCTGCCAATGGTACAACAACCATCCCTGTTCTTGGCACATCCATCACCGAGTATGGCACCGCTCTCGGAATTGAGAACTTCTCGGGCGTCGTAGGCAGCAATGTTTCGGGTACATCCGACCTTGCTCCCCTTGATCAGCAGGCACAGATGATCCTCGATATTTTCCCCGATACAAAGAATGTCGGTCTCCTCTACTGCTCCGCAGAGCCTAACTCCGCATATCAGGTTAAGGTTGTACGCGAGTACCTCGAGGGTAAGGGCGTAACCTGCACAGATTTCCAGTTCTCCGATTCCAACGATATTACCGCAGTCGCTAAGGCAGCAGCTGCAGCTTCTGATGTTATCTATGTTCCTACCGATAACACCGCTGCAAACTGCACAGAAGCAATCAACGGTGCGGTTCTTCCTACAGGTACTCCCATCATCGCCGGCGAAGAGGGCATCTGCTCCGGCTGCGGCGTTGCTACACTCAGCATCAGCTATTATGATCTCGGCGTAAAGACCGCTAAGATGGCTGCTCAGATTCTCAAGGGTGAAGCAAACATCGAAGAGATGGAAATCGGTTATGTTGATACCTTCACCAAGAAGTATAACAAAGCGAACTGCGAAGAGCTCGGCGTTGATGTTGCAGCTCTTGAAGCAGCAGGTTATATCGTGATCGAGTAATCAATAATTTCTAAGTGCATATAGGAGTCTCTGTAATGCAGAGACTTCTTTGCACGATTCAGTACAAACGAAAGGTTTTTTCAAATGTTTTTTAATTGGCTTGGAGCGCTTCCCGGTGCTGCTGCTCAAGGTATGATCTGGGGCATCATGGCGGTCGGCGTTTATATCACCTATAAAATTCTCGATATCGCCGATCTGACGGTAGACGGTTCTATATGTACAGGCGGCGCGGTCTGCGCAGTGCTGGTTACAAACGGTGTCAATGTTTGGATTGCCATGCTGGTTGCATTGATTGCGGGTATGCTTACCGGCGCAATTACAGGTGTCCTGCACACATTCATGGGAATTCCCGCGATTCTGGCAGGTATTCTTACTCAGCTCATTCTTTGGTCGGTTAACCTGAAAATCATGGGTAAGGCAAACATTGCACTTCCCATTCGTAATTACGATTTGATTCTTGCACAGATCAATACAGTTTCTTCAATTCTGGTGCTTCTTGCGTTTGTGGGCATTATGATTGCGCTCCTCTACTGGTTCTTCGGAACCGAGCTTGGTACATCTCTGCGCGCAACCGGCAACAATATCAACATGAGCCGCGCCCAGGGAATCAATACCGATGTTGCAAAGATTCTCGGTCTTGTTATCTCCAACGGTATTGTTGCGCTGTCCGGCGCACTTCTCGCACAGTATCAGGGCTTCTCTGACATTAACATGGGACGAGGCGCCATCGTTATCGGTCTCGCGGCTGTTATCATTGGTGAAGCTGTCATTACCCGTATCTCCCAGAATATGGCATGCCGCCTCATCGGTGTTATCATCGGCGGCGTGATCTATTATTTCGTCTACCAGACAGTTATATTCCTCGGCCTCGATGCAGACCTGCTGAAGATGCTTTCTGCAATGGTTGTAGCAATCTTCCTCGCCGTTCCTTATTGGAAGAAGAAATACTTCACAAAGGCGAAAGGAGGTCACCACAATGCTTGAGATTAAAAATGTGACAAAAACCTTTAATCCGGGTACAATCAACGAAAAGGTTGCGCTGAAGGATCTGAATCTGACGCTCAATGACGGTGATTTTGTAACGGTTATCGGCGGAAACGGAGCCGGAAAATCTACCATGCTGAATGCGATCTCCGGCGTGTGGAAGCCGGACTGTGGAAGCATCATCATCGACGGACAAGATATCACAGCAATGCCGGAATATAAGCGTGCGAAATTTATCGGACGAGTCTTCCAGGATCCTATGATGGGCACAGCGGCTGACATGGAGATTCAGGAAAATCTCGCGCTGGCAAAGCGCCGCGGAAAAAAGCGCGGACTTCGCTGGGGGATTACCGGAGCAGAGAAGGAGGAGTATAAAAAGCTTCTCGCTCAGCTTGATCTGGGACTCGAAACACGACTCTCCAATAAAGTCGGTCTGTTGTCAGGCGGTCAGCGTCAGGCAGTTACACTGCTGATGGCATCCTTAAACAATCCTCGCATTCTTCTTCTTGATGAGCATACCGCTGCACTCGACCCAAAAACTGCAGAAAAAGTGCTGGCAATCTCTGATAAGATCATCAGAGAGAATCATCTTACAACACTGATGATTACTCATAACATGAAGGACGCGATTAAGCACGGAAATCGTCTTGTTATGATGCATGAAGGTCACATCATTATCGATGTCAAGGGAGAAGAAAAGCAGAAGCTGAAGGTAGAAGATCTTCTTGATATGTTTACCAAGGCAAGCGGTTCTGAATTTGCAAGTGACAGAGCGATGCTTTCATGAGAAAGAAAATCGAAGTAATAAAGCACCTCATTTTATGAGGTGCTTTATTACTTCGCAAAAAACATCCCGCATTTGTATAAATGCGGGATGTTGAATTCATAATAGAATTAATTACTGAGCAGCTTTGCAGAATTCGTAAGCAACATCAGCAGCAGATGCAGCGTCAGAAGTGTATGCATCAGCACCGATGGACTTGCAGAATGCATCGGTAATGGGAGCGCCGCCAACCATGATCTTAACCTTGTCACGAATACCTTCAGCAACACAAAGATCAACAACGTCCTTCATAACGCCCATGGTAGTAGTGAGAAGAGCAGAGCAGCAGATAACCTGGCAGCCTTCATTCTTAGCGGCAGCAACGAACTGCTCGGGAGAAACATCAACACCAAGGTCGACAACATCAATGCCCTTGCCTTCCATCATCATCTTTACGATGTTCTTACCGATGTCGTGAAGGTCGCCCTTAACGGTACCGATGCAGATCTTGCCTGCAGACTGTACATTCTCGGAAACGAGATGGGGTTTAAGAATATCAACGCCGGCTTTCATAGCGCGAGCAGCAATAAGTACTTCGGGAACATAAACCTCATTGGTCTTGAACTTTTCACCGATTACACTCATACCGGCGAGAAGCCCCTCTTCAAGAATAACCTTAGCCTCAATGCCTTCCTCAAGCGCCTGGGGAACGAGCACCTTGATGTCCTTTGCCTTGCCGGCCTGCAGTTTTTCGGAAATTTCAGTTAAAATAGACATATTTCATACCTCCGTAATTAAATCATTTCTGATTACGAATATTATTATAACATAAAAAAACTCTGAAATATTGTAATAACCCGCGAAAATTGGTAATAATCCGCTCCATACGGCAATCGTCATATTTCAGAGTCAAATCCTAACGGAAATGCCAACAGCTAAAGTCTGAGGCTTAATTTGTAACTCATAAAGATAATTTGATGAGGGACAATTATATATGCGCATAATAATAAGTGTGCAGGAAAAACAGTAAGATATGGAGATAGACTATGCGTATATACAGAAAAAGGCAGGGCGTGAAAGCAATCACATTCTGTCTTACGGCACTGATCCTATTTGCCTGTGCGGTTGGTGTCGGTGATTATCTGATTCCCGACAGAATATCGGTTTATACGGGCAGTGATCCGAATGATTCACTGTCTTTTGCATCATTAATACCGAATGAACATGAAGCTGTAGCGGTATTCAAAGAAGAAAACCGCGAGGATATTATTTCAGCCACCTATACTGCAAATGCCTTTGGAATTATTCCTATAAAAAATGTTGAGGTGAGTCTTTATAAGCAGCTTCGTCTCTGCCCGGGAGGAATGCCATTTGGCGTCAAGTTTTACACGAAAGGTGTTATTGTAATCGGAACAACAGATGTAGACAGCGCCAAAGGAAAGTTAAATCCTTCGCAGCAGGCAGGAATCCGTGTGAAGGACGTAATTACAGAACTGAACGGTAAAGAGGTAACAAGCGCGGAGGATGTAACAAGCGTCATAGAAGCCTGCGCCGGTGAGACCATTCATCTGAAAATCGAACGTGATGGTGAATGCTTCGAAACAGATCTGACACCTGTTCTTTCAGCTTCCGAGCAAAAGTATAAAGCCGGTATCTGGATTCGAGACAGTACAGCGGGTATCGGAACGGTTACTTTCATAAATCCGGATAATAATACCTTTGCAGGTCTTGGTCATGGTATCTGCGATGTTGACACCGGTACGCTCATGCCGCTGCAGAAAGGAATAGTGACAGATGTTACCATCAGCGGAATTACCAAAGGGACAGCCGGAGCTCCCGGTGAACTGAAAGGTTATTTCGGCGTAGGCAAAACGGGAGCACTGCTTGGTAATACCAATGCGGGAGTATTTGGACTGTTCAATGAAATTGGAGCGGTGAACCGAGACGATACACTTCCCATTGCACTGTGTAATGAGGTGCACGAAGGTCCTGCAGAAATCAGATGCACGCTCGATGGAAATACGGTTGGAAGCTATAAAATCGAAATTATGAAGATCAACCCTAACGAGAATGATTTAAAAAATTTTGTTATTCGTGTCAATGATGAAACACTTCTCGATAAAACAGGCGGCATCGTGCAGGGAATGTCGGGTAGCCCAATTATTCAGGATGGAAAGATCGTTGGGGCGGTGACGCATGTGCTGATCAACGATCCAACGAAGGGGTATGGGATTTTCATAGAAAATATGCTCGAAGCTGCTGGGTAATCGCATGGCGGGGGACTGACTCCCGCCATTTTTTATTATAAACAGAAATCTCGCTTTAACGTTGATGCGACGCAAACAAACGGTTATTGTAATATAGAGAGTAAAACGTTATAATATAAACAGATTCCGGAATTAAAACAAAAAAATATATAAAATAATTTTGGAGGAGGAAATATATGACTTTGTCATTTGGAAATACTATTAAAGAACTTCGTGTAAAACGCGGCTTATCACAGGAGAAACTTGCGGAACAGTTAGGCGTTACACCACAATCAGTATCGAAATGGGAACGCAATGAAGGCTATCCAGATATTACATTTCTTATTCCTTTATCGGATTTTTTCAATGTTACACTTGATACATTAATGGGAAGAAACGAGGTACAAAGAGAAGCTAATATAAAAGATATCCTTTCGCAAATCGAACATTATAGACATATAGGAGATCATGAGACAAAAAACAAACTGATAAAAGAAGCATATAAAGAATATCCGTATGATTTTCGTATTGTCAGTTGGTATATCGTTATTCTCGCAGATGTAGAAGATATTACGGAAAATCAGCGGGAGATAGAACATCTGTGTAATTATATTCTTGCTGAATGTACAGTAGAAGAACACCGTTACGAAGCGATTGCAATACTCATTGATCTCTATAGTCGCCTAGGTAATTACGATAAAGCAAATGTGTATGTTAATCGGCTTCCGGACATGAATTTTTCAAAGGAATTTATGAAGTGTGATATATATCCCAAAGATGATGAACGAAAATATACAGATATAGCATATTATCTCAATAGAGAAGTAGAAAACATATTATGGTTGATTTCCCAGATTGGAGCATATAATCCAACATTAAATAACCATGACAGAATTTCTGTATTGGAACAGGCATGTAAAATCGCAGATGCCGTGTATCCTGAATTTGATCATTGTATCTGTCACAGCTCAATGGCAGACATATATCTTCTTTTATTCAGATATTATTCAGAAGAGAGTAAATACGAACATGCGCTGGAATCTTTGCGTAAGGCGTTTATACATGGAAAAGCGATTGATGAAATTTATAATTGTGTAGTTATGCAGACATCTTCAATTTTCATGGGGTACGAATTTAATATGCAGAAAACGTATGATGGATGCAAATGCAACAGTGTCTGGTGGTTATTTCAACAGTTCAGCGAACCATCATACACATTTGAGCAGTATCATAACGATATTGTTTATCAAGAAATTCTTGATGAGTATAGACTGTATGCCGTAGAGGATAAGACTATGTGCTGATCAATGATCCCACAAACTATTTCAGAATTTTTATCGAAAATATACTGAAAGTGGTGGAGTAATTCAAAGCCGAGGTGAAGAGCCTCGGCTTTCATTTGATGTTTTATTTATATTTCACCCCAACGAACACGATAATAAACCACTAAAAGTGGAAGAACGTACAAAAATGCGGTTATTGACTCAAATGTAGTTCTGTGTTATCATAATTCCGGTGACAGAGCCCGTCATAATGCATTGCAGAATCATGAAAATTCAGAAAGAGAAAAAATTAATGATTGCAGAAAAATCAAAAAATATCGAAAAGATCGCGATATGACTCAGGAGACACTGGCGCAAGTGCTTGGTGTGTTGTCTCAGTCAATTTTTTAATGGGAATGCGGTGACGGGGATCCCAATATTACACTGCTGCCTTTTCGGGTTCGGTGATCGAGAGAACGGATATCATTATCTCGAAAATTCTTTGAACTAAACAAACAATGGGCGGAGATTCCCGATCTGACGCCTCTTGCGCTTGGAAATTCTCTTCTTTCGGCGATATAAAAATTCTGAAATTAAAGCTGCAATTCAGCTTTCAAACGGTAAAGCAGCACTGTATTTGAAAAGAATTCACTACCACATGCATGAGATTGTGTGTGCGGTGAAGAGCATTGGCTGTCGATTCTTGAGAGAGGCAAAGCGATCGTAAAGAACTAAAATGGGACTGTCGCATACAAATGCGACAGTCCCTTCGGATGAACTCAATTACCAAAGAAAAGGTCGAGAGTTTCCTGCATAGCTTCTTTAATTTTAGCTTCATTGGATGCGTACTTTGAAGCAAATGTACCGTTCGATTTTGGAAGATTCTGATAAATACTCGATAGACTGCCCCAGTTATACATGATACCAAGATCGATATGACGGTTCCGGAAGATTAAATCGAGCATTTCTGCCGATTCTTCATCGTCGGTATATTTACGTTTGAGGGTAACTTCATAATAAGCATTTGTAAGATCTGAGGAATGATAAGCCATAGCCTCAAGAATGACACCACTGCGTTCGGGATCTGAAGCTGTTGCGGGGATGCAATATACGGTTGCGTTGTTGTACTGAAGTGTAGTGTAGTAGTTTTCCTGATTCTCGCTGTTTTTCGGCATAGGAAGAATACCAAGCTCATCTTCCATATCGCGCATTTTGTCAAGTGATGCAAGAGGAGCAATATAATAAAGCGCACGGCCTTCAAGGAAGGTATTTACATTTACCTCGGTCCAGATATCTGAATACTTTCCAACATAATCATCTGCACGAATCTGTGCCATGTTGTCTGTTTCAAATTCCATGATGGCATCAAGAAGGTCAACCATCTTTTGCTCCCCCATTGAAAGATAGGGGATGTCATTTGAATCCTTGTCAGCGGTATATCCACCCGATGCAGTGAAGAGAGCAATGACGCACTCATACTGGTTTACAGCACCCCACTGATCTTCGGGAGTGTACTTGCCGTCACCGTTGATGTCGTTTGTAATTTTCTTTGCGTTGTTATGCAGATAAGACAGTGTCCATTTTCCGTCCGATACTACATCATAGTGATTTTTCATGCTGTTATCCAGTGCGATTTTCTTATTAAAAAGTACAGTCCAAGTCGCTTTATTATCAGTGATATTGATGTCACCCATGACGGCATACAGCCTATTTGCAACCGAAAAATCTTCTGCGGCACTGGAATCCCACCAAGGCTTATCCAGATTCAATCCTTCTACCGTATAAAGGTCAACAAGTCCTTTCTCCGAAGCGAGAGTAGCCGAGTTACCGACATTGGTCAGGAATGCGCCGTAGTTGTCCTCGCCGGATTGAATCTCTTTTCGGCAAGCCGAGATAACATCGCCTTCATAACGTGCGGAAATGGTAATGTGAAGAAGCTCGGATACTGTAGAATTTCTTTTGAATACAGCATCATTGATCGGATCGCCGTTCTGTTCCTCGGCAACAAGATCGGTTGTGACCCATGTGCCCGAATTGTCGCGTGCAATAACGGCGAATTCATATCCGTCATAAGTAACATCCGGAATTTCAAGTGGCTCACGGGTTTCCGCAGGCAGTTCTGTTTCAGCCGGAGTAGTCGTTATTGCAGTCGTTGTCTCATCGGTGCTGACAGAACTCGAATCGGAGCAAGATGCCAAAGGACAGATCATCAGAGCTGCGAGAAAAAGGGCAAAAATCTTTCCGTAAATGGATTTCATACTGAATCCTCCCTAATATTTATTTAATTTCCACTTGTATTTTAACACTATTTAGTGTATAATAAAAGACAAAAAAATACGAATATAAGACAAAATTTAGGGTATTGGTATGTTTCCATTTTACGAAAATAACGGTGAAAAGTGCAAAATAATCAAATTCAACAGTTTGACCTTTCCCGAGCATATACATTCTCATATCGAATACAAAATGCTTAAAAGCGGACAGCTTCATGTTATTGTCAGCGGCAAGGAATACCTAATGAAAGAGGGAGATTTCTGTGCAATCTTTCCTTATTATCCTCACAATGTCTATACCAATAAGGAAGAGAAAAATTCAGGGTTCAACCTGATCGCTCCTGCATCCTATGCGGGCAGTTACTACAGACAGATTACCAATCTGACTCCTGTATCTCCTATCATCCCGGCAGAGCAGGTTCATCCCGATATTCGATATATCATGGAACGATTAGAAAATCGACATGCTAACTATATAGACGAAAAACTCGCCGCCGTGATGACCGAGCTGATCACAGGACGCATTCTGCAATGCCTTCCGATGGAGAAAAATACCTATAAAGATTCGTATGATCTCACCTATCTTCTGATCGACTATATTACTAAAAATTATCTGGAAAATCTTACCCTCGATTCGCTGTCCAAAACCTTCGGAGTCGGAAAATCGCACCTTTCCTATATTTTTTCCAATCGTCTCGGTACCAACTTCCGCGATTTTCTCAACAGCTTTCGAATATCCAAAAGCTGTGAGCTTCTCATAAGCACGACTCAAACAATTACAGAAGTATTGCTGGCAAGCGGATTCGATTCACCTCGCACGTTTAATCGCGTATTCAAAAAATTCTATGGCATGACGCCGAACGAATATCGCTTCTCAGCTTCAAAAATGACAGCTTCAAATTAAGTAAAACCGCAGTATCAGGTATCTGATAATCTTTAGGTACCTGATATTATTTTTTGAAAAATACTATACAAATAAAGATAATTATGGTATAATAATCCTGTTGCTTTTATCGTATTGTATTATTCACACTTCAAGGAGTCAACATGAAACGTATTTTTGAATATCTGAAGCCCTCTTTTGGCAGAATGTGCCTGGGGCTCGGAATCAAGTTTACGGGAACCATCATGGATTTGTTTCTCCCATGGATTCTCGCCTATCTTATTGATGATGTAGTTCCGCAAAAAGATGTGCCTAAAATTGCATTTTGGGGCGTTATCATGGTCTTGTGCAGTCTTTGCGGATTTCTCGGAAATGTTATTGCCAACCGTATGGCTTCAAAGGTAGCCCGCGATACCTCAGAACGAATCAGGCATGATCTTTTTGCAAGAATATGTCATCTTTCCAGCCGCCAGATCGACGAGCTGACTATTCCTACTCTGGAATCGAGATTGACCTCGGATACATATAATGTCCACCACATGCTTGGCATGATGCAGCGCCTCGGCGTTCGTGCTCCTATTCTTTTAATCGGCGGAATAATTGTTACAGCAATGCTCGAGCCGGTTCTTACGCTTCTCCTTGTTGCCACGCTGCCGCTCATCGGTATTACCGTCTGGCAGGTATCAAGAAAGGGAATCCCGCTTTATACCAAGCTTCAGGGAGCAGTAGACAGCATGGTGCGTGTTGTCAGAGAAAATGCACAGGGTATCCGTATTATTAAAGCTCTCTCTAAAACCGATTACGAGAAACGCCGCTTCGATGGTGTCAACAGAGAAGTTGTAGCAAGCGAAAAGAAAGCCGGCTATACCATGGCAATTTCAAACCCGTTGATGAATCTCTTCCTCAACTGCGGTCTTACAGCCGTTGTCCTGATCGGCGCACTCAGAGTTAATGCAGGTATCAGTGAACCGGGAAAAATCATCGCTTTCCTGTCCTACTTTACGGTGATTTCCAACGCCATGATTTCGATTACCCGTATGTTTGTTATGCTGTCAAAGGGAAGTGCTTCCGCGAATCGAATTTCCGATGTCCTTGATGTCCCTTATGATCTGGAGACCGCAGACAGCAGAAACGCAGTCCAAAATCGTGAAAACATGGTTGAATTCAATAATGTCAGCTTTTCATACAAGGGAAAGAAAAATAACCTCGAAAATATTTCCTTCCGCATAAAGCGTGGAGGCTCGCTGGGAATCATCGGTGCTACCGGAAGCGGAAAATCAACACTTCTGCAGCTTATGATGCGCAACTACGACTGTGACTCGGGAGAGGTGTTAATCGAAGGCAAAAATGTACGTACCATGGATCCCGACATACTGCACAGCAAATTCGGTGTTGTGTTCCAGAACGATTTTCTCTTTGCCGATACCATCGAAGAAAATATCAAATTTGCACGCGATCTCCCCCATGAAGCAATCGTAAAAGCTGCGCAAATTGCTCAGGCAGAACCTTTTATTGAAGCACTCGACGACAAATATGAGCATATGCTTACCTCACACGGAACCAATCTGAGCGGCGGTCAAAGACAGCGACTCTTGATAGCCAGAGCACTTGCTGCCGATCCGGAAATTCTGATCTTCGATGATTCATCCAGCGCACTCGATTATAAAACAGATGCAGCACTCAGAATGGCAATTAAAGAGAATTTCCGTGGCAGGCTTACTACTGTAACTGTAGCCCAGCGCATCAGCTCGGTCATGAATTCCTACTGCATCATCGTTCTGGACGGCGGCAGAATCATTGGTATGGGTACGCACGAGGAGCTGCTCGATTCCTGTGATGTCTACCGTGAGATCAATCAGTCACAGATGGGAGGTGCTGTCATTGACTAATAATAAGCAGCAGAGCAACGGATCTCATATTAAACTCTCGGTGCTGAAGCGACTGGGCAGCTATCTCTGGCGGCATAAAGGATTGCTATTCCTTGCATTTTTGTTGATGCTGGCATCGAATCTTCTTGCACTTGTTGCTCCTGCACTCTCGGGAAATGCCATCGACGCGATCGAATTGGGAAAGGGCAGAGTAGATTTCGATAAGGTCATATTCTACTGTGTGTTAATGATCGTTTTCTATATTCTGTCAGCCTTGTTTTCCTATGCGCTTTCCATTCTCATGATCCATATCAGTCAGAAAATTACCTACACTATGCGCAAAGAGGTTTTCGATCACCTGCTTGATCTGAAGGTGGGGTATTTTGACACCAATCAAACAGGCAACATTGTCTCGCATCTTTCTTATGATATTGATACAGTCAACGCATCTCTCTCGAATGATTTGCTTCAGATCTGCGCAGGTGTTGTGACAGTGATTGGCTCTTTTATCATGATGCTGAGTATTTCACCTGTACTGATTCTCGTATTCGCAGTAACACTTCCCATATCTATCGGATTTACGAAATATAAATCCACAAAAGTCCGCCCGCTTTTCAAAAGACGCTCCGCAAAGCTCGGTGAGCTGAACGGATATGCGGAAGAGATGCTTTCGGGTCAGAAAACCATCAAGGCATACCGAAGAGAAGAGCGAATCATTGAGCGTTTTGACAGGAAAAATACCGACGCAGTCGATGCCTACTACGAAGCAGATTATCAAGGCTGCATGATAGGTCCCTCGGTCAACTTCATCAACAACCTTTCCATGTCCTTCATCAGTATGTTTGGAGCAATGCTCTATCTCTTCGGTCAGATTACCTTGGGAAATGTCTCCTCCTTTATAATGTATTCGAGAAAATTTGCAGGCCCGATTAACGAGCTTGCTAACATCATGGCAGAGCTTCAGTCAGCCTGTGCTGCAGCAGAACGTATCTTTGAGTTGCTCGATGAAGAACCCGAAAAGCTCGATTCTGTCGACGCCTCAGAACTGCGTGATGTAGAGGGGCAGGTTGATATTGAACATGTCGCCTTCGGATATACGCATGAAAAGCGCATCATCCATGATATGAATCTTTCGGTGAAACCCGGCAATATTATTGCTATTGTCGGTCCTACCGGTGCGGGAAAAACAACAATTATCAATCTTCTGATGCGATTTTACGATCCCGACAGCGGTACCATCTGCCTTGATGAAAATAATATTATCGAGGTTACACGCAAAAGTCTCCGTGCCGCCTATACAATGGTGCTTCAAGATACATGGCTTTTCTGCGGCAGTATTTTCGATAATATCTCATACGGTAAAGAAGGCGCTACCCTCGAAGAAGTACAAAAAGCTGCCAAAGCTGCTAAGATTCACGATTATATCGAGAGTCTCCCGGATGGTTATGACACAATTCTGTCGGACGACGGCGTAAATATCTCCAAAGGTCAAAAACAGCTCATCACCATTGCTCGTGCCATGCTCGCAGATTCGAGTATGCTTATCCTTGATGAAGCAACCTCCAATGTGGATTCGCGAACCGAACAACAGATACAGGATGTCATGTACAAGCTGATGGAAGGCAGAACCTGCTTTGTTATTGCACACCGTCTTTCCACGATTCAGAATGCAGATTTGATTCTCGTTATCAAAAACGGCAACATCATCGAACAGGGAACCCACGACAGCCTCCTAAAAACAGGCGGATTCTACGCATCGCTGTATAACGCTCAATTCGATACATAATAAGAAGCTCCGAAATGGAATGATCCAAATCGGAGCTTATCTATTCTCATTACAGCTTAATCATAACAACAGTCAACGGAGGAATGGTCAGAATACCGTCCTTCAGTGTGCACTCACCGCTCGAAATGATTTCTTTTGCTTCATAATCAATCTTCACGCTGCCTGTCTTATCCAGGTAGTTGGTGAAGACCACAGCCTTACTGCCATCCTGAGCCACCCAGGCAGAGCAGAGTACATCGGGCTCGGTAAGAGATGTACCGTTGCGGCGATAAAGCGTAAAGCTTCCGGTGCTTTCATATGAAGGCGGTGCAATCATTCTTCCATACTGCATATAATCCTTGGCCTTAACACGTCTCAGATCGACCATGGAAGCCATCAGCTTTATCAGCTTTTCCTGATCGGGCATATTTACCGACCAATCGCATCCCCAGTCCCAGGTAATCACACCGTCCTCTCGAATAACCAGTGTCAGAAGATCACCGGCGGTGAAGGAATAAGCAAGTCGGAAAAGCATGGAATCGGGATTTTCTTCAGACGCAAAATCACCCGAGAATCCGTTCTGGTTGCCCATGAAGTTGACGATGTACTCGTGGAAAATATAAGCATACGCAGGTACAGGACGTGCAAATTCATATGTACAACTGAAGCGGAGATCATTGAAGCGAAGCTGACCGAGGAAATTTTCTGCGGATGCGGACTCGCAGCCGATGATCAGCTTGCGGTCACCAAGTGCAGCCTTTACATCGCCACACAGACGCTTCATTTCATCTGTCTGCCATGCACCCGGAACCGGTGGATGACCGTGATCGGGACTGTAGCACATAGGAGGTTCTCCTCCGATGGTCTGATCGAAATACTGGAGATAATCCACATCAGCCATGGCTGCCTTCATAATCTCGTCAACAACAATCTTCTTAACCTTGGGATGCGCGCCGCAAAGATCTGTACCGATGCGGATGGGGCCCTGGCAGATATAGGTGAAGGGTTTTGCACCTCCGGGAGGGGCAGCCATAATGCTTTCATCTCGCACATCGCGCATGTCATACTCAGGCCAGAGCGTGCTGGTGTCTGTCCAACCAATACCGCTGGCGTAAAGACCAACCAGATTTCCACCTGCATGGAGCTTAGTGACAAATTCAGCAAAGCATTCCTCACCACCAAAGGGCGGCCAGATATAAGGCGGAGCCCAGGGAGCTGTTCCTTCCCAGTGCATGAGAAGGACCATGATGCGTACATTTAAAGCTTTAGCGAATTTTTCTACAATAGGAAGTACATTGACATAGGGGAAGAGTGCGTTGGGTGTCATATCACCGGTATCCTTCTTGCCGCGTACCGGATAAGTGATAACAATCGGATAATCGGAATACCATTCGGGAAGCGAGGCATCTTTTACTGTTTCAATCGGTTTCAGCGTGCTGCACTGAATGAATTGACGGTATCTCTCGGCAGAAGGCATCCAACCGCCGTCCACAGCAGTAATTACAAAGGGGAAACCGAGCGATACATATGCATGCGGCTCACCGGCACAGAAGACACGCCAGATCATCGATACGCCCTTTTCGTCGGGGAAGTAGTCAATTCCCTTATATACGCCCTTTTCGTCATGAGAAGCCACATAAAGTCCCTCGGTGTCATTGTAGCATGCCATATACTGCATCGGCACACAGCCGGGATAAAGTCCCTGCCAACCACGGCTGGGATATTCAGCAGGATAGAAACGCTTCCAGCTTGTTTCGCGCAGATCGGGATTCTCAACCTCGCAGCCTTCGGTCATCGGCCAGAACAGCTTCATATCGCCTCCGTCACAGACGAAATTGCGCTTTAGATGAATGCCCGAGAATTCAATGAATTCAAGATACATATCGCCGTCATTCAGCGCCTCCACCGTAAAGGAAAGTTTTGATGCAGCATTCAGCTTAAAAGTAATGCAGAAAGTGATGTCGTACATGGGGAAGGTGCTCAGAACGAGAGACACCCCCTCGTGACGGCGTTCTTTATTTCAACTTTTCCTGCATCGGAAGACGAAAACTCAACAGTAGAACCGTCAAGAGCGCGTGTTCGGAATTGCAGCAGCGGATGCTCTTCACATGTGTCGGAGGTATAGGTGATGTCACCTATGGAAAGCCGCTTGATCGACATTTTGTCGGTAATCTCGAGTGTGATTTTTCCGGATGTAAGAATCATGTGAAATCTCCTTAAATATCAGAATCTGAAGTAGATAAACGGGTTGTAATCCGATCCTGTGAGGAATACGATCGAGGTAAGCAAAAGCATAATGCATCCCGCCACATTGAGAATCAGTGCGGGAAGCTCATTTCCGCCCGAAATTGAAATCAGCTTTCTCCTGAGCCAGGGAAGCAGCGGTGCACTGAAGATAATGGCAGCGATCATAATGATACCGGTGAGATTATCAAGCTGAGCTGCAGCTCGGACAAGACCGAAATTACCGAAGTTGAACATGGCACCGAGGTATGCGATAGCATGCTCCAGATCGTCCGCGCGGAAGAATACCCATCCAACCAGTGCGACAATAAGCGTATAGAAGTGGCCGATAAAAGCCGGAATCTTCTGCAGGAGCTTTCCGAGGAATAGACGCTCCAGAATCAGGAAAAATCCATAAAACAGTCCCCAGACAATGAAGTTAAAGGAGGCGCCGTGCCATAAGCCTGTGCAGAAGAAAACGATGAGCAGATTCACATAGGTGCGAACCTTACCCTTACGGTTGCCGCCGAGCGGGATGTAAAGATAATCGCGGAACCATGTGGACAGTGAGATGTGCCATCTGCGCCAGAATTCCTGAACCGATTTGGAGATATAGGGATAATTGAAGTTTTCAAGGAAGTTAAAGCCCAGCATGTGACCGAGACCGATCGCCATATCGGAATAACCGCTGAAGTCGTAGTAAATCTGCAGTGCATATGCGATAATACCCAGCCATGCAGTTGCGCTGTTTAAACCCCTGTCAATCGCGAAAATTGTATCGGCAAGCAGCGCTACTGTGTTGGAGACAAGAACCTTTTTTGCAAGACCCATGATAAATCTGGAGACACCCCTAAAAATTTTATCCAGGTTATAATCGCGGCAGGCAAGCTCATCGTTGACATCAATGTATCGGACAATCGGTCCGGCAATCAACTGGGGGAAGAGCGAAATGTAGAGGCCCAGATCAAATAAATTTTTCTGAGGCTTGCAGTTTTTAAGATACACGTCTATGGTGTAGGACATGATCTGGAATGTGAAGAAGGAAATACCGATCGGCAGAGCAATATACTCAAAGACATTGCCCGTGACAAAGTTGAAGTATTTGAAGAAGAAGAGCAAGCCCAAATTGTAAATCACGGAAATGACAAGCACAACCTTGCGTGCAAAAGCGTCATTTTTTGAAATTCCGATGGCAAGACCGAAAATGTAGTTGCAGACAATGGAGAGAATCATTAAAACAATATTCAGCGGTTCGCCCCACGCATAAAAGATCAGCGAAGCGATAAGAAGAACAATATTCTTCGCCGGAAGGAATTTCTTTGGAATTGCATAATAAATCAGCAGCACCAAAGGAAGAAAGAGAAACAGAAACAGAGTTGAACTGAAAATCATATGCAGTTAAATGGGAATGAATCCCGATATCCTTTCGTAGACTTTGGATGATGCTTATTGAATCTCGTTGTTCTTGAGATAATAGTAAAGCGAAGAGTAGGTAACATTGTGACCCATGTAGCCGTTGCCCTGGCTGGAGAGCACCTCATCCTCATCAGGGAATTCGCCGCGTACCTGCTGCTCGGTCATTTCAAAGATCACAAGATCAATGTCCTCAAGCAGACGTTCCCATGCGTCCATTCCAAGCTCTCCGTAAGGGCTCATCTTCTTGCTGCCCATGAAGTTGTTGTAATTGAAACGACGCAGAGGACGGGCAATCTTGTAGGTCTGTAGATAATGTGCAATGTCGGAGGAGAAGCTGCCGCCATGGAGAAGAATTCCGATGGGATCGGCCTCTTCATTCTCCACTGTGACCTTGGGAGAATAATAATACTCATCAAGAACGGAACCGGTCTTGTCAACTGTGCCATAAAGAATATTATAAATATCTTGATCCGAGTTGCCGCCTGAGGGAGGAGATTTCGATTCGATTACACGGTCAAGGGTGAGCTTTTTAGTCTCATTGCCCGAAACTTCCATATACATATCGATAATAGCGCGTGTTGCTTCAAAGGAGGCAAGATGATTCCAGTGGATACCCGTCTTGGGGAAGGTAGCTAAAAGTCCGATCTGCTTGAACAGCTCGCTGGAGTCAACATAGTTAATAGTGGATTCAGCCAGCAGATCCTGCAGTCTTTCATAAGGGCGTACATAATCATCATCTGCATACTGTGTATTCTTGTACCACTCAGGAATGAAGGCGCTGTACTGAGACGCCTTGCTGGACGAGAGGTTGAATACAAAGGTAATATCACGCTTGGCAAGCTGCTCCTGAATATATGTAAGACGCTCCACAAGCTTTGCAAGTCCCTCATCTGTTACAGAAGCATAGGGCTCGGAGTAGCCGTAATACTCATTGATATATGCGCTCTCAAAAAGATATCCGGATTTACCGATCAGAACTGCGTCAGACCCCTTGAAACCGGTAGGTTCAACGGGAACATCCTCTGCCTGGCGCTTGTTAATTTCTGCATACGGATTGTCCTCGTCAAAGTAACCGATGACCTTTGCAACTTCTTCGCTGCCTTCTGCATCCTGATCAGTCGTTTCGGGCGGTTCGGTTAAAAGCACATCAAAAGCCCCTTGAGTTTCCTCCGCAGACCCGGCTGCGGGAAGAGAGGGGATGAGCTTCAGGTTGTCAATGTCATATTTCAGCTGTCTGTAGAACAGAACAAAATTACCTCTCATCGGGTAATGCGTTGAAAACCAGGATTCAAAGTTCGTCTGGAATTTATTATTGAAGTATCGTTCGATTGTGAAGTCTTCCAGAAGCACCTCCTTTTCACTTTCCAAAGGAACTTCCTTGTTGCCGAGGATAAGGAAGAGGAGGCAGGGAAGACAGAGAATCAGAAAAAACAAGCATACCAGAACTCCCTTTGCGATCGATTCACTTTTGGTCGTTGTACGGTTCAAAGTATCCATCCTTTCTTGCGGTTTCTGCGTAGCAGCAGAAAACTCCAAACTATTGCAATTATATTTTACCATATTACTTAAAAAAGTCAATGATTAATTGTACAATTAGCAAAAATATTGTTTGAAAACGCTACAGGAGTTATAAAATATTACCATGAAGAATCAGTAAAAAAATGGGACTGCCGCAAGTATCTGCGACAGTCCCATGTAAATTTTAATTTATGCCTACTTGTTATATTTCGTTCCACTCATCAATGATTTCGATCAATTTTTCCAATTCTTTGGTGAGCTTCTTTTCCCACTTTGCATAGAAGGAAGCAATATCGGATGTGCGCTGCGGATAGGACTTGTTTCCGCTGTTATAGACACTGCCGGTGATTCTGAGGAAATGGTCCGGGAAGTTGCAAAGGTTATAGTAATCGCCTACATCAAACACCATGTTATTGATGATAATGTCAAGCATTTCTTCTGATTCCGCGTCACGCATAGACTTATCCTTCAGCACGGTGTCATAGAAGGCCGGAATTAATGTATATGTAGATTCTGCGGACATTGCTTCAATGATGATACCTGTCATCTCAAGTGTCTGTGTTGTGATCGGAATGGAAATCAGATTTCCGCCGAATACAGAAGCCGAGCTGGAGTAATTTTCCTGCGAAGCATCATATTTCGGAATCGGAAGAATACCGAAATCTGCTTCCATTTCGCGCAGTGAATTGGTTGTTTTGAGGGGGCTGAACATGAAAAGGGATTGGTTCTCCATAAACATATCAGAAATATTCTTGCTATCACTTCTGAAAGCGTTGTTGCGAGTCAGCTTTTCGTCATACATTAAATTCTCAAGATAATACTGAATCACGGTATAATTATACTCGTTTGCAAAGGAGAGCTGGGGATATCCATCGCTGTCCTTTGTGATGTAGCGTCCTCCTGCGCTGTGGAAGAGCATAAATACAGGATCGTCACCTGATACAATACCATAACGATCTTCGTCATCGTAATCACCGTCACCGTCCAGATCCTCGGATACCATCTTACCGAGAGTGATCATATCTTCAATTGTCCACTGATTGTTTAATACTCTCTCGTAAAGATTGCCGACATTATAATCGGTAGCTACCTTCTTATTGAAATATACTGCCGCCGCAACTGCTTTGTCGAGAATGGTCATATCAGAAACGGTAAAGGGCATATATCCTGCAAGTGTAAAGCTCTCAATTGCATTCTGGTCCCACCAGGGCTTGTCAAAGTCGAGATAATCAACATCGTGCAGGTTGTAGAAAACATTGGATGCATAAAGAGAGGGAATACAGTGTCCCATCGAGAGCAGAACTTCATACCAGCATTCGGATGCCTGAACCATTTTCTTTACATTCGCATTATAATCGGTATGCGGCTCATATTTGAAAGATATCTTGATGTCGTAGGTAGATTCAATCAGACTGTTTCTGTTGAACACAGCATCATTAATCGGCTCACCGTTCTGAGATTCGACCCAGATATCGTCCCATACACGCCAGTTTTCAACATCCCAACTGTAGAAGCGGAAATCAGCGCCATCAAATGTAATATCAGGAAGATCGGGAAGAATGCGCGGCTCCTCGGTTTCAATCGGATCCGTGTCAACAGGTGAAGCTGTAGTAACGGTTCCGCTGTTAGCATCGCTGTTTGAACATGCAGATGCCATCACAGAAGTTGCTATTGTCAATACAGCAAGCATAAAAGTAATCATTTTTTTCATTGTACAGTACCTCCTTATTTTATAATATTATACAATATAAGTACATATTTGTCAATCGTATTGGTATTATTGAAAAAAATATATAAATATTATTGAAAAAAATATATAAATATTTCTATATACTGCTGCTGAATATATTTGTACCAAGAGGGAGTAACAAAAATAATTACGAAGATTGCATTAATTTTATAATATATTCCATCTTGATTTTTTTTGAATCCTGTGATATAATAGAAAAAATATTAATCATGCCGGTATGATGGAATTGGCAGACGTGACGGACTCAAAATCCGTTGGGCTAATACCCCGTGCGGGTTCGACCCCCGCTACCGGCACCAGCAGTTTTACTGCAATCATGGAATAAATGAGAAAAAATAAATCGCGGTAACTGTCGGATTATTTTTTCTCTTTTATTTTAATACTGAGGTAACGGATAAGGATCATGCCGCAAAAGAACGATATCTATACTGTTGAAATAACCGATATCAATAATTTCGGTTACGGTGTCGCCCGAATAGACGGAATTGTAACCTTTGCCGCCGGTGCTGTTACCGGTGATATTGCAAAGGTCAGGATCATCAAAACAACGAAAAATTATCTTGTTGCAAAGGTGGAGGAGCTGATCACACCATCTTCTGTTCGCAGCGAATCCCCCTGTCCCGTATCCGGAAAGTGCGGCGGATGTATCTATTCGGGTATCACATACGAGCATGAGCTGATTTTGAAAAAAAAATATGTAATCAATGCCTTCAAAAAAGCCGGCGTTGAAATTTCGGTTGACGATGTAGTATCCTCCGGTGAAACCTCAGGATATCGCAATAAGCTTCAGTATCCGGTATCCCGGGATTTTTCGCTGGGTTATTATGCCGGAAAAACACATAAGATTATCCCGTATGATAAATGCCCCCTTCAGTCCGATGTGATGAATCGGCTTGCACATGCCGCCGCAGACCTTCTGAGGGAATTCGGAGCAGATGCATATGATGAAGAGACCAAACAAGGTCTCGTTCGTCATATCTATGTGAGACATGCTGAGACAACAGGCGAATTGATGCTGACCCTCGTAATCAATGGAGAAGATATTCCCAGAAGAGAAGATTTTATTGCCCGCATCAGAAAGAGATTTCCCACCATTACGGGAATTTTGCTCAATATCAACCGCAAAGATACCAATGTTATTCTCGGTGAGCGGTATATACTCATGTTCGGCAGGGACTATATATGCGATGAAATGTGCGGCTTGACCTTCAGAGTTACCCCTCAGTCCTTCTATCAGATCAATCGCAGAACTGCCGAAATGATATATCGCGATGCTGCCGAAAAAGCAGAGCTTCATGAGGGAGAGCATCTTGTTGACCTCTTCTGCGGTACGGGTACCATCGGTCTCTGTATCATTAAGAATGTTCCCAATGCAAAGCTGACAGGCATTGAAATCGTTTCGTCAGCGATCGAATGTGCAAAGCAGAATGCAGAGCTGAATCATATCGAAAATGCCCAATTTATCTGCGGTGATGCCAATGCTCCCGAGCTTGCATCTGCCGATATCGTTGTACTGGATCCACCGAGAAAAGGATGCGATTCGGATCTGATCGAAAAGATATGCCGGCTATCACCCAAGCGGATCGTGTATATCTCATGTGATGCCAATACGTTAGCGCGGGATGTAAAACTATTTATCGGCCACGGATATTGCCCGGGAAATGTAACGCCATATGATATGTTTCCAAGAACAGGGCATATTGAGAATATAGTGCTATTAAAAAGATAGGTTCATTAACGCAAATTGTGTAAGTGCAGTACAATCCGCGTGGCTGTTGTTTTTAGGTATAATTGGAGGCAAATATTAAATGTTAATCGATCTGCATGCGCACTCGTCGGGTATCAGCCACTGCTGTCGGATTCCCATTAATGAAGTGATTCGAACCGCTAAAAGTCATCATATCGATGGCATTGTTTTAACAAATCACTATCAAAAAGCATATATAATCAATGGTGATGATGTGAGTTTTGCTAAAAAATATCTGGATGAGTACAGATATGCACAAACATGTGCCAAAGAGCAGGGCTTCCGTATATTTTTCGGAATTGAAGTAACAATGGAGAAACATTCCGGTGCTCATCTTCTCATTTATGGCGTAGATGAAAGCTTTGTTGAAAAGTATCCGACAATGTATGACGATACACAGGAATCACTTTATCACAGCATAAAAGAGCATGGCGGTATCTTGGTTCAGGCGCATCCTTACCGGCAGAATATAAACAAAATGCTTGATCCTCAATTTCTTGATGGCGTTGAGCTAAGCTGTCATCCTCTGTATGATGGTACGCACCTTGATGAACTTACATCCTTCGCAAAGCAGCATGATTTGTTTTTGACATGCGGCGGCGATTACCATGCGGATACACATCGACCTCACTGCGGTGTATATATTCCCGGTGAGATTGAAAACAGTAAGCAGCTTGCCGATTATCTTGCAGCCTCAACAGAAATCAAGCTATGTGTACAGGAGGTCGGTGAGATGAACTGGCAGGATGTTACATATTGTAAAAGATGACCGACAGCTTGTTCTCTCTCTTTCAGCTTCTCGCAAGAGAATATAATTGTTCTGCAGAGGCATTTAACCTGTCAGATAACATTCTGACAACCTATCCCGAGGATGTTACTGTTCGCAGAACCGTCCTTGATGACCGCTTCTTTCGCATGGTGACGACAGGGAATAATGCCGTGATTACTGCCAATGAGGTGCTGCACCCATACCTTCGGCATTTTATCAAAGACAAAGTCGGACACTGGCTGTTTGAGCTTCCCAATCTTCTGCCAATAGAGCGGGAACTGAACGGTTATGGATATACATTAACGCAAACCAATCACCAATTTTTATCGGATAAATCGGTATCTCCTCGGTTAAACATACCTGTAAAATGGCTGTATGACCGGGAAGTAACCGAACTTGATCGCTGCGGTCTTTTGCCAAATGCAATTCAAATTCCCGAAATCAGCTGCAAACGAATCGCTGTCTGCGCTATGGATGGCAACACAGTCATGGGAATTGCCGCATGTCATGAAACATCTCCCGGATGGATGCAAATTGGTGTGGATGTTTCACCTGCATACAGATCGCGCGGTATTGGAACCTATCTTGTCACGTTACTGAAAAATCGGGTGATCGAGCAAAAGCATATCCCATATTATGACACAAGCATATCCAATTATCATTCCTGGAACATCGCAATCAACAGTGGATTCAAGCCGACATGGCTGGAAATCGGAGCTGTGAAAATAAATAAAAATAAATAAATCTATATATAAAGGAGCAGTAAAATGGCATTTTATTATGAGGAAGTATCAAGAACATTCAGCGAATACCTTCTGGTTCCCGGATACTCGTCGTCTGAGTGTATTCCCGCAAACGTCAGTCTGAGAACACCTGTAACAAAATTTAAAAAGGGCGAAACCCCAGCGATCTCCATGAATATCCCCCTTGTTTCTGCAATCATGCAGTCGGTATCGGATGACAGAATGGCGGTTGCTCTTGCCAAGGAAGGCGGCATCTCCTTCATTTACGGTTCCCAGACCATCGAGCAGGAAGCTGCTATGGTAAAGCGTGTCAAGAGCTATAAGTCGGGCTTTGTAACCTCCGAGTCTAATGTCAGAAAGGATCAGACCCTTGCTGACATCATCGCACTCAAGGAGAAAAACGGTCATTCTACCGTTGCTGTTACAGAAGACGGAAGTGCCAATGGCAAGCTCCTCGGTATCGTGACCAGCCGTGACTATAGAGTCAGCCGTATGGATCCAACCACCAAGGTTGAGGATTTTATGACTCCCTTTGAAAAGCTGATCTACGCCGAAGAGGGAACCACACTGAAGGTCGCAAACGATATTATCTGGGATCACAAGCTGAATGCGCTTCCCATTATTGATAAGAATCAGTGCCTTGTGGCTTTTGTATTCCGCAAGGATTATGAGCTTCATAAGTCCAACCCCAACGAGCTTCTTGACGCGGACAAGCGCTATATTGTCGGTGCAGGTATCAATACCCGCGACTATGAAGAGAGAGTTCCCGCACTGGTAGAAGCCGGCGCAGATGTCCTCTGCATTGACTCCTCCGAGGGCTTCTCCGAGTGGCAGGCACGCACGCTCAAGTTTATTCGCGAGAAATACGGTGACACAGTAAAGGTTGGCGCGGGAAATGTTGTAGACCGCGAAGGCTTCCGTTTCCTTGCAGAAGCAGGTGCAGACTTCATTAAGATCGGTATCGGCGGCGGTTCTATCTGCATCACCCGTGAAACCAAGGGCATCGGCCGCGGACAGGCTACAGCAGTCATCGAGGTTGCAAAGGCACGCGACGAATACTATGAAGAGACCGGTATTTACATTCCGATCTGCTCGGACGGCGGTATCGTTTACGATTATCATATCACGCTTGCACTTGCAATGGGCGCAGACTTCATCATGCTGGGCAGATACTTCTCCCGTTTCGACGAATCGCCCACAAACAAGGTTAACATCAACGGCAGCTACATGAAAGAGTACTGGGGCGAAGGCTCGGCAAGAGCACGCAACTGGCAGCGTTATGATATGGGCGGCGCAGCTAAGCTCTCCTTCGAGGAAGGCGTCGACTCATACGTTCCTTACGCCGGCAGCCTGAAGGATAACGTTCGCCTGACACTCAGCAAGGTACGTTCTACCATGTGTAACTGCGGAGCACTTACCATACCCGAGCTTCAGAAGAATGCAAAACTCACTGTTGTATCCAGCACAAGTATCATTGAAGGCGGCGCGCATGACGTTCTCCTCAAGGATAAGACCGGATCGCACGTCAAGTAAGATAAAAAAATATACCCTGCATTTCATCTAAAAATGCAGGGTATATTTTTGTAAGTATTACTTGTTTTCAAAAATGGTTCCGGCTTTGACCTTTTCAATAACTTCGATAACAGCAAGTGCCTCGTCGTTTCCGATCGGATACTTCACATTGTGGCGGATACTCTCGTAGAGATGATCCCAAATGGAATCGGTATTAGCACCGCCGCCGGGAACGGTCTCTTCAATCCATACAAGCTTTTCAGGATTACCGAAGCTTGCACCTGAACCGGGAGTTTCACGGTCTGCTTCGATAGAAGCGAGCTCAACGTTGGGATCAAGATAACGCAGTTTGAACTGATTGCCTTCGGAAACAAGTGCACCGCGGGAACCGTAAATGCGGTATTCGGGAGTGGGAAGGGCAGCACCGCCCGAGATTTCCATATCAACGATACAATCGTTTACGCCGGTAAATACAATTTTGATGTGGTCTTCACAGTCACCGGCAGCAGCAACGTGACGGATTGCGGAGTACATATCCTTGTAAGCGCCTCCGCAGAAACGAAGCGAGTGGTCAATAATATGGGGACCCCAGTTCAGAAGCTGACCGCCGCCGAATTCGTTAATTGTCTGCCAGTCGCAGCGGCGCTGATAACCGTTGCGTGTAAGCTTGACTTCAAAAACACGACCGAGCTTGCCTGATTTGATAATTTCAAGAGCGGCAACAAAACCGGACTCAAAGCGTCTGTTGTGTCGGATGTAGAGGTGAGGACCGGCAGGCTGAGATCCGAGAGCGATCAGATCCTTGCATTCTTCGGGATGCATACAGAAAGGTTTTTCAAGCATAACATCCTTGCCTGCAAGAAGAGCCATCTTAGCATGCTTGTAGTGATCGCAGGAGCGGGTTGCGATGCTGATGAGCTCAATTTCGGGATCAGCAAGCATATCTTCATAATTCGTGTAAGCTTTGCTGCCAAATTCTTCAACAAAGGGCTTGGTACGCTCTTCGATAATATCGCAGACAGCGTAGAATTTTATTTTATCCTGGCGGCCGCGAAGCTCAGGGCGGTGCATACCATTGCCGGCTCTTCCAAGACCGAGCAGACCAAGGCGAATAGGTTCGGACATAATAGTAATCTCCTTTATAACACAATTTCAAATCAATGGATGAAGCATCCTTGTTTGCTATGTTTATGATAACATGTATTATCGCACATGTCAATATACGAAAAGTGCCGATATTACGGAAAAAGCACAGCAATTTTCGCAATATCGGCATAGTTTCAGAGGTAAATACGCAAATTCATTGCAAGTTTATCTTCCAGCGTAATCAGACGCTTGGCGATATCTTTAGAAATTTCATCGGCCGCCTTGTATTGGTTCAAATATCGGTGCAGAGATTTGACACCCATGTTGCATCCATCTGTGATTAAATCGGCTACTGTGGCATCGGATTCGTTTATAACCAGCTTCATATTGGTCTTTATCCAGGACATCCCCTTAATCATGGGATTAGGATTCTTGCCCTCGTCTTTGAATCTGTCGAGCTGCGTCTGTATCTCTGAATCGAGTACATCATGCTCCTCACGACAGGCTGTGATCAGTTCTTTCAACTCTTTGTCAGAAATATAGTCCATTACTTCATCCAAAGCCGAGACTCCCATTTTTACTCCCGAATCGCACTCGCGCAGCAGACGAATTGTGTCTTTTTCAATCATATGATACCTCCTGTGAATTGATATGGATAGTATTTGCCAGAAAAAACAGTATATACGGAAGAATTGGTGGAATGTATTATGCATATAAAAATATTCATATAAAAATATTAAAAAGTTCATGAAATGTCAGTCAAAGTATGATATACTTAAACAGCAGATCATATGGAGGCGTAGCTCAGCTGGTTAGAGCGCACGGTTCACATCCGTGAGGTCATGGGTTCGAGCCCCCTCGTCTCCACCAATAATTTATGTGGGGCATTAGCGCAGTTGGGAGCGCGCAACACTGGCAGTGTTGAGGTCACGGGTTCGAATCCCGTATGCTCCACCATTTTTTTGTGCAGATTCTATAAGAAGTACCAAGGCAATAACGCATTATTGACAGTATTGTGGTTACATGCATGAACCCGTATAGCACAACTAAAATAAACAAAAGGGACTGTCGCATTTGCATGCGACCGCCCCTTGAATATTGATTATGCCGGTCAAAGACCGCCATTCCAGGGCGTTTTATGCCCTGAAATCAATATACGCCACAAAATCGAAAAGTTTGTGGCTGGGCTGTTGCAAATTTTCATTTGCAACAGCCCCATTTTTTTACAGTCAATATCCATTTATATTGCACCGCCGAAAGCGATCAAACTGCTGCATCCGCGTTTTATAAATCGTTGAGTAAGAGCTTCACCATATCAGCATTAGGCGGCATTATAAAATCACAGTTTAATGTTAAAAGCGGGTTATGCTTTTACTGTAATCAATTATGTTTACAGGCATCATTCCAATTATACATTTCCGCCCTTCTGCTCGCGATACTTTTTAGGTGTCAATCCGGTAAGCTTTTTAAATACTTTATTAAAATAGCTCTGATCGAAAAATCCTACAAGCTCAGAAATTTCAATGATACTAAGCTGTTCTGATCGCAGCAGAATTTTACTCTTTTCTATACGGATGCTGTTCAGATAACTGTTGAAGTTGGTTTCCATCTCTTCTTTGAATATCTTGCTCAGATAGGAAGGAGAAAGATATACTGCCTCTGCCACGTCCTCCAACGTAATTTTATGCATATAATTGCTTCGCATAAATGAGATTGCCTTTGAAAGCAGATCGATATGCTTTACATGCTTCATAGAGAAGGTTTCCTCAGAGAAACGATTCAGAATTTTCGTAAGTGCGAAACAGATATCATCAATAGAATCAAGCTGCAGGAAGTCGGAAATAAACTTTGTATTCAACCGATAAATGATGTCTACGTCAGCTCCGCCCTCAAGTGCTGCTCTTGAAATCAGAACGGTCAGCTCCATGGCGCGGATCTTGATTGCGTCCAGATTGTAAGCTGACGCAAAAAAAATATGACCCAATATTTCGTTAAGATATTTTCTGGCGTCTGCTTCATTTCCTGTAGTGATTGCATAAGATAGCTTTTTCTCTTTATCATAAGGATAAGGCTCATATCCGTTGATGCCAAGCATCATGCGAGATTTTATATTCTGGATATAATCATTGATCTGCTGCTGTTCTTTTACCTTTTCATGAGTCTGCTGTGCACGTTTGTATTCAAAGCCGCTGAGTTGATTGGCGCAAGCCAGAAGCATGTCCGAAATGTAGGTTGCCTGTTTCGGCTCAAAGTTCTTCAGTGTATCAATGTAATTTATTAAACGTGCGGTGATTTTCTTATCTTCTGCAAATGGCTCTGTAAGGTCGGATGAAATATAATCTTCCTTTGTTGTTGCCATAATCGGCCCCGCTACAAGAAAACGGCTGTTTTCTTCTGCGACATGTGCAATTGTAAACATCAAGCCGGCGGGACAGAAATAGATATATTTACCGCCAAAACGCTCTGCTTGATATGCTGCGTACTTATGGCAGGCGGTGCAGTTGTTTTTTTGCGCAGCAGGACAGTTGAATTCACAGGAACTGTTTGCATACTTGATTTTTGCATTCCCGTCAATCAGCATGCATCCGCAGCCTACAAGCGACTGTATCGCATCGACACAATCTCTGTCGGTGTCTTTTTCCAGTACAATTTCTTCCATGATTTACTCCATATATGGTATCCTTCGTATTATATCACAATATTTTGATAATTGCAAATATAATTTATTTGTTTTGATCAGATGTTGGTATTTTACACTTAATAACAATTTTCTACAAAACACATTTATACTTGACTTTCATATGACACTTTGTTATGATAATATTATAAAAATTAACCGGAGGTATCTCGTGATGACTAAAAGAGCAGCTTCATTCATACTGTGTCTGATTATATTTGGCTGCATTTTTGTAGGATGCAACAGTAGCGTCGAAATCTCAGAAAATAATCGAACAGCAGCAATATCAGAGGACGAAAATATGCTCGAAAATACTTTAACCAATAATGACGCTGATCATATTTTATTTATTGATGCAGAGAGCGGTAACGATAATAATGCAGGAACAATGGAAGCGCCTCTGAAAACGATTCATAAGGCACAGGAAAAAGCGCGTAATCTTTTAAAGAATGCGGACAGCGATGTTATTGTTTATCTCAGAGGAGGTATCTACGAGCTGTCCGAAAGCCTGATTTATACAGATTATGACAGCGGTGCGGGTGAACATTATATGATTTACTCGGCTTACCAAAATGAAAAGGTTGTTATTTCGGGCGGCACTGCGGTTACAAACTGGGCACAGCATGACACTGAAAAGAATATATGGGCAGCGGATGCAAAGGGAATTTTCAGTCGTGATTTCTATGTGAACGGTGTTCGTGCGGTACGAGCCAGATCTGTTACCCGTCTGAAGGTAAAGGAATTTGACGACAGCACTGTAACGGTTGCTGCCGATCAGCTTGCAAATTTAGCACGTCCTCAGGATGTGGAATTTGTGCTGAAGAATTACTGGAATCTTCCCCGCATCGGTGCTGACAGCGCGACAACCGATGATAAAAATAATACAGTTTTTAAGCTTGCACAACCGGGATGGACGACCTACTTTGAGACAGCTTCTCTCGGGGGTGAGGCTGTAAATCGCAATCATTTTTATTATGCTGAAAATGCATATGAATTTATGGACGAACCGGGCGAATGGTATTTGAATACCGAAGAAGATAAGATCTATTATATCCCCCGTGACGGAGAAGATCTGTCACAGGCGAATACAGTATTAGGTCGGCTTGAGCAACTTATCGAATTTAAAGGCTCGAAGAGCTCTCCTGTAAAAAACATCGCCTTCTTCGGAATACAGTTCAGTCATACAACATGGATGCAGGCAGAAAGCAACGCAGGGCTTCTCACCATTCAAGCAAATTTCTACAAGCGGGAAGGAATGACTCCCGAAACTCAGTGGGATAATACCAATTGGATGAAGCCTTCAGCTGCAATCTATGGTGAAATAACCTCCGGTATTCAGTTTGAACGCAACACATTCACCAATCTCGGAAATGCCGGTATTCATCTCGGTACAGGAACAAAGTTCGCGCAAATTTCTAAAAATCGATTCGCCGACTGTGCAGGAACGGGAATTATGCTTGGCGGATTTTCTCATAATGATCACGACTGCATCAATGTAAGCGGAAGCAATATGGATGCAAACAGCTATATGATTTCCGAATGTAATGTAATTACCGATAATTATATCGAAAACTGCGCCAGTGTATATTCCGGCGGAACAGGAATCTGTGTGGGATATGTGAAAAAGACCGATGTATCATATAATACGCTTCTGAATCTTCCCTATACCGCAATTTCCTTTGGCTGGGGATGGGGATTCAACGACCGTGAGCTTGACAATCAGTTCTATCGTGATGAAAATGGCAAGAGTCTATTCTCTGATAATTCGATTACACATAATTACATCGAAAATATTATGAACGTACTCTTTGACGGCGGCGGTATCTACACGATGGGACGCAATGACAACTCTATAATTACCGATAATTATATTAATCTTGTCAATAACGACTACGGCGCGATATATCTTGATGACGGTTCGTGTGGCTTTACCGTAACCAATAATGTTGTAGCAAATTCTTACCGCAACTACATTTACAAGGGTGACTATAACTACATCTTCGATAATTACACCACTTCGGATACAGCCAAGCAGCCGGACTTTGACCTGAGACGACCGCTGGTTGAAGGCGAATACCATTATCGCTTTGAAAACAATTATCGCTGGGACGAAGATGTTGTCTCTGCAATTCGTGCCGCTGCCGGTGTACGTGATTAAATATCAAACAGCTGCAGTACACTAATTAATAATGGAGGAATTATAATGAAATTGAGAATTCGATCAATTGCGCTGATATTATGTCTTATATTTCTTCTCGGTGCTTGTTCGGCAGGGGAAGATTCCGATAATAATATTCCTGAAACAGAAAATATTGTAACCGATGCCGATACCGCTGATGTCAGCAATATTTTTTCCGAAAACAACGAAGAAAGCGTATCCTCACCACTTTTATGGAAAGCATTCGATGCAGATGGCAGCGTCGTTTGGCTCTTTGGCTCCATTCATGTTGGAGAAGCAGATTTCTACCCACTTCCGGCTTATATAGGTGATGCTTTTGACAGCTCTGAAGCATTGGCTGTAGAGGTCAACATTAAGGATATTGATCTGGCATCCTCCATAGAAGCAATGAAATTGCTTCTATATAGTGACGGATCGAAAATTTACGATCATATTTCAGAAGAACTTTACAACAGTGCTGTCGATATTTTGAATTCCCTTGGTGTGTATTTACCGTTGTACGATACTTATAAGCCTGTGATGTGGATGTCTCTCATTGACAGCATTCTTTATGAAAGAGAGGGGTATCACAGCGATTTAGGCGTTGATATCAATTTGATGCAGACTGCTGATATTCTGGAAAAAGAGATCATTGAGATCGAGTCCATGGAAGCGCAGTACAGCATGCTGGCATCTTTCTCAGAAGAGCTTCAGGAATATTTACTGCAGTCTTCGGTGGATGCCTATTCAAGTGAGGATGATACGCTCGAGCTTCTTGTCGAGGCATGGAAAAACGGTGATGAGGAAGAATTGTTGAAACTGCTTTTCACCGAAGATCCGACAGATATTTCACCCGAATTGATTGACGAATACAATCGCGCCATGTCTACCGACCGTAACATTCTGATGGCTGATTTCGCAGAGCGTGCATTGGCAGAGGATCGTGAATTATTCATCTGTGTCGGTGAAGCTCACATGCTCGGTGAAGACGGTATTGTTTCCTTGCTCATTAACCGCGGATATACGGTTGACAAGGTTTCGGATTAATATCAAATTTTCCTCGCTGTGTTTCTTGCAGTGAGGAAATTTTTTATTAAAATTTGTTACCATGTTCCAATTTGGCGCACTATATAGATGATATCACTCCTGTGATATCAACAGGAAAGGAAACGAGTAAATGTTCGCAGCAAACAGAATGTCCGATAAGTTAATAACGAAGTTCACCGAAAACTATATGGAAAAGATATTCTACTTCTGCTTAAAAAAGACAGGTCAGATCACAGAAGCGGAAGATTTGACACAGGATATCCTGCTGAATATCATTTCCTCCCTGAATAAAGGAACGATTCCTACGAGCTTTTCAGGTTGGGTTTGGAAAATTACGCGCAACCGCTATTCAGTATGGGCAAACGCTAAGCATAAGCGCGCCGAATCGGTAACCGGTGCCGATATCGGAGAGTATGAAATCGAAGACGAAAATGAGAATGCGCTCGATAAAATGATACATAGTGAACAGCTGACTCTGCTCAGGCGAGAGCTTGCATTTATCGGAAGCGAATATCGGAATATTGTCGTTGCCTATTATTTTGATAACAAGAGTGTGCGTGAAATTGCTTCCTCGCTTTTTCTTTCCGAAGGTTCGGTAAAGCAGCGGCTTTATCGGGCAAGAAATATACTGAAAGAAGGTATGAATATGGCGAGAGAATTTGGTGTAAGAAGTTATAATCCGGAGGATATTTTTTATTCATTAGGTTTGGTACGCCTTGGCAGTAAAGATCAGCCCAAAAGTATTATGAAGCACAAGCTCTATACAAATATTCTTTTGGAAGCATATGGTAATCCTTCAAGTGCTGAAGAATTATCACTGGAGCTCGGCGTTGCACTGCCTTACATGGAAAATGAATTGGAATATCTTACCGAAGAAACCCTGTTGATTAAAGTTAACGGTAAATACCAAACCTCATTTCCGATTATAAGCAAAGCTGCTCAGGAACAGGTACATATGCTGAAATTAATCGCAGTACCTGAGATTACAAAGGTACTGACAGCCTTTGTGGATCGTTTGAATACAGCTTTCACAGAGCAGAACTACGATTATTATGGAAAGTATCAGGATTACGAGAGCGCCAAGTGGACGTTTCTGATGCTGGCACATCAGTATTTCGAACATCACACATCGCTTGATCATATCACAGAGCGGCCGGATGGTGGTCAGTGGGACATCACCGGTTTTCAAAAGTACAGCGTAAATAATCATTATTTTGTCGGAAATTGGGCGGATCGCGGAAAAGGATATATGTTGCAAAAGTTTTCCTTCCAGCTTGACAATCTTGTGAGCAATATCCCGAGTAGACTCACCGAGGATGAGGGCAGAGTTCTTTACGCAGTAGTTAAAGGCATATTGAAGGATGAGGATCTCGCCACGGCGGAAAAACTGGCTGAATATGGTTATGTTCGAAAAACTGGCAATAAATATGAGCCTGCCATTGCTGTCATGAATCCCTTTGAGCTGCGCAGAATCTTGATGCAGGCTGATAAAAACACAATTGCTGAGTTGACGGCATTGGCAAATAATGCTAAAACATTGTTGGAAAACCTGTATGCGAGCATTGCAGAAATCATTCGTTCAGATCTTCCTAAAATGCTGAATGAAAACAAGCATGTGTGTGAATCTGCTATTCATGATTGTTCCGGATCACGAGAATTTGTTCTTGAAGAAGCACTGAGGCAAGGTTATCTGCTTCCGCAGGAGAGTGTCAGTCCCTCAGTCGGTGCATATATCGATATAAATATTTAACGTAAAAAATGGTAAATCGTACGATTTACCATTTTTTATTATAAGTAATTTACCATTTATCCATTTCAGAATTTTCGGGTATGACTTTATTCATTGCCGCAATTGCACATTCGATCATATCATCTGTCGGCTCGAGTACTGTAATATGCTGCAGCCAGACACCGGGCATAGAGATGATTCTCGTAATTACATTGTCGTGACGTCCGGCAAGCTTGATCAGCTCATAACCGATGCCAACCACAATCGGAAGGGTTAAAAGTTTTATCAGCGTACGCAGGAAAGGATTTGTAATTGTAATGAACATGGAAATTATAATTCCAACAATCAAAACAAGAATCATAAAGGATGTACCGCAGCGAGGATGGAATCTGCGCTGTCCGCGAATGTTTTCAACTGTAAGCGGGAGACCGGCTTCGTAACAGAAAATGGTTTTATGTTCTGCACCGTGATACATAAAAGTGCGGCGGATATCCTTCATTAGTGTCACAAGTGCCATGTAGCCAACAAAGAGAACAATACGGAAAAGTCCCTCAAAAACTGCACGCAGCACACGGTTCTGGAGCGAAGGGATTGCAGCGGAAATCCAACTGTATAGCTGAGATGGAAGAAATACAAAGAGAAAAATTGCTAAAACCACACCGAGAACTGCTGAAAGTCCCATCAGAATATTGAAGATAATGCCACTGCTCTTTTTGGGATTTCCGTTTTTATCAAGCTTGGGTTTCTCCTCCTCTTCCAAACCGGCGATTTCCGCAGATCTCATCAAACACTTATAGCCGAAGCGGAAGCTGTCAATCATATTAAAAATGCCGCGAACAAAGGGGAATCTGCAGATTTTCGGCAGCTTGCTTTGTTCGGTATCCCATTCCTCGAGTATAATTTCTCCTTCAGGATTTCGCACAGCCATTGCCGTTCTTTCGGGGCCGCGCATCATAATGCCTTCGATCAGCGCCTGACCGCCAATGGAAGTTTTTTTCATCTCATTTGCCATGATATCTATTCCGTTTCTCCGACGCTTCAGACGGCATCGGACGTCATAATTCTTACAGTTAATCATAACAAAGCAATGTGAACCTGGTATGAATAGGGTGAGTAGGAATGTTAAATCTATTGTATGAATTATAAAATGATTATAAAATGCAGCATATGGAGATGACCTGCAATTTAATAAATTATTGAATGCTGAAGAAAAAATATAACGGAAAGGGCTGTTGCAAATGCTCCACTTGTAACGGCCCGGACACAAAATCTTTGATTGTGATGTTTTTAATTGGTTTCGGGGAAGTAAAACTCCCTGAAATGGCGGTCTATGACCGTTAAAATCAATAAAGGCTGACGCATTGCAAATGCGACAGCCCTTACTGATAATATCAAAAATCTAAATGATTGTTCTCAATTATGCAAGTTCGATTGTAACGATCTTCTTTGCGGGAATATCGAGTGTAATTTTTCCGTCTGCAATTTCAAGATCGCAGAGTCTGTCTTCATTGAGATTGGTGAGACGAGCTTCCTTGAACTTGGAATCAACAGTAAGAGTAACCTTCTCGGTACCCTCGCTGATGCTGAACAGACGAAGGATGAGGGCATTACGGAGTTCTGCCTTCTTGAGTGCAGCCATGCGGATCATGCCATTGTCAAGCTTAACAACGGTGCTGCCCGATTTCAGTTCGCCTTCGTGTCTGCCGGTACCGATTGCCTCAACAGCATCGCTTGCAAAGGTATAACCGAGAGAATAAGCTTCATCTTTATCTTCGATAGCATAAGGAGTAACTGCGTATTCAAGAGTGAAGGTATCGATGCACTGTCCGAGAGGAGTGGGGAATACGCCCCAGTCGCCGATCTCGCCTGTGCAGCGGAGCAGTGTAAGTGCCATGGTGTTTTTGCCATCGCGCAAAATTTCATATTCGCAAAGACCCTTATTTGCAGCGAGCAAACCGTCCTTGCCGTCATCCAGTGCGATGAATGCCTGGCAGCGCTGGGTGTTGTAGGGACAAGTCCAGTTTTCCCAAGGCGTAATATCACGGCGGATCAGATCGAACTGACCTTCTGCAAGTACGGTATCACACTTGAGATTACTCTCGAACATAGCACGGACACGGTGATTTTCTGTACGGTTGGAGATTGTGGTCATAATGTCAACACGGGCAAGCTGCTCCTTGACGGTAACATAGGTAGTGATATCTTCGTCGCGGTCGATGTGGTTAACAACCTTGAAGGTGACGGAGTAGGGAGTAGCTTCGCAGATATCGATTTCAGCGGTGTCTCCGAGAGTTGTAAGGGCTACATCATCCTTAACGGGACCGTAGTTGTAGAGATTGCCTCCATCGAGGGTATCCTCGAAGTAGTTCATATTGCTGAATACCTTACCGTTCTTCTTATTGGTCAGGTTGAAGGAGCCGTTGGCATTGAACTCGATACGAATGAGTCCGTTATCAGCATAGTTTTTACCGAAGTCGACAGTGCGGTTATACTGTTTCTTTTCAGGCTTTACAGTATATACGGTATATCCAATACCTGTTGTAAGCTTAACCAGCATAGAGACAGCGAAGCGGTTGACATACTTGGGCTGACGGAAGCGATCCTTGGGAAGGGTATAGGTGAAGGTTCTTCCGATGTGGCGTACAACAGCGGGAATAAGGTTTCCATCTGCGTCATATACGGAAATGCCTTCAATTTCCTCATCGAGCTCATAATCTACATTGGCATTGATAACTGTAATGATATCCTGCGGCTCAAGGGAAGTAACAACGATATTTTTATCCGCAGCAGAGGTATCTACCTTGGAAGCGATATACTCAATGCCCGACTTTTCAAGCTGCTTTGCAGTCTCGGTGGACTTCATGAATCTGATTAGCATTTCCTTGTAGATTTCATCACAGGAGCAGGAGCAGATGGAGTCATGAGGATGGTTCTGCATGAGCTTTCTCCAAGCATAGAGGAAGAAATCGGAAGGATATTCGGCACCGTTCATGTATGCAAGCGAATTGACAGGCTCGGCAAGTCTTTCGAGCAGGTTCTGAGCCTCATGGTTCTTTTGCTTGATATCCACATGAGAGGATGCAGTATTGATCAGCAGGAAATTACCGGAGGTAAGCTGACCGGCGATCTCGCCCTGATAAGAAGAAAGCTTGTCTTTGTTTGCAATGATCTCGCGGAGGTAGTCTTTGAAGTTACTCTGCTTGACGACAACCTCGTCCTGAACCTCATTTGCAAGCTTGATTGCCTCATGGAGATTAGTCTGTACAGGCTGGTGGTCACAACCATTCATGCCAAGGAGGTTGTCAGAAGTGGAGAAGCGGGAGGTCGATTTAACAATGCTCTCAATGCGAGCTTTGAGAGCTTCGGGATCGGTGGGAAGCTCCATTGCATTATGATACCAGTTGGCGAACATAACACCAACAACCTCGCTGCCGTCGGGAGACTGCCAGATAAGTTCACTTTTCATGATGCCGCTCTGCTTGACAACCGCATTATCTGCACCGAGATCGTTCAGACCACGGCCGAAAACAGCACTGTCAATACCGAAACCGTTGAGAATCTGCGGGGCTTGGGAAATGTTGCCGAATGCATCCGGGAAGTAGCCGCACATAACAGGATCAGCACCGATGCTCTTGCAGAGCTTGATACCGTAAAGCATGTTGCGGACATTTGCTTCACCGCTGGTGAGATACTCATCCTGAAGCACATACCAGGGACCGATCTGGATACGGTTGTCCTGTACAAGCTTAATCAGTCTGTCCTTCATATGAGGCTTAATTTCAAGATAGTCCTCAATAACGATAAACTGACCGTCCATGTGATAATATGTGTAGTCGGGATTCTTCTCCATGGTGTCGATGAGCGCATCAAAGAGCTCGACAAGATGGATGCGGTGAGCGTCAAAACTCATGTACCACTCTCTGTCCCAATGAGAATGGGGGATAATGTGAAGTGTTTTCTTTTCCATGTTGTAATCCTCACTTTGTTTGATTCAAATAAAATCAATTACATTATACAAGAATCAATTCGATTTCACAAGCCTTTTTAAAAAGAGAATTGTAATGTTACACAAAATTCATATTTTAGGCAACAATACAAGGTTGACACAAATGCGAATTTGAGATAAACTAATCTTTGATAATTCTTGTATGCATTCTGAACAAAATTGTGTTCGGTGTTGTTACAAATCACATGACAATTACTTATGAGAAGGAGCGATGAACATGAAGCTTTGGGGGAAAGAATACACCAAGCGCGAAATCATGCAGAACATCGGCGATGTGACACAAGCTTTCGGTCTCCGCAGCAGCACGATCAATGACGGTGCCGGAAGAGGAATGCGCATCATCGATCTCAAGACCGGCGGTGGACTTACCGCAACAATTGTACCTGACAGAGGTCTTGATATTTATAATCTTTCTTTCAACAATATTCCGATCTCTTTTGTATCTAAGGTCGGTTATATAGCCCCCTCACTCTACGAGCATCCCGGAGCAGGCTTTCTGCGCAGCTTTACTGCCGGTATGCTGACTACCTGCGGATACCGCAATATGGGCAATAGCTGCACCGACGATGGTGAAGTGCTCGATACACATGGAAGAGCATCCGCAACACCTGCTGAATTTCTCTCCCAAAAGGGTGAGTGGATTGGTGATGATTATATTATGGAAATTTCCGGTGCAATGCGCGAAGCGGTTGTTTTCGGGGAATATATTCGCATGACCCGTAAGATCACGGCGAAAGCAGGAGAAAATAAAATTATTGTTGAAGATACACTTGAAAATGCGGGATACAATACGCAGCCCATGCAGCTTCTTTATCACTGCAACTTCGGTTATCCGATGGTAGCTGCAGGCTCCAAACTGGTTTCCGGTAAAACACTGGATATCAAGCCCCGCGATCCTGCGGCTGCATCCGGATTTGATACCTGCCGTGAATTCTGCGATCCCATTCACGATTATGCAGAGCAGTGCTTCTACTATACCTTTGAGCCCGATGCAGATAAAATGGCATGGGCCGGCATCTACAATCCCAATCTGGATATGACCGCATATGTGAAATTTGATATGACCACGCTTCCTCATATGATCGAATGGAAGCAGATGGGAGAGGGAGATTATGTCTGCGGTCTTGAGCCTGCAACATGGTATCCCGAGGGAAGAGCTGCTGCAAGAGAGCGCGGTTGTCTCGATTTTATCGAGCCCGGTGAAATCAAACATTTCAAGCTGGAGCTCGGTATTGAGGCAGGAAATAAAGAAATTAAATAACATCAAATAAAAGAGGTAATGAAAAATGAAAAAAGCAGTAATGTACGGTGCCGGCAATATCGGCCGCGGTTTCATCGGACAGGTATTCAGCCTTTCCGGATATGAGGTTGCATTTGTTGATGTCAATATGGCAGTAATCGATGCACTCAACGCTGAGAAATCCTATCCGCTGCGCATCGTAACCAATGAAGGTGAGACAAACACCAAAGTTGAAAATGTTTACGGTGTCAACGGCAACGATATCGAGGCTGTTTCCAAGACAATCGCCGAAGCTGATATTATGGCTACAGCTGTCGGTGTTAACATTCTCAAGTTTATCGCTCCCGTCCTTGCTCAGGCATTTACATATCGTTGGGAATCGGGAAATATGACCCCTCTTGATGTCATCGTATGCGAGAACAAGATTGAAGCAAACGAATATCTCAAGGGGCTCATTGCCGAAAAGCTTGATGAGAAAGGAAAGGCTCTTCTCGAGGAAAAGATCGGTTTTGTGGAAGCATCCATCGGTCGCATGGTTCCTGTTATGACCGCTGAGCAGAAGGCAGAGCATCCTCTTCTCGTTCTGGTTGAGCCTTACTGCGAGCTTCCTGTTGACAAGTCCGCTTTCAAAAACACCATTCCGGATCTTGTCAATCTTCAGCCCTTCTCTCCCTTTGAATTTTTCATCAAACGCAAGCTTTACATCCACAATATGGGTCATGCTACCAGCGCATATCTCGGTGCTCTCAAGGGCTGCAGCTACATTTACGAAGCAATGGGCTATGACAACATCAAGGACTGCGTAAAGGCTGCTATGCTTGAAAGTGCTGCAATGCTTTCCAAAGATTACGATGTCCCCTACGCAGATCTTGAGGCATTTGTCTGCGACCTGATTGAACGCTTCGGCAACAAGGCTCTCGGTGATACCATTGTTCGTGTAGGCGGCGATCCCAAACGTAAGCTTTCGGATGCTGACCGCTTCTTTGGTGCAGTTAAGGATTGTGTTAAGGCAGGTCTGCCGTTTGATCATATCGTATGCGGTATTGCTGCTGCCATGTACTTCTGCCCAGAAACCGATGCAACCGCCCCCGAAATTCAGGCAGAAATTGCCGAAAAGGGTGTTCGCAGCTTCGTTCTTGCCAGAGTAGCAGAGCTTGATGAGGCTCAGCAGACTAAGGTGTGCGATGCGATTGTAGCCGCATATAATGCAATCGGTGCTGCAAAATAAGAAATAGACAAACAAAGGAAAGGGCTGACGCATTTGCAATGCGTCAGCCCTTGGATATTGATTATGCCGGTCAATGACCGTCATTTCAGGGCATATTATGCCCTGAAAACAATCAATAAACGCCTCAAAATCAAAGATTTTGCAGCAGCCCTTTTTTCATAATAAAGTGCCGCATCTCATATGAGATACGACACAGATGGAATTATTTTTCAGAGCTCTGCCCCTTGTTGAGAAGATCATGCTTAATGTCCCAAAGTTTTTGAGAGAGATCTACATAATAAGTATGAGGATTGTCAAATCGCTTGACTTCATCCCACTGAAGATCGATTTGCTCGCGGCAGAAGTTTCTGATTTCCTCGGTTGAAGGAAGCTTATATACCAGCTTTCCATTCTTAAAAATCGGCACCTGAAGCTCCTTAGCGGTGAAGTCGGTAAGCGTCTTTCGTTTCCAAGTGTAATCGGGATCAAAGATCGTCAGCGGCTTGCTGTCATCGATAAGTTCATCATGGACGCAAAGCAGATCGGCTATTGCCTTGCCTGAATCATTTTCGTATAGTCGATAGATCTTTTTGAAGTGCGGTGTGGTTATTTTTGAAGGATTTTCGCTGATTTTAATTTTTGGCGTGATCATGCCGTTTTCATCCTCGACGGCAGCAAGCTTGTATACACCGCCAAAGACAGGGCTGCTCTTACTTGTAATCAGACGTTCGCCTACTCCGAAGGCATCGATGCAGGCTCCCTGCTGAAGAAGATCGCGGATGATATATTCGTCAAGTGAGTTAGACGCAATGATTTTACAGAAATCAAGTCCGGCTTCGTCAAGCATAGCTCTTGCTTTGCGTGAAAGGTATGCAATATCACCGGAATCAAGACGAATCGCGCATTTTCTGATTCCCCTGGGAAGCAGCACTTCCTTGAATGCGCGGATTGCATTGGGAACGCCGCTTTTAAGCACATTATAGGTATCTACGAGAAGCGTACTGTTTTCAGGATAAAATTCGCAGTAGGTTCTAAATGCTTCATACTCATTATCGAACATCTGCACCCAGGAATGAGCCATCGTACCACTGGCAGGAACATCATACCTCTCGTCAGCAATGGTGCAAGCAGAACCCGCACATCCGGCTATATAGGATGCACGGGCGCCGAGAATTGCTCCTTCAACGCCCTGAGCGCGTCTGGAGCCGAATTCACTGACGGGTCGACCGTCCGCAGCGCGTACAATGCGGTTAGCCTTGGTTGCAATCAGGGATTGATGATTGAGTGTTAACAGAAGGAAAGTTTCAATAAACTGTGCTTCAATGGCGGGGGCACGTACCGTCAGCAGCGGTTCTCCGGGGAATACGGGAACACCCTCAGGAATAGCATAAATATCCCCGGTAAAGCGGAATGTACGAAGATATTCGAGAAAATCCTCGGTGAATACACCCTTGGTGCGCAGAAAATCAATATCTTCTTCGTCAAATTTTAAATTTTCAATATATTCGATAATCTGCTCAAGACCGGCGCAAATGGCATATCCTCCGGAGTCGGGAACACGTCGGAAGAATACATCGAAGTAGGTAATGCGGTTGCAGAAACCGTTTCTGAAGTATCCGTTTGCCATGGTGAGTTCATAAAAATCAAAGAGCATGGTGTAATTTTCGCGAATCAGGTTCTTTTTCATTGGCATATTCCTTTCAAAAGAGCTCAAAGAGCTAAAAATATTGACAATACGATTATTAAATTATATAATATTAGAAAAGCGCTTTCTTGTAAAGAGCTTGCTACAAAGTTTAACGAAAATTTAACGATGTAAATGAATAAAGTCTTTAACAGAAACGGTAGAAATTATGAAACACGGATTTATCAAGGTATGTACCGCTACTCCGAATGTAAAGGTTGCCGATACAGCTTATAATACAGAAGCAATCATAAAAAATATCAAGGAAGCCTCTACAGTCGGCGTCAAACTGATTGTATTCCCCGAGCTTTCTGTTACAGGATATACTTGTGCAGATTTATTTGCACAAGATATATTATTAAAATCCGCAGAAGCTTCGGTTAAGAAAATTCTTGAGAATACTGCATCATTTGATCTTGTTTCGGTAATCGGTGCGCCAGTAATCGCTGAGGGAAGTGTATACAACTGTGCCTGCATTATCTGCAGAGGAAAGCTGTACGGTATCGTACCGAAATCAAAATTATCGAATCGGTTTTATGAAGGACGATTCGCATCTGCTCCGACCGGCACAAAAACAATAGAATACGCAGGTCAGTCTTGCTGTTTCTGTAAAGACCTGATCTTTGCATGTCATAATATGCCGTCATTTACCTTCTGTGTAGAGATTGGCGACACACTGTCTTCGGTGAAACTGATAAACGGAGCGAATATCATCGTAAATCCATCAGCATCTAATGAAATTGTGGGAAGAGCAGAGAAGCGCCGAATGCTGATTTCTGCCGGCTCCGCTGCTCTGAACTGCGGCTACATTTATGTAAATGCGGGTGAAGGAGAATCTACTACAGATCTGGTATTTTCGGGTCACAGCATCATAGCAGAAAACGGAAAAATTCTGACTGAAAGCAAACTGTTTTCGGGTGATACAGCAGTAACCGAGATTGATGCGGATATGCTGGCATCTGAGCGCAGAAACAAAGGAAATAACAATTGCGAAGGAATTAACAGCATGATCATTTCTTTTGATCTGGAGATGAATGATACCGTTCTTACCAGAAATATTAACTCCAGCCCCTTTATTCCATCCGGAAAAAGAGAATGCAATGCGAGATGCGAGGAAATCCTCGCAATGCAGGCAAGCGGACTTAAAAAGCGTATTGCCCATACTCGCTGCTCGGGTGCTGTTGTTGGAATTTCCGGCGGCCTTGACTCATGTCTCGCGCTTCTCGTAACCGTGTGTGCTATGGACTCCCTTGGCAGACCGAGAACTGATATTCATGCAATTACAATGCCTTGCTTCGGCACAACCAAAAGAACAAAAAGCAACGCCGAGATTTTATGCAATGAGCTTGGTGTGAAGTTCTCAGTGGTAGATATTACCAAGGCTGTCCGTGTACACATGAGGGATATTGGTCAGAGCGAGGATTGTTATGATGTCACCTACGAAAACTGTCAGGCAAGAGAACGAACTCAAGTGCTTATGGATATCGCAAATCGCACAGGCGGGCTTGTAATCGGTACAGGCGACCTCTCCGAACTTGCGCTTGGGTGGGCGACATATAACGGCGATCACATGTCGATGTATGGGGTCAACGGGTCGGTTCCCAAGACACTGGTTCGTCATATTGTGCGTTATTATGCCGACACAACAAAAAATCCTGAACTTGCCAAGGTGCTGTATGATATTCTTGACACTCCTGTGAGTCCCGAGCTTCTTCCTGCAAAGGATGGAGAAATTGCGCAGAAAACAGAGGATATCGTAGGACCGTATGAGCTGCACGATTTCTATCTCTATTACCTTGTGAGATACGGTTTTACTCCTGCAAAAATATTCCGTATGGCATGTCATGCATTTGATGGACAGTATGACCGGAGCACCATTAAAAAATGGCTGGTGATATTCATGCGCCGCTTCTTCATGCAGCAATTTAAGCGTTCATGTATTCCCGACGGCCCGAAAGTCGGTTCTGTTTCACTTTCACCAAGAGGCGATTTTAATATGCCCAGTGACGCAGCAGCAGTATTATGGGTAGCAGAAGCAGAGTTATTATAATTATTATAATTTTGATTCTTTATATGATAATTATCTGCGAAAAATTAAGAGAAAGGAGGCTGCATACATGCGAAATCAAATCATACGCATAATCTGTCTGATAACCGTTATGATTATAATTATGTCAACAATTGAAATCCAGGCAGAAGGACTTCTCGATATCAATCACTCAATGTTTACTGAAAATGCAGCCACCAAAGAAGATGGGGTTGATGTGTTTGAAAATATCAGTCCCTCTCTTGCAGATTCACTTCTAGATCGTTCTGTCAGTGATTTTGAATCCGATACCGATGGTTGGCAAAGCGCGAGCACGACAGATGAAGTGTCGCTTGCTGACAGCATCAGTGTATCTCCATACGGCATATTTGAAGGAAAAAGTATGCTCCGTTTTCGATGCAATTCGGAAAAAGAGCGTCATACTCTTAGAAAAAAATTTGACTCTCCGATATATGGTGCCGATCAGAATACATTCTATCTTACATTAAATGCAGATGAGAATTGTACTGTTACAATAACCGTGAAAGGAATGGGGATAACACTCTCAAAAACAGTACAAATCACAGCGGGAGTATATTCAGGTGTAGCAATGGATATCACGCGATTTTCCGGCAAGGGAGCATTGACGGAAATATCCATTCGAGCTGAATTTGACAGCAATGATTCTTACAGAGATTTATATGTTGATACTGTCGGTTTCAGCAGTCAAAAGAACATCGCCTCCATTGCTCGCTTTATGACCAGCGATTACATTTGTGGCGGCGGAAATCTGACAATCAGCGACAGCTCCATGACCTTTCTCATGAATGAGGAAGGTGCATATGTGGAAACTGCATCCTTGAACTACAACTTTGATGAATATGTAAATGCTATCTGTGTTAAGCTTGAAAATTATAGCGGCGCGACAAGTGTGACCCTTTTTTATACGACCGAGGAATCACCACAATATAAGAGTATTAACAGTTATTCATTGGATTTGTATGGGGACAATGAGACGCATTATTATGTTTTTCCTGTACGTGAGCGTGAAATTACGCAAATCAGGCTTGTTTTCGGCGGAAATGCCATGGGGCTTATGCACATTTACGGGATTGAGCCCTACAGTACCTACAATCATGTTACCACGGACTACGGTACTTTAGACAGTGTGGAAATATCGGATAATAAAAATGATATCGTTATTCGCGGTACAATCGATGATGATATACTGGAAATATACAAGGATCAGACAAAACCGATAGCACTCTACTGCCTTGACCCGGGTGATGATGAAACCAATATTATTACACTTGCCACATCAAAAATTGATCAAACCGACCTTGGAAAAAGCTTTAAATTTGTTGTACCGATCGAAGGCGCGAGCTACAGCCGTATTAACTGTAAATTTGCGGTTGGCATAACAACTGAAAACGGCATCACTTTGATTGATGACTGCATGTACATTACAAATCCCGAAGTATTATCAGAATATGATCGGTGTGTATACTCCACACAGACCAAAAAGGGAATTGCTGCAGATGCTTATACCGCAGATCTGCTTGAAACGGATGCTTATGTTGAAATTGACTTGACTCGTTTACTTTCTGAGAAAGAAACAATATACAGTATTGAGACTTTTGGGAATGAGACTTATTTTAATGCATCTTATATCGCAGAGCTGGATGCATTGATGGGGAGTTATCACAATCTCGGTATTGCGGTTACTGCAAAATTATTCCAATCCTCAGCTTCTTCGGTTGCGCTTTACAACATGTTCGACAGTGGAAATGTTACCGACTTATATCATACCATGATATTCATAGCAAGTCGATACAGCGGCGAACTGAATGTGATTACCGATTATGTAGTCGATATCGACGCTGCATTAATGCAGGTTGATGCTGCTGTGATCAGCGATCGTATAAAAAATGTATCCAATTATCTTCGCGTGGTTTACAATTCGATCTCTGTTATCAATTCTTCGGTGGATATCTTTATATCAGCCAACCGGAAATGGGACAAGCATCTTGCTTACGATGCGGGATACGGAATCGGCACACGTCAACTGATAGACATGATCGGTGAATATATATCCGCAGAAGGTGATTTTCCTTGGAATGTTGCGATCAACGTGAATACAGCTGATGAGTTTGCTTTCAATGAAAAGGAAGCTGAAAACAGATATGACAGTAAATTTATATCGATAAAAAATATCAATATGCTGGATCGATATATGAATTTGGAAGCAAATTTGTATGGGAACAAATCCCGTAAAATTATCGTGATTAATCATGCGTATAACACTCAGGCTGAAACGGGTGAATCGGCTGAATATATTTATGCATACATTCGTATGATTACTGAAGAATGTGCGAATGTGGAACGCTATATTCTGTCCCGAAAAGTTTACAGTGAAAGTCTGCAGGAGACAATCCGATATATTGATACTAAAGCATACTTTAAAGAATGTGAACAATACGCTCTTGAAATGCTGGGAATATCAGACTGGAGTGTGTTATCTATCGGAGAGCCGGATAAATCCAATCTCCGAACAGTACTGAAAAGCAGTTTTAAGAATACGCTCGATATTGCCGAAGTAGGCAGCTATACAGTATTTGATTTTTCTCAACTGACACTTGAAAACGAATGGAAAGCATATGCAAACTGTTCGGTTATCAGCACCGGAAATCAAAGCATTGATCGAAATGCGTTCCTGTCAGCGTCCCTTTTAAAAAATGGAAATTTCGGACACAGCGGAATAGTATGTGACTTTGAATATGTTATGAATTTCAGTGCAGCACCATATCTGACTTTAGAGCTCCAGATTGCAGGTGATTCTCTTCAAACCGAACAAGCAGATGTTGTTATCGCCTTTTTTGCCGATGATCACTGTGTGGAATATTTCGGCACGATTACAACTTCCAAGTGGAATAATATAATACTGGATTTATCCGATTTTGATTATAATAACCGAATCGATCGAATTCGTGTAGTTGTAAAAAATAAAAATCTCCCGACCAATACAACACTGATGATGGGAAATATAACTGCTCACTCCGAAAAGTACGAAGCTGAAGAGATCGATGCAATTATAAATGCATCCAGGATAAATATCAGGCAATACAGTGTGGATATCACAGTCGTGATCATCTTGATACTGATCATCATTATCAGCGGAAGTGCTGTCATTCTGCATTTGCTGTCGATGAATAAAAAGAAAAAATAAAAAATGCGGTATAGCATGGTAGCTATACCGTATTTTTGAATATTAACAGTTATTATTCGGCATCCGCAGCGGGCTCTTCGTCAGCACAGTCGCAGATGCAGTCAGCTTCGATATCTTCACCGCAGCTCTCGCAATCAAAATCGTCGCAGCAGCCGCAACAGTCAGAAAACATGTCGTCATCGGTATAATCGAGACAGTTATCGCTCTGGAAAGTGCTCATGCATTTCTTGTATTTTTTATAAATGACATCGATTACAAACAATGCGGCAACAATCAGACCGCAGACTGCAAGCACCTTAACAATGATACTCACGAAGTTGTTCTTTTCCTGTTTCTTTGTTGTGAAAAAGTTCATGTTAAATACCTCCGTATATATTTATTTATATTATACTGAATACAGTATATCATACAGTCGTGCAAAATAAAATAAATATTTTATGACAATATTGTAACTATTATTGGGAATGATCAAAATTACTGTAATCATTTTTTATTGTATATATTTCGGATCTCGCTACTGAAAAAATCAAAAAATAATATATTTACTGTGAATTGGATAAATATTAATAATATTATACATTTTTATTATTGAATTTTCAAGGCATATATGTTATACTTATTAAGTATAATCATGTTGGAGTAATGTGAATAATGGATATACCAAACAAAGCAGATCTTCTTTCCATGCTGCCATCTGAACTGGAAACATTCATCGCAGAACAGGGGGAGGCGAAATTCCGTGCCGCCCAGATTTATGGATGGATGCAGAAAGGCGTCAGCTGGGATAAAATGATGAACCTGCCCAAAAGAACCAAGGAGAAACTTTCAGAAATTGCTGAAATCAGACTTCCTTCTATTCGAGAAAAACACGTGTCGAAGTTGGACGGAACGGTGAAATATCTCTTTGAAACCTGCGACGGACAGTTCATTGAAAGCGTTGTCATGCGTTACCATCACGGGAACTCCATATGTGTGTCAAGTCAGGCTGGCTGCCGTATGGGATGTAAATTCTGTGCATCCACGTTGAACGGGTTGGCAAGAAATCTCCTTCCTTCCGAAATACTCGGTCAAATCATTATCGCTTCCGCTGATATAGGTGAACGAATTTCCAATGTGGTAATGATGGGAATCGGAGAACCGCTTGATAATTATGCGAATGTAATTCGCTTTCTGCAGCTTGTTAATCTGCCGGATGGGTTGAATATCGGTTATCGACATATATCACTGTCAACCTGCGGTATCGTTCCGAAGATTTATGAGCTTGCCGAACAGGATATGCAGATTACACTTTCTATTTCACTGCATGCGGCGAATGACACGGCGAGGAGTGCAATTATGCCGGTGAACAACCGATATCCTCTTGCGGAGCTGATGACGGCATGCAGAGATTATTTTGACATAACAGGACGCAGAATCTCCTTCGAATACACGCTAATATCGGGGAAGAATGACTCTGAGAAGGATGCAGCAGAGCTTGCAGGCCTGTTGAAGCATTACATGGAAGCAAGACCATTTCACGTCAATCTGATTCCCGTAAATGAGGTCTCGGAAAGAGATTTTGCGAGAAGCACTGACGATGATATAAAAAAGTTCGTTTCCGCGCTTGAGAAACGCCGCATCAATGCAACGGTAAGGCGCAGGCTGGGATCGGACATCAACGCCTCATGCGGTCAGCTGAGGTATCATGCTCAAAAGGATCACTAATACCGGCGAGAATGCGAAAGGCACGTCTGCGTATTGATGTTATCGGGGTGAAGGATTATGCTTTGTTATGGAAAAAGCGATATCGGAAAAAAACGATCGAATAATCAGGATAGCTTTGTTCTGGAACGGATTTGCGAAAACACGGCAGTTTTCGTGGTCTGCGACGGGATGGGCGGAGCAAAAGGCGGAAAGGAAGCAAGTGAGCTCGCGATTGAAACCTTTTTGCGTGAGATAAGAAAATCGATCGAAGGTCTTATTAAGGATGGTCAATGTGATACCTCGACCTTGGATATCGCACAAATTATTTCGGATGCCATGTATGCTACAAATACGGCGGTATACAATAAATCCAAAGAAAGTGCGGAATTCAGCGGTATGGGTACCACGCTTGTCGCTGCGCTCGAATTTGATGATTATCTTTACATTGTCAATGTAGGTGACAGCCGAATGTACATCTGCTCCGGCGGAGAGCTGCATCAGGTAACGCATGACCACTCCTACGTACAGTATCTTGTAGATATCGGACAAATCACATTAGACGAAGCTAAGAACAATCCCAATCGAAACATCATCATGCGCGCAATCGGTATTGAGGATGAGGTTGAAGCTGATCTCTTCAAAATTGATATGCATGTTTATAAAGAATTTTACGTACTTCTATGCTCGGATGGTCTTTCCAATTATGCTGCCTGCGATAATATCCGCAGCATTATCTGTGATGAAATTGTCGGCAAAAACGAGCTTTCAACAAAGGTTGATGCGATGATTGAGCTTGCCAACCGCAATGGCGGAGGCGATAACATCACGGCTGTACTTTTAAAATATGGAGAAGCAACCAATTTCGATTAAAAAAAGAAAGGGTTATCGCCGACAGGCGTTGATATATGGAATCTCTTGAAAAATATGTCGGGCATGTGTTCGACAGAAGATATAAAATATTAAAAATCATCGGCATCGGCGGTATGGCGGTGGTTTTTGAAGCTTATGACACAGTGATGAAACGTATGGTAGCGGTTAAAATGCTCAAGGATGAGATCGCTAATGATACACAGTCAGTCAAGCGCTTTATCAACGAGTCTAAAGCTGTTTCCATGCTTGAGCATCCGAATATTGTCAGCATATACGATGTTTCGGTTAAAGACGACCTGAAATATATCGTTATGGAGCGTGTTGAAGGCATTACGCTTAAAAATTATATGAATAAAAAGGGCGTCCTCGACTTCAAAGAGGTCGTCAGCTACAGTGAGCAGATACTGCGCGCACTGGAACATGCACACTCCAAAGGCATTATACACAGGGATATCAAGCCGCAGAATATTATGCTGCTGAAGAATGGTAAGATCAAGGTTACTGATTTCGGAATTGCAAAACTGCCCAACGCAGAGACTGTAACAATGACCGACAAGGCGATCGGTACAGTTTTCTATATCAGTCCCGAACAGGCAAGTGGCAAGAAAATCGATCCAAGAAGCGATCTCTATTCTTTGGGTGTACTGATGTATGAAATGAGCACGGGGACGTTGCCTTTCAATGCCGAATCCCCTGTATCGGTAGCGCTTATGCAAGTCAGTGCGCGTCCCAAACCGCCGCGTGAGATCAATCCGACGATTCCGCAGGGATTGGAACAGATTATACTCGGTGCAATGGAAAAGGTGCCTGAGAAGCGTTTTCAAAGTGCGGCTCAGATGCTGAAGCTCCTGACACATATTAAAAATAATCCCTCTTATGTGTTCAAGACGAAGAAAACGGATAAAGCTGAACAAAAAAACAAGCTGAATCCAAAAAAAGAAGAGGTTAACGAGCAGGAAGAAGTCATAATCAAGCGGCGCAGCCGCTCGATGCTTCCGATTATTGCAGGTGTGATGAGTGCCTTTCTGCTTGTTCTCGGACTCAGTGGTGCTTATCTGATTACAAAGTTGATGAATCCTCCTGTGCAGACCGAAACCAAAACGGTTACTGTTAAATATCTGCTTGAGCATTTTTATTCAGAAGAACTGAAGGCTGAGCTTGAAGCTGAAGGCTTCAATGTGCTGGTGACATACGAATTTAACAAAGATTACAGTGAAAACACCATCATTGAGCAAACTCCTGAAGGCGGAGAGCGCCGTAAGGTAAATATCGGAGAAAACCAACTCTGCGATCTGGAGCTTGTTGTAAGTAAGGGGGCTGAGGTACTCAAGCTTCGGGATTATACTGTTTCGGAATACCGTGTTACAAAACTTGAGCTTGAGAATATGGGTATCCACGTTAAGGTGGAAAGCGATTTCCATCCTACGATGATGTCTGGTTATATTTATCGAACCGAACCTGCAGCCGGCACCACACTTGTGGTTGGTGATACGGTTACCCTGTATGTCAGCAACGGTCCCGAAATTGCATATACTCAGGTTCCTAACTTCAAAAACATGACCGAAGCAGAGGCAATGGATACACTGATTCAGTATAAGCTTGCAATCGGTAAGGTTACCCGTGAATATAACGATGATGTAGAGAAGGGAAGAATTATTTCTCAAAGCATCAATCCCTATACAGAGGTGCCTCAGAACGAAACCAGAATCGGTTTTGTTGTCAGCCTCGGCAAAAAAGGTGAGGACACAACTGTCCCTGTAGAAACCGAGCCTGTGGAAACCGATGAAAACGGTGTTCCCGCAGGTATTTAATCATTCAAACAAAAGGAATAGAGAACTTCATGTCAAAGACAGAACAAAGCAATATTCGTAATTTTTCTATCATCGCTCATATAGATCACGGAAAATCTACGTTGGCTGATCGCATTCTTGAGTTTACTCAGGCGGTGGCAAAACGCAATATGGAAGAGCAGCTGCTTGATAATATGGATTTGGAGCGAGAGCGCGGTATCACCATCAAAGCACGCGCCGTCAGACTCGACTATAATGCGCCCGATGGTGAGGTTTATAAGCTCAATCTAATCGATACTCCTGGTCATGTGGACTTTAATTATGAAGTATCACGTTCACTCAACGCTTGTGAAGGCGCACTGCTCGTTGTAGATGCTACGCAGGGAATTGAAGCTCAGACATTGGCTAATGCATATCTTGCAGTTGACAACGATCTTGAGATCGTTCCTGTTATCAATAAAATTGATCTTCCGTCTGCTAATATAGACGGAGTTCGCGCAGAAATTGAGGATGTTATCGGAATTCCTGCTGAGGACTGTCCCGCAATATCTGCAAAGAACGGTATCAATATTGATCAGGTGCTTGCAAAAATCGTTTCTGATATTCCCGCGCCGGTTGGCGATCCCGATGCTCCGCTGAAATGTCTGATATTTGATTCATATTATGATTCTTACCTTGGCGTCGTTGTGTACATCCGAGTGCTTGACGGTACTGTAAAAGAGGGAGACCGTATTTTAATGATGAATACCGGTGCACAATTTGATGTGGTTGAAGTGGGCAGTATGGCAGCTTTTGGTCTCAGTAAATTGGATAAGCTGACAGCAGGGGATGTCGGATATATCACAGCCAGCATTAAAAATGTTGCAGATACGCGCGTCGGTGATACCATCACAACTGTTGAAGGCGGAATCGATACTCCGCTTCCCGGATTTAAAAAAGCGCTTCCTATGGTTTATTCGGGCATTTACCCCGCTGACGGTTCTCGCTACGGTGATCTGCGCGATGCTCTTGAAAAGCTTCAGCTGAATGATGCGGCACTTGCTTTTGAAGCTGAGTCGTCCGCTGCATTGGGATTTGGTTATCGCTGCGGTTTCCTTGGATTGCTTCACATGGAAGTAATCGAAGAAAGATTGGAACGTGAATTCAATCTTGATCTTATTACTACCGCTCCCAGTGTTATATATAAGATCACAAAGCGCGGCGGTGAAGTTGTTTATATCGACAATCCATCCAATTATCCGCCTCAGGATGAAATTGATGTTGCTGAAGAACCGATGGTAAAGGCTTCTATCATTACGCCGGTTGAATATGTGGGTGGAATTATGGATCTCTGTCAGGATCGCCGTGGTGTTTATATCGACATGAAGTATATCGATACCAATCGTACCGAGCTTCACTATGATCTGCCGCTGAATGAGATTATTTATGACTTCTTTGATGCACTCAAGAGCCGCAGTAAAGGTTATGCCTCTCTTGATTATGAGCTGAACGGATATATGCCCAGCCGCCTCGTAAAGCTGGATATTCTGCTTAACGGCGAGGTTGTGGATGCCCTCTCCTTTATAGTACATGAAGATAAAGCGCAGTCCAGAGGTAGAAAAATTGCCGAAAAACTGAAGGAAAACATTCCGCGTCAGCTGTTTGAGGTTCCGATTCAAGCTGCCATTGGTGGGCGAATTATCGCACGAGAAACCGTAAAGGCACTGCGTAAAGATGTTCTTGCAAAGTGTTACGGTGGTGATAT